>NZ_AZDO01000096.1 GCF_001435505.1 Companilactobacillus futsaii JCM 17355 | reverse complement strand
AAGATTGGCACGAACGTGGGGAATCCACTCGTGCAATAGCTCGTCATCTGAATAGGGGTCCTTCAACTATCAGTGTTGAATTGAATAAAGTTACACCTTATTCAGCGGAATCTGCTCACAAAATGGCTAAAGAACAACTCAGTCATAGAGGGTGTAATTCAATCATAACTGAAAATATGAAGAACTTTATTGTTCAAAAATTAAAGTTTAATCATTGGTCATTTGAAATAATAGCTCAC
>NZ_AZDO01000095.1 GCF_001435505.1 Companilactobacillus futsaii JCM 17355 | reverse complement strand
TAACTTTTCTTTATTTTTCCAAAGTGGCTAACTTGTTCTTGCAATTTGCGGATATTTAATTTCATTAAGGTAACCTCAAAAATAATTTTTGATTTTTTGAATATTGATATTCTTTATCGACTGCTTTTTGAGCAACCAAATTAAGATAATTGAATGGTTCATCAAAATTAGGTGAGAAGAGCATGTCGAGATAAGCTAATTGGTCGATGGTATTTTTATTCTGGATGATGACTGAAATAGTATTGGCTGATTGGGAGACCTCATGTTCACTCATCAATTGGGCTCCTAGAACTTGATGTGATTTACGATCATAAACTAATTCGATACTAACTTTAGCATTAGTAGGCATAAAATCAGGTCGATAGTTGCTTTCAAAAAAGACTTCCTGGGCATCAAAATTTTCATTTAAAGCCTCGTGTAAAGTCAGACCAGTACTGGCAACAGTGTTTCCAAATACTAGCATACCTGTTGTAGCTTGAGTACCAATGGTCTTAAATTTTGGTTCAATCACATTGGCTCCAGCTAAAGCGCCTTGTCTGATAGCATGTGATGCTAAAGGAATATATTTGGAATTAAGAGTTGGATTATAATGAACTTCGGTAACATCACCAGCTGCAAAAATATCAGGATCAGATGATTGCATGTATTCGTTGGTCATGATGGCACCATTTTTAGCCAATTCAACTTGTCCTTTGAGTAAGTCAGCTTGCGGTAAAACACCAGGACAGATCGTAACTATGTCGACTAGATAGTCACCAGCACTAGTTTTAACTAGCACTTTACCATCGTCGGTTTCGTTAAAGCGAGTCACCACGGTATTAGTCATTACTTTGACGTTATTGTCTAGTAGTAATTTTTTGACTTTTTGAGCGATAGTTATATCAAGATATTGGTTCAGTAATTGTTCTTTACGTTGGAAGAGAATAACTTGGTGACCGGATTTTAAATAACCTTCGGCAAGTTCAACACCAGAATATCCTCCTCCTAAGATAGCAATTGTCTTGGCATTTTTTGATGCTTTGTAAAGCTCTTGAGCTTGGTCGCAAGTTTTACAAAGCATTACTTTAGTACTTTCAATACCGGGAATCACAGGAATCGTAGTTTTAGAACCAGTCGTCATAATTAATTTATCATATGTATCATGGATGAATTCCTTTGTTTGGAGATCTTGAGCCAAAATAGTATGATTTTTGCCATCGATTTCGATAACGTCATGTTGCATCCGCATTTGAACACCTTTTTTAATGAATTGTTCTGGATTAGCATACATTGCTTCATCAAGATTTTTAACGGAGCCAGCGATATGTAAATATGTAGCACAAGATAGATAGGATATATTCCGATTGCGCTCATATACTGCTATGGTTGCATCGGGATAATACTTTAAACATTGATTTATAGCGGCGATACCAGCATGAGTACACCCAACTATGACTATTTTCATTGAATTACCACAACTTTTCTTTTAATATCCAAATATAAATATTTCGTTAATTGGATTATACTAAAAGTATATACGTTTTTACTATAAAAAGTAAATATATCGTTTTGATATATAGGAAAGAATTGAGATTATGAATGAAATTTATCGTTATTTTGTACAACCACAAATTGATATAAAGACCGACACGATTTACGGTTATGAATTATTGATTAAGCAATTGACTCCAGAAGGGTGGCGTTTGCCAAAATCCTTTTCTGAGATCAGCACGGAAATGACTTCTAAATTGTTGGTAGAGACGACAAAGATTCTCGGGCTCAAAGTAGATTATTGCTCAGTTAATGTTAATCGCGAACAATTGCTAGATACGAGGATGGAAGAAGCCATCATAAAAAGCCAATTACAGTTGTTTCCAACCAAGGTAGTTGTCGAATTGACGGAAGAAGAGGGTCCCAAGAAATATTCTGATGCTTATTTGATTCCTCATCTACGAAATTTCATGGAGCATGGGATGCAAATTTCTTTGGATGATGTTGGTACGGGTGACAATAGCCTAGAGGAGATTAGAAGCTTTTTGCCGATGGCCTCTGAATTAAAATTTGCACTTCAAAACTTCAATTCACAAAATGAAGATCCAGAATTACAGAAAAAGTTGATTATGTGGCAAGGAATTAGTCAAGAATATGGTCAACGTTTGATATTGGAAGGAATTGAAGATGATAAGGATGCCAAAATGAGTAGTAATCTGGGAATCAACTTACGACAAGGTTATTATTATGGCAAGCCTGAATTATTATCATTACCAGGAGATGAACAATATTATAAAAAATAATAATTTTTATTGTAGAGGAGCCATCATATGTTTTGGATAATTATTATGCTGGTTGCGGCAATGA
The DNA here is from genome assembly GCF_001435505.1 of Companilactobacillus futsaii JCM 17355. Lineage (GTDB taxonomy): Bacteria > Bacillota > Bacilli > Lactobacillales > Lactobacillaceae > Companilactobacillus > Companilactobacillus futsaii. Next base: position 3,878 of record NZ_AZDO01000095.1, on the reverse strand, counting down.
TGGCGGGCTTTGTTCAGGGTGTGACTGGTTTTGGGTCGGGTATCGTGATGATGGTTTTTTTGCCGCATCTATTGCCAATCAATCAAAGCGCTGGGGTCTCGACATTAACGATGGTCGTTGCTAATGTGATGGTCGTTTGGCATTATCGAAAGTATTTTGAATGGCGCAAGATAATCAAACCATTTTTGATCTATATTTCAATGGCAATAATTTCACTGCATTTGAGTAGCAATCTGCCAGCTTGTCACTTGAAGTTACTTTTGGGATTACTATTAGTGACCTTATCTTTATATTACGTATTTATGAATTGGAAATCGATTACTATTAGTAAGATTCCGTTGTTTGTTATGATTATTTTTGCCTTGATTTCAGGATTCTTCAATGGAATGTTTGGAATCGGTGGGCCATTGATGGCATTATACTTTCTGACGATTTCTGATACTAAGGAGAAATATCTTTCAAGCATTCAAACATTCTTCTTGATCGATACCTTTATTATGACTAGCTTACGTTTTGCTAATGGTATTTTGTCGTTGAATAATTTAAAATTTGTAGCCGTGGGAATAATAGGATCAATTATTGGAACATTCATTGCTAATAGATTAGTGAGCCATTTAAATATTAGTTTTATGAAAACTTTGATTTATATCTTTATTGGATTAAGTGGGATTTATTATATTGCCATGGCATTGTGATAAATCTCTTGCATCAGTTGAAAATAGTCCGTATAATGCACATTAACTATGTTTATGAAATGAGGATTATATATTTGATTACTGTTAATGACGTAAGTTTGCACTTTGCCGACCGAAAGCTATTTGAAGATGTAAATATCAAATTTGCACCCGGTAACTGTTATGGCTTGATTGGTGCTAATGGTGCCGGTAAATCAACTTTCTTGAAAGTTTTGTCTGGGGAAATTGCACCTTCAACTGGTTCAGTTAAACTTGGACCTAACGAACGTCTGGCAACTTTGAAACAAAACCACTTTGATTATGATGACTATACAGTTATGGAAACTGTCATTATGGGACACACTGACTTGTATGAAATCATGCAAGAAAAAGATGCTATTTATATGAAACCTGATTTTAGTGAAGAAGACGGTCTAAGAGCTGCCGATCTTGAAGCAAAATTTGGTGAAATGGGCGGCTGGGAAGCAGAAGGTGAAGCTTCGCAAATGCTTCAAGGCTTGAATATTCCTGAAAGTTTACATCAAGAAAAAATGGCTAACTTAACTGCTGGTCAAAAGATTAAAGTTTTGTTGGCTCAATCGCTCTTTGGTCAACCTGATGTTTTGCTACTAGATGAGCCTACAAATGGTTTGGATGTTGACTCAATCGATTGGCTAGAAGAATTCTTGATCAACTTTGAAAATACTGTTATCGTTGTATCCCATGACCGTTACTTCTTGAATAAAGTTTGTACATACATGGCTGATCTTGATTACAGTAAGATTCAACTTTATGCAGGTAACTATGATTTCTGGCAACAATCTTCAGCTTTAGCTCAACAAATGAAACAAGATCAAAATGCTAAAAAAGAAGAAAAAATCAAAGAATTACAAGATTTTATTGCCCGTTTCTCGGCCAATGCATCTAAATCTAAGCAAGCCACTTCCCGTAAGAAAATGCTTGATAAGATTACTTTAGACGATATTCAACCTAGTTCCAGACGTTATCCATTTATCAAATTTGTCCCTAACCGAGAAATTGGTAATGACTTGCTACAAGTTAAGGATTTATCAGTTACTATCGATGGCAAGCAAATCTTGAAGAATGTTAGTTTTATTTTGAATAAAGACGACAAAGTGGCTTTCTTAGCTAAAAACGATATGGTCACAACAGCTTTATTCAAGGTCTTAACTGGTGAAATCACACCTGATTCTGGTACCGTTACTTGGGGAGTTACAACTAGCCAAGCTTACTTGCCAAAAGACTTCAACGCTATGTTTGATGAAGAAACATCAATTATCGATTGGTTGCGTCAATTTGCTGAAAAAGGCGAAGATGATGATACATTCTTGCGTGGATTCTTAGGTAGAATGTTGTTCTCTGGTGACGATGTTACTAAGATGGTCAACGTTTTATCCGGTGGTGAAAAAGTTCGTGTTATGTTGTCGAAGATGATGTTGTTGAAAGCTAACGTCTTGTTATTAGATGACCCAACTAATCATTTGGATTTGGAATCAATTACTGCCTTGAATGACAGTTTGATTGATTACAAGGGTTCAATTTTGTTTGCATCACATGATCACCAATTCATTCAAACAGTTGCTAACCGTTTGATTTACTTAACTGCTAATGGTGTGGTTGATCGTAGTGATACTACTTATGATGAATTTAGAAGTAATGAACAAGTTCAAGCTCAGATTAATGAGTTGGATAAATAATAATTAAGACTCAGAAGTCAGTTGATTTCCGGGTCTTTTTTTGTCGTATAATGATAACGCATACATAAAAATAGGAGGGCTAATCTTATGTCAAAAGTTATCATGTTGGCTTGTGCTGGTGGGATGTCAACTTCTTTATTAGTTACCAAAATGGAGAAAGCAGCAAAGAGAAGAAACGTTGATGTATCAATATTTGCAACGGCAGGATCGACTATTCCTGATGAATGTAAAAAATATAGTCCAGATGTTATTTTGTTAGGCCCTCAAATTCAATATTTATTTAAATTAGTTGTTAAGGAAGTTGATGTTCCGGTCGCGGTAATAGGTATGAAGGATTTTGGCACGATGGATGGTGAAAAGGTTTTGGATTTGGCTCTTTCCATGATTAAATGAGTTAATTATTTTACATTCTTTATAAATTGTCATTTACTTAGTCTTGAGGTAGAGTATGAAAAAATTTGAAGATTACTTTTCTAAAGAATCCAATTTACAAAGGTCACTTCAGGAAAAAGAAATAAATAAATTAAAACATTCAACAAAATTCTTGTATATTAATATATTCATTTATATTTTGATTACTATTATTGAATATTGGTTAGCTAAAGTTGGTAATTCTCAGGCACTGCGAGCTGATGCGCTAAACAATCTTTCGGGAGTTTTATCAACTGGAGTATTAATTTTTGGCATTAAAGAAGCAACCGATGTCGATGATGATGATATTCTTGGACGAGATTTGCCAAAGGAAAGTATTCGTAGTAAAAATTCGTTGCAGCTTTCCCGGTTTAGGTTGGAGACTGTTTTTACTTTAGTGACCAGCTTGATAATTATTTTGATTGCAATTCAAATTATTTATAGCGGTATAAAGGGGTTGCTAAATTTAAGCATTCTTGAAAGACCTAATCTTGTTTCTGCCATTGGCGCAAGTATCGCAACCGTTTTGATGTTAGTGGTCTGGTACATTAATTATCACAATGGAAAAAAGTTGAACAATTCTTCCTTACAAGCAGCTGCCAAAGATAGCATAGGAGATGTTGCAACCAGTTTTAGTACGATGATCACAGTTTTGATATCAATTGCTTTGAAAATATCATTTCTCGATAGCGTTGTAAGTGTAGTGATTGGATTATTTATTTTGTGGCAAGGAATTGTGATTTTTCAAGAAGCAGCTTTGAACTTGATAGATTACGTTGATCCTGTATTGGAAAAAAGCATGCGAAACGACATTAATAGTTTTGAAGAAGTCCTAGATGTGGTTGATTTAAGTAGTAGATATAATGGAAATATGTTAATTGTCGACATAATTATAAAAGTCGATGCAGAAGATACCGCAATGTTGATTTATCAATTAAAGGGTAAAATTAAGGATAAACTTTATCAGAAATACGATGTTTATGATGTGACACTTACTACTGTTCCCAAAAAATAAAAACACGGCGAATTTTATAATCAAGTTAGCCACCTTAAGAAAAAATAAATAAAAAAACAC
>NZ_AZDO01000014.1 GCF_001435505.1 Companilactobacillus futsaii JCM 17355 | reverse complement strand
ATTCACAATCTTGACTCCTGCTTTACTGTATTTACTATTCTATGAATAGATTGGGTCTAATTATTTTAAGAAAATTATTGAAAAAAATATCATTACGCGTGATTGTTGAAATTTTCATATCATTAATAGCATCAATAATTTGTTCAGTTGCTCCATTAGGCACCACTGCAAAAGGCGCATCTGTCCCAAATACCATATGCTCACTACCGAAAAAGTCAATTGCTAACTCTAAGGCTTTAGGATTACCCAAGATAGCTGTATCGACATAAAATTTCTTAAAGTCATGATACTCTTGATCAGTCATCGTATATTTGATTCTGCCTGCAAAGAATGGAATCATTGCTCCGGCATGATGAATGATAATTTTTAATTTAGGATATTTTTCAAAATAACCAGCCTGAACGATTTGCATCATAGCTTGGGTCAATTCGTATTCCCAACTAAAAGTGATGTTATTATCTCTTTTATTATTATCAAAGACCGGATGTAAAAATATTGGCAAGTCGACTTTACTCATTTCAAGAAAAATTGGTTCATACTCCACACTAGCAATTGATTTATCTAATGCTTGCGTAAACAATTGAATACCAACAAATTTATTATTAGGTACCACTTGTTGCTCAATTATTTCAATTGCTTTAGGGATGTTATTCATTGGCACCATAGCTACTGCTCCAACAAAAATGTCTTCGTTTCCGTTTACCAATTTCAACAATTCTTCATTAGCATCCCAACACAATTGGGCAGCCTTTTTACCATCAAAATAATCCTCAGGATTCAAATTCACGTTTGAAATGATTTGTTTGACGTCTTTAGGAAAATCTTTGCGACGAATGTTTAAATCACTCAATGCTGGAATCTTCAAAAATGGATTTTTATCTATAACATCTGTAAAATCACTTTTTATATAGTTCAATAAATCGGTTGGTAATACATGAGCAAAAGCATCAATTTTTATATCCATGCAGGTTTATCTCCATCAGTATTAGGTTTGTTCAAACCAGCACTTTCCCCAATATGAGCTTGAGGATTATTGATCAATTTGATTACAAAATCAGCGATACTCTTTCGAGAAACTTCTGTTCCTTTAAATGGCTCACCTTTTTGTGTTGTTTCATAATCGATTTCATCTTTATTATCCATCCAAGCAGGACGAATCATAGTGTACTCCAAATCAGAATCTTCAATCAGTTTAGCTGACTTTCTAAATCCAGGTAAAAAGCTTGCAATAGCACTTTCATTCCATTCACCGAATTTACCAGGAACTTCATGATAAGTTCCCAACGAACTAATAAAAATCAAACGTTTCTGATTGGCTTGATCCATAGCTTTAATAATGCTCTTAGTTTGGTCGGCTAAATCGATTCCACCGACATTTGAATAAACTAAGTCGACATCTTGCATTGCTTGAGCCAATTGTTCTGTGTTTAAAACATCGCCTTCAATTAGTTCTACTCGGGGATTGCTTTGATATTGCTTGAGACGAGTACTATTTCTCAAAAATAACTTCAATTCATTATCAGAATTTTGTAATAATTCATCAGTAACGATTCGAGCTGTTTGTCCATGAGCTCCCAAAATAATAATTTTAGTCATAAATTTCTCCTAACGTGTTAAATCATTTTCATCTTTAGTAAAAGCACCGACTAACTTATGTGGTAAATAAGGTGCTTCCATATAATCAACGTCATCTTGTGACAACTTCAAATCAACGGCAGCCACTGAACTAGCCAGATGTTTAGTATTAGTAGCACCGATAATTGGAGCAACGACTTGTTTCTTTTGTAACAACCAAGCTAAGGCAACTTGTGCCATAGTAGCATTTTCTCTATCGGCAACTTCTTTGACTCGCTCGATAATTTCTAAATCATTTTGTTCTGAAGCGTCATACTTACTTCTAGCAACTGAATCTGTTTGTGAACGCTTAGTGTCAGCATCCCAAGTTGGACGTGTTAAATGACCTGAAGCTAAAGGACTATAAGGTGTCACAGCAATGTTTTCATCCTCACAAAGTGGCATCATTTCTCGCTCTTCTTCACGATACAAGAGGTTCAAATGATTTTGCATCGAAACAAACTCTGTCCAATTGTGTTCACGAGCAATAGCTTGAGCTTTTTCAAATTGCCAAGAATACATGGCTGAAGCACCGATGTATCTAGCCTTACCAGCTTTGACAACATCGTGAAGTGCTTCCATAGTTTCTTCGATTGGCGTGTTGTAATCCCAGCGATGAATGATATAAAGATCAACGTAGTCCATGTCTAATCGCCGTAGACTTTTGTCGATGTTGCTCAAAATACTCTTTCTTGAAAGTCCAACTTGATTAGGCTTGTCTGAATGCGAAAAGAAGACTTTTGTAGCAACAACTACTTCATCACGATTAGCATTTTTCTTCAAAGCTTTACCTAAAAATTCCTCACTATCGCCGTATGAATAAATATTGGCTGTATCAAAGAAATTAATACCTAAATCTAAAGCCTTTTGAACAACTTTTTCACTCTCATCGGCACCGACTGCCCAAGGAAACATTCCGGAATCAGGTCGACCAAAGCCCATCGTTCCCAAACAAATTCTTGAAACATCTAATCCTGTATTACCTAATTTTGTATACTTCAAAATATTTACTTCCTTTACTACATATTTTGTTCCCATACACGAGTTGTATCGATAGCTGTTTTATTACCCAATTCATCCAATTTGGCAACTTCACTGGCAGTCAATTTCACTTCACTAGCTTTTGCAGCATCTTCAATGTGTTTGACCTTAGTTGCACCAATGATTGGAATAGTATTTTTAGCGACTGCCCAAGCGGTTGGAATTTGTGCTACATCAACGTTATGCTTTTGAGCAATTTCCCTCATGCCATTGATTAAACTTTCTAGCTTATCTAATTTATCGTTATAAACTTCAGCACGTTCACTGTCTTTGGGGAATGGATGCTTAGTATCATATTTTCCTGATAGCGCACCTTGTTCCAAAACCATGTATGAAAAGAAATTAATATCATTTTCTTTACAATAATCAATAATTCCTGATGTTTCTGAGGTTCTATCCAAAATACTGAAGTGATTCTGAACGGCAGAAATTTTGAATCCAGCTTCATGCAAAATTTCATTAGCACGTTTGATTTCTTCTAAGTTATGATTAGAAATGCCGATATATTTAATTTTGCCTTCTTTAGCTAAAGGAACAATTTCTCTAGTCCACTTGTCAACATCGGCATCATTGTGAATCCAATAAATATCAACAAAATTAGTATTCAAACGGTTGGCACTGCCATCAAACATGTTTTCAACAGCTTTTTCACTACCATCAGCGATTTGTGGAGTAAATTTTGTTGATAAAATTACCTTATCGCGATCAATTCCCTTAATGAATTTTCCTAAAATTGCTTCAGAATCACCATCATTGTAAACAGCAGCAGTGTCCCAAAGATTCAAACCTAATTCCATTCCTCTATTAAAAATTGGTTCCAAGTCATTGGCAGTTAAACTGTTACCAAAAACTTTGTTGGCTGATTTACTTTCACCCCAAGCCCAAGTTCCCAAAGCGACTTTTGGCATCTTTAAATCTTCTTGCATTAAATTCATGTATTATTTCTCCTGTGATTTTTTAATTTTATATCGTAAATAATCAATTCGTTCCAATTGCTTCTCTTGAAAATGAATCTGATCGAGTTTGTTTTGACGCTTCTTAGTTAAAAGCTGAATTATCTCGTCAGCAGAATTCTTTGTTTCCAACAATAAACGCATGTACTTTTCAATCTCGTCATTTTTGAAACCCATATCATGCAAAGCCATGATCGTACTTAGGCGTTCAATATCTTGATCATCATATTGCCACTCACCCATAACGAATTTCACAACATTGCACAAACCCCAAGATTCATATTCATCGAGGAGGCTAACTGGGATTTGATATTTTTGACTTACTTCTTCTTTATTCATATTTGCTCTCTCAACAAAAATGGCTGCTCCTTAACGGAACAACCATATTATGACGCCTATTCTTTGATATGTATAATGCTTATTTTTGATTATTAGAAATGTCTTGAAGGTATTTCTTGGTAAAATCGATGAATGCCGCAACTGTCCTAGAAGTAACTTCTTCTGACTTCCAAGCTAGAACTGAACTGTACGCCAATTCTGGTTTTAAAGGTACAAAAGTTACATCATCATATTTTGCCTCAAGACTTAAACAAAGTGCAATCCCCAAACCACGTTTAACTAAGATTGCCGAATTGTAAAGTAGATTATATGTTGATAAATAACTTGTCGACTGCTTGTATTTTCCCAACCAATGATTGATTTCACTTTGCATAGCCTGACTTCTCGACATTATCAATTCTTGATTCTTTAAATCTTTTGGTTCGATATATTCATATTTGGCAAGTGGTGAATCATTTCTAACCAAAATACCCCAATTTTCTTTTTGAATTAAACGGACAAAATCATATTTTCCTGTATCAATTGGTTCAATAAAAATTGCCATATCTAACAAACCTTGTTCAATACCTAATGTGATATCTTCTGCATTACCACTTTGTATATTGAAAGTCACCAAGGGATATTTTTTGTGAAAAGCAACGATAATATCGCCTAACTCATTCATACCTTGCAATTCTCCACTACCAATCGAAATTTCACCGCTCAATTCCGTTTGATCAGATGACAACTCACTTTTAATCTTATCACTGAGTTGGCGCATTTCTTGAGCACGTCTTCGTAACAATAGTCCATCTTCAGTCAAAGTAATTTGGTGACTGTGGCGAGTGAACAATTTGGTACCTAATTCTTCTTCTAAGTTAGCAATTTGTCGTGATAAAGTTGGTTGACTGATGTGTAAAAGATTGGCTGCTCTAGTAATATTTTCTTCACGAGCAACCATTAAAAAGTAATTCAAAACTCTTAACTCCATAATTATCTCCTTATACAAAAAAAGACTACCATTACGGCAGCCTAATCAGGATATAGCAATCCTAATGGTGTGACAGTTCCTTATATCTTTGCATCCAAAGATCAACATAAGCCTGTGAAAATGGTCCTTTGCCTTTATCGATCCAATCAATTAAAACGTCGACATTATAATGTAAAATCGTATCTATTTCTGGTGGATAATTCCACATCTTACTATGTGCGGCATATTCATCCACATCAAGTAATCTTTTCTCCCCATCTGGGAAAACTTTAACATCTAAATCGTAATCAATATATTTGATGGCCTCTTTGTCTAAGGCAAACGGTGTCGCTAGATTGCAGTAATAAGATACTCCACTCTCTCTTATCATAGTAATAATATTGAACCAATACTTCTTATGAAAATAGACCAGTGCGGGCTCTCTAGTTACCCAACGACGTCCATCTGCTTCTGTGACAAGAGTGTTCTCATTACAACCAATAATTTCGTTTTCACTTGTCTTTAGCACCATTGTTTCACGCCAAGTACGATGTAAATGACCATCATGCTTATAACTCTGGATTGCTACGTAATCCCCTTCTCTAGGAATCTGCATAACTTACCAGCTTTCTCAAATCTAATTCTTATCCAAAAAAATTATAACAGAGCTGTGAAACGATTGAAAGATATCGTTATTATTTAGTTTAGTTAGTGTTAAGATGCCGTCGTCCGTTCGGCACTGGAAAACGCTGGAACGCTGTGGCCACAACTTGGAGCCTTTGCTAAAACCAAAACCGGGCAAAGTCTTCAAGATTGGGCTTCCACTAAGCGATAAATCGCTAAGTGGAATTTCACGGCTGAGCATTTTCCAGTACCTCGCTCCCGACTAGATAGTGGTTTCTATCTTTATATAAGCTACTTCAGAAAATTAATAGAAGATATTATTGGAATTGCAATATATTACTGTTATTCAAAAAGTATGTGTCTAATTCTATCCAAATAGAAAATAGACTCTAGTCGGTAGCAAAAATCCTGTGGCGGCTCAATAGCCAAATTTCTCTTGGCAATTTATTGCCTAGTGAAAGACCGAGTTTTGAGATTTTGCGCACTTGGTTTATGCAAAAGCTCAAAATCGCGTCGGCTATGTTCCAGCCAGCCACAGGATTTTTGCGGACGACGGCATATTTAGCCAAATCTAGTTATCAGAATCCTCAGACAAAACTTTCTTTATTTCGTCAAAATGGAAACCTTTAGTCATTAGATACTTGATCAATTTTTCTGGTTTATCATATCTGTGTTCAACTTTTTGGACCAACTTGCGTAATTTTTCTAATTCGTCATCTTCATCTGGTTCTAACTCTAGATCTTTAAGAGCTTCTTCGATAATTTCGTTATTATATCCTTTTTGATAAAGTCCTTGCTTAATCTTCGTCAACATCTGTGAAAATGAGGCCCGCTTTTGTTTACGAGCTTGCTTTTTAGCAAATTCAGTCGCATTCTCAATCAAGGTGTCTTCATCGATTTCAAATAACTTATCTTGAATTATGTTATCAGGGACACCCTTTTGATGAAGTTTCTGTTCGATAATTTTAGGACCGTTAGCAGTTGTCCGTAATTGTGTATTGATAAAACTTTTAGCATAATTTCCATCATCTAAATAATGCAATTTTTCTAGTCTAACGATGACATCATCAACGGCATCACGATGATATTCTTTTTTATAAAGGTAATCTTTGATTTCTTTTTCAGTTCGCAATTGGTAGCTCAAATAATTGACCGCATCGCCATAGGCTTTATTGATATTTTCACGGTCTTTGATTTCTTTGATTTGACCATCAGTCAATTCAACTCCGTTCATCAGACGAAATTCAATCAAAGTTGTCTCCGCCACTGGAAACGCATACTGTCCATCAAGAAAGACATTATAGCGTCCTTTTCGTTTCTGTGCTTGAATCTTCGTTACTTTTGCCAATGTTTTTCTACCTCGCCATGTTATACTCATTAGTAGTTTATCTCAAAATCATTCAAAGGAAAAATAATGCATACAAATAATATTACGCAAGAATTAAAAGTCGGCGATAGATTTCCATTAACTATCAAACGTATCGGAATCAATGGCGAAGGGATTGGTTTCTTCAAACACGTTATCGTCTTCGTTCCTAAAGCGGTGCCTGAAGATGTCATCGTCTGCGAAGTTACTGATGTTCACGAACGTTTCTTAAATGGTCGCATTCACAAAATTAGAAAAGCTTCTCATTTCAGAAATCCCGAAACACCTAAGTTAGCTGATGAAGTTGGTGGGTTAGAATTTGCCCACATCAAATACAAAGAACAACTCCATTTCAAAGCTAACATTTTACGTGAATCACTCGACAAGTATAAGCCTTACGCTTATCAAAAATACATGATCAAACCTACTGTGGCCTCAGTCCAACAAGAAAAGTACCGTAACAAAGCTCAATTCCCTATTCAAGAAATTGATGGTGAAATTCGCTGTGGTTTGTACAAAACTGGCACTCAAGAATTAGTTGACCTAGAAGAAATGCCAACCCAAATGGATCTAACGATGTCAGCGATGAGAAAAATTGTTCAAATGGTCAAAGACTTAGAAATTCCTGTTTTCAATCCGGAAACTAAATCTGGTATCTTGAGCATGATCGTTATCCGTGAATCAGTTGAATTTAACCAATTACAAGTTACTTTCATCACTCGTTCACCTAAATTTATCAAAGAACACCAATTGATCGAACGTATTCAAGAAGAGATCCCCGAAGTCAGTTCAATTTCTCAAAACATCAACAAAGAAGACAAAGCTGGCGTTTGGGGCGATGAAACTAAACTTCTATGGGGTGACAAATACTTACAAGAAGACATCAATGGTTACCTATTTAACTTCTCGCCTAGAGCTTTCTTACAACTGAACTCACTTCAAACTGACCGACTTTACGATTTAGTCAACGAAGCCTTAGAACCTAATCAACGTGACGTCTTGTTAGATGCATACTGTGGTGTCGGTACGATTGGTATCACAATGGCTAACAAAGTAAAACACGTCTACGGTATCGAAATCATCCCTGAAGCAATTGAAGATGCTAAGGAAAACGCCAAGTTAAATGAAGTCGACAATACTGACTATTACGTTGGTTCAGCCGATGAAATTTATCCCAAGCTTTTAAAAGATGGCAAAGAAGTTAACGCAATCGTCGTCGATCCACCAAGAACAGGACTTGATAACAAGTTATTAACAACTTTGACACGCAACCCTGTTAACAAATTAGTTTACGTATCATGCAACCCTTCAACTTTGGCAAAAGATTTAGTTCGCTTGTCTGATTCATATCGCGTGGTTTACTTACAACCAGTTGATATGTTCCCACAAACACCTCACGTAGAAACAGTTGTTAAATTAATTAGAAGATAATAAGCAAAAACACATTAGATTGAGTTAAACTCAATTTAATGTGTTTTTTAATTTCAACAAAATTAGCCGGACGGATTTCTCATGGTAGAAAATGAATACGACAATGACGATTTTTTCAAAGCTTATAGTAAATTTCCACGCTCAGTTGATGGTTTAAAAGCTGCTGGCGAATGGCCAACTTTTCAAAAAATGTTGCCAGATTTCAAAGATAAACGTGTTCTTGATGTAGGTTGTGGATTCGGTTGGCATGATCTCTATGCTGCAAAAAATGGAGCCAAATCTGTTTTAGGAATCGATATCTCTGAAAATATGTTGCAAGTAGCTCAAGAAAAGAATCATTATGACAACGTTCACTATCAAAAGATGGCGATGGAAGATATTGCCTTTCCTCAAAATAGCTTTGACATTGTTATCAGTTCTTTAGCCTTGCACTACACTCCTGATTTTAATGACATTTGTCAGCGAATCAAAAATTGCTTAACGCCTAATGGCAACTTTATCTTTTCTGTTGAGCATCCCATCTTTACAGCTTATGGTAATCAAGACTGGTTCTATGACGAGAATGGGAAAATCACTTGTTGGCCAGTCGATCACTATTTTGACGAAGGTGAACGAATCGCCAATTTTCTTGATCACAAAGTTATTAAATACCATAAGACTTTGACTACTTACGTGAATACTTTAATTCAAAATAACTTCACGATAACTGAGTTACAAGAACCCACTCCACCAGCACATTTATTAGATGTTCCTGGAATGAAAGATGAATTTAGAAGACCAATGATGTTATTAATATCTGCTAAATCTAGCAAATGATCTTGCCGAAAAAAAGCACCTATTCTCACTATACGTAAACTGTCTAAAGTTACGTCCTATAAAGAATAGATGCTATTTTTATTTCCAATTTAAATAGTAGTCCCACCAGTAATCAACTTAACTGGCAAAACATAATTTTTCTCCAACTGACAATCTGGATCATCAATACGTTTTAACAACAAGTCGATCATCATCGTTACGATATCAGTAATCGGCTGCATGATAGTCGTCAATTCGGAATGGTAGTTTTGGATGAAGTTAGTCCCATCATAGCCAACTAAGCGAATGTCGGTTGGAATTTGTAAATTCAGGGCTTGAGCTTGTTGCTTAACTAACAAAGCTGTTAAATCGTCGGTACAAAAAATACCGTCGATTTTTTTATTGGTCAATAATTCTTTAATTTTGAGGCTCTTGATATTTGGCGATGAACTGAATGGCAATTCAATCAAATTATAAGATAAATCATGCTTTTCTAAAACGTCTTTGAAGCCAGTCAAACGAGAATTTGTTGGACTATTAGGACGATTGGAACCAGTGATGATTTGAGGATTCTTACTGCCACTACTGATCAACGATTGAGCGGCTAGTTCTCCACCTTGATAATTATCGGAGCTAACAATAGGAACGTTGTCTGACAAGTAGCGATCAAAGGAAATAATTGGTAGTCCGACCTTTTGGTATTCCTCAATTCCCAAATTATGCGACCCAGCAATTATTCCATCAACTCGATTAGCCATCAACATTCGTAAATAATCTTTTTCCTTTTGAGCATCGTTTCCAGCATTGCAAAGAATCATTTTGAAACCTTTTTTAAACAGTTGATCCTCAATTTCTTGTACCATCTGTCCAAAAAATGGATTGCTGACACCTGGCATAATAACACCAATTAATTTCGTTTTCTTGCCTTTGAGTGAGCGTGCTAAACTATTGGGTTGATAATTTAATTCTTGCATCGCTGAAAAAACTTTTGTCTTGGTCTTCTCCGATAAAGAACCATAATTATTGATTACTCGTGAAACTGTCGTTGCTGATACCCCAGCTAGTTTTGCAATGTCATCTAGTGTCGCCATAATCTATCCTCTCAATAAATCTTCTTTAACCGCTGCTTTGCAATTGGCAAGTCAGATTCCGCAAAGAACTTCTTTCCTTTCGGAAAAATCCTACCTGTAAATACTAATTCGCCATTATTGACGTACAATTCAAAAACAGTATTATCCAAATACAAATCTACTTGGTTGATTTCTCCGGCCATTTCAAAACCTCTCGTTGTACCAAAGTCGGTCGCAAAAGGGATTCCTGCTTTAGTCCGGTCAACTAATATTTTACCATTAGGAGCATCGATAATTATTTTTATTTCTTCATCCTCTTCAGTTGTAATAACAATGGTTCCCTCTAAACCACTGATTGTAGCTGAAATTTTTGTTTGAGGTGCAATTTCTTTTGAGTCGATAGTTGCTTCGACTAATTGATTATTTTCCACTACTGGTTGTTGATAAAGTCGTCCCCCGATGAGTTTTAGTTCCTTAACTAAACTATAGCAATGCGCCCAGCCTTCAACGTCACTTGGATAAGTCGTATCAGGCAATCCAATCCAACTGATTGACAAAACTCGACCGTCTGGAGCATTGAATGCTTGAGTCGCATAAATGTCAAATCCTTCGTCCAAGTTCTTAATAGTTGAAGGATTGATAAATTCAAATTTATCCCAGTCAAATCCTTCTCCGACTACATAGGCATTAGGATAAATATTTTGATGTTTCAAAACATCCTGAGAAATTCCTTGCGGACAAAAGATCAAAACTGGTTTGTTATCGATAAAGACTAAATTAGGGCATTCAATCATGTAACCCATTGGTTCATCAGTAAATTTCAATTCCGCCTTGTATGACCAAGGTCCCGTAACTTTTGGTGCTTGATAAACTAAAACGTGTCCAGTGTCATCTTTTTTTCTAGCACCTATCAAGCAATAATACTGGCCGTCGTGTTCAATAATTTGGGGGTCACGAAAATGATCAGTAAAACCTGGTTTAACTTGATCAATTAATGGTGTAGCAATTTTTTGTAGCTGATTATTCTTATCTAACCAGGCACCATCTTGTTTAGGATGTCTGACCCAGTCTTTATCTCTGACATTTCCGGTATACATTAAGAATAATTTGTCATCAACAACGATACCTGAACCAGAATAAGCGCCGTGACTATCTTGAGCATCCCCAGGCAATAATATTGGCCCGTGATCTTGCCAATTTACCAAATCATTAGAAGTTAAGTGGGTCCAATTTTTCAAACCATGTACGGGGCCATAAGGGAATGATTGATAAAACAAATGCCATTGATTATTAAAATAAGAAAAACCATTTGGATCATTCATCAATCCAGTACTAGGTTGAATGTGATAACCCAGACGCCAATGAGAATTAGCAATGTTTTTTTTGATATCGGCGATTTGTTCTGCAGGCCAATTCTCATATGGTAAGTATCTTAATTTTGTCGTCCATTCTGTAATCATTGTTCTAACTCGACTTTCCTTGATTAGTTATCATTGTAACCGCTTTTATATAAAATTGTCAATCGTTTAACATTGTATTCAATCACCAATTTAAAGCAATTCTCAAATTATATATTTAATAAGCAAAATAATTTTGATAAACGTTTGACATTTTGAAAAAAGCAGGTATTATTAAATTACGAAAAGCGCTTACATGAATTTTTAGGAGGAACGTATTATGAATCATGAACAAGTTGCTGATAGAGTAATCAAGTATGTTGGCAAAGATAATTTAATTGCTGCCGCTCACTGTGCCACTCGATTGAGATTAGTAGTTAAAGACGTCAAAAAAATCGACCAAAAAGGGTTGGACAATGATGATGACGTTAAAGGTACCTTCAGTATCAATGGCCAATATCAAATCATTATTGGGCCTGGGGATGTTGACAAGGTTTACGATTTCTTCATCAAAAAAACTGGTCTAAAAGAAGTCACACCTGATGACTTAAAAAATCTTGCCATCGATGGCAAAAAATCTAACCCTGTCATGGCTTTAGTAAAACTTCTTTCTGATATTTTCGTACCACTGATTCCTGCTTTAGTTGCCGGTGGTCTATTGATGGCTTTGAACAATGTTTTGACTTCTCAAGACCTCTTCGGAGCTCAATCCGTCGTTCAAATGTATCCTGGTTTAAAGGGTGTTTCTGAACTAATCAATTTACTAGCTTCAGCACCATTTACTTTCATGCCGATTTTAATCGGTTTCTCTGCTACGAAACGTTTCGGTGGTAACCCTTATCTTGGTGCCGCTATTGGTATGGCAATGGTTATGCCAAGTTTAGTTAGTGGTTATGACGTTGCTAACGTGATGGCAGCCGGTAAAATGACTTACTGGAATATCTTTGGTATGAACGTTGCCCAAGCTGGATATCAAGGACAAGTTTTACCAGTTCTAGCAGTTTCTTGGATCTTGGCTACGATTGAAAAATGGCTCCACAAGCACATGCCTGCTACACCTGATTTTATTTTCACACCATTAATTGCTGTTATCATCACTGGTCTTTTAACTTTCATCGGTGTTGGACCAATCATGAGAACATTATCAGATGCTTTAACTAACGGTATCGTTTGGATGTACAACACAACTGGCTTTATCGGTACAGCTATCTTTGGTACTTTCTACTCACCTATCGTAGTTACTGGTTTGCACCAAAGCTTTCCGGCTATCGAAACTCAATTATTAACTAATATCGCCAAAACTGGTGGAGATTTCATCTTTCCAATTGCTTCAATGGCCAACGCTGCTCAAGGTGCTGCTTGTCTTGCTGTTTTCTTTATCTCTAAAAATGAAAAACAAAAAGGACTTGCTTCTTCAGCTGGTATTTCAGCCTTACTAGGAATCACTGAACCTGCAATCTTTGGTGTTAATCTAAAGCTTCGCTACCCATTCTTCTGTGCCATGATTGCTTCAGGTATTTCTTCAATTATTATCGGTATTTTCCACGTTCTATCTAGTGCTTTAGGTGCTGCTGGGATCATCGGCTTCATTTCCTTACCACCTAAGTCTTATCTACCGTTCTTCATTAGTATCATTATTAGTATCACTTTAGGATTTGTTTTGACATATGCCTACGGTAAGAAATTTGACAAAGTAACGACTGCTACACCTGTTTCTGAAGGTAAAAATATCGAAGTCGCTGACGAAATGATTGCCGCTCCTGTTAGTGGTGAATTGATCAATTTGTCTGAAGTCAATGACCAAGTTTTCTCAGCTGAAATTATGGGTAAAGGTGCTGCTATAAAACCTAACGATGGCAATGTTTATGCAGTAGCTGACGGAACTTTGACTGTTGCCTATGAAACTAAACACGCTTATGGAATTCAAACTGATGACGGCGCCGAAATATTGATTCACTTAGGAATCGATACAGTTGATCTCAAAGGACAATATTTTACCTCCAATGTTACTCAAGGACAACACGTCAACAAAGGTGATCTATTAGGAACTTTCGATCTTCAAAAAATTCAAACTGCTGGCTATGACACAACTGTTATGGTCGTTATAACCAACAGCGCTACTTATTCAGACGTCGACCGTTTGAACAAATCTGATGTCGCTTCAGGTGATGACATTGTCGCTTTAACTAAACCAACACTTGAAACAACTCCAGTTGCTACTGCTTAACCCTTCATAATCAAATAAGCGCAAAAAAAGATGCTGATCTAATTTTCAGCATCTTTTTTAATTTTCCAAATTATGTCTAACATGATAAGCAAACTCATCACTGCGTGCAGTACTCAAAGTGAACTCAATAATATGCCGTTGTTCATCATAGGCTTTTCTCTCCAAATGTAGACATGGCGTTCCTGGTTTTAACTGCATAGGCTCACAATCACAGTTACTAATGACATCAGCCGAAAAATATTCGTCGGCGTAGTCGATTTTTTCGTCAAATTCTTGTTCAAAGACGTTATACATCGAATCATTTTCAAGCATTTCTTTAGTCAAAGTTGGAAATAACTTCACTGGCAAGAAACTTCTCTCTAACATCATCGGTTCATCATCAGCTAAACGTAACCGCCTAACTTTAAACATTTTCTCACCAATTTCCAAATTGAGATTTTTTTCGAAGTAAGCATTAACATCTTTTTCTTCAAAACTAATGATCTTCGTACTAGGAGTTTTCCCTAATAAACGCATTTGTTGCCCGAATTGATAACTACTACCTAGGTCGCTTTGAAGATTGATTTTGTTAACAAAAGTGCCTTGACCTTGAATTCGACGGACTAAACCAGTCGACTCTAAATCTAACAATGCTAAACGAACAGTGTTACGCGACACTTGGTATTTATCCGCTAATTGTCTTTCAGAAAGTAATTTAGCATTAGCTGGTAATGTTTGGACGTAACTAGCTAATTGATCCAACAATTGTTCATGCAAAGTATTCATAAGCATTTTTCCTTTCTGATGCTAATTAAAGTGTATGGTCATACAAACACTTGTGCAAATAAAAGATACAATCAGTAACTGGACAAATCGTATAAAAAAAGATGAATCCACAATGGACTCACCTTATTCCTTTGCCATGACGAACATATTGCCTTCGGGATCTTGGAAGTTAAAAGTCAAAACACCATTGACTTCACTGATCTCACTGGCACTCAAAATTTCTTCATGTAAATGATAAAAATCTTCTGAGAAGAACATCAATGATGGCACAGTTTCAGGGGTTTCTGGGGCATAAATGTGAATATAGTCTTTAGGAAAAATCGACAATTCCATTTCTGCAGAAACTTTGATAATGACATTTTGATAACCACCATTCAAAGTTTGACGGTCAGATACTTCACCACCAAATTCCATCGTCCAAAAATCAACGCTCATATCAACATCATTGACGTACAACACAACTCTAGTTTTCATTTTCAAAATCCTTGTCCCAGACGACACCCATAGTCTTTTCACCAGTATGAACACTGATAGCTGGTCCTAAATGACTCTTAGAAATTCTAGCTTTAGGAAAATCTGCTTGGAAGTCATTCGACCACTTATCTAGCATTTCACGATTATTAGAATCAACAATAGTGATGTGCAGATTCCAATCAGGGTGCTGGTCTGTATATTTCTTAATTTCTGTAGCAATCATTTTATAAGCACGATGCATAGTTCTTTCTTTAGCAATCGCATAAATTTTACCATCTTTAAAAGTCAACAATGGCTTCACGTTCAACAAACTACCGATGATGGCAGAGTGATTGCTCAAACGACCAGTTCTACTCAAATGTTTCAAATCATCAACTGCAAACAAAATGTGCGTAGAAGCTCTTAAATCTTCTAAATGTTTAATAATTTCATCTGGTTCAACGCCTTGTTGCGCTAATAGTCCAGCTAACATTACCAAATCAGCCTCTGCACCACTAGCAGCCATTGAATCGAATGGATAAATCTTGGCTTTGTCATAACTCTTAACAAACATTCTCAAATTGTCCATAAAAGAAGTAATTCCTAATGACAAATGAATCGAAATAATCGTGTCGTACCCCTCATCAACTAGGCGGTCATAGGCTTCTTGAATTTGTCCCATCGATACTTGAGAAGTTGTTGGCAATTCTTTTTCGTTACGCAAATAATCAAAGAATTCTTGATCAGTCAATTCTTCAGTTTCTTTGTACTGTTTATTCCCCAAAATAACTGTAATTGGTAAAACAGTAATGTTATATTTTTTAATTTGTTCCGGTGTCAAATAAGACGCTGTATCAGTTACCACTGCCGTTTTCATTGGTTTTTTTCCTCTTTTTTCCAGTATGGGCACTCATGCATATAATAATAACATTTTATAGGAATAATTAAATCTATACTACTTGTTTTAGTTATCGGAAAGCGCTATCATTTTGTTAAGTAAATATTTAGTAAAAATGGAGAATGATTATGAATACGAAAGAAATTTTACAAGGCTATCAAGATATTTTTAACGAATCCGCTGAAAAACTCTTTTTCTCACCCGGTAGAATCAACTTAATCGGTGAGCATACTGATTATAACGGTGGCAACGTCTTCCCTTGTGCTATCAGTTTGGGAACTTACGCTGCATTTGGCAATCGTGACGATGAAACAATTCAAATGTATTCTGCCAACTTGCCAAATACTGGGATTATTTCCGTCACATTAAAAGACTTAACTTATAAAAAAGAAGACAACTGGTCAAATTATCTCAAAGGGATGATTTATTTAATTCAAAAAGACGGTTACAAGATCGACCATGGCTTCAATATTTACGTTCATGGTAATTTACCAGATGGTGCAGGATTGTCATCTTCCGCTTCAATTGAATTATTAATGGGTAATATTTTAAATGATGTCTTCAAACTAGGAATAAACCAAATTGATCTCGTTAAAATGGGCCAACAAAACGAAAATAACTATATCGGCGTCAACTCCGGGATCATGGATGAATTTGCTGTTGGGATGGGTAAAAAGGACCAAGCTATCCTACTCGATACTAATACGATGGAATATCACTATGCTCCAGTTGAACTTGGCGACCACGTCATCGTAATCATGAATACAAACAAACAACGTGCTCTAGCTGACTCTAAGTACAACGAACGTCGCAGTCAATGTGAACAAGCTCTAGCTCTTCTTCAAACTAAACTAAATATCAAATCTTTAGGCGAACTATCAATTGATGAATTCGACCGTAATTCTTATTTGATCAACGATGACACCTTAATTCGTCGTGCTCGTCATGCAGTCTTTGAAAACCAAAGAACTCTTAAAGCTATCAAATATCTAAAGGAAAACAACCTAACTGAATTTGGTAAACTCGTCAACGCTTCACACATTTCACTTCACTATGATTATGAAGTAACTGGCGTTGAACTTGATACATTAGTCGAAGCAGCTTGGCAACAAGATGGCGTCCTAGGAGCTCGTATGGTTGGTGCTGGATTTGGTGGCTGTGCGATTGCCTTCGTTCAAAAAGGCCAAGTCGAATCATTCAAACAAAATGTCGGTCAAATTTATCAAGAAAAAATCGGCTACAACGCCGACTTTTACATTGCTGAAATTGCTGACGGACCAAGTGAAATCAAAATCTCTGAGGTGGAAAAATAATGTCTTGTGTTGACCAATTTGTCGACTTGATCGTTAATTCTGACAACGACTACCAAGAACTCGACAAGATTTATTTATACAATCGCATCTGTGCATTAGTTGGTGACGACAATCATCAAACAGATGACGATATCAAAACGGCTTTGATTAAAACAGCTATCCAAAATGGCAAAATTGAAGATAATCAAACTGAAAAAGAGATCCTCAATGACCAATTGATGGACTTTGTAACTCCATTACCTTCTAAAGTTAATGCTAAGTTTTGGAATCTTTATCAAAAAAGTCCCCAAACGGCCACGAATTATTTTTACAAATTAAGTCAAGCCAATGACTACATCAAAGTCAAAGCGATTGCTAAAAATATTTCTTATCAAGTTAAAACTGATTATGGAAATCTCGAAATCACTATCAACTTATCTAAACCGGAAAAAGACCCCAAAGCTATCGCTCTAGCTGGTAAACAAAAACAAACCGGTTATCCTAAATGTCAACTTTGTATGGAAAATGAAGGCTACTTAGGACGTCTCGGTTATCCAGCCAGAAGTAACCACCGCATTATTCGTTTTACCCTCGGTGGACAAACTTGGGGCTTCCAATACTCCCCTTATGCTTACTTTAGTGAACACGCAATTTTTCTCAATAAAATTCACCAACCAATGATTATCAATCAACATACCTTCAATAATTTATTAGAAATCATCCGCATCTTCCCACAATATTTTGTCGGTAGTAACGCTGATTTGCCAATCGTTGGAGGCTCGATGCTCAGTCATGACCATTATCAAGGTGGACGTCATGAATTTCCAATGATGAAAGCTAAAATTGACCGTGATATTACTCTTCCAATAAAAAATGTTAAAGCTGGTATCGTCAAATGGCCACTTTCAACGATTCGTTTAACTAGTGCTGATCCAGAACAATTAGTTGCTGCTGCCACTTTGATTCACAAAAACTGGAAAAACTATTCTGATGCAACGGTTGATGTCAGAGCCTATACTGACGGTGTTCGTCATCACACTGTTACACCGATTGCTTACAAAGATGGTGAAAATTATGTTCTAGATATCGTCTTACGTGACAATCAAACTTCAAAAGAATTCCCTGACGGTATTTTTCATCCCCATCAAGATGTTCAACATATCAAAAAAGAAAATATCGGTTTAATTGAAGTTATGGGTCGGGCAATTTTACCAGCTCGTTTGAAAGATGAACTAAAAGAAGTCGAACGTTACCTACTCAAACAACCTAATAAAATGGCAGACTATCACAAAACTTGGGCTGATCAACTTCAAGAAAAGTGCGATTTTACCGAAGATAATGTAGCTGAAATCGTCAACAAAGAAACTGGCCTAGTCTTTGGTCGTGTGCTTGAAGACGCTGGAGTTTTCAAGTGGAACACTCAAGGTCAAAAGGCCTTCGACAAATTCATAGGAAGTCTTTCATAATGGCTACTTTACGAGATATTGCCAAAAAAGCTCACGTTTCTGCCGCAACGGTGTCACGAGTTTTAAATAACGATTTGACTTTATCAGTCACTGACCAAACTAGAGCTAATATTCTAAAAATTGCGACTGACTTAAATTATCAAAAAGCTAATCACAAGAATTCCCGTTTTCAAAAACACATCGCCTTAGTTCAGTGGTATTCCGAATCCAAAGAACAAGATGACCTCTACTACATGATGATCCGTGAAGGTATCGAACAGCAAGCTCCAAAATACAGCTTTGAAATTTTAAGAATCTTTCACAATAATCTAGAACAAATTCCAACCGATATCGACGGACTCATTGCGATTGGAAAATTCAGTTCAGACCAAGTAATGACTATGAAACGAATCAGTTCCAACTTAGTCTTCATTGACGATGATCAATTTGCTAAGGGGTTTGATACAGTTTTACCTGATTTCAATTACGGTATTGAACAAGTTATTGACTACTTTGTTAGTCAAAATATTTCTGACATCGGTTTAATCTATGGCGAAGAATCTTCAACTGATGACAAACGGATCATTTCTGACTTTCGTTACGATAGTTTTCAACAGGCTATGAACAAGCACAGTATTTTTAAAACTAAACTTTGTTTCAAAGGTGATTTCACGAAGGAATCCGGTTATCAACAGATGAAACAAGCTATTAAAACGTTGCCTAATTTACCAAAAGCATTTTTCATTTCTAATGACCCAATGGCTAGTGGAGCCTTGAAGGCTCTGCAAGAAGAACAAATCTCTGTGCCTAATCAAGTTCAAATCTTTAGCTTCAATGACACTTCCATAGCTAGTTTAGTCAATCCTGAACTCAGCTCAGTCGCTGTGGCTACAGTCCAAATGGGAGAAACAGCTGTTGATGCTATCCAAGACGTCTTAACAAACCCTCGACACGTTGCCAAAAAAGTCATTTTAGCTACAAAATTAGTCTTTCGTCAAAGTACCAACTAAGCAGTTTGATTGCTCCTAAAATGCTTCTTACTTACAATTAGAGTAGAAATATTTTAAGGAAGTGATAACTATGATGGGATTTGCTAATTGTCGTGGTTTCGGTGGTGGTTTCATGGGTGGCGGATTTTGGTTCTATGGAATCATCATCTTATTAGTTGCTTTAGTTGTCTTGTACTTACTCAACAATAACCGCAATCATTCAAAAACTAGTGCCCTAGAAATTCTTGATCAAGAATACGCCAAAGGTAATGTTTCTGATGATGACTATCGCAAGAGAAAAGAAAACTTACTGAAATAAAAAAAGTAGCAATCCAAAACTGCAGTTTGGAATTGCTACTTTTTTTCATCGAAATGCTAAGATTGAAAGTGTATCAAGGAGGCAAAATATGATTTGGTTATGGACACATTTAATTACTTGGATGGTCATGGCAATCATGATCCTTTTAGCATTATTTACTAATTCACACACACAAATCTATGAAATGATCACGCGTGTAGGTTATCTCGTCATCATTGCTACTGGTATCAAACTAGCAATCAAAGCTTGGTCGGTTGAGCCAATACTGTTGATTGTAAAAATCATTGTGGCATTAGCATTTATTGCATTAGTTGAAATTGCTTTTGCTCGAAAAGCTCAAAAAAATATCAGCAAGTCACTGATTTGGGCAGTTATTATCTTTTGTATCGTTACTGCTTTAATCGGCTTTGCACTAGCCGGATGGTACCCATTTGCTTAATAGTTTTTAGATTATTTTTTAAATAGAAAATTGATTAGTACTTTATCAACTTGCTTATTCTCATGTAACTTGCTGTGTGCTGCCATCTTGCCAACTATCTTCGTTTTCTTGATAAGACTTAGCACGCCCAGAGACTAAATACTTCAAAGACTTTGAAGAAGCATTGGTTACTGCTCCATCAGAATGAGTTCCGTCATTTTTATCGCCATAGATATTTAATACTTTAATATTTTTAGGATAAGCCTTTCTCAATTCCAGTAGTTCTTTATAAAAAGAATTCATTCGATCCGGCTTACCATTTTTATCAAGCGTTGTTTCATTAGGTTCATCATCTTCATCAATTATGCCATCAAAATGACCAGCAATATCGACGACTTTATTTATCTTAGGTAAATCTTTTAAACCGGGATTGTCCAAAATATAATAGTTGATTGCCATATTCCCCATTGAATGACCAACTAGATTAACTTTCTTACATTTGTAATCTTCTTGAACAACTTTGATAACATTTTTGGCCCACTGACCTTGAGTATGGTAATTGCCATTGCGACTGTTGTCGAAATTTACCTCTACAATAGGGTTCTTGGCCTTTTTAGGAATCGAGCCAATCATCTTAGCATAACCATTAGGACTAACGTTAACACGCACGATAGTCTTCGTTACACCGGCTTTTTTAATAGCCCCGGTTATTTGTTGCTCGGCATGAAAACTGCTGGCATAGCCGTGAAAAAAGATGGTTGGAATCGATTCTTGAACATACTTCTTTTTTGTGACTGCCTGAGTTGAATTACTGAAGCCAAAAACTCCCACAATCAACAACAGAGAAGCCATAATCGTAGCGATAATTATTTTCTTTTTGCTCAAATTAAATCACTCCTAATCTAAATAACATCTTTTGATATTAAATTTAGAAGCACTATCTAGTCCGGAATAGCGAAGAAAATTGGCTCAGCTGTGAAATTTCTCTTGGCAATTTATTGCCTAGTGAAAGGTCGAGCTTGAAGACTTTGCCCGGTTTTGGTCTTAGCAAAGGCTCCAAGTCATGCCCACAGAGTTCTGCTATACTCCCTTTGTGGTTGACATATGAAATGGAATAATTTCAGATGGAA
>NZ_AZDO01000094.1 GCF_001435505.1 Companilactobacillus futsaii JCM 17355 | reverse complement strand
AAAAGTTATATTATTTGAATCAAAAAAATGTCAACTTGACAAGGACGAGTGCATTCGCCAAGTTTTCTTTGCTATGGAGGACGGCATATTACCACTAATCTAACTTAAAAAAAACTTATTTTCTGGTTACTAGAGTTTTTTCTACAATACAGACTTAATTATCTCAAGCCCTTCATCTAATTTTTCTTCACTCATCACTAGTGGTGGCAACAGTCTCAAGGTATTGTGCTTAGCTGAAAGTGTCAATAAACCTTTTTCGTGTAATTTAGTAATGGCATCAGTGACTGGCAAACTTTCATCCAAATGAATCCCAATCATAAAGCCTAAGCCAGTTACAGCAGTTACTTTAGTCAAAGGCTTGATTTCAGAATTCAACTTTTTCCAAAGATGTTCTGATTTCTTTTGAACTGAAGCTAAGAACTCAGGAGTTAACTGTTCTAGAACTCCTTTAGCCGCAGCCATAGCGATTTTATTACCACCAAAAGTAGTTCCATGACTCCCCGGGCCAAAAGCAGTTGCCAACTTTTTATCACCAATCATCGTTCCAATTGGCATTCCGTTACCTAAAGCTTTGGCAGAAGTAATAATATCGGGCTTTAATCCAAATTGTTCAAAGGCAAATTTAGAACCTGTCCGACCAATTCCAGTTTGAACTTCATCAATAATCAGTAAAACGCCGTTATCATGACATGCTTGTTGAATATCGGTCAACCACTTTTTATCAGCTACGAAAACGCCACCCTCACCTTGAATGACTTCCAAAATAACTGCCGCCAAATTGTTGTCAATCAATTCCAGCGCTTTGTTATCGTTATAGTCAGCAAATTTTACATCTGGTACTAAAGGAGCAAAACCTTGTTGAATATCAGGATTCCCCGTCAATGACATTGATCCATAAGTACGACCGTGAAAACCATTATTGAAAGCTAAAACGGTTGATTTACCAGTATATTTACGTGCTAATTTGAAAGCCGCTTCGTTAGCTTCAGTCCCAGAGTTACAGAAAAAGGCTAGTTGATCATCGTTACATAAAAGACCTGCTACATCGTCTTGAATTTGGTTCTCGTACAAATTAGAAATATGCCAAACCTTTTGTAATTGTGCTTGAACATTTTCTTGAATAATTTCATTACTATAACCAAAGCTGCAAACACCGATACCACTAGTGAAATCCAAATATTTATTATCGTGATTATCGGTTAAATAAACATCGTCTCCTTTTACCAAATCGAATGGAAAACGTACGTATGTTGGGAATACATGTTCCATGAATCTTTCCTCCAAATTATTATTTTTCGACATATTGGAACTGTGTTCCTGGTCGTCCTAAGTCATTAGTAATAAAGGTTTGATGAACACCATTTTTCAAGGCTGCAAATGAAGCTTTGATTTTGGGCATCATCCCTGATTTAATAACGTGTTGCTGGAATAATTCATTGGCAAAAGTTTCTGTTAGTTGTGGCACGACTTTGCCAGAGTTCAAAACTCCAGGAACATCGGTCAATAAAACTAATTCTTCAGCTTGCAACTGACTAGCTATCTTGGCAGCAGCGGTATCAGCATTGACATTGAGCCAGTGGCCATCTTTAGTCTGTGCTAATGGTGCCAACACGCCAATTTGGTTCTCTAATTCTTGTGAAAGCCACTTGCTGTTGATGTGGGTCACTTGTCCAACTTCACCGTATTGAGATTGATTTAAATACTTACCTTCCAACAAGTGGTTGTCACTGGAATTAAGTCCAATTACTGGCAAACCTGAATTAGCCAAAAATTGACAAAGCTTGGGTTGGACTAATCCTAATAAAACAGCTTTGGTAACGTCTAAAGTTTCCGGATCAGTCACCCGAACGCCATTTATTTTCTCAACATCCAAATGTAGTTTTTCGCTCCATTCAGAGATTTGTGGACCACCGCCGTGAATAATTAAAACCCGTTTACCCATCGACCACCAGGTTTTAATTTGTTCAAAAAAGGTCGACGGTAAATTATCACTAGCATTGCCACCTATTTTTACAACTATCGTCTCTTTCATCATCTTCACCTCATATTAGCTTCTGTATGTGGCATTAATGCGGACGTAATTGTAAGTTAAATCACAACCCCAAGCCTGCCCGGTAGCAGTTCCAGAATTCAAATCAACTAAAACGGTAATCTTTTTATCAGTTAAAGCATCTTTCATAACATTTTCATCAAAATCAGCACTGTGACTGTTGTCGACTAATGGTAAATCATTCAGCCAAACACTCGTGTGATCGACATCGATTACGGCATCGGTTTGACCAATGGCGGCAATGATACGACCCCAATTGGCATCTTCGCCAAAAATGGCAGCTTTGACTAAATTAGAACCAACGATAGCTTTAGCAACCTTTTGAGCATCAATGTGAGTAGCTGCATGTTCAACATTAACTTCAACTAGCTTAGTTGATCCTTCACCATCTTCAGCAATATCTTGAGCTAGTTTAGTTAAAACGGCGTTATAAGCATCTGTAAATTTCTCAAAATTATCACCATCATCCATAGAAATCGGTGTATTGTCGGCCATACCGTTAGCAAGCGTGACGACCATGTCATTAGTTGAAGTATCGCCATCGACGGTAATTTGGTTAAAAGTTTTGTCAACTTGTTGACTGAGCATCGGTTGGAGTTGTCCATCGGCAATCTTGGCATCTGTAACTACAAAACCTAGCATCGTTGCCATTTTAGGATGAATCATCCCTGAACCTTTACAAAATCCTGTGATAGTGACAGTTTTACCGTCAATTTCAATTTGAGTAGAGATAGTTTTTGGATGTGTGTCAGTCGTCAAAATTGCTTCGGTGACTAAATCGTTGTCGAGTAACTCTAATTGTGAGACTCCTTTTTGAATCAAATCCATTGGCAAATTTTCACCAATCACACCAGTTGAAGCAACGCCGACTAGACTTGAATCAATTCCCATCTTGTCAGCAGCTAACTTTTGCATCTTTTTAGCATCGATCATCCCTTGTTTACCAGTAACAGAATTAGCAACAGCTGTATTCATGACCATTCCTTGTAAGAGGTGATCCTGATTGATAGTTTGTTTCGTTAATTTAGTAGGCGCAGCTTGAAATTGGTTAGTCGTATAAGTACCTGCAGCTTGGGCGGGCACTTCTGAATACAACCAACCCATATCTTTTTTGTTAGGATTCTTCCGCAATCCCACGTGAACGCCGTCAGCTTTGTAGCCTTTAGGCCAAGTAAAAGGTACTTCTTGATAAGTCTTAGTTTCTTCTAAAAATGATTGCATAAAAAATCCTCCTAATTTAAGGTAGAACTGGAATTAAGTCCAATCCTGCATCTGGTTTAAATTCAAACATTTGGTTAAAGTTTTGAATTGCTTGTCCAGCTGCACCTTTTAGGAGGTTATCAATTACACTGACTATTACGATTTGATGGGTAACAGGGTTTAGTTGATAACCTATGTCACAGAAGTTAGTTCCAATCACTTGTTTAAGATTGGGGAAAACTCCTTCAGTAGCATTTACAAAGGTGTCATCTGAATAAGTCTGGGAAAAAGCTTCTTGAACCTTTTCTTCAGTTACATCTGACTTAGCCTTCGCATAGCAACTGGCCATAATTCCACGTGTCAGTGGTAAAAGTGTTGTTGTGAACTGAATATAAGGTAGATCTTTGTCCCATTTTTGTAATTCCTGAACAATTTCTGGAATATGTTGGTGTTGATTTACCTTATACAGTTGCAGATTTTCATTTGTTTGGCTGAAATGAGTTGATTGACTCAATTTCTTACCAGCGCCGGAGGTACCAGATTTGGCATCAACGACGATTGAAGATGGATCGATCAGATGATTTTTAACTAGTGGAGCTAAGGCTAAAATCGTTGCAGTGGCATAGCAGCCAGGGTTGGCAACATATTTAGAACCCTTGGAACTAGTAAAATCAGCTAATCCATAATGTGCTTTGGCGAGATAATCGCTTTGAGGAGCCGGCTTTTTGTACCACTTCTCATATACATCAGCTTTGAGTCGAAAGTCACCTGCTAAATCAATTACCGGAAAATCATTTTCGATAAATGGTTGAGCCAACTTTGTCGTAACTCCAGCCGAAGTAGCGAAAAACACCATGTCATTACTCTTCATGATATCAGCAGAATCATAAGGTAAAATGTTATCTCGTCGTCGTAGTTGTGGTAAAACCTCTTCTAAAGGTTGTGCTACTTTTTGGGAATGCCCATACAAATTGACTTTACCAACATTGGGATGCCGTAACAGTAATTCATACAAAACACTGCCACTATAGCCGGTGACACCGACAAGACCAACATTCATACTTATCATCCTTTCTGAATCTAGTTTTTTCTACTCGGTAGAAATTAATAGCTAGAATACTCTTGAAGATTAAAAAATACAAGTGTTTTTCTAATAAAGTTATCATTATTCTAATCACAGAGAAAATCTGTAAAGCGTTTTCATTAGCTAAATTTAGGCAAAAAAATATCCTTCAATTTTCAAATGATTGAAGGATATTTTTTTAATTATTTATTAATACTTGTAGCAAATTCTGGTTCGTAATATGAATTGTCTTTCAAATTAAGTCCACTGTTCAAAGTTACATCAGTGATCCAAACCCATTGGTTAGTGGCAACTTCGCCCCAGTATGAACCGTACTTATTAACTACTAGCTTAGAAATCTTCCAAGTTGATCCAGCAGGCAAAGTCATGTCGTAAGAATTAGTAGCTGTGTTATAAGTTCTAATTTGTTTATTGGCAGTAGCAACTAAACCATTACTTGGTGTTGGTACTGAAGAATTAGTGTTAGTAGTAGTTGTAGCATCATCCAATAATTTCATGTACGCTACTGAAACGAACTCGTTTGTTGCAACTTGATAGTAAGTCTGTTTGTCATGGTGCAACATTTGTGAACCAATCTTCCATTGGCTATTACCTGGTAAAGTTGTTCCTGTAGTATTTCCTTGGCCATCGACGACTTGAACGTCAGTCGTTGTAACCCCAGTCTTACCAGCTGCAGTTGTATCAGTTATGTAAGTATCAACTGTTTGACCATTTTGAGTATAGTCATTGATTTTAATATTATTGGCAGAAATCCACTCGTTTGTAGCAACTTGATAGTAAGTTTCATTATTAGCACTCAAAGCTTTACCTAAAATCCAACTACTATTGACAGGTAAAGTGACCCCTAAATCATTACCATTTCTATCAATCAATTTTGCTGCAGTAGTTACCGTAGCAGTCTTTCCAAAATTACCATCTTGAGTAACTAAACCAGCAGCTGAATCATTATTTTGACCAGCAATAGTTACATCCTGTGCATTGATATATTGATTAGTTCCCACCTGGTAATAAAGCATTTTGTTGGCATGCAAAATATTACCGATTTTCCATTGACTGCCATTTGGCAAAGTTTGACCTGTGGTATTTCCATATGCATCAACAACATTTAATGTAGTATTAGCGGTTGCAACTTTACCAGCATCGGCATTTTCAGTAATCCAACGATCCTGTGTTTGAGTAGTATCAACTGAATTGGCTGAACCAGTGACATTTCTAACTACCGAAGCTGGAATGTATTCGTTAGTTGCGACTTGATAATGAGCGACACCATTAATAGTAACTTGTTGACCCAATTGCCAACTACTACCGCTTGGTAAAGTTTGTCCAGTAGTCTTCCCATTTGCGTCATAAACTGGTGTGGTAACTGAAACAGTTCCGACAGCTGCAGCATCAACATTTTGTGGTAGAGCGCTGAGTGCTGCTGGAGCTAACATAATAGCTACAGCTGAAGCTGCGATAACTTTTCTAGTTCTATTCTTCATTTTTCCTATCTCCATTTATAGACTCTCTTCTTGTTGCAACTCTATTCTAAGAATTATCAATTTTTAAAGCAATCTATTTACGGAATCATTACTAAAACTTTACAAATGTCATATCAAAAAAATGAATACCATTAGCAAATAATTATGATAATCTATTTTGCAGGGGGACAATTATGAATTTATCGATTGAGGTATTCTTACAACTACTAGAAAATGAGAGCTGTCAAACTAAAGACATCGCAGAAAAACAAGGTATCACTATTCGAACAGCTCAACGCGCAATCAAAGAAATCAAAGTTGCTTTTGATAAAAGTGCTGTTCTCAATAAATATTTCCAATTGAAGAAAATTGGTCGAGCTTATTCTATTGAACAAAGATATTTATTGGACCAAAATCAAGTATTAATATTAATTAAATTATTAATTGCAAGTCGCTCGTTAAATAGTACTGAATTACCAAGATTGACTAACAAAATGTTGGACATGTTAACACTAGAAGAACGTGATGTAGTTAGTGAATCCGTCATGACTGAACGCATCACCGATAATTATTTGACTGATGAGAGTTTTCGCATCGAAAAAATGGGTCAACTGGAACAATACATCTATCACAAACAAAAAATCCGTTTTACTTACACCGATAGATATCCTTCAGAAATCCCTAACATCGAAACTATCGAAATGTTACCGATCCATACCTTTTTCGATAATCTTTACTTCTTTATAATTGGTTTAGTTAAAGATAAACAGGAATATCGGACTTTCCGTATTGATTGGATGGACGATATTGAGCCGATTCATTTAAAAATACCAATGGATCACAGCAAATATCATGACCACGGCCAAGAAACTCGTTATGAGGCTTTTGGCTATCAAGGTAAAAAGACCCGCATCCAATTCGAGTATTACGGCTATATGGAATACATCAAAGATATCTTTCCTAGCTGCAAAGTTATTAAAACAATCGACAAACCTAATCGCTTTCCTTTTTCAGTTAAAATTTTAGAAATTGAAGTTAATTATTCTGATGGTGTCAAATTGTGGTTACTCGGTGAAACGACAATTCTAAGAGTTTTATCACCAAAATCTATTGCCGATGATATTCGTGACACTTTACGCGAAGGATACGAAAGATATTTGGACTAAAAAAACAGCCAAAAATGGCTGTTTTTTTCGTAGTTTTTACTTGTGATACGTCCGATGATTGATAATCATGAAAGAACGATAAATTTGTTCAGTCAATACTAAACGCATCAATTGGTGTGGCAAAGTAAATTTCCCGAAACAAATACTCATATCCGCTCTTTTGACAACTTCTGGACTAACGCCTAATGATCCACCGATAACAAAAGTAATATCAGAAGTTCCATATGTGGATAAGTCATCAATTTTTTTAGCAAGTTGTTCAGAGGTTAATTCTTTACCTCTCAAATCGAGCAAAATAACAAATTCCTTATCCTTGATTTTACTTAATATTCGTTCTCCTTCAATTTGTTTCACCTTCAAATCTTGGGCTTCACTCAAACTCTCCGGAGCTTTTTCATCTTGGCACTCAATTATTTGAAACTTGCAAAAAGCCCCCAGACGCTTGGCATATTCAGCAATACCAGCTTTAAAATACTTCTCTTTTAGCTTTCCAACTGTAACCATCTTAATATTCATAGTAAATAATTCTCCTCGCTTATTATGATACGAAAATATCCTAGAATTGCCAAATTTATTTAAAATAACGAATTATCATGACTATTCCATTGTGCACAAAAAAATAAAAGTTTGTCTAATTTTGTGTAACACTCTTAATTCCTAGTATTATAGGGATTATTTACGTTATGTCTACTTTAGATTAAAAAACTTTCCACAACTGTGTGTAACCCTGTGGAAAACTTTTATACAGTGATTTTATTGGATTTTTGGATACTTATTCACATTTTTTAAACACCTGTGGATAAATACCTATAATTAATTTTCTGAAAAGTCGAAATAAATTTCAAAAACATTCATAAAAGTTCAAAAAAAGCCGTGAAACTACTTATTTAAGATTTTTGTGATTTTCATGCCAAATGACACTATCAAAAAAAGACCCAATCCACATCAGATTAGGTCTTTCATTAATTATGATTAATATTTATTCACTAGCTTGTTTCGTCAAATGAACTTTAGCCGTGTTCAATTTACCATTACGATAATATTGAATATTAACTGTATCACCGACTGAATGTGAATATAAGGCTGTATGCAAGTCTGCAACTGATGTTATCTTCTTATTACCAAGTTTAACGATAACATCATATTTCTTCATACCAGCAGCTTTAGCAACTGATCCAGAAGTTGTGCTGTACACTACAACACCTTTGGTTACATCGTCAGGCAACTTCAAACTGGATTGCGAATCATCAGTAATTTGATCTAGATCTAAGACTCTAATGCCAAGTGATGGTCTTTCAACTTTACCATTAGCAACTAATTGATTGATGATCTTAACTACTTCATTACTTGGAATAGCAAAGCCCATACCTTCAACTGAAGTACCATCAGTATTTGAAGCCAATTTCATTGAATTGATACCAACGATTTGACCAGCGGCATTAACTAATGGACCACCAGAATTACCAGGGTTGATAGCAGCATCGGTTTGTAAAACAGTTGCTTCTCCGGTAGCTTGACCAGTGTTTTGATCTTGAGTCGTCACAGTTCTGTTAGTAGCAGAAATAATACCTTGAGTAACAGTTGTAGCATATTCACTACCTAATGGAGAACCAATGGCAATTACTGGATCTCCTGGCGATACGTTATCAGAGTTACCAAATGAAGCTGTAGCAGGCACTTTACTGCCATCGATTTCTAGAACGGCCAAATCAGTTGTAGCATCAGTACCGACTAATTTAGCAGCAACTTTTGTTCCATCTTCCAAAATAATTTCCAAAGAATCAGATCCAGAAACAACGTGGTTATTCGTTACAATGTAACCTTTACCATTTTGCTTAGCATAAATCACACCAGAACCTTCACTGTATTCTTGCAAATCACTACTGGAATTAGAATTTGAAGAATCAGATGAGTTAGAATCACTGTCGCTATTTTCATCAGTTTGTCCTGAAGAATCAGATGCTGACCCACTGTCACCAAACAAATCACCAAAAATTGATGAAATGTCTCCGTCACTAGATTGTTCTTGTTGCTTTTGAAGATTAATAACTGAAACAACAGCGCCATTGACCTTCTTATAAGCTCCAGACATCGAGCTGGATGTATTTACCTTCGTATTGCTTACTTGAGTTGTGCCGGCAGTATTTCCGACTGAGGCAGTATCAGAACTGTTGTTACCAAAGTATGTAAAACCAGCAAAAGCAACAACAACACCTAAAGCGGCTGAAATAAAGGCAACGATCCCCATCTTAAGCAATGAATTATGGGATTGATTGTTATTATTCCCACGTTTCTTATCATTTACTCTTGATTCAGGTTTGTCTTGATTATCGTTATTCATACAATTTCACTTCCCCAAAAGATTTATTAATTCTAATATATCCAACATTTATGAAAAAACTATGAACGTCTTATGACTAAAATGTTTATTTTACAAGGCAATCAAAGGATCAGCTATAGCAGGATCAGTGTCGTGAATTTTAAAATCATGGCCAACACCAAAATCATGATCCTCCAAAACTTGAGTAACTTCTGTTCGAGCCACTGCTTTTGTATTGTTTTCATGACTCAAATGACCTAAGAAGATTTGTTTCGTATTATTGCCGATGACATCCATCAACGTATGCGCTCCATCTTCATTAGATAAATGACCTTTTTCACTCAAGATACGCTGTTTCAAAGGCCATGGATACATCCCTTCACGCAACATCTCGACATCATGATTACATTCCATTAAATAACCATCGGCATTTTCAATCGTTTTTTGGACACGTTCCGAAACATACCCCGTGTCAGTTAAAATCACAAATTCTTTGCCATTGTGATAAAACTTATAAAATTGTGGGTCGACTGCATCATGTGAAACTGAAAAACTTTCAACATCCAAATCATCTAATGACAAAACTTTGTTGTGATTAAAAACGTTGATCTCATCTTCAGAAATTTTACCTATCTTAGGCAACATCGCTTCCCAAGTCTTTTGATTGGCATAAACGTTGAGATTATAGCGTCTAGCTAAGACCCCAACGCCTTTGATATGGTCAGTATGTTCATGGGTCACAAACAGTGAATCGACAGTATTGATATCTTTACCAATACTTTCCATGGCACGCTTAATCTTGATTCCTGACAAACCAGCATCGACTAACACACGGTGCTTAGGTGTTTCAATATAAGTTGCGTTTCCAGAGCTGCTGCTAGCCAGAACACTGATTTTTAAACTATCATCATTGGGCATTGTAACTACTATCTCCATTTGCTGAACTCTTAATTATATTACCAGTGAAGGCATTGACCTTCTTGGTGGTTGAAACTTTACTATCTTTATTCTTGATCGTTACGAACCAAACCGGTATGTAGATCGTACTACCTTTGGCTTCCAACAATTTCGTATAAGCTAAATTAGCATAAGCAATCTTGGAATTATTAGGTATCTCTGAATTAGCATAGAGGTTCGTAATAACATCTTTTTCACTCTTGATCGATTGTCTTTCATGCAAAATAATCATCGATCTAATATACGTCTGAGTATAACCTAACACTTCGCCGTTAGAAATTGTAAAGATAAGCTGATTTGTTTTATCGTAAACGTCCCCTAAATTACTAGTAGCGACGTAAACCATTTGCGACTGGCTCGATAATTGTGGCGCGTACTTGTAATTCTTACCATATAAGATATTTTTTTCTTTTTTGATAAATTCATCCATAATTTTCTTGCGATTGCTTGAAGTAACAGAAATGGGACTATCTAAAGTACTAGCTAAAGTATGATTTGCTTCCTCGTACTCTACTTTTTGATCTTGGAGTTTACTGGAATTTTCTTCCAAATCATCATTAGGCTGTGACCCTAAATAATAGGCGTAACCACTCTTCGAATCCAAACTGCCGAAACTGATATTACGCTTGCGCATTTCAGCGACGGTCGAAGTATTAGTGCTCGTACTGCTAACTAGTTGTTGACTATTGCGAAAAGACAAGAATAAAAAGATATCTAACGAGAAAAATACTATTAAGAATATAACTTCAATTCTTTTAAAATCCATTTACTCTTCCTCCGCAGTTTGATTTGTCCAATCTTCATAAGCTTTCCAGTGACCATCAATCTTGATGTAATATGTTGGCTTCAAATCGACGACCTTTTCATTGTCAGCTTCTGTTTCCCATTGATAACCGACTTCCAAGCCTTCAATGTCATTTAAAGAAAAACCAGCTTTTTGAAGGCCTTTGAAAATATCATTCGTCGATTTCAACTTAGTAGCCGCTTGATTAGAAGGAACCGGAACTTCTAAGACTGTATTGACGAAATGTTCTGTACTACCTTGACGACTAAATTTGATCTCGATTGAACCAAATTGACTCTTCTTAAAGATTGGGAAGCCTTCAACGTATTCTCTGAAGGTCAAATCCTTGTTCTTCCAGTTTGCATTGTACAAGCGCAAGTTAGAAATCGAGTCCTGTAAATTAATAACTTTTTGATAACCGCGTTGTAAGAAAGCTAATTGATTCTTCGGTACAGAGGTGTCGGTATAATCCGTGAACGTTAATTCATCAGTATTATGATCTGAAACCAATCGCTTTGATTCACCATAATTATAACTGTAAACACCATTGTCTTCTGTCGTTACCAAACCATTAGCATTCGAATCAAACAATGCAGTTGTATATTCACCGTCTTTTTTACCATTGACTACGTATGAATATGATTGCAATTTGATTGGATTGGCATATGAAGTAAAGACGCCATGTTTCATAATATCCAATCTGATCTTCAAATTGATGTTAGCTTTCTTAACTAATTTAGTAATTGGTCCAGCAGAAGCATTTCTCACTTTAGCTTTGTAAACGGCATAATTATTATCATTAGCTAGATAAATATTTTGATCTTTTTTATCTTTTAAATTAACCAAGATACGATTGAATTTTTTACCATCTTCATCTTTGAGACTGTCATTATTTAACAAATATCCCAAGACATTAGTCGTTATCGCGGTTGGATAAACCATTTGAATCGTATTTTTTGCTTGTATAACTTTTTGATAGTAAGCTCCATCTTTTTTTGTTACTAATTTAGGACTACCAATTTTCCAATCTTGCATTATTTTTTGAATGCTCAAGGAAATATTTTCATTACTGTTATAAATCAAATATTGCTCATCTTCATCATGCCACATAACAGATGTTGGACTGATAACTTGATTCATCGGTATTTCATTTTTATTTGTCTCAGCGTCAGTTACGTCGATATTTCTTCCACGTTGATAACGAGCAGTATTGGTCCAAATAAAGAAGGACAGGACAATACTAGTAATTACGGCAATAACTAATAACACTTGGACAATTAAACGGCTAAATTTCATCCCATTCTCCTCCTGTTTCGTTAGGGTCAAATGGCAAGGAAATGTAGAAAGTTGATCCCTTGCCTTCAGCACTGTTTACCCAAATTCTTCCTTTATGCTGTTCAACGATTTCCTTAGAAATAGATAGTCCCAATCCGGTACCACCTTGTTTTCTAGAACGTGCTTTATCAACACGATAGAAACGATCGAAGACTTTCTTGATATCTTTTCTCGGAATACCTAGTCCTTCATCGGAAATACTAATAATAATATGTTTATTAGTTTCCAACAAACGACAAGTGATCACACCACCGTCAGGCGAATACTTGATAGCGTTATTCATAATATTATCGATCACTTGCGTCATTTTATCGGTATCAATTTCGACCCAGAGATCCTTGCTAGTAAAGATACGTTTGATCCGATAATTTTTAACGATTTTTTTATTGTCTTCTTTAGCGTCAGCTTTTTCCTTTTTCAGCATCATATCAAAGCGATCCAAAATATATGAGAAAAATTCATTGAAATTGACTAATTCTTTTTCAAGCTTCGAACGACCTTGATCCATTCTCGACAAGCTCAACAAGTCTTTGATCATTCGAATCATTCGGTCAGTCTCTTCAGCTGTAACTCCTAAGAATTGTGGAGCTAATTTTTGGTCCTTCCAAGCACCATTGTTCAAAGCATCGATGTAACTACTGATACTCGTCAATGGCGTTCTCAATTCGTGTGAAACGTTAGAAACGAATTGACGACGTTCACTATCGATCTTTTGTTGTTCAGTAACATCGTGTAGAACACAGACCATACCACTGATAAAGCCACTATTTCTTTGGATCAATGAGAAATCAGCATTTAAAATCAACGAATTATCATCGCCGGTATCGTAATCTTCACTATTATCATTAGTTTCGATAACCATAGGATCTGGATTTTCTAATAAGTCGTCAAAACTAGTTTGCTCGGAAATACCTAACACATCGACTAATGGTTGACCAATAGCCGCATCTTCATCTTTATCCAAAAATTCTTGAGCCATTTCATTGATGACGGTAATATTCCCTAAACGATTCGTGGCGATGACACCATCAGACATTTGCGTCAAAACGCTATCTAGTCGCCTTCGTTCAGATTCCGAATTTTCGGTTGCCTCTTCAACTTTGACAGATAAATCATTAACTGCCATCGCCAATTGACCTAATTCATCAGGAGAATAAACACGAACTTGTCCAGAATAGTCTCCTTCAGCCATTCTGACAGCCTGTTGCTTCATTTCATCGATTGGTCGGGTAATTGCACGAGAAATGAAAATAGCAATCACAGCTCCTAATAGACCAGCTACTAAGGAAGCTGTTAGGAAAATCAGAATAATATTATTAATGCCTGTATAAACCGACTCCATTGATGCTCGAACATAAATAGCCCCAACAACTGTACTGTTATCAGGCGAAGTAACCGGTTCAATCGACTCATAAGAGCTTCCAGCGTCTTTTTCATAGTAAATTTGGGTAATCTTCTTATCGGTCTTAATACTTTGTTTGATATTATCTTTTAAAGTCTGCGTTCCGATAATATTACTGCCTTCAGAATCTTTGGTCCCAACAATGATCCCTGAACGGTCGACTACTTGTACGTCAGTAATATCGATACTGACACGCGTATAATCTTGAATCGCATTCCCAATATTTTCACGAGTATGTTGATCATTGTCAGTCAAGTTTTCTGAAATTTGATTGAGGGTATAAGCTGGTACGACAACAGAATTTTCAAAATTAGACACATTTTGATCCTCTAGTTGACGCACAAAATAAGCCCCAATTATTTCAATTGTGACTATTAAAATTAAAATAAACGATAATCCGATTTTAAAATTAATTGAATGTAAAAAGACAAATCTATTTTTCAATATATTTCCACCTAAATGATACAAACTTAATTACATTATACAGCTATGAGGATAACAAAAAAACTGACTCGTTTCTTATATAAACGAATCAGTTTTTTGATTTTTTATTCGGCATCAGGATCTCTTAGGTAGTATCCTACACCACGTCTAGTCATTAGCCATTCTGGTTGACTAGGATTGTTTTCAATTTTTTCACGCAAACGTCTAACAGTAACGTCCACTGTTCTAACATCACCAAAGTAATCGTAACCCCAAACCGTTTGAAGCAAGTGTTCACGTTTCATAACTTGACCAATATGTTGAGCCAAATAATGCAACAATTCGAACTCACGGTGTGTTAGTTCAATTTCTTTACCATTTTTCGTTACAGTATATGCATCGGGGAGAATAGTTAAATCACCAATTTTAATCTCACTATTCTTGGCTTCCTCGCTATGTACATGTGTTTGAGTTCTCAAACGAGCTTTTACACGAGCGACTAACTCTCGATTGGAGAATGGTTTAGTTACATAATCATCTGCTCCAAGTTCTAGGCCAATAACCTTATCAATTTCGGTATCTTTAGCCGTTAACATAATAATTGGAGTATCTTTAGTTTTTCTGATAGTTCTAGCTACTTCAAGACCGTCAATAACTGGAAGCATCAAATCTAGCAAAATCAAATCAGGATCATCCTCTTCAACTTTGTCTAACGCTTCTTGTCCATCAAAAGCAGTTATGACTTCGTAGCCTTCATTTTCCAAATTATATTTAACAATATCGGAAATTGGTTTTTCATCATCTACTACTAGAATTTTTTTAGCCATATATTTATCTCCTTGACGTGAATATTATACTAGTTATTTTTCATTAAAACAAAGTCACCATAAAGGCAACTTAACTTTTTTGAATTTTTTTTTAAAAAGTACTTGCTATTAATTTTGAGCCTATGGTATTATATATCTCGTTGGTTGAGAGAGATAAGCAATCAACACAAGACACATGGGTGGTTAGCTCAGCTGGCAGAGCAACGGACTCTTAATCCGTGGGTCCGGGGTTCGATCCCCCGACCACCCACTAGCTTACTTTTAATCAGTTATAATGAGGCTTAAAAGCCTTGATATGACTGGTTTTTTATTTTTATTAGTATTTTTAAGAATCAATAAATAATAACTTTATGGTAGTCAATTTGGTAGTCAAATTGTGTACAAATTAAAATAATAATATTACTGGTCGGGCGGTTGTCATCACAATTCTGTGATGGCTTTTTTAATATCTAAATTAATTAATGAACAAGGGTGTACCTTTAGTACTCCCTATATAAAAATGCTATGTACTCAAAGTACACAGCATAAATACTAAAGACATCTGCGCAAAATTGCGCACATCTTTTTACTGCTTAGGTTCAATCTAGCAACCTCAAAATGTAAAATATAATTCCTACATTTTCCAACATTTAATTTTTATTTGAGCTTAGAGGGTTGCGCAATTTTCAGCTATCTTCCTTATATATCCGTGTTAGTTTCAAAATTTTTAATGTCCTAACATCTCTTAATGTTTTTTGATGTGTTCCTAATGCCTTGGTACGTATGATACTACATGAATATCAGTAAACCTATCCAATAGGAGCGTTACTAATCAAAGGGAGCGTTATTACAAGCGTACATAAAGTACAGTTGTTTTAATAAATTACTTTCTGCCAAAAGTGGCAGCATGTCGGCTACATCAAAATAGAGATCAGATGCTTGCTGCTTCTTCAAAATGGATAATTGCTTTTTTATGACCGCATTTGCCAACATTCTGGTTGCACTTGAATGAGCTATTTTATAACTAACTCCGTAAGCCTTTTGGTATGACCATATGGCGTTAAAACGTTGAAGATAGTACAAACAGAACAGTTTTTGCTTATCATTAAGCTCACCATTTGCCTCTAATTCATCAACGATTTTAGGTGCACCCTTTTTGGATTTAGGGTGCACCCATTTTTATTAAAAGTTGTATACTTTTTTGAAACATATCCCACAAATTGAGGCAGTAAAAGTTTATTAAGACGTTTCGCAACTTAACCATAGGTTTTAATAGGTTTAACCATGATTAGATCACTGCTTTCTAATTGCCAATGGCTTAAAACAGCGTAGTAATTTATCTTTTATAGTCTGCATAATCTGCAATATTATTTTTAGGGCGTTGGGAATGTCAGCATCTTTTTATAACCTGACAAATATGACAATTCCCTTTAGGGGCTATCGAATGTAACGAATATTACTTTTTATAGCCTGCTCTAACTGCCCTTTAATCACATAAGATTTGTAAATTTCTCGTTTTAGGATGTCAAAAATGTATAAGTGGTAGATTGCAAATTTAAT
This sequence comes from Companilactobacillus futsaii JCM 17355, assembly GCF_001435505.1. GTDB lineage: Bacteria > Bacillota > Bacilli > Lactobacillales > Lactobacillaceae > Companilactobacillus > Companilactobacillus futsaii. The sequence goes on along the minus strand of NZ_AZDO01000094.1, from coordinate 35 downwards.
CCGAATTTTTGGACAAATTTGTCAGCATAACCTGA
>NZ_AZDO01000093.1 GCF_001435505.1 Companilactobacillus futsaii JCM 17355 | reverse complement strand
AACAGCAAACCAATAGATATTTCAGATGACGATTTACCATTTTAAATAAGGCGGTGTGAATGATGAAAGAATGCTGGTACTGTAATCCAAAAGCAATTAAAATGGAACTGTAACCATTACTAAAAGAGGATTTTTAAAAATATTAGCCGATAAAGGACAATTTCTTTACTCGAACCATTGTCCAATTTGTAAGAGGAAGTTTAGGAAATGAAACAAATGAAAAAAAGCAAAGCGGGAATTAATGAGGAGAAAAAGTGAAACATATAAAAATATTTGAAGCTAGAAATCATCCAATGTTGATGAACGAAATAAAGCATTGGGCTTCAAAGACAGATGCAAAAATTATTTCGATTGATTCCGATGAAAATTTATTAAATCGTGTAACTGCACGAGTTGTATATGAAATCAAAGAACCATTCTCATTTTGGAAGAAATTAAGACTGATCATACATGGAGGAATTTAACGATGGACGAATTGAAAAAAGGCAGGGAGACAAAAAAATGAATTACGAAAAAATCTATAAGTTATACATAAGGTCAGCATTTAGCGATGAATGTCACAACATTGTTCGAGCAATTATTTATATTCAAAAGCATTTTTATGC
>NZ_AZDO01000092.1 GCF_001435505.1 Companilactobacillus futsaii JCM 17355 | reverse complement strand
ATGGAAAATATTAAGTTTTAAAAAGTGTTCGGTTATTTCTTGCAATCTGCCATTTTTAAAGGGATTGTTTTTCTTCGGGACATAGATAATCATCCCTTCTTCATTTTGATAAACGCTGTAAGAATCAGCTTGTAACTTTATTGATTCGGGAATAGGAAAAAATTTCGATTCCCCCAATTTTCTTACTTTTATATTATTATCTGACATTTCGATAACCCACCTTTGGCTCAAAAAAATAGCCTAGGGCCCGTGAGCTACCTAGACTTGATCCTATGGTTATATATTAATTCCTACCAATTTCTTTTGCAATAACTATTACTTATCATTAGCCATCTGATTCATAACTTGTGCTGTCACAGGAATATCAGAATACTTACCAATCTCATCTTTACTCATCACGACAGTATTGGTTGGTGACTTAGCCAATTCGGAAAAGGCTTGGATTTGTTGCGCTGTGAAGTACTTATTATCGACCGAAGCCAACATATCATTCAATTTCTTAATCTCATAAGCTTTGGCATCGGCTCTAGCGATCGTGGCAGCAGCTTCAGCTTTAGCAGTCGAAACTGTGGCATCGTTTTTAGCTTTGGTTTCGATTTCAATACTCCTAGCTTCACCGTTAGCTTTGGCGATTGCAGCGGTCTTTTCACGATCAGCTCTGATTTGTTTCTCCATTGATTCAGTAATGGATGCAGAAGGCTTCAACTCATCGATATTGACACGGTCGACTTTGATTCCATAGGTGTTGGTCAAATCTCCAATCGCATTAGCCAAGTCAGCGTTGATCTTTGAAGTGGAACCTAGAGCTTCGTTCAAGTCGATTTTACCGATGATATCACGCAAGTGACCACGGACTAATTGGATCATCGACTCAACTGAATTACTATTCTCATATTCGAATTTTCTAGCATCAGTCACATGATAGTTCAAAGTTACATTAGTCTGCACTTCAGCATTATCTTTGGTAATAACTGAATAACCTTGCAAAGCCAACGGAATCATTGCCAAATCGACGATTCTGACCTTTTGAAAGATAGGAATGTAAAAATTCAATCCTGCTCTGACTTCTCGACTGTACTTCCCTAATGTTTCCACCAAACCAACATGATTTTGACGGACTACTTTTAACCCAAACATATATTTTCGCCTACTTTTCTGATTTCAGTTCTTGAATTGTTAAAATATTGCCATTTGCTTTGATAACTTGATAACTCTTCTTGCTATTAACGGAATCATTTGCCAACAAATCATAGCGATAGTAAATACCTTTGACCTCGATCAAGTCGTTTGCCATATTGATCTTGTCGCCCCCAACGACTGATCCCACTATTTGGCGCTGTTCGAGGTTGTTAGTTGGTACTGCTTCACTAAGTTTGGTAACAATATAGTTGTTCACACTGCGATTTTCACGGTTAGCATCTTCCGTGATCCGTTCATACAAATCCTTATCTAATCGCAATGCTATCATTTTATCTGCCATATCTTTATTATATCACTCTAATATCAAAGTGATATCACAATGATATTGACATAGTGTAAAAAAAGCCGAATCTAAATCGATTCAGCTTTGTGTTGATAATGCTTATATAATCCGGAATAGCGTTCTTTGTAATCTGGTTTCCAAGGTTTATCCCGACCGCAGAAATGCAAGATTACCGTATGATCGATTACCCAGTCGATATCCCACTCACCATTACTCTTGGCAAAATACAGTGGATTCATTCTAGCATCGTAATTGTAAATTTCATCTGGTATCATCATAATATTTTGTCCATACAAACCGTTGAGGACATCTTGGTCAGGCAAAAGTAGTGTCCGGCCTTTTTTATTAATGTAATCAAAAATGTCCTGAGCTTTGACATTTTTTCGAATAGCTACTAAATCCATCAACATGATGCCTGAATTGTAGTAACTTTCTGTTTCATAATTTCCTAGTCTTAATTTATTCAAGTTATCAGTCACATCCAAAGAAACGTGGCTAGCGGCCGCATACCAATAATCTTTTAAGTCCAAGTTATACAGTGGCTTCAAGTCATTGATCACCAAAATATCGATATCCAAATAGAGAATTTTTTTGATATTTTTGGGCAGGTACTTGTAAGCCAACAAACGATAATAGATTGTCTTCGGATAGCGGTCAGTCGTTGGTGCCTGGTCAAATTGGTCGTCTTTGATAATGACTGGATGGTAGTGCATCCCGAGCTTTTGGCAAAATTGCTTGATCCTGTCAGTTTCCCGTAATTTCTTATCTTGAATCACGTAAACTGAATATTTATCAATAGTAGAATTTTGTTTGATTGAGTACAAAGTCGTCATTAATTGTTGCGTCACGTTGTCGTCAATCGCAAATAATAAATTCATACTTCCCCTCCTGTGCAATCCTAGTTATTTCCATTATACTAATAAGGTTGAAAGTACCAAAATTGGTCTTATTGCCTGAGGTCTATGACACACAACTCATCATATTTTCTTGACAAAAAGCGCAATACATGCTTTGTTTACAAATAATGAAAATATTGTTATATTTTATGTACTTAAGATAACTTGTGAAGGAATAACGCTGGGTCCCATAATGGGGTAGGTACTTAATGTACTGAGAATTCCTATGTGCCTGAGGTTATCTTTTTTATTTGGCCTTTTTTAGACTTTCAACAAAATTCTTAGGATCTTTTTTTATTTCATTCATAATAAAATCTATAAATTGTTGAGAATATGTAAAACTATGCTGCTTGCCAATAATATGTTCATATGAAAATTTGGGTATTCGTTTAATATCATAAAAGTCTATAATCAGATTAAGTACATATTGATTAAATCCAGAAGTATAGTTTAGTTTCAGGTTTTGCTTATTTAGACGCTCGTTAACAGCAGTAATCACACTATTGTATGAGTATTTATGAGTATCGGATGGATCTTTTAGTTCTTTGATGAAGGCAACTTTATTGTTGGAAGTTTTGTCAACTTTAACTGTGAAATCGGCATCTGATTTTTTCTTAGTTATAAATAATTGTTGTTTAATATTTATGGAGAATTTGTCAGAGTTATATTCCTTACTCAAAACATCTATTTCATTGGTCTGCTTAATTAATCTTTCGGCAATTTCCGCAGGATATTTAAGCTTTATTTCTTCATTGGATAGTGGTTCATACCTTGCTGAGATCGTAAGAAAGTTTTGTGGTATGTATTTAGTTATATCAACGTCATGAAATTTTTGAATTTCATTTACAAAATTAATAGTGCAAGCTTGAAATAACGGTGCATATTTCACTTCATAATCTTCAGTTATAAAGTGTGTACTCGTATTTCTTAATTCAATTATTTTTTCCAGATTTAATCTAATACGGGTGTTCTTATCCGAATATATTTTTTTAATAACTTCACCTAAGCTTAGTGTTCTTTCAGGCATATCTTTAAAATAGATGCTCTTACCTCTATTTAATAGTTCTGCTTTTAACATCAATTCCCAGGCATTACAAATAAAAAAAGCTGAATCCTTCTATTCTATACTTAATAGTGGGTTTATTATAAATTTCTATCCCCATGATAAAGGCCTCAACGCTCTTATCAACTAATCTCTTTTTAGTATTTTCCATTGGTTAAGCACTCCATATCTATGTTGTATGTGTTGGATAACTCAGTAACTAGTACTAGTATAGTATAGAAATTTACACGTTACTTCAATAACATTGATGATTGAAGTCTGTTTTCATACTTTCAACCTTTATACTAAAAACAATCAAACGAGACAGAGGCACACAAATGATAAAATCAATTAACCACGATACGACTTTTCTAGCTCAAAAAGCTGAACTAGCAACTAAAGCTGACCAAAACGTGGTGACTGACTTACTAGATACTCTAAAAGCGAACTCTAAAGATTGCGTCGGCATGGCAGCTAACATGATTGGCGTCAACAAGCGTATCATCGTCTTTTCCATGGGCATGATGAACGTTGCCATGATCAATCCAACTATTATTAGTAAATCTGGCAAATATGAGACTGAAGAAGGTTGTCTTTCATTAGTTGGACAACGCAAGACTAGTCGTTATAATAGGATAAAAGTTAAATATTTGGATAGCAATTTCCAAACTCATACCCAAGAATTCAGTGATTTCGTGGCTCAGATTATTCAACATGAAATCGACCACTGCGATGGGATTTTGATATAAAAAAAGACGACTTCATTCAAAAGTCGTCTTTTTGTTTACAATTTTTTATCTTTGTTCTGAATTTCTTTCAGCAGTAGCTTCTTTATCGAATTCTTCTTCTGAACCAGCTGAAGCTGACATCTTAGCTAGATGTTCATAAGTTGATGTAACATCTTCTTTTGCCAAAACGTTCTTAAGTCTTTCATTACCTTTGTGCATGTCGATAATTGTCCAAATCAATAGTGCAAGAACAGCAGCGATCAATACGTAAGCAATGATATTAGCTTGCATTGTTTGTGCACCTGTTGGGTTATCTCCATAGAAGGCTTGGATTTGACCTGGTAGACCGTAAAGGTTCAAGAATGTCAAAGCGATAACTGATAACCAACCGAATCCTTTGATCCAAGGAGCATTCTTGAATTTGTTACCCATTTCTGTAGCACTATCTGTCATTAATAGTAGTGGCAACATTGAGAATGGAAGTGCGAAAGCCAAGAAGACTTGTGAATTGTTCATCAATGTGTTCAAGGCTTCGTGCTCATCAATTGCACTCTTACCACTTGTTAACATAACACAGATAAGAACAGGGATAACTGAGATCAAACGTGTAACCAAACGACGTAACCATAGAGGCATTCTCATGTGAACGAAACCTTCCATGATAACTTGTCCAGTCAAAGTACCAGTGATAGTTGAGTTTTGACCTGAAGCAAGCAAAGCAACAGCGAACAATGTTGAAAGTACACCTGACTTAGCGACGGCAATCAAAACACCATTACTCAAAGTTGATGTATCTGATAGAGCTTGGTACAAACCGAAGAATGATGGATCTTTAACGGCACCACTCTTAAATACGGCAACACCCATGATAAGTAGTAAAGCATTAACGAAGAAAGCTGCTGTTAATTGAATATTTGAATCCCAAGCTGAGAAACGAACATTTTGAGCAACTGATTTTTCATCAGCGTGGTTAACTTTTCTAGTTTGTGAAATAGCTGAGTGTAGGTACAAGTTGTGAGGCATAACAGTAGCACCAATGATACCTAGAGCACCTGTTAATGGTGTTTGACCACCGATTGATGGACTTGTTGAGAAAGTCTTACCAGTTGGGATCAAGCCACCGAATACGCCACCCCAATCAGGATTTGATAGAGCAACTTGATAAACGAAAACGAATAAAATAACAAGAATTAAACATACAACGATAGCTTCGATCTTTCTGAAACCAATCTTTGTCAATAATAGTAATACCAAAACATCACCAACAGTGATAAATACGGCAATTACTAGTGGAATATTAAATAGTAAGTACAAAGCGATGGCACCACCGATAACTTCGGCAATATCAGTCGCCATAATGGCTAACTCGGTTAGAATCCATAAAACGACTCCCAGTGATCTACTAGTTCTAGCACGAATGGCTTGCGCTAGATCCATCTTACTCACAATTCCTAGTTTAGCAGCCATATATTGCAGTAACATGGCAATTAAACTAGACATTAGAATAACTGACATTAATAGGTATTGGAAATTTTGACCACCGGTAATTGATGTTGACCAGTTACCTGGATCCATGTATCCAACGGCAACTAGTGCTCCTGGACCTGAGTATGCGAACAAAGTTTTGAAAAAGCCTTTGTCCCTTGGTACATCGACGGTTCCGTTAATCTCTTGTAGAGAAGGACCGTTTGCGTATTCGATTAATTTATGCTTTTCAGCCATGATTAATCTCCCCTTATTATGATTTCTTTATAAATTTTTTAGCGAATGATCATTACTGAGATCGGTGCATGTTTTGCCATGTAAGCAGCTTGTGAACCGAAGTACTTCTTGATCCCCTTTTTGGAAAGTGACCCTATAACTAAAAGATCTGCGTCACATGAAGGAATAACATCTTTAACGATTGTTTCACCAGGATCTCCTTCGGCTACCATGAGTTCAACTTTTTTAACTCCGGCATCCAAAGCAACTTGGCGATATTCCTGCATGTGCTCTTCTAACTCTTTACGTTCACCGTGAACGTAGTCTTTCGTGAGTGCTTGGTAAACATTCATATCACTATCTTCCAAAATGGAAGTAATGATCAACGTTGAACCGTCCTTGATACAACGGTGCATCGCATATCTAAATGCTAATTGGGCATCGGGTGAATCATCGACACCAACCAAAACACGTTCAAAAGTGTTGTTTTGATTCGACATTGGTTTGTCCTCCAATACATTTTCTTAAAACAAGCAGTCCTGCTCGTCTTTCCAAAATCCATTCTACCCCAATTTAATTCGTTGTAAACTATTTTTTAAGGTTACCTAATAAAAAATATCTAAAATGTAATATTTTTCGATTATTTCAGAAAACGTTTACTACTTACAGTTCCAATGGTTTTAGAGATTATTATGAGGTATATAAATAAAAATTTACCCCCCACTTAACTATTTTGTTCAAAACAATTATGTTATATTAAAGTCGTTCGGGATAGGATTTATAGTAATTTTATATTGTTTTAATTAAAAATCTATATACATATAGTATAGTTAGGACTTTTCTTCGAAAATCGTAATAATATTATTAGGATTAGCTAACTATTTGTTATAGTAAATGTTTATAGGGGGTTAATATGAAATATCCAACTCAAATTCAAAACCAAACCGATATCAACTATCAGAAGTATCAAGCACACAGCTGGATCACTTCTGAACTGTTGATTGGTATGTATTCGCGAGTTTTTACTAATTTATTGTTAGCTGACAATCAAATATTTAAATAAAGTTATATTGTTATTTTTTTCCGAATCATTTGTAACATCCCAAATTAAAAAAAGTGGTGAACGAATTTTGAATGATTTAAATTTTTTACGATTAATATTCGAATTAGGTGGCAGTTTCCAAAATGTTAACAACATCGATCTCGCTGTCAAAGCTAACGTTAGTAAGGCTTCAATCTCTGATCGTACGCAACATTTATCAAAGTTAGGCTTGGTTAAATATACTAAATACTATGGAACAAAGTTAACTAAGAAGGGCTTAAATTCAGTTATCCCATTAATTCAACAACACAGCCTCTTAGAAATCTGGTTGTTAGACAAGCTGAACATTCCTTTGGGTCAGGTTTATGAAAAAGCTAGCCAATTGTGCGAAAATCCCGACCCATTAGTCATTGACCGCTTAAATATTTACCTAGATTATCCCAAGACTTGCCCACATGGAAATGTTATTCCCATCAATTGTCCCATTCCGGAATTTTCTGACTCTTCTTTATTATCTAAACAAGTTATTTCTGATAAAGCTTGGAAAATCATCAATTTTACTGAAGATAATTACCTATTCCAAATTCTTGAAAATATCGATATTAAATTGGGTGATCAGATTAAAGTTTTAAATATCAATGACTACGATCATTCAATGATAGTTTTAAATTTACGCAATAATATTAAACAAATTTTACCCAAGAACATTACCAAGATGATTCGAGTTCAAAAAGTTACCGAAATGGAAAAGAGCGTTTGAAGACACATGATTTTTACAATCACGCGTTGTCAAACGCTCTTTTTTTAGTTTTATTTATTCTATTGGATCAATAATAGTAGAAACAACCGCTTCAATGGAAGAAACTAGTGGACTGTCTGGAGTGATGCCGGATTTAGCAAAGCGGTCTTCCCACCATTGACTGCGGATATGTTGGACAGTATCAACGACTTTTTCACCAGTTTCAGTCAAATTCAAAATCTTCGTCTTCCCTGCTCCATTCGATTTAGTTAAGTAGTTGAGCTTTTCCATTTTGTTGATTTCTCTAGTGGCCAAACCTTTGTCGATAACTAAAGATCTGGCAACTTGATTCTGACTGATATTTTCATAATCGCTGACGGCTAATAAAATACAGGCAGCTGTCGGATTTAAGTTGATTTGGTTGAATTTTTCCCTCGTATCCTTGTAATATTGTCTGTGTAAGATAGAAATATCTTGTGCTAAATATCCAATGTTTTTCATTTGCTTTCACTCCATTGAAAAGTTTTCTGTGTTGACAAATCAACACCAATGCTTTAATTTTTATCTATAATGATAATAGAAATTAGAAAAAGAGGCTAGATATAATGACAAAACAACCTAATGGTGCTCAAGCTTTGATCCAAAGTATGATCAACCAAAACGTTAAATATATTTTTGGATTGCCTGGGGCCAAGATTGATCAACTATTCGAGAATCTCGAACACAACGATAATCCCCAAACTCCTAAATTAATCATCACTCGTCACGAACAGAACGCAGCTTTCATGGCCGCAGGTATCGGACGTTTGACTGGTAAACCTGGCGTTGTCGCTACCACTTCTGGACCTGGTGTTTCTAACTTAGCTACGGGCTTGATCACGGCGACTGCTGAAGGAGATCCTGTAGTTGCCTTAGGTGGTCAGGTTCCACGAAACGATATTGCTAGATTAACGCACCAAAGCATCTCAAGTAAAGAGCTTTTATCCGCAGCTACTAAGGATAGTGTCGAAGTACAAGATGCCAACAATCTTTCGGAGTCTTTTGCAAACGCTTACCAAACAGCTGCTGCACCCAAAACTGGAGCTACTTTCATGTCCATCCCTCAAGATGTTCTAAACGACGACGTGACTCGCAATACTATCAAGAGCCTTTCCCCCGTTGAACAAGGTGGAGCTGACCAAGATACTGTTAATGAAATTATTGATAAAATCAAAAACGCTAAATTGCCAGTAATTTTAGCCGGTATGCGTTCTTCTACTAATGAAGTAACTCATAAGATTCATAAATTCTTACATAAGTTCTCAATTCCCGTCGTTGAAACTTTCCAAGGCGCTGGTGTTATTTCCCGTGACCTTGAAAAGAACTACTACGGACGTGTTGGTCTGTTCAGAAATCAAATCGGTGACACCATTTTGAAGGAAAGTGATTTGATCATCGCTGTTGGTTACGATCCTATCGAATATGAAGCTCGTAATTGGAACGTTGGCCGCACCGGTGAAATCATTAACCTCGATAGCATTGCACCAGAAATCACTAATGATTATCAACCCGACTTAGTTGTCCAAGCTGATATTGCTAAGACTTTGGACGAAATCAGTGAACAATTGCCCGATGATATTGATTTGGGTGAAAAGATGCATCAACATCTAGCTGACCAACAAGAGAAATTTACTAAAAAAGACGCTATTCCTGAAAATCACTCCGACAAAAATGGTATCCACCCTCTAGCTATTATCCACGCTTTGCAAAATCAAGTTGATGACGATACGACTGTCACGGTTGATGTTGGTAGTTTGTACATTTGGATGGCACGTCATTTCAGAAGCTACAAGCCAAGACATCTATTATTCAGTAACGGTATGCAAACACTTGGAGTCGCTCTTCCTTGGGCTATTGCGGCTGCTTTGGAACGTCCCGAACAACCTATTGTTTCCGTTGCTGGTGATGGTGGTTTTCTCTTCTCAGGACAAGAACTCGAGACAGCGGTTCGTTTGCATCTCAACATCGTGCAACTAGTTTGGGACGATGGCTATTATGATATGGTCCGTTTCCAAGAGATTGCCAAATATGGTCACGATTCTGGAGTTAAATTAGGACCAGTTGATTTCGTCAAATACGCTGAAAGCTTCGGTGCTACTGGTATGCGTGTTCAAAGAACTGAGGATCTCGAACCAATGTTAGCTAAAGCTTTCGCTACAGAGGGTCCCGTTGTCTTACACATCCCAGTAGATTACTCCGATAACATCAAACTAGCTTCCAAGTTGGTTGACGACGTCTTGAATTAAAAATACGAGGTACTATTATGTCAAAAAAACACACACTATATCAACACGGTACATTAGCTTTGTTAGTTCCAGGGCTTTTAGATGGTACTATCACAATGAAAGAACTACTCGAACATGGTGACACTGGTATTGGTACTGGTGAAGGACTTGATGGCGAATTGATTATTCTGGACGGTGTTCCCTATCAAGTTGACCACAATGGCAATATCAATGTTGTCGATGATGATTTTACTTTACCATTTGCTAACAGCCACTTTGCCGAATACAAACGTTTAACTGATATCGAAGAATTATCACAAGCTGAATTGGACAAAAATATCGGTGCTATGACGAGCGCAAACACTTTTTATTCCATTAAAGTCCACGGTACTTTCACTAATATCAAAACTCGCGCAGTTAAAAAATCTCATAAACCTTACGCTACTTTGGGAAAGACGGCCGAGGATCAAAGTATCTTCTTACGTGAATCAGTTGAAGGAACACTCTTGAGCTACTACTCTCCTCAAATCTTTGATGGTGTTGCAGTCGGCGGTTTCCATCACCATTTCTTATCCGATGCGCATGACTTTGGTGGCCACGTTTTAGGATTTGGTGGTGCTACTGGTAGAGTTGAGATTCAGCAGTTCGATACTTTGGAACAACACTTGCCAATTCATAACAAAGATTTTATGAACTATGATTTCTCTGATTGGGATATCTTAGGAGAAATTCATAACGCTGAATGATATAAAATTAGTTTGGGACAAAAGTCCTAAGTAAATAGCAAAAAACGAGATGACAAATTCCAATAATTGGAGTTATCATCTCGTTTTTATTTTTGAACTATTGAATCTAGATTCAAATCATCCCCATGTATATGGGGAACACGAACTGGATTTCATGACATCATGAACTGTATCAGAATCATCCCTATGTATATAGGGAATACACTAAGAAAAAACTGATATATCAACATTCTAAAATTAGAATATCACTTATTTTATCAACTTAAAAATGTAATCCTTCGTTTCCTAGAGAATAACTCCTTCTTTTATTTTAAGCAACTGTAATTTTAAAATTATAATACATTTTCATTTAAAAAAATTATCAATCACTCTGCAAATCTAATCGACACAAAAACACTACCCAAAATCAAAACCGATCCAATAACAAAACCAATCGTTATGCCTTCGCCTAGTAACAGCCAACCTAACAACGTTCCAACAATTGGCTGCAATAGATAAAACAACCCTGAGACACTAGTGCTGACCATTGTTAAACCTTTATTCCACATCACAAAAGCCGCTGCCGTTGAGATAGCTCCCACATAAAACAAGCAGAGCATAACTTTAGGATTGAAGAAATTGATTGAAGTGAAGTCAGCCACATCGTTAACAACGAACGGTGTCAAACACAATAAGGCTATTGAAGCCGAAATAATTGTGATTTGAAGTGCTGAATAATTAGGGAGTTTTTGAATCATGACCGACATTAACGACCAAGTTAACGCCGACACGATCAAGAAAAATACTCCAGTTAAAATATGTTTACCACTCAAGTGAATGCCAACAATCATAATTACACCTAAAGTTGCCATGATCAGTGACATGATTTTGACTTTAGTTAACTTCTCTTTTAATAGTAACCAAGCAAAAATTACCATAAATGTCGGCGTTGAAGAAGTTACGACTGCACCAGTTTGAGCGCTAGAAAACCAAGTTCCAGTCTCCTGTGCCACTAGAGAAACTGCATAGCCAGTCAGTCCGATGGGAATGAACCACTTCAAGTCCTTTACATGAAAATTCCACTTTTCTTTTTTGATGATTGAAAAACCAATTAAAAAGACTATTGCCACAGCGTAGCGTAACCAAACTAATTGTAGTGGATGAATTTGGCCAACGATGACTTTGACCGCGACGAAAGTTCCACCCCAGATACAGGCTGCTACACTAAGTAGAATTGAACCAACTAACTTATTATTCATAATGCTATTTTCCTTTTTTCACTGGATTCCTCTCGCAAATCTCAGTGGGAATTTCTTTAAATATCCTCAAGGAAACCTTTACTAGAATCAGATTATAGCATTTTATTTTGGCAATAGTTCACTTTCAATATTACAGTTATAAGACATTTTGTAAATTTAATTATTTATTTGATTTTTAAGTATTATCACTTCTCGTTTTTGCTTTAAAGCATGTTTAATAGTGATATTTGTCCCACTGTTTTCATTAGTTTCTAAGACGATGACTTTATCACTCAAACCACTCTGCCACTGATCTCTTTCAGCTAATCGAAACGGAGCTACTTTAGTCATCGGTGGATAAGTTGTTAATAACAATCCGCCATTTTGAATGATCTCTTGAGCTAATTCAGTATTTTCTGATGGATAAACTTTTTGAGCTAAACCGTGTGCCAGAACAGCAATCGTCTGACCTTGATTTTGTAAACAAGTCTTGTGGGCAATTGTGTCACATCCCAACGCCAAGCCGGCCACAATAACATGATTTCTTGATACTAAATACTTAGTCAATCTCTGTCCTTGCTTGATAGTAGTCGCCTGTGGTTTCCTAGTTCCGATAACAGCAGTTAATTTTGATTGATTTAACAATCCCTGGTTACCTTTGACGTAAATTATGGGTGGGAAACTATCTAAATTTAATAGACGTTGTGGATAAGCTGTGTCTTGGTAGTTAATCATAGTTATTCCTAATTCTTGAACTAAATCCCACTGCTGTTGAGCTTTTGTCGCGTACTCGTCCCACAATTGGGTAGGAATATGTTTTGGAAAAGTTTTCCCCTTGTTACTAAGTACTGTTGTCGGATCAACCCCGGTTGCCAAAAAGTTCAAAACGGTAATCGGTCCAACGTAAGAAATTTGCAATAAAATTAAGATCAATTTTGTTAATGGTGGCATGAGTTTGTCCTTTCCTAACGCTTTTAAAAATAAATTACGCACTAAAAAAGACAAACCCACATGGATTTGCCCAATATTTTATATTTAATTTTTAAATGCTGTTGCCGGCACTAGCCAATTGCGTTTCTTCATTAGAAGAGCCGTCATATTTAACTGATATCCAGACACTAGCTAAAATCATTGCTGAACCGATAACAAAGCCAACTGAAATTTGTTCACCGAGCAATAACCAACCTAAGAATGAACCAACGATCGGTTGAATCAAGTAGAACAAACCAGATGAACCGGCACTAACGATTTGTAATCCACGGTTCCACATTACATAGGCCACGGCTGTTGAAACTGCACCAATGTAAAGCAAACTCCAGATTACCTTTGGATCTAAGAAATTAATACTTGTAAGTGATGACATATCACTCAAAATAAATGGTGTCAAAGCAACTACCGCTACTACAGTTGACATAATAGTAATTTGTAAAGAACTGTATGTCTTTACTTTCTTGACCAAGATAGACATCAAGGCCCAAGCGATTGAGTCGAGAACTAGAAGTAAAACTCCTAAGATAACATTTGTTCCGGACATCTTTAATCCGACAATCATAACTACCCCTAAGATAGCGATGACGACGGAGAAAATCTTAACTTTGTCTAATTTTTCTTTCAGTATCAACCAACCGAAGATGATCATAAATGCCGGAATAGTTGATGTGATGACTGAACCAGTTTGGGCATTAGACAACCCGGTACCCATTTCTTGGGCAACTAGAGAAATCGTATTTCCAATTATCCCAATCCAAAAAATTAATTTTAAATCAGACCAATTGATATGCCATTTCTCTTTCTTCATGATTGAATAAGCAATCAAGAATACTAAGGCGATTAAGTACTCCAACCAAACTAGTTGAATTGGATGTACCTCATCGACAATAATTTTTACAACTACGAACATTGCTCCCCAAATAATTGAAGCAATGGTTAAAAAGACGGATCCGAGAATCCTTTTGGACTTCATGAGTAATATTTCCCTTCGCTTTGATTTCATTTGAATTCATTGCTACGCTATTCTCTCGAATAACCGAAATATTACTGCTGTCAATTAACGATAAATATTCACCTTCCTTATGGTTAACGACATCAGTATAACAATGAGAAATAATAAAACAACCGCTCTGACAGAGTAAACGTTTTCAATGTATAATTTACTCAAAAAGTCCATTATTATTTAAGTAATAACAAAAATACTAGAAAGGAGTTATTGAATGACAACTATTTATGATTTGGCCAAAAAAACTGGTATTTCAAAATCGACTATTTCCCGCGTTGTTAGTGGCAATGGCTACGTCAGTGAAGAAAAGAGAAAAATAATTTTAAATGCCATGCACGAATTACACTACATCCCTAATCAAGTAGCCAAAAATTTGCGACAAAAGCATACTAAAACAATTGGCTTTTTAGTCAGTGACTACTTCCCTTTGGTTGGAGATTTCATCAACTCTTTTACCAAAATTGCGGCCAAGTATGGTTATAACGTTAACGTCTATTTCACTCAAAATGCAAAAAACGAACTGGAAACTTTGAGTTTGTTAACCACTCGAGCTCTAGATGCGGTCTTCATTTTAACTAGAATCAATTCTTGGGATACGATTAGTTCTTATGCTGACTTCGGTCCTATTTCAACTTGGCAACGAGTCGAACATGAACATATTTATTCTAATTACATCGATCATTACCCTGTCTACACTAGTGTCTTAGAGCATCTGGACAAACTTGGATATAAGAATGTTGGTCACGTTTTATCCAGCTTACGTAACGCCAATACACGTGCTCGAGTCAAAGCCATCGATGATTTCAAATTAAAACATCCCGACAGCAATCAAGATTATCAGATCTTTTATCACGGACAACATGGTGCTGGTGCTGACGCTGCTAATAAATGGCTTCATGCTAAAAAACGTCCCAAAGCTATGGTTTTCTTTGCTGATTTTGTGGCGGCCGAATTCATAACGACGTTACGAAAACATAATATTCGTATTCCAGAAGATTGTTTTGTCGTTGGTAGTGACAACAGTGAAATTGCTAAATTGATGAATATGCCAACAATCGATCTGTGCTTCAGAAATCAGGCACATAATGCTTTTATTTACCTTTACAATCAATTAAATGATCAACAATTACCTTTCGAAAAGCAAAATCCTAAATGGATCGATGCCGATTAAAAAAAGTGCTTGCTATGGGATTAATCCCACAATGTATGCTCTAATTGTAGAAAAATTCATATCAATTGGAGGAAGAAAACATGTCACGTAACGCACTCAAAATGGTCACTATTGGTGGAGGTTCCAGCTACACTCCCGAGTTAATCGAAGGTTATATCAAACGTCAAGATCAATTGCCTATCAAAGAAATTTGGCTAGTTGATATCCCTGATGGTGAAAAGAAACTCAATATTGTCGGTAACATGGCTAAAAGAATGGTCAAAGCTGCTGGTCTTGATTGGGAAGTTCATCTAACCTTGGATCGTCGTGAAGCTTTGAAAGATGCCGATTTCGTTTCGACCCAATTTAGAGTGGGACTACTAGAAGCCCGTGTCAAAGATGAAAGAATCCCTGGTAGTTACGGTTTATTAGGCCAAGAAACTAATGGTGCCGGAGGAATCTTCAAAGCCTTTCGAACTGTTCCTGTAATTTTGGATATCGTGAAGGATATGAAAGAACTCTGTCCAGATGCTTGGTTGATCAACTTTACTAATCCTAGTGGAATGATTACCGAAGCTATCCAACAATATGGCAAATGGGATAAAGTCATCGGTCTTTGTAACGTTCCCGTAATGGCTATGATGAATGAGCCAGCTACAATTGGTAAGGAATTAAAAGACTTAACTTACAAATTTGCCGGAATCGATCACTTCCACTGGCACAGAGTCTGGGATAACTCCGGTAAAGAAGTAACGATGGATATTATCAACAAAATGTACGATGGTTCGGAAACTGGTCTACCTAAGAATATCTTCGATGTGAAATTCTTCCGCGAACAACTCAACCAAATGAAAATGATTCCTTGTGGTTACCATCGTTACTACTATCGTCAAACAGAAATGCTCAACCACAGTCTCGAAGAATTTAACCAAAATAAGACTCGTGCACAAGAAGTTATGCGCATCGAACATGAATTATTCACCCTTTACCAAGATCCAAATCTCGATCATAAACCAAAACAATTAGCTGAACGTGGTGGTGCTCATTATTCTGACGCTGCTTGTGAAGCCATCGCTTCAATTTATGGCGACAAGAAAACCCATATGGTCGTCTCTACTTTGAATCGTGGTGCCTTACCAGACTTACCATCTGATCATACAGTCGAAGTCTCTTCAATCATCACTGCTTCTGGTGCCTTACCATTGACATTTGGTCACTTCCAACCTGCCGAACGTGGCTGGATCCAACTAATGAAGAATATGGAACTAGTTATCGACGAAGCTGCAGTAACTGGTGATTATGGTCTAGCTTTACAAGCCTTTATCATGAATCCATTGATTCCTAGTGGTCAAGCTGCTAAAGACTTATTAGATGAAATGCTCATTGCTAATAAGAAATATTTGCCACAATTTGCTAACAAAATTAAAGAGCTTGAAGATCAAGGCGTAACCGTTCATGACCAAGTTGCTGCCACAATTGATGAACACATTGGACAAAATTAAAAAAATCTCTTGACCTGGGACCCATCCCACATCTTATTATATAGTCGTACCGAAGAAGAACCACTGAGCCTTAGTCAAAAGGACGGGCTATCGTGGCTATAAGAAGATACCTCATTTATTTGTTTATTACTAAGTAAAAATCCCAATTCTCATCAATTTGAGAATTGGGATTTTTTTATCCGAGTAATTTCATCATTTGAAGCCAATTTAAAGCTAATTCAATCCACTTAGAAGTCCAAGCATTTAAATATTTATCTTTACCTGGTTTTTGTGTGACATATGTACCAAAGACTAGACCATGAATACCAGAACCAAACATATGATATTCAGCTTCCAAACCTAGTTGAGTCATCCTTTCGACATAAGTCAAAGAATTGATAACGTTGACTAATTCATCGGTTCTCGTCTGCCAAACAAAGGCTGGTTTAGAATTCTTATTCAACAAATCTTGAGCTTTCCAAAAAGTCGGATCATTACTGATTTCATGCAAGACCTTATCGTCATTAGGAAAACTACCTTTGACTGTTAAATCAATTGCGGGATAACCCAAGATGATTCCGGCATGTTCGCCAGTTAAGTGGTCGATTTGATATTTTCGACGAAGCTTTTCATCCGTGCCAATACCGTTATAAGTCGCCACCAAATTGCCACCTGCGGAAAATCCGACTAAGATGATACGCTTTTTATCAATATGTCGCGAAGCCGGTTGCTTATTGATCCAATCAATCGTTTTCGCTAATTCTTGTAACGCTGTTGGGTAGACTGTTTCTTTGTCAATCAGTTTGTACTCTAAGGCTACAGCGTGCATCCCAAAGGAATTGAAACGTAACGCTACTGGTTCTTCTTCACGAGCCGAATGAAAGGTAAAACCTCCACCCGGACAAATAATTACAATTGGATAATCGACTGTTTGGTTGAAATCTTCTACTTGATCAAGCCAATAACTCTTAACGGTAAAATCATGATCGGAGACTTCAAGATTATATTTCTTTGCTTCCATATCTCATAATCTCCTTTACTATGCTATCTTGACGTTTTCTACGTTCATTGGATCATTTCTTTTTGCCAACATTTTATCAGTATAGCCAAATAAGTAGACAAGTACAACGGAAATTACCAAAGTTGCGTAATGTGAGATTAAATAGCCATAGAAATTGCTACCGATACCAACTCCTGGCGTGATGAAAGCTGGGAATCCAATCAAAGCACCTGACAAAGCATAATTATCAACTCTCAAGAACCCTGTCAAAGCTCCACCGATAGCACTAGCAATACTAGCAACGACGAAAACTCGTTTATATTTTAAGTTAACACCATAAAGTGCTGGTTCCGTAACGCCACAAAAGGCCGAAACCGCTGCTGCTAAAGACATTTCCTTCAATTTCTTATTTTTAGTCTTCAAGAAGACCGCTAGAACAGCGCCACCTTGAGCAACCATCGTTATGGAAAGAATCGAATTGATATAACTGTGACCATTAGTGGCGATGTCGTTGATAACGATAGGAATCAATCCCCAGTGAAGTCCAAAAATAACCATTGTTTGATAAAGTCCACCTAGAATCAAACCAGAAAGTGCTGGACTGAAGTTGTAAATTGAAACTAAACCAGCAGACAAACCCTTACTAATAACAGTAACGATTGGTCCTACGCCAATAAAGATAATCAAGCTCAAAATTAAAGCTTCTAAAATTGGTACGAAAACACTTCTTAAATAAGTAGGAATTATTTTTTTCAAAAACTTTTCAACATATTTGCCCAACCAAGCTGCCACAATGATTGGGAAGACTGACGAGACATATGATACTAACGTTGTCGGTACACCTAAAAAATTGGTACTGGCAGTACTAGCTTTGCCAGCTAAAGTAACAATTTGTGGGTAAATCAAAATTCCACCGACAATTCCTAACACAATTGGATCAGAGCCTAATTTCTTAGCGGCCGTAAATCCTAAAACAACTGGTAAGAAATAAAATGTCGCATCCCCAACCGCATTTAAAATCACATAAGTGCCACTAGTAGTTGATAAAACTTTAAATCCTGTCAAAGCTGCTAAAAGACCCTTTAAAATACCAGAACCTGCTAAAATACCGATAATTGGAATCATTGAAGCCGTCAAGACACCAATAAAATTACTTATGCCAAGCTTAATATTTGGCCAAACTCCATGAACTTTCTTAGCATCCTTAGTTGTTTGAGCCACAGCTTCAGCAGTAGCTGTATCGTTAGAAAAACTTGGACCAATTTGTTTAATAACGGCATCATAAACATCGGTAACTGCTTGACCAATAACAACTTGGTATTGTCCACCTGCTTTAGTTACCGTAATAACACCGTCGAGATTTTCAATAATTGCAGTATTAGCTTTTTTATCATCTTTCAAATAAAAACGTAACCGAGTAATACAATGAATCAAACTATCAATATTCTCCACTCCACCAACATTTTTGACAATTTCGGCTGCTAATTGTTCATATTTGTTAGCTGACTTAGTGGTAGATTGTTGATTGTTTTCTTTAACATTTGCTACGGCAACAATTTGTCCAGATTTTACACCTACTACTTCTGTAAGCATCAAATCATTTAAAATTTCATTACTATTAGTTATTGCTAAAATCACTGTGGTACTTTTACCAGCATCCTGAATCATTTTTAGATTCATTTTCACAACTGGTTGCCCACTAGTTACGATATCACCTTGTTTGATTGAAACCTCAAATGGTGCGCCCTTCAATTCTACGGTATCAATGCCCAAATGTACTAAAATATCAGCTCCGTCATTTGTCCTGATACCAAAGGCATGCTTAGTATCTGAAACCAAAGTTACAGTTCCAGACACTGGTGAAACGATATCTGAAGAATTAGGTTCAATTGCAAAACCTTGTCCCATCAATCCTTGCGAAAAAACCGGATCGGGTACTTTTGATAGCGTTAAAAGTTTTCCACTGGCTGGTGCTGTGATAGAAATCAGTGCTTGCTTGTCCATAACGTTCATCCCTTTTTTGAAATAACTGCTTTGTTTACGCTTACATTATATGTTCAAACATGTTTTACGTCAATATTTATTCGAACAAATTTTAGATTTTATATTCTCGGCTCGTTTATTTTTTAAATTACCACCATTAATCATTTATCTTAGTTGAATTTCTAAGTATTTTTTCATGATAAATGAATACAATTTTTACTATATTCATGAGTTATAATTAGATTTATAAAACTAGGTGTGGGTGTATATAATGAGCTTTGCTGAATTTGAATTGACCTTAATATGGCTAGTCATCGCAACAATTATCCTCTTTGGCATAACGATAGCCATCTTTTATTGGAATTCTCGAAAAACCAATAATAATTATCTGGAAAATAAAGATTTTCATTTACGTTATTTTATTCAACGACAAGTTGACTACCGTGACAAAACTGTCGGTTACGAATGTCTCCTGCGCCAACAACAAGCAGATGACTCTTGGACCTTGCCAAAAAAGCTAGATTCTTTACCACTACAAAGAGTGATCTTTTTATTAGAGGAAACCTTCAAAGCTTTACCAACCGAACCTTATGTTTTATCGATCAATTTGGAGTACAACCAAATCATTAGTCCTGATTTTCAATACTTCGTTCGTTGGGCAATTTCCAAAATCGAACCGATGGAATTGTCTATTGAGTTTTCACCAGGAAACATCAAAAAGTTTCACAAGAAACATCTATTTGAGAAGCGTATTCGTGAAGCTAGAAAATACAATATGCAATTCAGTATTGATAATGTGGGATCTGAAATGTCAAACTTAAAAGCGATTGAATGGATGCTACCTTTTGTCGACAATATCAAGTGTTCAATGAAGAGTTTTCGTAAAGATGATCCTAATATTTGGCTTGATCTCAATCTACAATCTTGGAATCGTATTTCCAAGGAATATGATATTAATTTGATTTTGATGGGCATCGAAAACGAAAAGGACGAAGCTCTAGCTGAACAGTTAAACATCCCCACTCGTCAAGGATATCTCTTTGGTCATCCGGTAAATCCCATTAAATCTAAACAGGAAGAAGAAAATGAAAAAGGATAAGCAACAACTTTATACTGATAAGTTTTTTGAATCTGGTCATTGGCTATTAAAAATCCGCCAAATATTGATTGCAATCATTGGCTGGTTAGCAGTCATCATTCCAATCGTTATAACGGTGCTGGCTTTTTGGGCTAGTTTTGATTCACGAGTACCCCATCTATGGTCTTACCATGAAGGAATTTACGAAATCAAGTTTATTGGCATTATTTTGATTTTTGCTTGGGTCATGACTCTAATTTTTGCTATCAGTATGACTATTATTCAAAATCGCAAGCGTGATCGAATCGTTGAACAATGGCCAACTTTTAATCCTATCAATCAAAAAGAACGTAAGAAGACAATTGATGATTTTATCGATAAACGTTTTGGTCCCAAAGAATTTCGTGAAAATGTCCACAATTATACAGTTAAACCGGAACAAAATTTGGAAACTCATCAAATCCAAAAACTCTATGCTAAAAAAGATCTCGATGACGTCGACTAAGGGGATTTTATGAAAAATATATTTATTGATCACATTGCCAGTTCTACCACTCTAGGTACAATCATCAATATTTGCTTGTTGATTCTTTGCTTATATCCAATCATTGGTTCATTTTTCTGGTTCAGTGGTGCGTTATGCTATCGTTTCTTGAAGAAAAATAAATACGACGACAACTGGGAAGAAATTCCACCTAATAAGCAACCGATGATCACTATTATGATACCAGCTCATAATGAAGAAGTGGTCATAGAAGAAACTATTACCTACCTATTCAATAACTTAAATTACTACAATTTCGAGGTTCTAGTTACCAACGACGGCTCAACTGACAAAACTCAAGAAATTCTCGAACGCTTGCAACTGACTTACCCTAGATTGCGAGTTATCAATATTGTAAAAAATAAAGGTAAGGCTCATGCCTTCAATATTGGTATGCATTTTGCCAAAGGAGAATATATTCTAAGTAACGATGCCGATACTATTCCTGAACCGGATGCACTGATGAAATACATGAACTTCTTTATTCACAATCGTGATATGAACACTTCTGCCGTCACTGCCAATATGGATGTACAAAATCGTAGTACGATGCTTGGTAAATCACAAACGGTCGAATTTTCCAGTATTGTTGGTACGATCAAGCGTAGTCAAACTTCTATCAACGATTCAATGTACGCCTACAGTGGTGCCAATACTTTGTATAAGAAAGATTTTTTGATTGACGTTGGTGGCTTTCGCCAAGACAGGGCAACCGAAGATATCAGCATTGCTTGGGATCACCAAACGATTGGAGCGGTACCAAGATTTGCTCCTAACATCGTTTTTCACATGAACGTTCCCGAGTCAATTCCCCAATTATATAAACAACGTAAACGCTGGGCTCAAGGTGGCACAGAAGTCTGGTTGACTAATTTGAAGAAATTTCTTTTTCATCCAATCAAACGCCGCTATCAAATGTCGATGTTTATTGATTCAACACTTTCGATTATTTGGTCATTCTTCTTCGTTATTACCTCCGTTATATTCATCATAACGATGCTTTGGCTGCTACTTCATGGGGATTTTGAACGAGTCTTTCACGCCTTTGTAATTTCATTTATCTTTGTTACTTTTGAATTGATTGCTGGTTGTTTCCAATTATTCACTGCTCTGTTGCTCGACCACCATGGTGCTAAACTCAAATATGCCTTCTTCGCTCCTTTATACATGTTATTTTACTGGATAGTCAATCCAATTACCGTTGTGACGACTTTCATTCCCGCCGTTAAAACGATTCTAGGATTTGGCTCGGGTACTTGGACTAGTCCCAAACGTAGTTCTTTACAGAATAATAAGTAAGCTAATAGTGGACTTTTGATAGTTAAAAAACTATTATAAGAAGACACAGAACCAATTTTTAAGGAGAAACAATGAGGAAAAATTCATGGATTGCTTGGTTAGTTGTTTTGGCTGGAATTTTTACGGTCGTCCAAATCAATCCCCAAATCGTTCCACAGGTCAAAAGTGAACTAAAGTCTGCTAACGACCAAATACAACCATATGTTTATTTAATTAAAGCTAATATTGATGAAAAGATTTCTGGACAAAGACAAACTACCACTGAGAAACAAGTTGGCAAAGCTGTTACCCCCGTTGAAGAACCACTTCAGGGAATGACCACTTCTAACATTTATTATTACCACTTCAAATCAAATGTTCCTGAATCAGCACAACAAGTTTTTAAATACGCGATTGATCAATACAACCAAACCGGAATTGTTAAATTGCTTCCTGGACAGGCTGACTCTGATCAAAACAGTGTGACCTTCTTTATTTATCACAAGAAGATTGAAAATGTTATGTCGAGCTCAGTTGAACTGGGAAACGGTGGCCCCTCTGCTTTACAATTAAATGACTATGCTATTAATACTAGTCAGGCGGGATTAAATATGACCTACCCAACCTTGTCCGTCAAAAAATCCGTTGCGATGCACGAATTGGGACACGCTTTAGGTTTAGCTCACAGTTCTTACACCAATTCAGTCATGTATCCCGTGGATCAAGGAGTTTCTCAATTATCGGAAGCTGACTTGAACGGACTAAAAAATATCTACAATAAGTAAGCTGCCTATTTGGTGGCTTTTTTAATATCCAAAATATTTTATTCTAGTTCTTGATCATTGATCAATTCCATCGTATCGTGAGTTCGACAAGTATTTGAAATTAAAAAAAGCCTGTGGATTTCTCCGCAGACTTATGATTACCAAATTACTGTTGCATCGTCAGCAAAATTATTTTGGCGTTTAATAATATTTTCTTTTGACCACTTGCTTGAGTTCAACACTTGGGCAAGTTTTTTATTTCCTAAAAGTTTTGATTTAGCTAATTTATCTGCTAATTCAGCTTCATTTTTAAAATCATTTTTGCTTAAACTTTTTTCAATCAAGATCCAATTACCAATGAACTCACGATGATCACCAAGTTCTGGATCTAAACTAATTTGAACTAAACGATAGTCATCATCATTGAAGACACTATCGTAATAGCCATTTTCGAAGTCCCCATATTCGGTTCCATAGAGTTCTGACAAGAGGTAGACCAACGTCCACTTTTTTGCACCACGTTGACCAACAGACTTTTTCAATACTGTAAAACTAGCCTTGGTAGCTTCTGAAGATGGCAAAAGTTTCTTATTGAGCTCTAAATTAATATCTTCAATATTCTTCAGTTCTAAATTCCAGATCTTACGGGCAATATCTGAAAAGCCAGTTTCCAATTTATTTGTTCCATCATTGATAATAGTACGATGACGAATAAATACTGAAGTTATCTTCGTAATTACTTTCAACATTCCATCCTGACTATAATTGTTGTAATACATCGCCATAACAATTGGATAATACAATTTAACGTTCAAACGATTCAAAATATCGATACCTTGAATCACTTGTTTATTAGTAAAGAAATCATAATGCGCCTTAGGACTAGTAGGTGATTCTAAAACAGTATATAGATCAACTAATTTATCCAAATCATTCAAGAAAATTTGTGCCTCATTGAGACTATTTACTTCTGCACTAACCTCACGATATAGTTTTGATTCAGGTACGATACGCTTCTTCGAAGCCCAATAAGTTCTGATAAAACGAGTGATACGATTGCTGTTATTATCTAGTTTTTCAGTTAGTTTATTCCATTTTTCATTGCCTTCTTGAATATCTTCACCCATTAAAGACATCAAATGATTTTTAATAATATCGGATGCCATCAAATCTTTACCACGACTATTCAAAGTCTCAAAAATAGTGAAAGCATCTTTTCTACTAGGGGCAGAAATCATAACTATATAAAAATTGCTGAAAAATGATTCAAAAATCAATTGCAACTTAGCAATTCTTTCATTCAATTGCTTATACTGTTTCAAATAAGAATTGATCCACTGAGTAATATCCTTATATGCATGTTGCATATTCTTTTTAGGTTCAGAATTAGTATTTTCGTCGCGAACCTTGATATCAGAATGTGTCAAAGCAAAGAAGAATGTTTGGACATTTTGTTCTTTATTTTTAGAGTTTTGTTGAACCATTAAGGATGATTCCTCACCATTCATACCACGAATAGTTTTATTTACCTCACGCTTGATATCACGTAAAGAATCACCAAGTTCCAAATTTGATTCATCTTGAGAACCTTTGAAATTATCATTGTACATTTTTTCAGCAATATCTCGAATGGCTGACATAAAAATAGTACTAGTCGTTAAGCGCTGTTGTCCATCGATAATTTCTTGACTACCGGATTCATTTTTATAAGTTACTATTTGACCAAAAAAATGGCTATTTCGTTTATCTTCAACTAAATCCAACAAATCTTCCCAAAAATCAACGATTTCACTATTTTGCCAAGCATAGTTTCTTTGATAAAGTGGCACCACAAAATTATTATTTTGAAATAATTCTCCAATTCTAAATCTAGATGGCATTGGTATTTCGACTAATGTACTCATGATAATTACTTTCCCCTTAGATATTTGATTTATAAAAAGCTACATTATTTACTATAACGATAAACAATTTAACGATCAATATTATTATTGAATAAAGGATTATTTCTGTGATTTATGATACCGAACCTACAAAAAAAGCAATCTCGCCTCAACAGTGAAATTGCTTTTAATTTACTTTAACTTGATGTTTCTTAACAGCTTCTCTTCTAAATAAGTAACCCAAAATAATAATAACTAAAATAATCAAAATAAGTGGCGAATTTTATAATCAAGTTAGCCACCTTAAGAAAAAATAAATAAAAAAACACC
>NZ_AZDO01000091.1 GCF_001435505.1 Companilactobacillus futsaii JCM 17355 | reverse complement strand
GGTAAGACAACTTGTTGCATAAGCTGTTAGTTCCTTTACTTTAAAATTAATTTAGTTGCAGAAAACCTAAAAATCGAATATTATAATGTAGTACGATGGTAAACTGAAAGGGGCGGATTAGAATGAGTAATACTATTATTAAAAACAAGACAATTTCAACTCGTGTAACACCTGACATTAGTGAACGGGCTAAAGCTAATCTAGCAAAACAAGGGCTAACCGTTTCTGAGTATATACGCTTATCGTTAGTTAAAGCGGCCAATAATGAAGTTCGATTAGTCAGCTTTTTAGATTCTCCGGAAGCCTTAGCCGCTAAAAAAGAAGCAGAAACAGGGCAGGTCAAAAACATTGGTTCATTGACTGACTTTGAAGATTGGATCGATAAGTTAGATGCAAATTAAACAGACCAAATCTTTTGAACGTGAATTAAAAAAACTAGTCAAAAAACATTTCCCAATAACTGTCTTGAAGCCTTGTTTAGAAGCAATTGTTGAACAAGATGTACTTGTTTTGAA
>NZ_AZDO01000090.1 GCF_001435505.1 Companilactobacillus futsaii JCM 17355 | reverse complement strand
ATATTATTTGAATCAAAAAAATGTCAACTTGACAAGGACGAGTGCATTCCAGCCAATCACAGAACTTGCGCGGAAGACGGAAATTTACACTTACCCTCAAAAATAAATCCGTATGTTTTTTCTCAAAAAATTCAAAATTAAACTAAAACTAGAACATTAAACTACCATTAAAATAAAATAGTTCGTCCTTAAAACCAAAATGAAAAAAGTATTAATTTGCAATCGCTAACATTTTCCATTTTGATAAAAAATCTTCTATAATTAAAAATAAGCTTACTTAAAGGGGACTTAAAATTGCAAAAGCAAAAGTTTTTCCGGATAAGCTTAGGTTGGCAAATCATCATTGGTTTGATCCTAGGTATTATCTTGGGGCAGTTATTCTATCAGAATAAGGCTGCCATTCAAGTCATGCAAAACATTGGTACGATGTTTATTTCCATGATTCAAATGATTGTTTTACCAATCGTTATATCCTGTTTGACCGTTGGTATCGCCAATATGGGTGATATTAAGAAACTTGGTCGGATTGGATTAAAAACTTTAATTTATTTCGAAATTATGACAACAATAGCGATTATTATTGGTATTATCGTCGCTAATGTTACTCATCCCGGTACCTTTATCGATATTCATAGTCTAAAAGGTTCGGATATTAGTCAATATACTGCGACCGCTAAAACAGCCAAACATTCGGGTATTTGGTCAATCCTAATGAGTATCATTCCAACAAATATCTTTGCCTCGCTTGGAAAAGGCGACATGTTGCCAATTATCTTCTTCTCCGTATTGTTCGGGTTAGGAACAGCTTCAATTGGTAAACAAGGTAAAATTATCGTTGATGTTTTAAACGCTGTCGCCAATGTTATGTTCAAAGTAACTAACTGGGTTATGCGTTTAGCTCCAATTGGTGTCTGTGCTTTGATCGGTGTTACAGTTGGTGAGATGGGCTTTAATTCCCTTAAGCCACTGCTATTATTCATTGTGATTGCTTATGCAACAATGGCATTTTTCGTCTTTGTTGTCATGGCAGCTGTAGGACATTTGTTCCACGTTAGATTTTATGAAATGTTCAGAATTATTGAAAATGAAGTTACTTTAGCTTTCACAACTGCTAGTTCAGAAGCAGCTTTACCTAAGATGATGGAAAAAATGCAAGATTACGGTTCTTCCAAGGGAATCGTCTCATTCGTTATTCCAACTGGCTATACTTTTAACCTTGATGGTTCAGCCATTTATCAATCACTAGCTGCTTTGTTCTTGGCTCAAGCTTACAATATTCACTTGACGCTTGGGCAACAAATTACCCTTGTAGTAGTATTGATGTTAACATCTAAGGGGATGGCCGGAGTACCAGGTGCATCATTTGTCGTGCTACTAGCCACAGTTTCGACGATTGGTGTCCCAATGCAAGGTTTGACCTTCATTGCTGGTATTGACCGTCTCGTAGATATGGGACGTACTGCTGTCAACGTTGTTGGTAATTCACTAGCAACCGTTATTATTGCTAAGAGTGAGCATGAGTTCGATGAGGACAAGAGAGAGAAGTATGTCGCATCCTACAAGCGTGGAGACTAGATTTTCCATGTAGTAAGAAACAAACGATTTAAACACACGTAAATAGCCTACCGATAATTTTTATAATTACCGATAGGCTATTTTTTAGATAATATTCATAGACAAGACGATGGCATTCATGATGATGTGACTACCAGCGCTGACGTAAATATTTTTTGACTTGTAATAAACAAAGGCAAACCATAATCCCATTGCCACGTAAACTAAAAATCTCGTATCTTGATGCATGAAAGCAAAGATAATCGCCGAAATAATTGCCGCAATATAGACATTAGTAGGCTTGATCAAGTTGGCAAAGAATACTCTTCTGAAGATGATTTCTTCCATAATCGGAGCGGCAATCATCACGTAAAGGAAATAGTAAGGATATTCTTTGACCATTAATAAAAGGCTAAAGGTGTTCGCTGAATTGATAGTAGTGTGAAAAATTAATTGATCTAAGAAACCAATACCATATTGAACGACGATGGCACCAACAGTTCCTAAAATAATCCATTGTAAATCGTGATTGAGATCGGATTTTTTTTCAAAGTCTAGTGGACCACTTAATTTAACTAAGTAGATCATCACACCAGTTGCGATGAGTGAACCTAGGGTAATGGTAAGAAAATACGCTGAGCCCGTGATAGAGAGCATTGATAGGACTGTTCCTAAAGATAACAACAGGATATAGGACAGCAGCGTTAAAAACTGATTTTTTTGGTAAGACATGATTCCCTCCGAATTTTTTAAAGGTAAATACTTGCAACTTCACAATATAATGTTAATATAAAACTTGTGATTAGCACAAGAGATGTTTGAGTGCTAAAAAAGTTAAACAAACGTAGAATTACTATATTGGAGGTATTTAAATTGTTAAAACCACTTGGAGATAGAGTCATTGTAACAGTCGATAAAGAAGAAGAAAAGACAGTCGGTGGAATTGTTTTAGCTAACAACGCTAAAGAAAAGCCACAAACAGCCGAAGTTGTTGCTGTTGGTGCTGGATTAGTTACTGACGACGGCAAAACAGTGCCTATGAACGTTAAGAAGGGTGACAAAGTTCTTTTTGACAAATATGCAGGCTCAACAGTTAAGTATGAAGACAATGAATATTTAATCCTTCACGAAAAAGATATTATGGCAATCGTTGAATAAAAACGTTAAATAAGACAATTACTTTTAGATAAATTTTTAAAGAATATGGAGTGTGAAATTTAATGGCAAAACAAATTAAGTTTTCAGAAGATGCACGTTCAAAGATGATGGACGGTGTTAACAAATTAGCTGACACAGTTAAGACAACAATCGGACCTAAGGGTAGAAACGTTGTTCTTGAAAAGAGTTACGGTTCACCAGAAATCACAAATGATGGTGTTACAATCGCTAAGAGCATCGAACTAGAAGACCACTTTGAAAATATGGGTGCAAAATTAGTTTCTGAAGTAGCTTCAAAGACAAATGACATTGCCGGTGACGGTACTACTACAGCTACTGTTTTGACACAAGCAATTGTTAAAGAAGGTATGAAGAACGTTACGGCCGGTGCTAACCCTGTTGGTATCAGAACTGGTATCGAAAAGGCTACAAACGCTGCAGTTGAAGAACTTCACAATATTTCACACAAGGTTTCAGGTAAGAGCGATATTGCCCAAGTAGCTTCAGTTTCATCAGCTAGTGAAGAAACAGGTAAGTTGATCGCTGACGCCATGGAAAAAGTTGGTAACGATGGTGTTATCACAATTGAAGAATCAAAGGGTATCGATACAACTTTAGATGTTGTTGAAGGTATGCAATTCGATCGTGGATACATTTCACAATACATGGTTACAGATAACGACAAGATGGAAGCTGACCTCGACAATCCTTACATCTTGATCACTGACAAGAAGATTTCAAACATCCAAGATATCTTGCCATTACTACAAAAGATTGTTCAACAAGGTAAGTCACTACTTATCATTGCTGATGATATTGATGGTGAAGCATTACCAACACTTGTTTTGAACAAGATTCGTGGTACATTCAACGTTGTTGCTGTTAAGGCTCCTGGCTTTGGTGACCGTCGTAAGGCTCAACTAGAAGATATCGCTACATTGACTGGTGGTACAGTTATTACTTCTGATCTAGGTCTTGAACTAAAAGACACAACAATGGATCAATTAGGTCAAGCTGGTAAGGTTACAGTTACAAAAGACAACACAACAATCGTTGAAGGTTCAGGTAACAAGGATGCTATCAACGAACGTGTTGACTTGATCAAGAAACAAATCGCTGAAACAACTTCAGACTTTGACAAGGAAAAACTACAAGAACG
This sequence comes from Companilactobacillus futsaii JCM 17355, assembly GCF_001435505.1. Lineage (GTDB taxonomy): Bacteria > Bacillota > Bacilli > Lactobacillales > Lactobacillaceae > Companilactobacillus > Companilactobacillus futsaii. The sequence goes on along the minus strand of NZ_AZDO01000090.1, from coordinate 28,412 downwards.
TCTAGCTAAATTGGCTGGTGGTGTTGCTGTTGTTAAAGTTGGTGCTGCTACTGAAACAGAACTTAAAGAACGTAAATACAGAATTGAAGATGCTCTAAATGCCACACGTGCCGCTGTTGAAGAAGGTTACGTTGCTGGTGGTGGTACAGCTTTGATGAACGTACTTTGCAAGGTTCAAGAATTAAAGGCTGAAGGCGACGTTCAAACAGGTATCAACATCGTTGCTCGTGCTTTGGAAGAACCATTACGTCAAATCGCTGAAAATGCTGGTTACGAAGGTTCAGTTATTGTTGAACATATCAAAGACCAAGAAAACGAAATTGGTTTCAACGCTGCTACTGACAAGTGGGAAAACATGGTAAAAGCCGGAATCATCGATCCAACTAAGGTAACACGTTCAGCACTACAAAATGCTGCCAGTGTTGCATCACTATTGTTGACAACAGAAGCAGTTGTTGCTGACAAGCCAGAACCAAAGGATAACAATGCTGCACCTGCTGGTGGTAACCCTGCTGCCGGTGGTATGGGCGGTATGATGTAATCTAACCCCTTAATAAATAATAATTATAAAAGCGCTAGTAGATTGTCTACTAACGCTTTTTTTGTACCTCATTCAATTGGTGTATCAGCAATCGTCCAAGTTACTTGGCCAGTATATTGACCCGATGTTGCTGTGCTAGGAACTCTTAATTTCCACTTATCTAGACCGACATATTTAGTCAGATCCAGTGGTTCATCTGAGCCGACGAATTCTTGATTGTTGATGGGAATTCCTGTTGAAGATATCGGCTCCCAATCATCAGGTTCACCATCATAATTGTTGTCGAGTAATAATGATAATCCGTCGTCTTGAATCAATTTTTCATCACCTTTAGCTAGAGCCTGCTCACTATTGTTGTCGTAACTGACCAGAACTTGATAAGGAGTTTCGGCACTGTGGCTGACAATGAGGCTTCCTTTAGTCTGCTTATTCGTCAGCATCTTTTCGGTGCCGGTGGAGTTGATGCTACCAAAATCGATTAATTCTGGGACTTCGATGAAGGAAGTTGTTGGAACAGGAGGATGAACGTGAATATAGATGGAATCTGAAGGATCAATGCTTAAAACTTTACTATTGATATCTTTAACATTTTCCATAGTACTACTGTTTTGAATTGTTTCTTCTGTTGAACTGTTTACTTTAATTCTATAAACAAATGTATTTGGTTGGCCAGCGGGTGTATAGTGTGTGTGCAGACCGCTTTGAATAGCATCTTGAACGGGTACGCCATTCATATAGACACTACCAGAGATTAGTGATAATTTATCTTTTTCAATATTTAAACCATCACCATCATCATCGAGAGCTTTATTTTTATATATAGCATCTTTTGCTGTACCTACACTAACTGTGAAAATGGACTTGATTTCAAGCGTATCCCCGGTAGTGGCATCTACGCTATCAGAGAAATCACTGCCAGGATCAGCAGTAACGTTACGTACTTGATGAGTAAAATCATAGGCATAGTCTGGTGTTTCAATAGGGATGTCGACACTATCTTCATAAGTTCTAGTATCACTAAAGCCTTTATTGTAACCAGTAAACTTAACCGTATTAGTGATTATTCCATTAGTTGCATAAACAGGAGCTTTGTTATTAATAGTGGCATCAAATTCATAGGTTGCGGTTGCACCATCGGTAACACCAACGTTAGGATTATAATCAATTCCGTTTCCACTAGCCAAAGCACTGTTAGGGTCGATAGTTAAGCCAGTTGGTAAATCATCCCTTATTTTAGAAATTATCCAATTAGAACCGTAACCGTCATTTCTTACTGATAGAGTAAAGTGCAATTTATCGCCAACATTATTGGTTCCATCTTTAGAAGTAAGATTCTTGTAGGTTTTTTTGACAGTTGGAATGGCATAAGGTTTAACAGTCGCACCGATATTTGAAACGAATTTTGCTACGCCTCCTGGTGCAAGGGTAGTATACGGCCATCTTAAAATATAAGAAGTGTCTTGTTTGCCATTACCGTTAACAATCTTGTATTCTTGGCCAGAATTACTTTTTCCAATTAATAAATTTTGATCGGCTTTAGCGTTGGTATCACCGTCTAAGCTGGAAGAATGATTATCGTTTGTTACTACTGGAAGCGTTGGAGAAGAAATTTCAACTTTATTATTATCTTTTCCCTTAATACTCCAGTTGTCAGGATAGGCAAGAACTCTACCCATGAAATCTTTGAACCCACCATCTATATTGTTGGTAATAAATAATTTTGATTCGGAATTTTTTAAACCGCTTTCGATGTATAAGCCTAAACCGCCGCCAATTGCGAACATAGGGACATTATCAACCGAACTATTATCGCCATTATTTGGATTCAATCCTGTATCTTCTCCATAGAAAGGTTGAAAAGTAACATTCTTACTTCCTGGGTTGTATACATAAAGTTCACGCTGAAGGACTGGAGAACCACTAGGAGATGGTCTGAGTACTATTTCAAAAAAGACACCTTTTTTATAAAAATGTCCGACCATTTTAAGTATTTTTTTACCATTTTTGTCTGTGGCAGTATAAAATAATTTATAAATACCACCATTAGCAGAATCAATTTGAGAGGCATTTGCTAACAAATTCATATCTGCATAAAAATTACTAGCACTTTGACTACTTTCCAATAACGCGAAATCAATTGAAGTGTTAGATGCATTTTCGGGAGATCCGCCGATATAAGAATCTTCACCTTGATGTAAAATACCGTAGTATTTACCATTATCGTCTAGAAAAATGTTTATTTTCGAATTTGATATTTTGGGAAACAAAACAGTACTTTGATGTGAAATGGTTTTATCACCGGCTTTAACATTTCCATTAACGTCACGAGCTGCTCCGAAGGCGTAACCTAAAGAGATATTTCCACCAATTGGAATTTTTCCGACTTCGTTAGTTGCTAAGTCTCCTTTAAAAGTCCAAGAGTCAATGCCATCATATTTTCTCATAACTTTTTCTGCATCCGTAACAGCAGACTTAGAGATGGTTGCTGCAGCAGCTTTTGCTTTGGTAGTATTAAAAGTTAAAACCATCAATAAAGCTGTGAAAACTAATAACAATACCTTGGGAATCGATTGATAACCTTTCATTTTATTTTCCCCCGTAGAAATATATTTATACAAAATCCATCATTCTTGAATATATCTTTATAACATATATTATATAGTGAATTTATTAACAAAATGATTCAGTTATTCAGTCTTTTTTTTTCGCGAAATGAAAAAAGCCATTATCCCAAAATTTTTCTTTGGAATAATAGCTTTATTTTTGAATTAATTGATTGTGTCGGCAATCGTCCAAGTTACTTGACCCGTGTATTTACCAGATTTACTGTTGGCAGGAACTCTTAATTTCCATTTCTTTGCGCCAATGTAATCGTTCAATGATTGGTTCAACATTTGACCGGAAAATCCTTCAGATTTGATTGGAACAGGGGATGTCGAAACAGTTCTCCAGTTGTTGGATTCATTGCCAGCCTGATGGAAGAACATGGCATCGTCATTGTCGTTGATCAATTTGTCACTACCATTAGTTAAAGGAGCGTTGTTGTTATCGTAACTGACACTGACTTGGAAAGGCGTTTCAGCGGTGTGGTTGATGATTAAATTACCAGTAGTTTTGACATTTGGTAAAATCCGTTCAGAATCAGTCATATTGACGCTACCGAAGTCGATATTAGTAGGAACCTCTACGAATGAAGTTGTTTGTGGTGCTGCTTCGATGTTGACAACGGCCGGTTGTTCAGTTTGAATGCTGTCGTATTGCTGGCCGGTATTAGTCGTTATATTGGTCATATAGGCTGTATTAGAAGCTGTAGTTTTATCGATAGCTGTAACTTTGGCTTGGAAAGTTATTTTGTTAGTTATGGTGTTAGATAAAGTTCCCAGTGAGAAATTCAAATCATTTTGTTTAACGCCATTTAATGCCACGCTACCGGGAACTAATTCTAGTCCAGCAGGTAGGTTATCTTTGAAGTTACCACCAGTTACATTGGAAGTACCATTACTGATAAATTGGACTTCATAGTCGATGATGTCGCCTTGTTTGGCGGTTGTCTCACTAGAAAAGGCACCGTTTGGATCATCAGTGTTATTTCTGACTTGTTTAGTGAAACGATATTTGAAGGTTGGCGTCTCAACGGGGATGTCGACACTAGCTTCGTAAGTCTTTGAATCGCTTTGTCCTTTATTATTACCAGTGAATTTAGCTGTATTAGTTAATTTGCCATCAGTTAGATTGTAGGGAGCTTGGTTGTTGATTGTGGCACTGAAGGTGTATTTAGTTGAAGTTTTATCAGGAATAGAAGTCCCAGGGTTAAAGTCGATTGTGTCGCCATTAGCCATAGAAGTATTTACTGAATTAGGATCAAGAGTTAATCCCTTAGGCAATGCATCTAATATTCTAGTTAGTTGCCAATTTGAGTTGTAACCGTCGTTTCTGACAGTTAACGTGAAGTTTAATTTATCTCCGACGTGATTTTTGCCATCAGTTGAGGTTTCGTTGGTGTAAGTCTTTTTGACGGTAGGAACAGCATAGCCAGAAATTGTTGCACCGATGTTGGAAACGTATTTCTCAACTTGACCTTTAGCTAAATTTGTTTCTGGCCATCTGAGTGTATAGGCAGTGTCTTGCTTTCCACTACTATCTACAATATCGTATTCACGACCATAATTTGAACCTACTAGTAGATTAGCATCAGCATCAGCCTTTGTATCACCCATTTGACTTGAGGAAGGGTTCGAAGCCCAAGGTAAACTGGGATCACTAATATTAGAACCAGTATTATTGACTTTACCTTTGACACCCCAATTAGTCGGATTTGTCAAAACTCTACCCATGAAGTCTTGGAAGCCACCATCAACGTTGTTTGTAACGAATAGTTTAGAGGCAGGATCGTAGTTAGAACCACTTAATAGATAGAGTCCTTGTCCACCGCCAATGGCAAACATAGGAACATTATCAACCGTTTGATCATCATTGTTAGGATTTAATCCTGTATCTTCACCGTAAAAAGTTTGAAATTGAGTGCTACTAGAATCAGCGTTATAAACATATAATTCACGTTGAACAACAGGTGAACCAGATGGTGAAGGTCTTAATACTATTTCTACATAAACATCCTTAGGACCATAATAACCGACTAATTTGAAAACTTTTTTTCCGTTAGAATCAGTCCCAGTATAAAACAACTTACTTGTATTACTGGATGAATCAATTATCGATAATTTATTAAGGAGATTCATATCTTTATAAAAATATGAAGTACTATTACCTGTAAGTAATGCATAGTCAATTGAAGTGTCTGAAGCAGTTTCAGGATTTCCATTGATATAGGCATTTTTATTTTGATGAAGTATTCCATAGTATTTTCCATTATAATCTAGAAAAATATTGATTTTTGAATTATTAATTGTTGGAGCATTGTTAACAGTGCCAGTCGAACTTGCCTTTGTGATAGTATTATCGCCAGCTTTGACATTACCATTAACATCACGCACCGTACCAAATGCGTATCCAATTGAAATATTGCCACCTATAGGTATCGTGTCATAGTCATTGGAAGGGCTATTGGATTTGAGTTTCCAATTATCAATACCATCGTATTTACGCATGACTTTTTCTGCATTTTCAACGTCAGTTTGATTAAGAGCTTTGACAGTCGTGGTATTGAAAGTCAAAACCATCAACAAAGCTGTAAAAAAGAGCAAGAATAGTTTGGGAATCGTCTTATAATTTCTCATATTGTTTTCCCCCGTGGTAGAAATACTTTTATATAAAGTTTCTTAATTTAGAATATATCTATACATTAAGTATTATAAAATGAAACAAATATCCTTTTGATTCAGATATTAATGATTTTTCTTTCATAAATTGAATTAATTTAATTAACGCAAAGGAGACTAGATGTGGATCAACTTTTTACTATTGGACAGCTATCAAAACTCTTTAATATCAAGGTTCCAACGTTACGTTATTATGATGAAGTCGGTTTATTGAAACCAGCAAAAATCAATAATAAAACCCATTATCGCTATTATTCCACCCAGCAATTTGAGCGTTTAAATGTCATCACTTATTTGCGAGCCCTAGATTTGCCGATTGATGCTATTAAGCAATTTTTTGATGCGCGAGATATAAATAAATTGGAAGCCATGTTGAAAGAACAAAAATTGCAAGTTAGAAAACAAATTACGGCTTTGGAAAATATTGACCGTCGAATCGATGCGCGAATTAATCAAGTTGAGGATGCGGTCAATAGTACTTTAGATAAGATTGAAGTAGTTGATTTATCAGCAATATCAGTTGTTTATTTGGATGAGGATTATCAACCTAGCGATGATATTGAATTTCCAATCGTAACTTTGCGCAAACGTTTTGGATTGGATAAGAATATTTTCTTAGGAAAGATTGCCTTAACGGTTTCACGTGAGAATTTGTTGGCAAGACGATTTGACAGTTACAGTGGATTGTTATTAATTTTAGAACCCGGTGATTCCGGGGATGCGACTGGTATGTTAAAAGCTGGCAAATACACTCGTTTGAGATTTCACGGAACGCATGATACGGCAGCGATTCAGTACCAAAAATTGTTGCAATATTGTCAAAAGCATAACTTTGAAATTAGTGGTCCAGCGATTGAGACGGCTTTGATCGATTATGGTATTACGGATGATTTTGACAAATATGTGACGGAGATTAAAATTCCTGTCAAAGACAATTGACCCTCTAGTGACTAGAGAGTTTATAATTTTTGTTAATAAATTTACGAGGGGGGATCTCATGATAGGGACGTTTTTTAATGTTGCCATGATTTTAGTGGGTAGCTTTGCCGGTAGTTATTTCAAAAAAGGAATCAAACCTGCGTATAATGAGATTCTGACGCAAGCACTAGGACTCGTTGCGATGGCAGTCGGTATCAATGCGGTCGTGCAACACATGCCAAAAAGCCACTATCCAGTTTTGTTCATCGTCAGTTTGGCAGTTGGCGGTGTTATCGGACAGTGGCTCGATTTAGAAAAGCATTTTGATAATTTAGTTGGGAAATTTTCCAAACCTAGTGCTGATGGAAAAAGTAATCTAGCAGAGGGGTTGGCAACTGGAATCTTGTTGTACTGCATCGGTTCATTGTCGATTTTAGGACCAATTCAGGCTGCTTTGAACAAAGACTACACATTCTTGTTCACCAATGGGATGTTGGACGGAATCACTTCGATAGTGTTGGCGTCAACCTTTGGCTTCGGAATGGCTTTCGCAGCAGTGGCAGTATTTTGCTGGCAAGGTAGTATTTACTTAATCGCCATGTTATTGCAAAATTCAATCAACGCCGACATGATCACAGAATTGACTGTGGTTGGTGGAATTTTGATTTTGGCTTCTGGATTAGGCTTGTTGAATATTAAGAAAATTAAAGTGTTGAACCTCTTGCCATCTTTGGTTGTACCGATTGTGGTGGTTGGGGTTTTGCAGATGTTTTAAATTGGTCAGACGATTGTCTGGCTTTTTTATTTACATTACAATAGAGTTATTAATATTCTTATAGGTGGTAGATATGGATTATAGAGATTTGAAAATTGGAAAGTATGGATTACCAACATGGGATGCGTTAATTCCAAATGTTTTGCATTATTTAGGAGATGGGAATGCCAAGAATTCTAAAATGATTTTTAAAGATATAGCTGACTCGCTGAATTTACCAAAAGATTTGAGAGAAGCCACTTATCCAAATAACCCTAATGCCAATATGATTGAGGATAGAGTTAAATGGGCAATAAGCGAACTATATACTGGAGGAGCACTTGAACGGCCATCACGTGGTGTTTATAAAATATCTTCAATCGGTAAAGGACTTTTAAAATTAGATGATGTGAAATTAACCAGAAATAAAGTACATTCATTGCCAGATTATGTTAATCATAGAAATGAATTAAAGGAACGTAACAAAATTAAGGGTGTTGCTGAAAAAGAAGATGTTGAAGATAACAATGATGATAATTTTCCAGAAGAAATGAATGTCATTGATAATTTAATAACACAAACTGATAAATATAATAATGAAATTGCTGCTAATTTATTAAAGAGAATTCAAGATGCAGAACCGGCTTTTTTTGAAAATTTAGTTGTGAAATTGTTGGTTAAAATGGGTTACAAGGGTCCAAATGGTTCTTCAAAAGTCACTCAAAAAACCAATGACGGTGGAATTGACGGTATAATCAATCAAGATCCATTGGGAACAAGTACAGTTTATATTCAAGCTAAGAGATACAAAGATGACAATGTCGTTCAAAGACCAGCAATCGATGGTTTCTTTGGAGCTTTATCTCGTGTTCACGCTGATCGTGGTGTGTTTATTACTACTTCACATTTTTCTAGCAGTGCCATTTCTACGGCTAAGAATTTCTCAATTGTTTTGATTGATGGCATTCAATTGACTAATTTGATGTTGCAATACCAAGTTGGTGTGCAAGTTAAGAAGCATTTAGATTTGTTTGAAATTGATGAAGATTTTTTTGAAGATTAATTATTATATGAAATGCAAAAAGCCAGGCAAAATGTCTGGTTTTTTTGTATCCAATCATTTGTATAATTTCATAAATGTAATATTATTCTAAAAATTTCAAAAATGAATTAAATTTTAATCAGTTATTTCGTAATTTAGGAGTCTTTTTTTGATAAGATAAACTCAAGTATGTAAAAAAATTTACAATCGCAATTAAGTCTTTACATTTGTTTAGAGGGGGGTCAAATTGTGATAAAAACTAATGAATTAGATTTTGAAAATGATCTAATCAATCATTTAGTTAATTTAGGTGGAACAAAGCAATGGAGTTATCTTCCAAATATTAAAACAACTGATGATTTGTGGGCTAATTTCAAAAGAATTGTTGAGCAGCATAATCAAGATCGGTTGGATGCTCCATTAACTAGATCTGAATTTCAACAAATAAAAGTTATTATTGGTCAATTAGAAACACCATATCAAGCAGGACAATTTCTATATGGAATGAATGGAATATCTCAAGTCGAAGTGGATTTAGATAATGGTAAACATGTTTATCTCAAGATATTTGATCAAGATAATATCGGTGCAGGAGATACTATTTACCAGATTGTTAATCAAATTGAACGACCAGAAATTATACCAGGACGAAAGAATCGTCGTTTTGATACAACGTTATTGATTAATGGGTTACCAATTTTACAAATTGAGGAAAAGGCCGATGGGCATGATGCTAAAGAAGCCTTGAATCAGATGCATCAATATATTGAAGAACGTCAATATACTGACATTTTTTCAACTTTACAAATATTGGTTGCAATCACACCTCATGACAGTAGATATATGGCAAATACCACAGCGGATAAATTCAATACTGATTTTGCATTCCGTTGGCAAAAAGCTAAAGACAATAAACCTGTTTTTGATTGGAAAGAATTCTCCAATTATATGTTGTCAATTCCGATGGCACATCAAATGGCTACTAATTATATGATTTTGGATGGAACGCCAAAGCATCAAATGATCAAGGCCATGAGACCATATCAAGTTTATGCTACGCAACGTGTCATTAGGAAAATACGTGAGCATGATTTCAGTATTGGTGAGCAGGGAATAGGGTATGTTTGGCATACAACTGGTTCGGGTAAAACTATTAGTTCGTTTAAAGCTGCTTGGTTAGCATCGCGCTTGCCAAATGTTGATAAAGTTGTTTTCTTAGTTGATCGAATTGCTTTAACTAATCAAACTGTTGATGAATATAAAGCTTATGATCCAGAGAATACCGCTGAAAGTAATGGAGGAGTCGTTACAGATACGGCTAATCGGTGGGTTTTATCTAAAAAATTATCCAAAAATGGTAATGGGATTATTGTTACCTCTACTCAAAAGATGGATTCAATGGTTCAAAGTAGTAATTTTAAAAAGATTGATAAAAATATTGTTTTCATTGTTGATGAAGCACATCGTTCAACCTCGGGAGATATGCTAAAAAGAATTAAAAATGGATTTCCTAAATCAGCTTGGGTTGGCTATACGGGTACGCCAGTTTTTGATGAGCATCCTACAACTCAAGAAGTTTTTGGTGATTTAATTCATGCCTATACGATTAGAGATGCCATTGCCGATGGAAATGTTTTGGGTTTCAAGGTTGATTTTGAAACAACTTTATCGGATTCTGTTTTACGTGAACAATATTTGCCTGAGTATTTTAAAGGGCGCTATCCTGGGATGTCAGATGAAGATATTGAAATGCGCATCGATAATATGACCGATGCGGATATGGATGATACTGTTGAACCTTCAGTTTATGATAATAATCCCAAACATATTAAATTAGTTGTTGATGATATTATCAAAAATTGGAATAAGCGTTCAAGGCAAGGTAAATATAATGCTATATTGACTACTCATGTCGGTGGTGGCAAAGCTTCAACACCTATGGCAATGATGTATTATCGTGAATTTAAAAAGCGTGATTCTGGTTTGAAAGTAGGAATTACTTTTAGTCAAACTACATCGAATAGCGATAATCAATTAGAGAACAATCAAGATTTGCGAGAAGCAATGACTGATTATAATAAAGAATTTGGAACTAGTTTTGGGGATCAGGATGTTAAAGATTACACTGCTCAAGTAATTTCTAGATTGAATAGAACTATTGATGATGGTAAATATTTTGATATTGTAATCGTTGTTGATCAGTTACTTACCGGATTCAATGCTCCACAGATGAATACGTTATATGTTGATCGTACTCTGCATGGTTCAGCTTTGATTCAAGCATATTCAAGAACAAATCGTGTTTATGACATGCAAACAAAGCCATTTGGACGGATAGTTAATTATCGTTGGCCACATCAAACTGAAAAGTTAATGAAAGAAGCATTAGCAATTTATGCAAACCGTGATTCTGCCAATATTCAATTGGAGTTAGATACTGGAGATGGAGTAATTGCTAAAACTTATGATGAAGTTAAATCAGAATTAAAAGAAGTTACTACACAGTTAAATGATTTTTCTGATGGCTTTATAAGAATTCCACAAGATGATAATCGAATTGAAGAAATGTATTCATCGTTACGTAAGTATAATCATTTGATGGCTATGGCTAAACAAGATGATAAATATGATGATAAAGATCCAGACATTCTTTTGAATGAATTAGGAATGGACACGGATACTGAAGAAGTACTAACAACGACTTTAAGTAATCAATTAAAGAAAGAGGTCGCTCGAATTCATCATGTTGATGTGTCACAAATTGATCTTCAAATGGAACACGTTAAAGCAATACGTGTTAATTACGATTACCTAGAGGAATTGATTGCTAACTTAATGAATCAGTATCATGACGAAGACTTTGAAAATGCTGATAAAACAGCCAAAGAAATTAAGTCAATTTCTGATAAGGTTGATAATCGTAAGTATGCTGAACAGATTAATCAATTTACTGATGATATTTTAAATGGCAATGTTAAATATTCGGACACATATCCGGTAAAACAAAATGAAATTAAAAAGTTAGTTTCAGGTCATAATGCCATGCGTTTGCGTAATGATATCTTTGACTATAAGAAGAGTTGGGGATTGACCGACATTGAAGCATCTCAAGATATTAATAAATTGGTTTCAGAACATGTAAAAGATGCTGACGATTTGAATATCGATGGTGCATTAGATGAAATAGTCAAAGAAGCATGTGTCGTTTATCAAACTGATGCTGAATCTGACAAAGTTAAGGAATTATCAAAGATTAAATATCGTACTCATTTGAGAAGAAGTTTTAAAAAATTTGCAGATCAAATGGTTGATAAATATTAGGAGAAATTATGAGTAAAGCACAAGAAATAACTAGTCAAATTTGGGAAATGGCAAACCGTTTGCGGAGTAATATGGATGCCAGTGAGTATCGTAATTATATTTTAGGATTTATGTTTTATCGTTATTTGTCAGAACATCAAGAACAAAGAATGGTACAAAATGATTTGATTGATGTTGAAGAAGGACAAAGTGTTAATGATGCCTATGTTGAACAAGCTAGTGGTGATGATTTAAATGACTATTTGGAAGAATTAGCCGATTCATTAGGTTATGCCATTGCTCCTCAATATACATGGCAAACGATTGTAGATAAAGTAAACGATAATTCAATTGCACCATCTGATTTTCAAGATATGTTAGATAGTTTTAATCATAATGTCGATTTGAATAAAAATGCTAAACAAGATTTTCATGGTGTGTTTGCAGATATGAATTTAGGTAATTCACGATTAGGTCAAACAACTGCGGCTAGAGCAAAAGCTTTGGTTGAAATCGTCAATTTGGTTGATGAAGTTCAATATAAAGATGATGATGGGCATGATATTTTAGGTGATATTTATGAATATTTAATTGCTCAATTTGCTGGTAATTCTGGTAAAAAAGCTGGGGAATTTTACACACCTCATCAAGTTTCAGAAGTTTTGGCTAAGCTAGTAACTATTGATTTGAATCCTAAAGAGGATAAACCAAGTGTTTATGATTTTGCTTGCGGGTCTGGATCATTGCTACTAACGGTTCAGGAACAAATTAAAGATCGTAGTTTGTTCTATTACGGGCAAGAATTGAATACAACCACTTATAACTTGGCTCGTATGAATTTAATGATGCACGACGTTTCATATATGAATATGGATTTACGTAATGCTGATACTTTGGAAAGTGATTGGCCTGATGGCGTCGATTCAGATGGTGTTGATCATCCACGTAGCTTTGATATGGTTGTAGCTAATCCACCATATTCAGCTCACTGGGATAATAACGATAATAAAATGAAAGATCCACGTTTTAAAGAATACGGTGGTTTAGCACCAAAGACTAAAGCTGACTATGCATTCTTACTTCATGGGTTATATCATTTGAGCAATGAAGGTACTATGGCAATTGTTTTACCACATGGTGTTCTATTCCGTGGTGCTAAAGAAGAAAAAATTCGTAAAGCATTGTTAAATAAAAATCAAATTGATGCTGTGATTGGTTTACCTGCTGGATTATTCTATTCAACTGGAATTCCAACATTAGTTATGGTTTTGAAGAAGAATAAGACGAATAAAAATGTCATGTTCATTGATGCAAGTAATAATTTTGAAAAAGGTAAAAATCAAAATATCCTTCGTGACGATGATATTAGCAAGATTATCAATACATACAAAGAACGTAAAGATGTTGATAAGTATGCTCATATTGCTCCAATGAGTGAAATTGAAGAAAATGATTTCAATTTAAATATTCCACGTTATGTTGATACTTTTGAACCTGAACCAGAAATTGACTTGGGTGAAGTTACTAAAGAAATTCAAAGAAATAACAAAAAAATTATGGAAAATAAAAATGAGTTGCTTTCAATGATGAAAGAACTCACTTCTTCTGATGAAAAGACTCAAAATGATCTTGATGACTTTATCTCTATGTTGAGTGATGAGGTGAATAATCATGGATAAAAAAATGGTGCCTAAGGTTCGATTTAAAGGGTTTACTGACGATTGGGAACAGCTTGAATTATCTAAAATGGTAGATGTTTATGACGGGACTCATCAAACACCTAAATATCAAAAATCTGGAATAATGTTTTTGAGTGTTGAAAACATAAAGACATTGAAGTCTAATAAATATATTTCCAAAGAAGATTTTGAACAGGATTTTAAAGTATATCCTCAAAAAGGAGATATACTAATGACTCGTATAGGAGATATAGGAACTGCAAATATGACACAAATTAATGATCCCGTCGCATATTATGTCAGTCTAGCACTAATAAAGCCCTTTAAAATTAATTCAAACTTCTTAACGTTTTCTATATCATCCGATTCTGTTCAACGTGATTTGTGGAAAAGAACACTACATGTTGCATTTCCTAAGAAAATTAATAAAAATGAAATAGGAAAAATACAAATTAGTTTTCCAAATGAAAGTGAACAAATTTCAATAGGAAAAATTTTAATATTGGTTTCTGAATGTATAACTCTACAACAACAGCAGTTAAACTTATATATCAAGCTAAAAAAAGGATTATTGCAAAAACTATTCCCTAAAAATGGGGAAATGGTACCTGAGATAAGATTTGCTGATTTTACTGGAGATTGGGAACAACGTAAGTCCGGTGAGATTTTTTCTTCGACTTCAAAAAAAGGATATCCTGAATTACCCGTATTATCTGTTACACAAGATCATGGTGTTGTAAAAAGAGAAAATTTAAATATAGATATTAAGTACGATAAAACTACACTGAAAAATTATAAACTAGTCTCTAATGGAGATTTCATAATAAGTCTAAGATCTTTTCAAGGTGGATTTGAATTATCCAGAACTCGAGGTATTGTAAGTCCAGCATATACAGTATTTGAATTTAAGAATCCACGCGAACATAACCATGAATTTTGGAAAAACTGGTTTAAAACATTTAAATTCATTCAATCTTTAAAAACCATAACGTTTGGAATTAGGGACGGAAAGTCGATAAGTTTTTCGGAATTTAAAAGTTTGAGAAATACTTTTCCGGCTGATGTTAAGGAACAAGAACAAATTGGGAACTTATTAGAAAAGATTGACAGTGTTATCAATCTACAACACGAACAATTAAATAAATTAGAATCATTAAAGAAATATCTCCTACAAAAATTATTCATTTAACAAAAAGACAAACACAACAATTTAAATATTGTCATGTTTGTCTTTTTACATTAATTGAGCCATTTGCCTCATTATTTTTTCGCCATCTTGTGTTTCTAATTCCTGAATAATATGAAGATAGGTTTCTTGAGTGGTGGTCATATTAGAATGCCCCAATCTTCTTGCAACACTGGCGATTGAAACCCCAGCAAATAAGAGAATTGATGCATGAGTATGTCTAAGTCCATGGACAGTAATGACAGGAACTTCAGCACGTTTGCATAGAACAGTTAGACGGTTGTTTACAGTCGAATTAAAAACACGTTGCTTAACAAATATTGGCTCATTTTCAGGTAAATCTTTTACCATTTGAGAAAACTGCATAGCAATCTGCCAATCAAGTTGAACCTTTCTAATTGAGGAGAAGTTTTTAGTAGGTTGAAAGCCACCTTTAGTTGCACGATAATTCCAAGTTTTACTGACACTCAATAATTGCTTAGAAAAGTCAAAGTCATTTGGAGTAATTGCCAAAGCTTCCGCAAATCTCAATCCAGTTTTAGCTACTAGTAAAATATACCAGTCCCAATTTAATTCTGTTCCTAAATCAAGTTGTCTGATTAATTGTTGCAACTCATATTGATTCAAAAACTTAGGCTTCTTATTGCCTGGCTTTTTCCCTTTAATAATAATCTTTCGAGTAGGGTTTTGTTTGATCAATCCCTCATCTACAGCATCCATAATGGCACTTTTTACTTGATGATGAAAATCTTGAGTAGTTTGTTTCTCATGTTCTAAAGCATAATCATTAATCAATTTCTGATAAGTTCGTCGATTTAAATCATTTAACTTTAATTCTGGAGCCAATTTAGTAATCCATTTTAGGCTCATATAGTATTTGTCCAAAGTGACTGATCTAATGGCGTTGACCTTGTACAATTCAATCCATTCTTCATAATACTTATAAAATAATTGTGATGATTTAGTTCTGGGCATAGAAAAAACCTCCGAATAATTTATATGGTATTAAATTTAGATACCAGTATTTATTATCCAGAAGTTGAAAATTCTAGCATTCGATTTTGTTAAATAAATAACTTTTGTAGTAAATATTTCTTTAAAGCTTCTAATTCATTCAATTTTTCTTGTTGTAGATTTATTACACTATTTAAAGAATCTAAAAAATTACTAATTTCTACTTGTTCATCAAGATTGGGTATTGTTAGCAACAATTTTTTTAATTTACTAAGGTACATATACGTTCTAGATCCACCTTGCTTTTGAGTAATGGCAAAACGTTTAAATTCTTCGCCATCATTAAGTTGATATTTTAGATATTCAGAATCTAGTTTATTATTAACGGTAAATACTGGATAGAGAGTGCTTACAATACCGTTATCTACTAAATTATTGATATTAAATTTAAAAATAAGGTCATCAGACATATGTCGGTAAGTGAAATATCCTCTAGGTACAATGTTGTATCCTATGTTATTCTTCGATGCTATTTGATTCCCATCATAATAATCAGTTTGAAAAAAGAGTCCTTTTCTTGAAGAAGTTAGAACTGGATATTGATTATTAATAGTTGTTGTTTTGTTGAAGGGTACTATAAGTGTACCCAACTTATGCTGTTCCCAATCTCCAGTAAAATCAGCAAATCTTATCTCAGGTACCATTTCCCCATTTTTAGGGAATAGTTTTTGCAATAATCCTTTTTTTAGCTTGATATATAAGTTTAACTGCTGTTGTTGTAGAGCAATTGTTTCTGCAATGATTTTTAATAAATATCCTAACTTTTTTTGTTCCAATTGAGTAGGATAAAATTGCATTACTTTTTCTATAGTTTTTTTAGATAAACTAGGTACACCTGATGCCTCATTCAATTTTTTCCAATTGAACTTTTGAACAATTGCATATAAAAATAATATTTCAAAATTAGACTTTGGTGTCATATAAAATAATGTGTCGACTGTCCAGAAAGGTGCTTTCAAATATTGTGGTTTATCTATTGTACCTTTTCTTCCAAGACCAATGCCGTCAACTTTGGATAGTTTTTCATCAACTGAAAGCATATAACCACCAGTGCCATATACGGGGATGTTTCCTTTATTTAAATGTTTATAATCTTTGCCAGAATGTATAATTAGAGTATTTTGAAATGAATGCTGTTCCCAATCAGTAATATACAAATTTTAATGATAGTATAGATGCACAATTATGTTTTGCCAGAAGGCAAGGTGTATTAGATTAATAATTAAATTTTTAAATAGAATAAAGGAGATATAAATGTTAGAGGGAATAATTGGTGGCATATTAGGATTAATTGGAGTTGGGATTTCTTTATATTATTCAAATAAGATCAATAAAGAAAATCAAAAATTTCAAAAAGAACTAGAAGAAAAGAGATCTGCGGATGAAATTTGGCGTAGAAAATACGAAGTGCTTGTAAAATTAATTGGTTATAGATTCGATTTCAGTGGAAAAGAAAGTTTGTCTGCTATTAATAGTATTGCTGCATTATTTTATGATTCGGATGATGTAATGAATGCTGTTAAGGATTTTTATGATTACAGTACGTTGCCAGGGGTTGTAAAAAATACGGAAACATCCAATGATAAATTGGTTACTCTTTATATGGCTATCTATTCAGATTTAGGTATAGATAAAAATGTTGATAAAAGTTTTCTAAAAAGAGTTTTTCTTTATGATTCGAGACAAGATAAAAATTAGACTCAAAAAGACTAGACACATGCCTAGTCTTTTTAGTTAGCTATAAACCATCAATACAAATTAATAACTCTCTCTCCAGCAACAAACTCATCTTTCCCAATCTGATAATAAGCGTCATCCCCAAAATAAACAGGCTTCTCAAGAGCAACCCACTCACTACCAACGGCCAAAGTCTTCCCAGTGTCATTGAATTTCCCATCAAAAACAGGGGCAGGCAAAACTGGTCCAACTCTCAAAGTAATCGTCTTTTTCTCGAAGTTTTTTCGATTGTGATGACCACTGAAACCTTCAATTTCATCAAATCGAATCCATTCATTAGTCGCAACTCGATAATAAATCTCACCATTTCTTGAAACAGTCTGATCATAAAACCAAGCTGTCTTCGGAGCCAGAGCTCGATTGCGAATCAAGCTGAATTGATTGTTATTGAAAGCATACAGCGTTAAAAATGGTTTATCACCAATAGTAGTGACGGTACCTGAATAACTCGAATCGATTGGTCCGTTATCAGTTGGAAAGAAATTATATGTGGTAGTTTTCGCTGATACGTTGACCAAATTTGTGCAAGGTACTAAAAGAGCCAAAACAGAAAATAAACTCAAAATGTGGTATTTTTTCATAAAAACTCCTTCTAATTGTATTTGCACCGCCAGTATAGCAAAGAATAAAATTTCTTACTGGGTTTAAATGCAAGTTTTTTAGAGATAAAATATACGACCAAGTGTTCGCTTGGTCTTTTTTATTTCCACTAAAATTGATACAATATCATAGGTAAAGATTGGGGATAAAATAATATGAAAATACTCTTTGTAGGAGATGTCGTAGGTTCTGTCGGCATTAAGGCAATTGAAACATATCTACCTGAAATCAAAAAGAAGGTTAAGCCACAACTAACCATCGTCAATGGCGAAAATGCTGCTGGTGGTAAAGGAACCAAAGAACCTGACTATCAAAAGATCACTCGTGCTGGTGCTGATGTGGTCACAGGAGGAAATCATACTTGGGATAAACGTGAAATCTTGGACTTCATCGATGATCCTAAGAAAAATATTTTACGTCCATACAATTTCCCTGGAAAAAATGTTCCTGGTCGTGGCTTTATCGAAATCAACGTCAATTCTAAAAAAGTCTACGTCATCAACATGATGGGAACGGCAATGATGCGTGCACTCGATAATCCATTTTTAGCTGCTGATAATTTGTTGAAGACTTTGGATGATGATGCCATTAAGTTCGTTGACTTCCACGCTGAAACTACTAGTGAAAAGATTGCTTTTGCCAATTATATGGTTGGTCGTGTTTCAGCAGTTGTCGGAACTCACACCCACGTTCAAACAAATGATGCACAAGTTATTAACAAGCAAACAGCACTTTTGACCGATGTCGGAATGACTGGTTCATATGACGGTATCTTGGGTGACAAAAAAGAACCAATCATCAACAACTTCTTAACTCAAAGACCTAATCGCTTCGATGTCGATGAAGACGGTCGCATGCAAATTAATTTCTGTGTCGTCGAAATCAATGACAAGACGAATAATGCGCGTAGTATCAAAAATTATGTAATTACACCAAACAATCAAACTTTCTTGAATTAATTAAATGGAGGGAATTCATGCCTCAAAAAACTAAAGAAACACCAATGATGGAGCAATATCTGGAGTATAAGAAACAATACCCAGATGCTTTTTTGTTATATCGAGTTGGTGACTTTTATGAAATGTTTTACGACGATGCTGTCAAAGGTTCGCAGATTCTCGAATTAACTTTGACATCCCGCAACAAAAAAGCTGACGAGGGCATCCCAATGTGTGGAGTGCCGCATCACGCAATCGAAGGCTATATCGACACCCTTGTGGATAAAGGTTACAAAGTTGCTGTCTGTGACCAACTAGAAAATCCTGCTGATGCTCAAGGAAAGATGGTCAAACGTGGTGTGACTCGCGTGGTTACTCCCGGAACTATTATGGACAAAGCTAACCAAGCCAAGGAAAACAACTATATTACAGCAATTACTGCTCATAAAGATGTCTTCGGTTTAGCTTATGCTGATTTATCCACCGGCGAAGTCAAAGTTACTTCAGTCAAAAACCAATTAGATTTAACCAATGAATTGCAAAATCTCGATACTAAAGAAACAGTTATTTCAGGTAATTTCCCACAAAAGTACCTCGACCAATTGCGTAAATATGGTATCTTGATTTCTAAATTGGATGAGTTGGATGACAATTACAGTTTTGATTTTTCACAAATTTCAAGTGACCAAGAAGTCGATACGGTCAAGTTGTTGATCAGTTATTTGATTAAGACTCAAATGCGTTCACTCGACCATTTGAAACCGGCTCAATCATATGAAACTTCCGCTTATTTATTGATGGACCATTCTGCTCAAAGCAATTTGGAACTTTTCAAAAATATTCGGACTAATAAGAAGTCGGGAACACTTTTGTGGCTTTTGGATGAAACGAAAACTGCCATGGGAAGTCGACTTCTCAAACAGTGGTTAGCAAGACCTTTGATTTCAGTCGATAAATTAAAAGAACGTCAACATTTCGTTCAAGTATTCTTGGATAATTATTTCCAAAGATCATCTTTCCAAGATTATTTAACAAAGGTTTATGACCTTGAGCGTTTAGCTGGTCGAGTGGCTTATGGGACAGTTAATGGCCGCGACTTGATTCAATTGAAGACGTCTTTACAACAAGTGCCAGAAATCAAATCAATTTTATTAGATATCGGTGATGACGAATTGACAGCCTTTGTGGAAAAAATTGACGAAGTGGCTGATATTCGTGATCTAATCGATCAGGCCATCGTTGAAGAAGCTCCAATTTCTGTTACTGGCGGAGGTTTGATCAAAGAAGGTTACAACGACCAACTTGACCAATATCTCGACGCTTCAAAGAATGGTAAAAAGTGGTTGGCTACTTTAAAAGCTAAAGAACAAGATGAAACTGGTATCAATAATTTGAAGATTGGCTACAACAAAGTCTTTGGTTACTACATCGAAGTCAGTCGGGCTAATATCGACAAAGTTCCAGAAGACCGCTATACCAGAAAACAAACTTTGGTTAACGCCGAACGCTATATCACACCTGAGCTAAAAGAAAAAGAGAGCATGATCCTAGAGGCTGAAGAGAAGTCAAAAGGTTTGGAATATCACTTATTTGACCAAATTCGCCAAAAGATCAAAGACCAAATCAGACGAATCCAAGCACTAGCTAATATTTTGTCACAGCTCGATGTCCTCCAAAGTTTTGCGGTCGTCAGTGAAGATTACCACTACATCGCTCCAGAGTTTGTGGATAAACACGAGCTAAAAATTACTAACGGACGCCACCCAGTTGTGGAAAAAGTCTTGAGTAATAACAGCTATATTCCAAACGATGTCAATTTCGACAAAGATACTGATATTTTGTTGATAACTGGTCCCAATATGTCCGGTAAGAGTACTTACATGCGGCAATTAGCTTTGACCGTTATCATGGCTCAAATTGGATGTTTTGTTCCCGCTGAGAGTGCAAAATTGCCAATTTTTGACCACATTTTCACGAGAATTGGTGCCGCCGACGACTTGATTTCTGGTGACAGTACTTTCATGGTCGAAATGCGTGAAGCCAATGATGCTTTGAAGAATGCTACTGAAAACAGTTTGATCATTTTCGATGAAATCGGTCGAGGAACGGCTACTTATGACGGAATGGCATTAGCTCAAGCAATCATCGAATACATCGACAAAAACGTCCATGCGATGACGATGTTTTCAACTCACTATCACGAATTGACTGAACTAAAAAGCCAATTACCGGGTTTGAAAAATGTTCACGTTGATGCTTCTGAAGAGAATGGCGACTTAGTCTTTTTGCACAAAGTATTGCCCGGACCTGCGGATAAGTCTTACGGAATCCACGTTGCTAAATTAGCCGGATTGCCAGAAGAAGTTTTGAACAGTGCTAGCAAGATCTTGAGTACCTTAGAGAAAACTTCCGTTCATACGACTACTTCTGAAAGTATTCATGAACCGGCTGCGGTTGAACCTAAACCAATTGAAAAAGTCGAAGAACAACCAGAAACAGTGTCTGCAGTAGAAGATGACGAACAACAGTTGTCGCTTTTCCCAGAACCAAAAGTATCGAAAAAGAAGTTATCCACCAAAGAATCACAAGTGGTCAAAGAGATTTCTGAACAAGATTTAATGGGTATTACCCCAATTGAAGCCATCAACTTACTATACAAATGGCAAAAGAAACTCAAATAAATTTAATTAAAAGAAGGTGGAAAAATGGGTATTATTCATGAACTACCAGTTGAATTAAGCAACCAGATCGCAGCTGGGGAAGTTATTGAACGCCCAGCATCAGTCGTTAAAGAGCTGGTGGAAAATTCCATCGATGCCAAAGCTACCCAAGTTTTAATTACGGTCGCTCAAGCAGGGTTGAAGTCGATCGAAGTCAATGACAATGGAAAAGGAATCGCCAGTGATGATGTTGAAGTAGCCTTTTTGCCCCACACGACTAGTAAAATTTCGACTGACCGGGACTTGTTCAATGTCAAAACCTTAGGATTTCGTGGTGAAGCTTTAGCCAGTATCGCTTCTGTTTCTAAACTGACAGTTGTGACAAGTGTGGACGGCAAGTCTGCTCAACGAGCTAAATTTTCT
This sequence comes from Companilactobacillus futsaii JCM 17355, assembly GCF_001435505.1. Classification (GTDB taxonomy): domain Bacteria; phylum Bacillota; class Bacilli; order Lactobacillales; family Lactobacillaceae; genus Companilactobacillus; species Companilactobacillus futsaii. The sequence goes on along the minus strand of NZ_AZDO01000090.1, from coordinate 6,341 downwards.
GGCAACGAGTTGATTAAAAAAGAAACTTATGCTCGCTCAAAAGGAACAACGATGACAGTTGAAGATTTGTTCTTCAATACGCCCGCTCGCTTGAAATACGTTAAATCGCTGCACACTGAATTGAACAAAATTGTCGATATCGTTGACCGTTTAGCTATGGGTCATCCCGAGATTTCATTTCGCTTGATTCATGAAGGTAAGGACTTAGTCTGGACTTCTGGCAACAACAATTTACAACAGACGATTGCTGGAATTTATGGTCGCACGATTGCTAGTCACATGCTTGATTTTGAAAATTCTGACCCTGATTATCAGATCAAAGGTTACTTTTCAAAACCAGATACGACTCGTTCTAATCGTTCTTACATTTCAATCATCTTAAATGGTCGCTACATTCGTAATTTCCAACTAACTAACGCTATTATCAGAGGTTACGGTTCGAAGTTGATGGTGGCGAGATTTCCAATTGCGGTAGTCGATATCACCATGGATCCAGCATTAGTCGATATCAATGTCCATCCGACAAAACAAGAAGTTCGTTTGACTAATGAAGGTCACATCGGCGATTTGATCAGTAATGGGATTCGTAATCGACTATCAGACCAGAACTTGATTCCTGATGCGGTCAAAAATCTTGGCAAAAAGGAAATCACACCTAAGGTTGATACGTATAAACCTGAACAAATCAGCTTAAATGATGTTTCAACTATCGATAAAATCAATGAGCCACTAATGACCGCTACCGCTGAACCAGCACCAGAATTTCAAAAACAAAAACCTGTAGAAACACCAATGGACGGGATGCCAATTTTTAAAAATCCACAACATCTCAAAGCTTGGGACCGACGACTCAAACAAGAAACCGACCAAAAAGTTCGAGTAGTAGACTCACAACAAGCAACCCAACAAGAACCAATATCACAAGAAGAAACGATAGGTTTTCCAGATTTGCGCTATATCGGCCAAATTCATGGAACTTATTTAGTCGCTGAGAGTGAAGATGGCTTTTACTTGATAGATCAACACGCTGCTCAAGAACGGGTCAATTACGAATACTATCGTAAAGAAATTGGTAAAGTTTCTAACGACCAACAAAAATTGTTAGTTCCAATCGTCTTGGATTATCCTAACGCTGAGAGTATCTTGATCAAGGAAAAGAAGTCAGTTTTGGAGAGTATCGGTTTATACTTGGAAGACTTTGGTCAAAATAGTTTCGTTGTCAATACGCATCCCACTTGGTTTGTGCCGGGACAAGAAGAGTCGACTATCAAAGAAATGATTGACTATGTCTTAAATGATTCTAAAATTAGTGTGGCCAGTTTCCGTGAAAAAAATGCCATCATGATGAGTTGTAAGCGAGCTATTAAGGCTAATCACCACATCACTGACAATGAAGCACGAAAATTATTGGAGAATTTGACTAAAGCCGAGAATCCTTATAATTGTCCCCATGGTCGTCCAGTTTTAGTACAATTTAGTAACAAGGACCTCGAGAAAATGTTCAAGAGAATCCAAGATCCACACGATACTAGAGAGAGTGAATAAATTATGTTTGAATATTTGAATGGTTTAATAACATCAGTGACTCCTTCATATATTGTGGTGGATGTCCAAGGTGTCGGCTACAAAGTACAAGTGGCTAACCCTTATCGTTACGAAGAAAATCAAGAAGCTAAAGTTTTTGTTGAACAAATCGTCCGTGATAATGAACAGTCATTGTATGGCTTTTATGATTTGAATGAGAAAAATATTTTCCTACATTTAATCAGCGTTTCAGGAATTGGGCCAAAGAGTGGTTTAGCCATTTTAGCTGGGCAAGACTTGCAAGGTTTGATCCATGCAATTGAAAATGATGATGTCAAATTCTTAACTAAGTTTCCTAAGATTGGTAAGAAGACCGCTCAACAGATCATCTTGGATCTATCTGGTAAATTTACCGCTGAAGGTCAGATGACTCTAGGTGAAACCCCAGCTGTCTTAAGTAACGGCAATCAAGAACTAGAAGATGGACTAGCAGCCTTAGATTCACTAGGTTATTCAGCTAAAGAAATCAGTAAAGTAAAGTCACAATTAGAAAAAGAAAATCTCAAATCTGCCGACGAATACTTACGTGCCGGTTTAAAATTATTGAGTTAGGGAGGTGTAGATTATTCAAAACGATGATGAACGTTTAACGGATGCCGATTCATTAGATAATATTGAAAATATCGTTGAACAAACGCTCCGTCCCCAAAGTTTCGACCAATATTTAGGTCAAGAAAAAGCCAAAAAAGAATTAGATGTTTATATCAAAGCTGCCAAACAACGTCAACAAACTCTAGACCACGTCTTACTATATGGACCTCCAGGGTTAGGTAAAACAACTTTGGCTATGATTATCGCTAATGAAATGGGCGTCAATATCCATACGACAACTGGTCCTTCGATTGAAAAATCTGGAGACTTAGTAGCTGTTTTGGATGAACTAGAACCAGGCGACGTTTTATTTATTGATGAAATTCATCGTATGCCTCGAGCAGTTGAAGAAGTTTTGTATTCAGCGATGGAAGATTTCTATATTGATATCATTGTTGGTCAAGGTAGTGAATCTCGTTCATTGCATCACCAACTAGTGCCTTACACTTTAATTGGTGCGACGACGGCTGCTGGGAAACTTTCCGCTCCACTAAGAGATCGGTTTGGAATTGTTGAAAGAATGGAGTACTATACCATAGATGAATTATCTAAAATTGTTTTCCGTTCTGCACGAGTTTTAAACATCAATGTCGATGAAGAAGGGGCTCATGAGATTGCTAGAAGATCGCGTGGGACACCTAGAATTGCCAATCGTTTGCTCAAACGTGTTCGTGATTTTGCTCAAGTGGCTAATCAAGATACGATTGACTATAAGATGGCAAAATCTGCTTTGAACCAATTACAAGTTGACGATGCTGGCTTAGATCACTTGGACCGAAGAATTTTAGAGATGATCATTGAACTCTATAATGGTGGTCCCGTTGGTCTAAAAGTCATCGCTGCTAATATCGGTGAAGACCAAGAAACAATTGAAGAAGTTTATGAACCATATCTTATGCAAATGGGATTCTTGAAGAGAACTGCCAAGGGTCGTGTCGTGACAAGAAAAGGTTATGAACACATGGGAATACCTTATCCCGAAAAAAACGAGTAAAGTGATTTACTCGTTTTGGCGTATCTAAAGAATTTTGTTAAACCACATAAAAGGAGATTACATTAATGTCACTATCAACCGAAGATTTTGATTATGATTTACCAGAAGAACTAATTGCTCAAACGCCTATCAAAGATCGTGATCATTCAAGACTATTAGTTTTGGACCACGAAACAGGAGAATATCAAGACAAGCATTTTTATGACATCTTGGATTATTTGAATCCAGGGGATGCTTTAGTTATGAACAACTCTCGAGTTTTACCGGCTCGTTTGTACGGAACTAAAGAAGATACTGACGGTCACGAAGAAGTATTGTTGTTGAACAATATTGAAGGTGACAAGTGGGAAGTTTTGATGAAGCCAGCTCGTCGTGCCAAAGTCGGTACAAAGGTTCAATTTGGCGATGGTCAACTAGAAGCTGAAGTTTTGGAGGACCTTGAACACGGTGGAAAAATCATCGAATTTCGTTACCAAGGGATCTTCATGGAAATTTTGGAACAATTAGGTGAAATGCCACTTCCTCCATATATCAAAGAAAAACTCGATGATCCTGACCGTTATCAAACTGTTTATGCCAAAGAAAATGGTTCAGCTGCTGCTCCAACTGCTGGTTTGCATTGGACTAAGGATTTGCTAAAACAAGTTGAGGCTAAAGGCGTTAAATTAGTTTATGTAACTTTACACGTTGGTTTAGGAACATTTAGACCTGTAACTGAATCTGATGTTGATAAGCACGTAATGCATTCAGAATTTTATCGTTTGGATGAAGATTCAGCTAAAACTTTGAATGAAGTTAAGAAAAATGGTGGCAAGATCGTCGCTACCGGAACTACTTCAATCAGAACGCTAGAAACTATCGGTACTAAGTTCAATGGAGAAATCAAAGCTGACAGTGGTTGGACTGACATCTTTATCAAACCTGGCTACGAATGGAAAGTTGTCGATGAATTTATCACTAATTTCCACTTGCCAAAATCAACTTTGGTTATGTTAGTTGCCGCATTTACTGGTCGTGAAAATATCTTGAACGCTTATCGTCACGCGGTTGAGGAAAAATATCGTTTCTTCAGTTTCGGCGATGCAATGTTCATTAAGTAGAGGGAATATATGGAACCAGCTGTTAAATATACATTAATTAAAAAAGAAAAGCATACTGGTGCACGTTTAGGTATGTTAGAGACACCACATGGAACATTTGAAACACCGATCTTCATGCCGGTTGGAACGGAAGCTTCAGTTAAAAATATGGCACCTGAAGACCTAGAAAAAATTGGCGCTACGATCGTCTTAGCTAATACTTATCACTTGTGGTTGCGCCCCGGTGAAGACATCGTTAAAGAAGCCGGTGGTTTGCACAAATTCATGAACTGGAACAAAGGTATCTTGACTGATTCTGGTGGTTTTCAAGTCTTTTCACTAGCTAATACTCGTGACATCACTGAAGCTGGAGTTCACTTTAGAAACCATTTGAATGGTCGTCGTGAATTCTTGTCACCAGAAAAAGCTATCAAAATCGAAAATTACTTAGGCCCAGATATCATGATGAGTTTGGATGAATGTCCACCATTCTTTGAAAGTTATGACTACATCAAAAAATCAGTTGCTAGAACTAGTCGTTGGGCTGAACGTGGTCTAAAGGCTCACCGTAATCCTGATTGGCAAGCTTTATTTGGTATCGTCCAAGGAGCAGGTTTTGAAGATTTACGTAAACAAAGTGCCAAAGACTTAGTAAGTATGGACTTCCCAGGTTATTCAATCGGGGGACTTTCAGTTGGAGAATCAAAGAGCGAGATGAATCGTGTGCTTGATTTCACAACACCATTACTACCAGAAAACAAACCTCGTTACTTGATGGGAGTAGGTACGGCTGACTCCTTGATCGATGGTGTAATTAGAGGAATCGACATGTTTGACTGTGTCTTGCCAACGAGAATTGCCAGAAATGGTACTTGTATGACAACTCACGGTCGTCTAGTCGTTAAGAATGCCAAATACGCCAGAGACTTCGGTCCAATCGATCCAGACTGTGACTGTTACGTATGCCGCAACTATTCACGTGCTTATATTCGTCATTTGATCAATGCTAACGAATTGTTCGGTACACATTTGACTAGTTACCACAACTTGTACTTCTTGTTGAACTTGATGAAAGGCGTTCGTCAAGCTATCAAAGATAATAATCTACTAGAATTTAGAGAACACGTCTTTGAAGATTACGGTTTCAACAAAGCAAATGCCAAGAATTTTTAGAAGATTTTGATAAGAAAAACCTACTAGTGTGGAAAGACAGGAAAATTTTTGTTAATCTATACTTATGCAAATTATTAAGAGGTGGAAAATTTGAATATGCTTACATTAGGCGCTGCAGGTGCTGGTGGATCAATGGGACTCATGATTTTTGTCGTTATCATGTTCGTTGGTATGTACTTTTTGTCAATTCGTCCCCAAAAGAAGCAACAACAAAAACGTCAAGAAATGCTTAAAGGCATGAACAAAGGTGACAAAGTTGTCACTCTTGGTGGTATCAAAGGTGTTATCGCATCAATCGACCGTAACAACAAAGAAGTTGTCGTAGATTGTGACGGAATTTATCTAACATTTGACTTAAACTTCATTCGCCGTGCTGAACCAGGTAACAGCGTAACAGCTGCTAAAGAGGACAGTGCAGAAGCAAAGAATGAAAAGAAAGAAGCTCCAGCTGAAGAACCAAAAGAAGCTGAAACTGAAAAAGTAGAAACTGCTGACGAAAAACTAGCTGAAGATCAAAAGGTTGAAGAACCAAAAGCTGAAGAATCAAAAGACGCAGAAGATACAAAAGAAGAAACAAAATAATTAATCAAAAAGATTGAAGCCAAGCGCTCCAATCTTTTTTTGTAGATTTTGATGTTAATATTTTGATCTTAAGGTTTTGTTTTTTGTCTTTTCATTTGAACTTGTTTTTGATTTTAATCTTTAAGACAGAGAAGCAAAAAAAGAAAAATCTAGTCGGGAGCAAAAGCCCTGTGATGGCTCAGCCGTGAAATTTCTCTTGGCAATTTATTGCCTAGTGAAAGGTCGAGCTTGAAGACTTTGCCCGGTCTTGGGCTTAGCAAAGGCTCCAAGTCGTGCCCACAGCGTTCTGCTATACTCCCTTTGTGGTTGACATATGAAATGGAATAATTTCAGATGGA
>NZ_AZDO01000013.1 GCF_001435505.1 Companilactobacillus futsaii JCM 17355 | reverse complement strand
AAGGTCAAGCTTTAAGACTGTTCCCGGTTCTGGAATTGGCTTAAAGTTGTGCCCAGTACGTTCCAGCGTCCACAAAGCCGAGCGGACGACGGCAATTAACACTAACCAAAATTTAAAAAGAAATTTTTTATTAATATATCTTCAATATTATATCGCTTTATTTCAGACTTACAAAAGTGTAAGAAGATGTAAGGAGAATCGAACGACCTAAAAGACATTAACCATTATGATAGATATATCAAATGGAGGGAAGCAAAAAATGCAAAAAATCGTCGAAGTACAAAATATTGAAAAGATTTATGGAAAGGCTGGAGAAAAGCAATTTAAGGCCTTGTCAGACGTTAATTTTGAAGTAAAACCCGGCGAATTCGTAGGAATTATGGGTGCTTCAGGTTCAGGTAAAACTACTTTATTAAATATTCTATCTACATTAGATACTCCAACTAGCGGAAAAGTTCAAATCGCTGGTCAAGATATTACTAAATTAAATAACAATCAAATGGCAGATTTTCGGGCTAATAAAATTGGATTTATCTTCCAAGACTTTAACTTACTAGAAAACCTAACAGCTTATGAAAATATTGCTTTGCCGTTAGCATTGCAAAATAAGCCAGCTAAGACAATTAAACCCGCAGTTTCAAGTATCGCTGAAAATTAGGTTTAACAGAGATTTTAAATCACTATCCGACTGAACTATCTGGTGGTCAAAAACAGCGTGTTGCGGCTGCTCGTGCTTTGGTTCATGAACCATCAATCGTCTTCGGGGATGAACCAACTGGTGCTTTGGATTCCAAGAGTGCTCGTGCTTTGATGGATACTTTAACTAAGATCAACCGTGAAGATGAAGTTTCAATTTTACTAGTAACTCATGATCCATTTTCAGCTAGTTTCTGTGACCGTATTTTGTTCATCAAAGATGGTGAAATCGGCCAAGAATTGAAGAAAGAAGATTCGAGTCGAGCTGAATACTATCAAGAAATTCTAGATTCATTAGGAACATTTGCGGAATAGGGGAGGAAAATATGTTAAACAAATTAGCTTTAAGTGGAATCAAGCATCGTCTACGTGATTACAGTGTTTTGTTTTCAGGTTTGATGATTGCCTCAGCCATCTTTTATATGTTTATGTCATTAGCGACAAATAAGGCTTTCTTAAGTTCAAATTCTCCAGCTTCAGCAACTAGTTTCATCTTCGCCTTCGGGATCGTTCTTTTAGCAATTATTACTATCGTCTACATTAATTATGCCAACACCTTTCTGTTGAGTATGCGCCAAAAAGAGTACGGGATGTTCATGATGCTCGGTGCTAAAAGTAGTAAAATCTCTAAAATGATTTTCGTTGAAACATTTGCTATTGGTGCTATCTCAACAATTATCGGGACTTTGATTGGTATCGTGGCAACAAGTTTTGTCAGCCGTTGGTTGATTAGTATGTTAGATATGCAAGTTAAGCATTTCAGTAGTTTCTATCTACCAGCTTTAATTTGGACCTTTGTTTTCTTCATCGTGATTTTTATTTTTTCAGCTTTGAGAAATTCAATTTCCCTACGTAGAACGAAAGTTTTAACGTTATTGAACCGTGACAGTCAACCGGTCAAAATCAAACGTAACGGCGTTTTAAAAGCTGTCCAAGCTATTTTAGGTTTAATTTTATTAGCTATCGGTTATTTCACAATGTACGTCTCTGGTAATAATCCTGGAGCCATCTATATCGGGATTCCAGTCGCTTTAGTAACAATCGTCGGTGGTTCATATTTCACAATCAACGCCTTCGTCACAACTTTAATCGTTATGTTAAAGAAGAATACGAAATTCTCCCAAAAAGGGTTGAACAACTTCACACTTTCACAATTGAGTTTCCGAATCAACGATTATACTAAGATTCTTTCAATGGTTTCAATCATGTTTGCCTTAGCTTTGGGTGCTATTACGGTTGGACTTGGTTTTAACAATCAAATTGATAACGTTGTAAATGGTCAAAACTACTATGACGTGCAATTAACTAATCCAGATAAAGCGCAAAATAAGCGTGTAAAAGATTTGAATGTTAAAGAAAAAGTTACGTATCACTATAAAACTGATGGTAAAAATGTTTACTATCGTAGTAGTGAATTTAAGAAACAACCACTTGGTTATGCCAAGATCGACATGCAAACAATGAAATCTAGTTTTAATAAATCATCTAATTTAAAGAAGAACACTAATGCTCAATATGAATTAATGAATACTAGATTGCCTCAAACGAGGACCATGAAGGCAGAATTTGTCAGTGACCAAGAATACGATATTATTAATAGCCCAGTGACAAAAACAGTCTTAGTAAAAACTAACTCTTTTAAAGACAATTTGTCTAAAATCAAAGCCATCTCAAAAGCTGAAAATAAGCGATACCCAGCTTTAAAACAAGCATCTATTGATAAATTTAGTGCTTATACTATAATTAATGGTTTCTTCTCTGGTTTAGAATTTATGGGCTTCTTCTTAGGAATTGCTTTCTTAGCTATGTTAGCCAGTTGTTTGATGTTCAAAATCTTGTCTGGTGCTAATAGTGATGTTAAGCGTTATAACATGCTCTATAAAATTGGTACTAAGCCTAAGACATTACGTGCAAGTATTAATAAAGAAATCGCCGTCTTGTTCTCTGTTCCAGCAATTTTAGGAATTATTCATGTTTTGATTGGTCTACAATTGTTTGTTAAAATTTTATACCAACCATATATGCACATTGAGATTCCATTTGCCATCTTCATTGTCTTGTATCTTGGCTATTACTTCGTAACTAGATATCTCTACAAGAAGATTGTTTTGAAATAAGCTTTACAGTTCCTTTCCGGGGAACTGAGCACGACGGGTAATTACCTATCGTGCTCAGCTTCTCGGAAGAGAAGCACTCCCCCCTTAATAATAATTCGAAATCCTCAACAAGTTTCGCAAATAAAAATCCACGATAATTCAAAAATCGTGGATTTTTTTGATTGCTCGGAAAAAATTTTTTAAAGATTTAAAAAGATCATCAGTATAGTCATAATGCCCGTATTATAGAATTTATAAGTAATTTTTATTTAGATCTGAAGCCGAACATTTACTTCACAAAAGAATTTTTTGTTGATAAATTCTGAGAAAACTATTAGAATTTTCTTAATAAAAAAAATTAAATTAAATTTTTGTTAATGAAGAAGGGAGAATTAATTATGTCAATGATCGAATTCCGTGATGTACAAAAATATTATGGTAATTTTCATGCTTTAAAAGATGTTAACTTGAAAATTGACAAAGGGGAAACGGTAGTTTTAATCGGACCCTCTGGTTCTGGAAAAAGTACTTTGGCTAGAACGGTTAATGGTCTAGAGACAATTCAAGAAGGTCAATTGATCGTCAATGGTCATGACATAGCTGATAAAACAACCGATATCAATTTGATTAGAAAAGATGTCGGGATGGTTTTCCAACACTTCAATCTATATGCCAACAAAGATGTTCTAGAAAATATTATGTTAGCTCCAAGAATCATTTTGAAATTAGACGAAGAAGAGAATAAGAAACAGGCAATGAATTTGTTAGACCAAGTTGGTTTGGCTGACAAAGCTCACAACATGCCATCACAGATTTCTGGTGGACAAAAGCAGCGTGTGGCAATTGCTAGATCTTTAGCGATGAAACCTCGTTGTATGCTATTTGACGAACCAACTAGTGCCTTGGATCCGGAAATGATTGATGATGTTTTGAATGTTATCAAGTACGTTACTAACCAAGGTGACATGACGTCTCTAATTGTTACTCACGAAATGGGATTTGCTCAAGAAGTAGCTAATCGGGTTATTTTCATGGATCAAGGTCAGATTCTTGAAGATGAACCAACAGATAAATTTTACAATCATCCTGAGAATGAACGTGCTAGACAATTCTTGAGTAAAATTATTAAACACTAGGGGGTAGTAATTATGAAACGACTGAAATATTTGATGTTGATGATTACTTCTTTACTACTCTTGCTTACCTTATCAGCCTGTGGGTCAAAACCGTTGTCGTCTCAAAATATACTCGAAAATGATAAACAGAGTAAAACAATAACTTGGGGTGTCAAAGCTGATACTAAGTTGTTAGGTTTGATTGATGTTAAAGATGGTAAAGAAAAGGGCTTTGAAATTGATTTGGCAACGGCTTTGACTAAGAAGATGCTTGGTAAAGATGCCAAAGCTAAGTTTGTTACCGTTACATCGCAATCACGTATCCCACTGCTGAAGAACGGTAATATCGATGCTATCATCGCTACAATGACCATAACGCCGGAACGTTTGAAGACGATTGATTTTTCTGATTCGTATTTTGATGCCGGTCAATCTTTATTAGTAAAGGATGACTCATCGGTAAAAAAAGTCGAAGATTTGAACAATAAAACTATCATTGGGGTAGTTGGTTCAAACTCTGTTGAAAATGTTAAAAAGTTTGCTCCAAAAGCTCAAGTGCTTCAATTACCGGACTATGCTCAAGCGCTAACAGCTTTGAAATCAGGTCAGGGCGATGCTTTAACGACTGATAATGTAATTTTAGCTGGTATGGCGGTCAACAATCCAGGCTATAAATTACAAGGTAAGGCCTTTACAACTGAACCATATGGTATTGGTATCAATAAGGGCCAAGATGACTTTAGAAAAGCCGTCAATAAAGCTTTGAAAGAAGTACAACAAGATGGGACTTACAACAAATTGATTGTGAAGTGGTTTGGAAACGTTCCTGGATTTAACTATAAGGAGGTGTTACGCAAATGATAAATCTATTATCTAGCAACTGGCATGCCTTCATTAGTGGATTTGGTTGGACTTTGTTATCCAGTGTTTTAGCATTGTTTTTTAGTCTGATCATCGGCTCGTTGTTTGCCATTTTGGAGGTTGTTCCAAGTAAAATTTTGCGAATAATTGGTAATGTTTATGTTGAAGTCTTTCGTAACATTCCTTTGTTGGTTATAACGATGTTTTTCTACTTAGTAATTCCGTTGTACGTTGTTAAAATCAATGGTTTCACTGCAGGAACGATTGGTTTGACGATTTATACTTCGGCGTTTATTGCAGAAACGGTTCGTGCTGGGATTAATTCAGTTGATATTGGCCAAATGGAAGCCGCTCGTTCACAAGGGATGACTTTCTGGCAGGCTATGCGTTATATCGTTTTGCCTCAAGCCTTTAAGTATGTCATTCCACCACTAGGGAACCAATTCGTTAACTTGGTTAAAAACTCATCAGTTCTAGCTTTCGTGGCTGGATTTGATTTGATGTATCAAGGTAATGCAATAGCTTCACAGACTTTTGAAACTGTTAATACGTATATAATCGTTGGCTTGTTCTACTTAGTTATTACTTTGCCAATCAGTTACTATATGCAACATCTAGAAAGAAAGTTAGCTTAGGAGGGGTAAATTATGCAAAATTGGATAGATGCTTATTCATGGATAAATATTAGATTTCTTCTCCAAGGCTTGTCGGTAACGATTTTGATCTCCGTTATATCGGTGGTCTTAAGTTTTATTTTCGGTTCAGTTTTAGGAATCGTGCGTTATAGTAAGATCCCTTATTTATCAAAAATTATCGGATTCATCATTGATGTTATTCGTAATTTGCCACTGTTGTTGATCATCTTCTTTGTTTACTTTGGTTTGCCAGCCTTTGGGTTCAAACCAGATACGATTCCAGCCGCAATTTTAGCGATGACGGTCTTTGAATCGATGATGATTGCCGAAATTATTCGTTCAGGAATCATGGCAGTTGATATTGGTCAAATGGAAGCTTCTAGAGCTATGGGGATGACCTTTACTCAAGCAATGTGGCATGTTGTTTTACCACAAGCTTATAAAAAGATGATTCCAGCTTTAGTTAGTCAATTTATTTCATTGATCAAGGATACTTCTTTGGCAACTATCATCGTGGTTCCAGAATTGATGCAACACGGTCAAGTCGTTTATGGACAAGACCCTAATTACATCATTCCGGTCTTCGTAGCGATGGCTTTGATGTACTTTGTTGTCTGCTATGCATTGTCATTGTTATCTAAGTATATTGATCATAGAATGGCATAAAAAAATTAATTAAGGTTGACAGAATAATTTAAGCCTGTTATTGTTTATGTCAATCAAATAAACACATATAAGTGTCTGAATTAATTAGTAATGCATCTGGGTGTAAGAAAGCCGGTGGTTGATGCGAACCGGTCAGGGTGTAGTTATGAAATACCAGACATGACTTGGTTTTCCAAGCGGAATAAGAGAGCCGTTATTCTCAAGAGTGGAGTAATAGTTTATTTAGACTATTCTCAAGCTGGGTGGTACCACGGTAAATCGTCCCTGTTGCATAATTGCAGCAGGGACTTTTTTTATACAAAGGGTGAGAAAATGATGCATACTTGTGGTGGTAATCCTCGATATTAGTTTTGTCGGATTAGATAGAAATAATTGGAGGAATTAGGATGAATAAAAGTAAAAAGACAGTCAGTTTTAGAGAAGCAATCTCTATTTTAGTAATCATGTTAGTTATTTTAGGTTTAGGTGTTATCAAATTTGGTTTGTCACCTCAAACGCCAGTTTTAGTAGTTATTGGATTATTGATCTTATGGTCAAAAATTCGTGGAAGTAGTTGGGATGAAATTTTTGATGGAATCTCTGACGGAGTTCGTAATGGTATTATTCCCATTTTCATTTTTATTTTAATTGGTTCATTGATCGGTACTTGGATTGCAGCCGGAATTATTCCATCAATGATGGTTGCTGGTTTCCATATGATTTCCGCACAATGGTTTGTACCATCAGTTTTCGTCGTTTGTGCTTTGATTGGTACTTCAATCGGTAGTGCCTTTACCATTGTTTCAACTATTGGTATTGCATTATTTGGAATGGGTCAAACACTAGGTATGAATCCTGCTTTAGTTGCCGGAGCCATTATTTCTGGAGCTATCTTTGGCGATAAAACTTCACCACTCTCAGATTCAACGAACTTGGCTTCAGCTATTGCCGAAGATGATTTGTTTGCTCATATTAAAAACTTGATGTGGACAACGATCCCGGCATTTTTGATTTCATTAGTTTTGTACACCCTTTTAGGTAATGCTGGTTCTACTAACAATCTCAGTAAAATTGATACAACCTTGAATGTATTGAATAGTCACTTCTTCATTTCTTGGTGGGCTATTTTACCAATCACTCTATTGTTCATTTGTTCAATTATGAAGATCCCAGCTGTGGCAACGTTATTATTAAATATTACCGTAACAGTTGGAATGATTTTCATTGAAAATCCTAATACCCAAGTTAAAAGCGTAGCTGGATTTATCGAAAATGGTTTCGTTTCAAAAACTGGCAATGCTAATGTTGATGCTTTATTGACTCGTGGTGGCATTAGCTCGATGATGGGTACAGTTTCATTGATTTTCTTAACTCTTTCCTTAGGTGGCTTATTAATGAAGTTTGACGTCATTCAAACTGCTATGAAGCCTCTTGCTGAAAAACTTAAATCAAATGGTTCCGTTGTTACAGCTACAATTCTTTCTGGTATCGGTGTTAATATCTTCGTTGGTGAACAATACTTATCAGTTATCCTACCTGGTAAAGCTTTCAAAGAGACATTTAACAAACGTGGTCTTGATAACTTAGCTTTGAGTCGTGTACTTGAAGATGGTGGTACTGTAATCAATTACTTGATCCCTTGGGGTGTTGCCGGAGCCTTTGTAGCTAATACCTTAGGTGTACCAACCTTGTCATTCTTACCATTCTGTTTCTTTAGTCTTCTATCACCAATCCTTTCTATCCTTAGTGGATTCACTGGTATTGGCTTAAAAAAATTAGACAAGACTAAAACAACCGATAAAAAAGTTGCCGAATTGGCATAAAAAATATTTTTATAATTAAGAGAAAACTTGTAAACGCTAACTATGTTGCTACGACTAATTTCTCATAATAAATTTTTAAATTATAGAGCAGAGATGCTCTATTTTTTTATCTTCCCAATATTGACATAACAGTTTCTTTTGGCTAATTTAGTGATTGTTATGCTGTTTTTAAAGGCAAATTAGGGAGATTAATATGAAGAAAATCAAAATCGCCATTTGGGGAATAAACGTTGTTTTAGTGGCAATAATCCTCTTTTTAGTTATGGGAAAGGGAATGAATAATAATAGTACTGATACGGCCGAGAAAACTTATACCGTTCGTACTGACAATAGCAATTATTTTAATGGAATTGTTCAAGAAACTGACAAACAAGCAGTCAGGGATCAACCTAAATCAGAAGACGAAACTTTAGCTTCTACAAGAGTGATCAACGGTCAAAAAGTTACTAAGGGACAAGTTTTATTTACATTTTATCGTGATATGAGTAGTGATTTGGCCAGTGCTAATAGTGAAATTCAACAAGCACAGTTAGCTATTCAAGATTACAATTCATCAGACAAAACTACTGCCGATAAGATTGAATTGAGCAAAAATCAAGAAGCTTTGGCAATGGCACAGGCTAAGTTAAATAAAATCAACAAAGCCCAAAATAGAACTGTTACAGCACCTATTAGTGGTACGTACTATAAAGATGATTCTGGTAGAAGTTACATCTATGGTTCACCAGTGATTCAAGGAAATGTAAATGAATACAGTTTAAGCAAAATCAAATTAGGTCAAAATGTGACCGTTATCAAGAATGATGGTACGAAGATCTCAGGTAATTTCCAACAAAAAGATGCCATTCCTTATAGCACTCGCAACGTTTCTTATTATCATTTTAGAGTTGCGACGGATTCTAAACTATCTTACGGAATGCACGTTCAAATCAAAACTGAGGCTGATGGGTACAAGATTCCTAAGAATGCACTTTGGGCAAAAAATACAGTTAAAGTTTTAAAGAATGGTAAAAAGCACACAAAACACGTCACTATCACGAAGAAAGGCCAAAATTATTACGTGATCGATGGTCTAAAAGCTGGTGACAAGATAGTTTTGAAATAAGGCGGTGAAATGATGCTAAAAGTTACTGATGTAGGTAAGACTTATGGTGAATTCACTGCTTTGAAAAATATCAATCTCGAAGTTAAAGATGGCGAATTCTTAGCTATCATGGGACCTTCTGGATCTGGTAAGTCAACTTTGATCAATATTTTAGGATTGCTCGATCAAAGTTACACAGGTGAATATTTGCTAGAAAATAAGAACTATCAAGCTGTAAATGACAATGAATTATCACAGATTCGTGGCGACCAATTGGGCTTTGTCTTTCAAAATTTCAAATTGCTTTCGACATATACAGTTTATGAAAATATTGAAGTACCACTAATTTATAGGGCAGATTGCAAGAAATAACCGAACACTTTTTAAAACTTAATATTTTCCATAAAGA
>NZ_AZDO01000089.1 GCF_001435505.1 Companilactobacillus futsaii JCM 17355 | reverse complement strand
TGGATGTATTTCCATATTTTGTCAAGATTAAGTTATAAAGGGCGCACGGTGGATGCCTAGGCACTAGGAGCCGATGAAGGACGTAACTAACGACGATACGCCTCGGGGAGCTGTAAGTAAGCTTTGATCCGGGGATCTCCGAATGGGGGAACCCAAATATCGTAATGGATATTTACTTGTTTGTGAATACATAGCAATCAAGAGGAACACGCAATGAACTGAAACATCTAAGTAGTTGCAGGAAGAGAAAGAAAATTCGATTCCCTGAGTAGCGGCGAGCGAAACGGGAATAGCCCAAACTATGAAGCTTGCTTCATAGGGTTGTAGGACTGATGTTGTGAGAACAAAAGGTGATGATAGTTGAACAAGTTGGAAAGCTTGGCCAAAGAGAGTGAAAGCCTCGTAAACGAAATCTGACCCACTCCATTCAGTATCCTGAGTACGGCGGAACACGAGAAACTCCGTCGGAATCCGGGAGGACCATCTCCCAAGGCTAAATACTCCCTAGTGACCGATAGTGAACCAGTACCGTGAGGGAAAGGTGAAAAGTACCCCGGAAGGGGAGTGAAATAGATCCTGAAACCGTGTGCCTACAAGTAGTCAGAGTCCGTTTATGGATGATGGCGTGCCTTTTGTAGAATGAACCGGCGAGTTACGTTAACATGCAAGGTTAAGATGAAAAGTCGGAGCCGTAGCGAAAGCGAGTCTGAATAGGGCGACTAAGTATGTTGATGTAGACCCGAAACCAAGTGACCTACCCATGACCAGGTTGAAGATGCGGTAAAACGCATTGGAGGACCGAACCCGTGTATGTTGAAAAATGCTGGGATGAGTTGTGGGTAGCGGTGAAATTCCAAACGAACTTGGAGATAGCTGGTTCTCTCCGAAATAGCTTTAGGGTTAGCCTCGGGGATTAGGATCGTGGAGGTAGAGCACTGTTTGGACTAGGGGCCCGTCTTGGGTTACTGAATTCAGATAAACTCCGAATACCATTGATCTATACCCGGGAGTCAGACGATGAGTGATAAGATCCACCGTCGAAAGGGAAACAGCCCAGATCACCAGTTAAGGTCCCAAAATTCATGCTAAGTGGAAAAGGATGTGGAAACGCATAGACAACTAGGATGTTGGCTTAGAAGCAGCCATTCATTCAAAGAGTGCGTAATAGCTCACTAGTCGAGTGATTCTGCGCCGAAAATGTACCGGGGCTAAGCATGATACCGAAACTGTGGATGTGTCGTATGACACGTGGTAGGAGAGCGTTGTAATCGCATTGAAGCTGTACCGTGAGGAGCAGTGGAGTGATTAGAAGTGAGAATGCCGGTATGAGTAACGAAAGACCAGTGAGAATCTGGTCGGCCGCAAGACTAAGGTTTCCTGGGGAAGGCTCGTCCTCCCAGGGTTAGTCGGGGCCTAAGATGAGACCGAGAGGTGTAATCGATGGATAACAGGTTGATATTCCTGTACTAGTTTATTTTGTTTGAACGATGGAAGGACGCAGGAGGATGATGTGTGCGCGCTGATGGATATGCGCGTCCAAGCAGTAAGTCTTGATATGAGTCAAATGCTTATATCTTTAAGGACAAGCTGTGATGGGGAGTGAAATTTTAGTAACGAAGCACAATAACTCACACTGCCAAGAAAAGTTTCTAGTTAGAAATAAACTACCCGTACCGCAAACCGACACAGGTAGTCGAGGAGAGTATCCTAAGGTCAGCGAGTGAACTCTCGTTAAGGAACTCGGCAAAATGACCCCGTAACTTCGGGAGAAGGGGTGCTGGTGTAACAGCCAGCCGCAGTGAATAGGCCCAAACAACTGTTTATCAAAAACACAGGTCTATGCTAAATCGTAAGATGACGTATATGGGCTGACGCCTGCCCGGTGCTGGAAGGTTAAGAGGATCAGTTAGCTTTTGCGAAGCTGAGAATTGAAGCCCCAGTAAACGGCGGCCGTAACTATAACGGTCCTAAGGTAGCGAAATTCCTTGTCGGGTAAGTTCCGACCCGCACGAAAGGCGTAATGATTTGGGCACTGTCTCAACGAGAGACTCGGTGAAATTATAATACCCGTGAAGATGCGGGTTACCCGCGACAGGACGGAAAGACCCCATGGAGCTTTACTGTAGCTTGATATTGAGTTTTTGTGTGACATGTACAGGATAGGTAGGAGCCGTTGATTTCGGAACGCTAGTTTCGAAGGAGGCGTTGGTGGGATACTACCCTTGTTATATGAAAGCTCTAACCTACATCGCTCAGCGCGATGAGGGACAGTGTCTGGTGGGCAGTTTGACTGGGGCGGTCGCCTCCTAAAATGTAACGGAGGCGCTCAAAGGTTCGCTCAGAATGGTTGGAAATCATTCGCAGAGTGTAAACGTAAAAGCGAGCTTGACTGCGAGACTGACAAGTCGAGCAGGGACGAAAGTCGGAGTTAGTGATCCGGTGGTACCATATGGAAGGGCCATCGCTCAACGGATAAAAGCTACCCTGGGGATAACAGGCTTATCTCCCCCAAGAGTTCACATCGACGGGGAGGTTTGGCACCTCGATGTCGGCTCATCGCATCCTGGGGCTGTAGTCGGTCCCAAGGGTTGGGCTGTTCGCCCATTAAAGCGGTACGCGAGCTGGGTTCAGAACGTCGTGAGACAGTTCGGTCCCTATCCGTCGCGGGCGTAGGAAATTTGAGAGGAGCTGTCCTTAGTACGAGAGGACCGGGATGGACATACCTCTGGTGTACCAGTTGTGCCGCCAGGCGCATCGCTGGGTAGCTACGTATGGACGGGATAAACGCTGAAAGCATCTAAGTGTGAAGCCCCCCTCGAGATGAGATTTCCCATTCCTTTATGGAAGTAAGATCCGTTAAAGAATATGACGTAGATAGGCTGCGGGTGGAAGTGTAGCGATACATGGAGCTGAGCAGTACTAATAGATCGAGGACTTAATCGAGTAAGAGTTTACAGCAGTTTGAAGTGTTACATCATTAATCTTAATATCTAGTTTTGAAGGTACGAG
>NZ_AZDO01000088.1 GCF_001435505.1 Companilactobacillus futsaii JCM 17355 | reverse complement strand
TGTTTTTTTATTTATTTTTTCTTAAGGTGGCTAACTTGATTATAAAATTCGCCATCAATCCATTTTTATCATAATTAAAAAAAAAGCCTAAAATCAATAACAAGTAGAAAATCACTTCTAACTTGAAATTAATCTTAAGCTTTTTTGATTATTTGAAATATTATAATTTGATTTTTTTAAACACAATACCTAATCCCAACATAATCACACCGATAATCGTCAACAAAATACCACTAGTAGCGCCAGCTTGTGGCAATCTGCTTAATCCACCTGCTGAACTTGTATCAGTTGATTGAGCAGCATTAGTTAATAGAACTAAGCCACTGCCTTCATTTATTGAAGACAATGTTTTTTCTTCAATACTATTATCAGGATTTTGACCAACAACTTCTTTACCAGTTAAATCTAAATCACCATTACCATCTATGTCGCCTTCTGAACCACCGTTAATAATGATTTCTTGATCATTGTCTTCTTCATCCACATTTCCATCAGGATTTTCTGGACTTGTTGGTGTTGGATCGATTGTAAAACCAGGGTCAACTAATTCTTTACCTTCGTTATTCTCATCTGGTTCGCCTGGTTCTTCTGGAACAGTCACAATATTGTTGTTATCTTGCAAGTCCCATCTGTGAGTTTCGCCACCAACAACATTCACTTGTTCAGCTACGATATTGCCGTCCAAATTGTGATGAATGTTGATTGTCGCATCTGGAGCTAACACACTGCCTTGGAAAGTGTTATTCATTTCAATAATGCCGTCAAATTGCTTATTACCTGCTGAACTATCATAAAAGTTCCATAGCAAGTGATTGTCATCGAAATATTCTGTCTCTTGATTTGGTCTTTCGATGGAATTTTCTTCACCGTTATTGAATCTTAATTTAATTTGAGAATTCATTGCATACGGATTTTGACCTTTTGTATCAACATTGATGATAATTGAAGTACCGCCTTTATCGGCTGACAACCCTGAAATTGTTAGAGGTGTACTAGCATTCAAAACTTCTGGATCTAAATTGATAACGATTTGATTGTTAGCATCAGCTTCAAAATCACTGAGGTCGATTACTCGTTGGTTTTGGTCTGGAAAATCAGCATTAGTAATTGTCTTAGAATTTGTTGAAACTAACCCTGCTGATTTGTTCTCTAACTTAGCAAATTCTTGCTCAAAATCAAGATATTCATTAGAAGGCGAAT
This sequence comes from Companilactobacillus futsaii JCM 17355, assembly GCF_001435505.1. Taxonomy (GTDB): domain Bacteria; phylum Bacillota; class Bacilli; order Lactobacillales; family Lactobacillaceae; genus Companilactobacillus; species Companilactobacillus futsaii. The sequence goes on along the minus strand of NZ_AZDO01000088.1, from coordinate 47 downwards.
TTTATAATCAAGTTAGCCACCTTAAGAAAAAATAAATAAAAAAACAC
>NZ_AZDO01000012.1 GCF_001435505.1 Companilactobacillus futsaii JCM 17355 | reverse complement strand
ATGGAAAATATTAAGTTTTAAAAAGTGTTCGGTTATTTCTTGCAATCTGCCATTTTATAAAAAGGAGGACCAGTTATGAAAAGATTCATCATTATTTTAATGAGTGCCTTATGTTTTTTTGCTAGTTTTGGAACAGTTGTTCAAGCTGCATCTGATAATTTAACACCCAATAATAATGAAAGTGGTGATTTGGGGATTACTATCGATGGAAACTTTGACGACTGGGCCGACAAAACTAAACAGCCCATGAAAGTTACAGGAGACGATAATGATATAAAGTACACTTCTTTTTTGGCTGACAAGAATAATTTATACTTATACATATTGATGAAACCATTCTGGAGTTGGGGATATACTAATTTTCAACCTTACGGATATGTTTTAAATATTGGTGGAAAAGAGTTTGACATCACCCTTAATAAAAAGGATTTCAAAAAAGATTATGTAGATGTTAGTAACTTAGCAATTGGCGAAAAGAAAATGGTGCCTTTAGAAATTTACAATAAAATCAATAATCAAACTACTAGTTATGACAATCTCGTTTGTGTTTCTCGACAATACATTACTCAACACGTAGGTACCGGTTCCACCACTTTTAAGGGTAAAGGATATGTTTTCGAAGCTAAAATACCTTTCAAGTATCTCAAAGGAATCTCTAATACAGAGGGGCAAAATATTACTCTTGCAAATACTAACCTCTGGTCAGGTACGCTTCAAGTAACCGGTGGTAGTACAGGACCAATTGTTTTAGCAAGTACCGGATTCGTTATCGCTATAATTGCTGTTTTGAAATACTCGGGATTCAGTTTTAAGAAACGGAGAACACTATGAGTATTTATTTAGTAATCGGTATCGTTGTTTGGATATACTTACTCTCCGTTTTAAAAAGAGCTCACGTTCCAGCATTCTTCTTTCTGATCGGAACTGGCGGGCTCTTTTTTATTCTGATTGGCTTCAGTGATCCTTATTGGGTCTGGTTTTTCACTCATTCAGTTATCAATGGTGTTAAATGGTTTGGAAATCTCACTAATATGAGTGAAGTTATGAATCGTTATGGCCTGATCAGCATCAACAATGCCACTCAACCGTTGACGATGACGATTGATTACGAATGTTCAGGGATTATCGAGACGATGGCTTACATCAGTATCGTAGTTTTCTTCCCTATTTTTAACCGTTATGAAAAAACTTTCTTTGGAATTTTTGGAATCGTCTGGATTTACTTGGCAAATGTGTTCAGATTGGCTTTAATTATAGTGATAGTCCACTTTGCTGGTGGTGGTGCCTTCTTTATCGGACACTCCATTGTCGGAAGAATGGTCTTTTACATCTTAGTCATCGCTTTGTACTACAACGTCTTCACCTATTCACAGATTTCTCATAGTCTCTATCAAAATTTCCGGCGATTTATTACGAGAATTAAGAAAAGTTTTAGCAAGGAGGGATAAAAATGAGTTATTGGTTAGACCTAACCTTGTTTAAAATGGGATTCTGGCTGACTTGGGCCTTGATTCCGATTCTAGTTGAAATCATCCCTTCCATTATTTCCAGTGTGCGTATCATGATCAGCAACCGCCATCCTAAAAAAATGGTTATGCCTGCAAAAATGCCAATGATCTCCGTTTTGGTTCCCGTCCACAACTCTGAAGATACCCTATTTGCTTGTATCCAATCGATCCACGATTCAACTTATCCAACTAAACTGATTCAAGTTATTTTAGCTGACAACAATAGTACCGACAACAGTTTCCAAGTCTTCGCCCATGCTCAAAATACCTTTTCTGATATGAATCTTCGTTTGATCCACACCGCTGCTGGTAAAGCTCAAGCTCTAAATGCAGCGTTATACGGAGCTATTGGAACTTATATTATCAACATCGATAGCGATGGCGTGCTAGAAAAAAATGCCTTGATGAATATGGTTTTACGTTTTGAAAACGATTATGAAGTATCAGCTTTGACTGGTAGTATCTTACCTAATCGCTTAATGCTAAAGAAAAATGGTTCGTTATTACGTTATAACGAATACTTCGAATACGCCCAAGCCTTTCTTTCAGGTCGAGTAATGGAATCACATAAAAACCAACTATTCACGATGTCTGGAGCCTTTTCAGCTTTTCGTAAGGAAGCTGTTATGAAGAGTTTCTTATACGATATCAACACGATTGGTGAAGATACCGATATGACTTTCCAAATTAGACAACGGATGAAACGAAAAGTTGGACTCTGTGCTAATGCTTTCTTCTACATCGAACCAATCAAAGATTTATCCGAACTTTACACGCAAAGACAACGTTGGCAACGTGGTGAAGTTGAAGTCATTCAAGAATATGCCAACAATTTGGAAATGAATGAATTTTTCGAGAATTTCATGATCAGACGATTATTAATTGACCACACTTTCCTATTTCCTCGAATGATTTGGCTTTGTGCCAGTATCGTTTTGTTATTTTTCCGTTACTCACCGATTATGATGGGAATGTCATATTTCATTATTTATTTGTTATATATTTTAGTAGAAGTATTAAACTATATTTGTGTGATTCAACTTTTAGAGGATTTCCCCAATGATCAAACCTTTTACAAGAAGCAATGGTGGGTCGCTTTGACTTTGCCATTTTACAATTTCATCTGTGCTGGTATTCGTTTGATTGGGGTTATCAATAGTATGACCACTAAATCCGGTTGGAACTCAGTACCTTTCAAAGAAGAATGGAATAAAGTAACTACAATTGTGAAAAATGACTTTCGAATGAAGGAGAAAAAAACTACTAATCATGATGAGATATCAATTCCACACTTACAAAATCAAGTATTACGTCAACGCCAGTCACGCCATGCGCTGGGAAAACGGCGAAGGCAAGCAACATAACCACACTTGGGAAATTGTTTGCGAAATTCACAGTAAAAATGACCAAATGATTGTTTTTAATGATATGGCAGATTGTAAAATATAACCGAACACTAGTGGACACAAAAACCCATAAAGG
>NZ_AZDO01000087.1 GCF_001435505.1 Companilactobacillus futsaii JCM 17355 | reverse complement strand
TTTATTTATTTTTTCTTAAGGTGGCTAACTTGATTATAAAATTCGCCAATTATTATGATTATGTCATTTTTTATTAATTCTTTTTGTTATACATGAAATAAAAATAGTAATACAATACTGAAACTAAAGAGAGAATTTCGATGAAAAGAAAGTGATATTTATGAATCTAGTATTTATGATACTTTCAATTATGTTGGTTTGGATAATGGTACCTGGTATTGCAGTTTTTTACAGTGGTTTTGTACCACATAGAGATGTAACAAGAATTTTATTCGATAGTTTTTTAATGTTTGGATTGGCGGGATTGTTGTGGATCATTATTGGATTTTCGGCATCATTTGAAGGTGATAATTTAGGACTGATAGGAAATTTTAACCATCTTTTCTTAAAAGGGATAGACTTATCGTCTACTTTTGGTCAAACAGGATTGCCAACGTCAGTTTATTTACTTTTTCAAATGATGTTTGCAATTTTGACTCCGGCATTATTTCTGGGTGCAATGGCTAGTAGAGTGAAGATTAGGTTTGTAATTCTCTTCGTCATATTATGGTCACTTTTGATTTATTATCCATTGGCTCATATCGTTTGGTCGAATAGTGGTTTTTTAGCCAAATTAGGAGTTTTGGATTTTGCTGGTGGAACGGTTATTCATATTGATGCCGGCATTACAGCATTGATTTTGGCAATCACGTTACGAAGACCTTATCAATACAATCAGCAAGTTAAAGGGAATCCATTGTGGATCTTGATGGGAACGATTCTTCTATGGCTTGGTTGGTATGGCTTTAATGCAGGCAGTACTTTAAAAATCAATTTTATAGCAATCAATGCTTTCTTTACGACGACAATTGCAGCTTGCAGTGCTTTGATCACATGGATTTTTTTGGAAGAAATGTTTAAAGGCAAAGTAACTTTGAGTGGTATTTGTACCGGTAGCATTTGTGGTTTAGTAGGAATTACTCCGGGTACTGGCTATGTAACGATTTTAGGATCGCTTTTAATTGGAATAATTTCGGCGATTAGCAGTTTTTACTTTATGAATTTTTTGAAATATCAATTGCATCTGAATGATTATCTGGATATTTTTGGATGCCATGGTGTCAGTGGGATAGTTGGTTCAATTTGTGTCGGCTTGTTCGCTACTAAATCAGTCAATAAAAACGTCGTTACAAACGGATTGTTTTATGGCGGTGGATTTAAATTATTAGGACTGCAATTATTTGGCGTTATATTTACGATTGTTTTTGTATCAGTATTAGGATTGGTAATTGTAACGGTGTTGAAAAAAGCTTTGAAAGACGATATTGGAATCAGACCAGAAATTAAATTGGCTTAAATCAGATTAATTTAGGATTCCGTCCTCCATAGCAAAGCAAATTTGGCTGGAATGCACTCGTCCTTGTCAAGTTGA
>NZ_AZDO01000086.1 GCF_001435505.1 Companilactobacillus futsaii JCM 17355 | reverse complement strand
ACCTTTATGGGTTTTTGTGTCCACTAGTGTTCGGTTATATTTTACAATCTGCCTTACTAAAAAATAAATCGTCAGGGAACTTTTAAATAGATCCAGTGAGGTCTGAAAGGTCGGTTGAACACCAAACTTTTAGGGGGTAGCTGGATAAAAGCTATCCCTTTTAATTTGGAGGAAAACAATGAAAAATATACTTTCTATGTCACAATTATCAAATGAAGAGGTACTAAATCTAATTGATTCAGCGATTGATTTCAAAACTGGTAAGAAATCAGAAATTGGGCAAGATAAATTTGCTATCAACTTATTCTTTGAAAACAGTACTAGAACTAAATCTAGCTTCCAAGTGGCTGAAATGAAGCTAGGCATGAAAGAAATCGAATTTGAAGCATCAACATCTTCAACTTCTAAGGGTGAAACACTTTATGACACTGTAAAAACTGAAGAGAGTATTGGCGCTAGCGTAGCAGTTATTCGTCACAGTCAAGACAAATATTACGAAGATTTGGTAAACAACCATAACTTGAAGATCCACATCATCAACGGTGGCGACGGTACTGGTCAACATCCTTCACAATCACTTTTGGACTTAATGACAATCTATGAACACTTTGGTAATTTTGATGGATTAAAGGTTGGTATTATCGGAGACTTGAGTCATTCAAGAGTAGCCCATTCAAATGCTGAAATTTTAACAAGACTAGGAGCTCAAGTTTGTTTTGGTGGCTTAGATTCATGGTATACACCGGAATTTGCCGAAATTGGACCACACATGAGTGTTGATGAACTTTGCCAAGAAATGGACGTTGTAATGCTACTTAGAGTTCAACACGAACGTCTTTCTGCTGAAGAAAACAAGAATTTCTCCAAAGCTGACTATTTTGAAAAATACGGTTTGGATATGGATCGTGTCAATATGATGAAACCTGATGCAATTATCATGCACCCAGCACCAGTAAATCGTGGAGCAGAAATTGCGGATGATGTAGTGGAATGCGACAAATCATACATCTTCCCCCAAATGGCCAATGGTGTCTTTATGAGAATGGCAATGATTGAAGCAGTTTTAAAAGGAGATAACGCAGAAGATGAACTTACTGGTCAAAAATGCAAAATTGTTTTACACAAATAAATTAATAAATTGTGATCTCTTGATTGAAGATGGGAAATTTTCAAAAATTGCTGAAAATATTCATCCCCAAGGAAGTAAAATAATCGATGCCAAGTTTAATCTAGTTACACCAGGTTTAGTCGATATTCACGTTCATTTCAGAGAGCCCGGTCAAGTTCACAAAGAAACAATTGAAACGGGAACTAAGGCTTCAGCTCATGGTGGCTTTACGACCGTTGGTGCGATGCCAAATGTTATCCCAGTGCCTGATGATGCAGAGAAGTTTACGAAGCAGATTGAATTGAACAAAAAGAATTCAGTTATTCATACTTTGCAATATGCACCAGTTACTAAAGATGAAACTAGTGATGAATTAGTTGATATTGAACAACTAAGTAAACTAGGAGCTTTCGCCTTTTCAAACGATGGTCACGGAATCATGAATGCAAAGTCGATGTTTGATGCTATGGAAAGAATTGCTGCTATCAACAGTCATTTAGCAGCTCACGTAGAAGATAAGAATCTCTTTAATAAGGGCGTCATTAATTTTGGACCTGCAGCGACACGTTTAGGTTTGCCAGGTATCCAACAAGTAGCAGAAACATCGCAATTGGCTAGAGATTTAATGCTAGCTAAAGAAACCGGCGTTCACTATCATGTCTGTCACATTTCAACTAAAGATGGTGTGGATTTGGTCAGAATGGCTAAGGATGCGGGAATCGACGTTACCTGTGAAGTATCACCACACCACTTGTTGTTGAGTGAAGATGATATTTTGATCGATGATGCTAATTTTAAGATGAATCCACCATTACGTAGTGAAAATGATCGTCAGGCTTTAATCAGCGGTTTACAAGATGGCACGATCGACATGATTGCAACGGACCATGCACCACACGCTGAAAATGAGAAGAATCAAGGTTTTGCAAAGAGTGCTTTTGGAATTACTGGTATCGAAACGAGTTTTCCATTGATGTACAGTCGTTTGGTCAAAACAGGCATCATTAGTTTAGAAAAATTATTGAATCTGATGTCGACTAATCCAAGTAGGATTTTTGACTTAAATGAAGCCGGAGAAATTAAGCTTGGACAAAAAGCTGATTTTTCAATCATTAACTTAAATGATGAATTTGAAATCAACAAAAATGATTTTATTTCTAAAGGCTCTAATAGTCCTTTTATCGGAAAAAAGGTTTTTGGATCAGTGCAACAAACTTATTGTGATGGACAACTAGTCTATCCAAAATAAAGAATGAGGGGTAAAAATGAATAAGCCAGTAATAGTAGCGTTAGATTTTGCAGATGATTTTGAATGTATTAACTTTTTGAATCAATTTCCTAAGGATCAAAAATTATTTTTGAAGATTGGTTTGGAAATGTTTTGTCAATTCGGTTATCCGTTTGTTAGAAATTTGAGAGAACGAGGATACAATATTTTTCTTGATTTGAAGTTACATGATATTCCTAACACGGTTAAAAGAACTTGTGAGATGATTGCCAAGTGGGATGTTCAGATGTTGACAGTTCATGCCAGTGGTGGTGCAGAAATGATTGCCGCTGCAAAAAAAGGACTAGCAGGTTCTGATACGAAGTTACTTGCGGTTACACAGTTGACTTCTTTAGGACAAACTGAATTGAAGAATGAATTGCAAGTGCCACTACAATCTCAAGATTACGTTACACATCTAGCAAAATTAGCTTTTGATAACAAAGCCGATGGCGTAATTTCTTCAGCTTTGGAAGTACCGATGATCAAACAAGCTACTAGTGAAGACTTTTTATGCGTTACCCCAGGTATTCGTCCCAAAGCATCACAAGTGGAAGATCAAAAACGTGTTGCTACACCAGCTAAAGCTAAGACTTTAGGTAGTGATGCCATTGTGGTTGGTCGTCCAATTACTTTAGCTGAAAATGGTTATCAAGCATATATGAATATTTGTAAGGAGTGGAATAAATAATGGATAAAGTATCAGTCGCAAACAATATTGCCAGTCAATTATTAAAGATCAAGGCGGTAACTTTGAACCCCAAAAAGCCTTTCATTTGGGCTAGTGGTATCAAGGCTCCAATTTATACGGATAATCGTTTGACTATTGCTTATCCAGATTTTCGCCAAACAATTGCTCATGATTTAGCTGAATTAATCAAAGAAAAGTATCCTGAAGCTGAAGTTATTGGAGGAGTTGCCACAGCCGGCATCCCTCACGCTACAGGTGTTTCTAATATTTTGAATTTGCCATTGAACTATGTTCGTCCACAAAAAAAGGATCACGGTAAGAAGAGTCAAATTGAAGGACGCTGTCAAAAGGGTGACAAAGTTGTTTTGATCGATGACTTGATTTCAACCGGTGGCAGTATTTTAAAAGCTGTTAAGGCTGTTGAAGAAGAAGGCGGAGATGTGATTGGAACAGTCGCAATTTTCTCCTATGATTTGCCAGAAAGCACCAAGAATTTTTCCGATGCGCATACTAAATTATTTACTTTGACAGATTATCCAACCATGATTCAAGTAGCTCAAAAATTGGACTACGTTGAAGAAAGCGATATGGAATTATTACAACAATGGTATCAAGATCCAGAAAGTTGGGGTAAATAATGAGTCTATATAAATTAGTTCGTCCAGTGATTTTTAAAGGTGATCCTGAAGTTGACCACCATTTGGTAGCTAGTGGTTTGAAAATGTTTAATAAAACGCCTGAAGTTTTAGAAAAAATGTTTCAAGCTAAAAAGCCTAATAATATTAAGGTGACTGTCAAAGGAGTTACTTTCGATTCACCAATTGGTATTGCCGCAGGTTTTGATAAAAAAGCTGAATTTTATAACAGTCTAGGCGCTTTAGGTGCAGGATTTGTTGAAATTGGTAGTATCACCAAAAATGATCAACCTGGCAACAAGAAAAAACGGATTTTTCGTCTGCCAGAAGACAACGCTATTATCAACCGCATGGGTTTAAATAATTTAGGCGTTGAAGAAACGAGACGTCACTTAGCTAATACTCCCAAGCACGTTAAAGTCGGTATCAGTGTGGCTCCGGGGCATGGTTTGAATAGTGAAGAGATGGTCCAAGAGATGGTTGAAGACATCAAAGAAATCCATTCCTTTGGTAATTACATTGCTTTAAATCAAAGTTGTCCTAATCAAAAAGGTGTCACGACTTTACAAGAAATCCCTGTAGCTAAGAACTTGTTGCAAAAGATTCACAATTTACATATCAAAGAACCAGTCTTTTGTAAATTTGGCAATGACATCACAGCCAAACAATTAATTGAATTGATTCAAGAAACTGACGGTTTGATGGACGGAATTATTTTAACTAATACGGCTTCAAACCCTAGTCCAATTCATGACAACCTCAAGTCAGCTCATAAAAATGAAGGCGGTGGCCTCAGTGGTAAGCCAATCTTCAAGAAGTCACTTAGTTTAACTAGAGCGATTCATGAAGCGTTTCCTAACTTACCAATTATGTTTTCTGGTGGAGTATTTACACCTGAAGATGCCAAGGTAGCTTTAGATGCTGGAGCAAGCTTAGTTCAAGTTTATACAGGCTTTATTTATAACGGCCCCACTTTAATGAAACAAATTAATCAATATTTATCAGAAAATGAAATTATTAATTCAAATGATTATCAAAATGTTTGTGAAGCTCCAATTAGAGATTCTGGAGATATAACTGTTATTCCAATTAATGAAGATAAAAAAGTGGAATTGGATGCTAATTCTGGAGCATCATTTCACGAATAAAATAGAAAAACTCCGTTAGAAAGTCAGATTTGATTTTCTAACGGAGTTTTTTGATTAGATAATTAGATAAAGAGTGTAAAGATAAAACCAACGATACCAACGACTAATCCATAAATTAAAGCCGGTACAGCAGTTTTTCTCAAAATATTTCCTTCTTGGCCAGTAAGTCCGACAACTGAACTGACTGAAACGATATTGTGAACGCAGATCATGTTACCAGCAGCAGCACCAATCAGTTGAGCTGCCAATACTAAGTCAGTTCCAACACCAGCTTTAGTAGCGATATCGGCTTGAATCTGTCCGAATGTCAAAGTTGAAACAGTAGTACTGCCGGTTACGAATGAACCTAATTGTCCTAGGAATGGAGCGATGACGATCCAAACAGAAGATAAGTATTTGGAAATAACTTGTGCGATATACATTGGCATGCTAGGGATATCTTTGAGATTTAGTTCTGAGTTAGTGAAAATTTGTACCATGATCAAAGTTACTATCAAAGCAATCGCAGTAGATTTCATTGAAAGAGCAACTTTTTTGGCAGTAGGCAAGAAAGGTTTGAGCGATTTAACTTGAAGCAATAAACCAATAATAGCGGCAGTCGTCAACAAGGTACCAGGTGAATAGAGAAATTCCCAGTCGGAATTGATTTGTTTAAATCCCAAAATATTATTCCATGATAAATTGATGTTTTGAGTTAGGAAATTCTTTAATGGCATGATAGTTCTGGTAGCTAAAAGTAACAAGATAACTACGATATAAGGTGACCAGGCAGTCAACAAAGACATAGAATGTGTTGATTTGATTTCTTTAATTGAAGTAGTCCAAGGTTTTTTTATAATGTCTTTTGGCAATAAGAAATTAAACTTAATTGAAGCAATCGCAATAATAATTGTGAAGAAAGGTGCCAAAATGGAAACAAATTCATAACTAATTAAAAAGGATATTAAGATAGCAAAGAAACTATAAATTAAGCCAATGAATAATGTCCAAGGGATGAGAGCCATGAAATCTTTAGTTTTATGAGCGTCATTTTTACCAAAGAGGAAAATCAGCATAAAGACAAGTAGCAGTGGCATAAATGTTCCTGAAAATAGATCTAATTGAGTAATACGTTGACCTATATTGTTTAAAAATTCACTTTTATCGCTGACATTACTAAGTCCAACTGTCAATGGCGTTCCTACAGCACCAAATGAAGCTGGAGTTGAATCAGCTACTAATGACAAAGTTACCGCAGCCATGGGTGAATATCCCAGAGCAATCATTAAAGGAGCAGTAACCATTGCCGGTGTCCCGAATCCGGAAACTCCTTCGATCAAGCCACCGAACAAAAAGGCTACTAAAATCAATTGGAGTCGCATATCTCCAGAAATTTGATGGAATCCTGAATTGATTCGATCAATTGCCCCGGTGTGTTGTAAGATGTTCAACATCATCAAAGCACCAAAGAGAATCCAAAGGATGGGCAAGGCTTTGTGGATGGATTGAAGAACTGAAGCTAATAGGACTTTACTGGGCATTTTCCAAATAAAATAACCCTCTAATAAAACAATCGCGGCACTGATCGACATTCCTTTAGTAGCTGGCATATTGAGAATACCTAGAAGAATTAAGGGCAAAATAACAGCTGAAAGTGCGATTAAAATCATAAGAAATCTCCCTCTTTGAATTTATTTTATATATTATATAATTTTTTACTTATGTTTGGGAACAAATTTTGAAAAAAATTTAATCAAAAAACGAACCTAAAATTCTAGGTTCGTTTATAGCATTTTGAGAGGACCACCATCAATGCCTTTGGTAACGGTTACATCATCAGGGCTGATTTCGGTATGCTCACTTATTAGTTTATTCAAATGTCTATTAAAATCTTCTTCATCTAATTGTGATTTTACATGCCATGACGAAAAGTCACCATTAGTAAAAATATCACCGAGTTTTTCAAAAGCATCAATCTTTTTAGGATCAATTAATTTATCAGAATTAATGTCTACAAAATAGTTAGTGTACCATAGTAAAAATGCCATAATTTCCTCCGGAGTTTGTATTACTACTATAATAATATAATTTATTTGGTAGCGGTTAACATTTGTCAAAAAAGATTGTTCTAACTAAAAACTACTATTAAAATATCTTTAGAGAGGTAGATTATGAGTCAAAAGACGTGTCAACAAACGAGAACAATTAGTGAACGAATAATTTTTGATAAAGATTTAAATGATAAGCAGACGCTTTTTGGTGGAAAAACCCTGAGTCTATTGGATGAAAATGCTGGATTAGCGAGTTTTAAATTCGTCAAAGGCAAGATTGCTACTGCAGGTTATGACCACATTAATTTTTGGAAACCAATTACGACTGATAAGTTCATTAAAATGGAGTCTTTTGTAACTGGTGTATATCATCGTCAAGTAGAAGTATTTACAAAGGTTATTAGTCATGACATACAAACTGATCAAACAGAAATCGCTTTTACTAGTTTTTGCACTTTAATTGTTTTAAAGTCAAATGACAAAATAGAAATTCCCACAATTATTCCAGAAACTAACGAAGAAAAATACCTTTGCCAAGGATTTGAAAAACGTTTAAAGCAAAGAAAAACTGAATTTTTACAAAAAGATGAATTCTTAGGACATTTAACTATAGATTAAAGGAAACTGAGATGAAAATTAAAGCCTCACTAAAGTGCATCAAGGCATTTTGATGAGGCTTTAATATTAATTGATTTTTTCTGCCAACTTCTTTAAGACGTTACTCAAACGAAACAAAGTATTTTTAGAATCGTGAAATTGGTTATAACTAAGATCCAAATCAATTTTATCTTGATTGATTTCTAATCTTAGAAAAAATGGTTTTCTCAGGAAAGGTAAGAATGACTGCTTAGCTGGATTAATGGTTAAGAGATTGTTTAAGTCGTATTCTTTTTCACGCTCGATCACTTTAAATCCCTTGATCTGCGAATAGCTGATAAATTGAAATTCAGTTCGATTGGGAAAAAGAATTATTTTTAATTTATCCCAATAAGAGTTCATTTTGTAGTACGAAATTCCATGATTTTCTAATTGCCAGTGACCAAAAATTTTTGGTAAATTGGCTGAAAAATAGATGCAAAGTAATAAAAATAAAACGGCCAAAAATGATATTATTGCAACTTTTATGTTAGCGGTTAACCCCAAACCACCAACGAAAAAACCTCCAATGAAACTGACAATTAATGGACGATGATTGATTCTTTTTCCGAATTCGATCGTATCAGTCATTTTAATGTCTCCCTCTTAAATCTAATAATATTGTAATATTTTGTAATCGTTTACACAACTGGCATTAAGGGAAAATTTATTTACAAATATTTCCATGGAAACCATTGTAATAGTTTATTTTATCGTATATCCTGAAACTATATTATAAATATATATAGGAGGGTTGATTCATGGGAAAAAAAGCTAAAAAATGGCAAATGCCGTCGGCATATACAATTTTATTCTTCTTAATTATTTTAGTTGCCATTTTGACTTGGATTATACCAGCAGGTGAGTACGCAACCACTAAAGCAGGAAATATTATTGCAGGTACGTATAAAGCCCGCGCAAGCAGTCCTCAAGGTATTTGGGACGTATTTTTAGCACCGATCAACGGAATGGTTGGTACCGATGTTACTGAAGGATCAATTTCAGTCTCGTTATTTATCCTGGTTATCGGTGGATTTTTAGGTGTCGTCAATAAGACTAAGGCCTTGGATGATGGTATCAGTTCTACCGTTCAGAAGTATAAGGGTAAAGAAAAGGCTCTTATTCCTATTTTAATGACATTATTTGCCATTGGTGGTTCAACTTATGGTATGGGTGAAGAAACAATCGCTTTCTACCCAATCTTGATTCCAGTTATGATCAGTGTTGGTTATGACTCGATCACAGCGATTTCTCTAGCTTTAATTGGTTCACAAGTTGGATGTTTGGCTTCAACAGTTAACCCATTTGCGACTGGTGTTGCTTCACAAACAATCAATATTTCACCTGGTGACGGGTTGATTCCACGTTTCATTCTTTTGATTTTGGTAACTGGAATCAGTATTTTTTACGTCATGCACTATGCAGATAAAATTAAAAAAGATCCATCACAATCATACGTTTTTGAACGCCGTCAAAAGGATTTGGAAGAATTCTCAATGGCTGACAGAACAATTGGTGAAAAACTAACTAAGAAACAAAAGAGTGTTCTATGGCTATTTGCACTTACTTTTGTAGTTATGATCACTAGTTTGATTCCTTGGTCAAGTTTGAATCCAAATTGGACGTTCTTTGACAGTTTTACAAAATGGTTAACAAACGTACCATTCTTAGGTGCTTTGATTGGTAAAGACATTGCGCCACTTGGTACATGGTACTTTACAGAAATCACAACTCTATTCTTCATGATGTCAGTTATCATCATGTTCATCTTTGGGATGAAAGAATCAGAATATATCGATGCTTTCTTGAATGGTATGAATGAATTCTTGAGTGTTGCGATTATCGTTGCGGTTGCTCGTGGTATTCAAGTTATCATGAACAATGGTTACATTACTGCTACAGTTCTACATGCTGGTGAAACAGGATTGCAAAATCTTTCTGCTGGTGTCTTCATTGTTTTGACATACATTTTCTACATTCCTATGTCATTCTTGATTCCTTCAACTTCAGGACTAGCTGCTGCTACAATGGGAATCATGGGACCACTAGGTAAGTTCTCTGGCGTTGACGGATCATTAGTTATCACAGCTTATCAATCAGCTTCAGGATTAGTTAACTTGATCACACCAACTTCAGGTATCGTTATGGGTGCTTTAGCTATTGGACACGTAAGTATCGTTAAATGGTGGAAGTACATGTGGAAGTTGGTTGCTATTTTATTCGTGGTAATTGCAGTCTTCTTAGTTATTTGCTCGATGTTTAAGTAATTTTGTTTAAATAATGGGGGAAAGAATAATGGAAAAATTTATTACAGATGAAATTCAAGATGCAGCGATTAAGGATTTAGGTAAATTAGTTGGTGTTGCCTCATACAACGAACCAGCTGAACCTAATGCACCTTTTGGTAAGGGTCCTAAAGCTGCTTTGGATAAAGTTTTGGAAATTATCGGTAATCTAGGTTTTAAGACTTATGAAGATCCAGATGGCTACTATGGCTATGCTGATATTGGTGAAGGCGATGAGACCTTTGGTATCGTAGGTCACGTTGATGAAGTGCCAGCTGGTAATTTAGAGGCTTGGGATGTAGAGCCTTATCAATTGACTGAAAAAGATGGCAAGTTGTACGGTCGTGGAACTCAAGATGACAAGGGACCTACAATTGCTGCTATTTATGCCGTTAAATCTATCCTCGACAAAGGTTATAAATTAAATAAAAAGATTCGTGTGATCTTTGGTACTGACGAAGAGATTCTTTGGAGATGCTTAGCTGAATACAATAAGAAAGAAGATCCAATTGATTTAGGTATTGCACCAGATGCTGAATTTCCATTGATTTACGCGGAAAAAGGTTTGCAACAGTCACACTTATTTGGACCTGGATCAACTGAATTAAATATTGATTTAGAAAATGCCTTCAATGCTGTACCCGGTAAGGCAATTTACAACGGTCCAAAACAAGATGAAGTAATGGCAGCTTTGAAAGCTCATAATTTTGAAGCCGACCAAACAGCTGATGGTATCGAAGTTCATGGACATTCAGTTCATGCTATGAATGCTCCAGAAGGAACTAACGCTGTAGTTAGATTAGGAATTGCTTTAGCTGACGTTTATCCTGATATCAAAGTATTGCAATTTTTGAAAGACTTTGGTGAAGATGCTAATGCTACTAATTTATTGGGTCATGTATCGGATGATGTTTCCGGTAAATTGACTTTCAATATTTCTAGTTTGAAGATCACACCAGAAGAATCTAAGATACAAATTGATATGAGAATCCCAGTAAAAATCGATCACGATGAACTGATTCAAAAAGTATCCGATGCTGTAGCCAAATATGACATGAGATACGAAAACTTCGATTACGTTGCACCACTTTATGTACCAACGGATAGTACTTTGGTTAAGACTTTGATGCAAACTTATCAAGACTTAACAGGTGATACTAAATCACAACCAGCAATTTCTGGTGGAGCAACCTTTGCTAGAACCATGCACAATTGTGTAGCATTTGGTGGAATGTTGCCAACTACTCCAGATTTCATGCACCAAGCTAATGAAAATTGGAGTAAAGCAGATATGAGAAAAGCTATGGAAATATTTGCTGAAGCAATCTACAGATTATGTTTTTAACGTAAAAAATTGATAGGGCGAAAGCCCTATTTTTTTGTCCTCAAGACTAAAAGTTTGTCTTATGCTCTGAAATTAGGTAGCGTAACAGTAAGAAAACAAAGAGAGAAGAAAGATAATGAACAGCTTATTAATGAGGTGTATTTAAATGTTTAACTATAATACGAAAGCACACAAGTTCAAGTTTCAAGGTGAAGTGATGGTCCCAGGTGATAAAAGTATTGCTCATTTGGCCATTACTTTGGGATCTTTGGCTAGTGGCGTTACTCAAATTGGCAATTTTAATTATGCTGATGATTTAGCTGTTACCGCTAAAACTTTTCAACAATTAGGAGCTAAGATTCACACGGAAGTTAGTACTAAAGCAATGGTTATTAAGGGTGTGGATCATCAATTAAAGTCTTTAGATAAACCATTAAACATCGAAAATGTTGGAACTCTTGAGAGTTTATTACTCGGCGTTTTAGCAAGTAGTCCCAATCAGTATGAAGTACTTGGAGGAGATTACCTTTCTAAACGTCCTAATCATCGCTTAGTGGAGCTTCTTCAAAAAATGGGTGCAACGTATCAACCCTTAGGTGAAAACTCATTGCCGGCCAAAATAACAGGCAGTGAGAATTTAAAAGGTATCATCTATCATCAAGATATTTCTAGTGCTCAAATCAAAAGTAGTTTAATGTTAGCTGGTATTTATGCCAAAAGTGACACAACGATTATACGCAAGCAAGCCACACGTAATCATACCGAAGTATTACTCAATTATTTTGGTGGTAATGTTTCAGTTGATCCAGCGACGATTATTGTTCATCCTGGAGCTCACCTAGAAGGACAAAGTATTACGATCCCAGGTGATTTTTCATCGGCTGCTTTGTATATTGCGGGGGCTTTATTGTCTGAAGGAAGTCAGATAACTTTGCCTCGAGTCAGCCTAAATTCAACCAGAATTGGGCTTTTGAATGTTGCTAAGCAGATGGGAGCTCATATTTATGTTGATCATCGTTCAGTTAATAGTGTTGAACCATACGGAGATTTAATTATTAAGCATCAAAAATTGCATGGTACTAAAATTACTAATAAACAAGTACCTTTTATTATTGATGAAATACCGCTGATTGCTTTGATGGCTTCACAAGCTAGTGGTCAAACGGTAATTGAAGGTATTCACGATGTTCATCTGCAGCTAGCAGATCGCATTCGAAATATGCGGGTTGAATTGGCCAAATTGGGTATAGTCATGCAAGTCAACGACGATACAATCGTAATTGATGGCAATCAGGAGATCAAAGTTAAAGATGATGTCGACAGTCACAACGATCACCGAATAGCAATGATGCTTTGTATAGCTTCAATTTTGACTGATAGTCCGTTTCAAATTAAAAACATTGAGTCGATCGATGTTTCTTACCCAAGTTTTATTGCCGATATGAATAAAATTCTCGTTAACAAGTAATTGGGTGTTTGTTTTTATTAGGCAGTGTCGTATGATTAATGTAAATTGATTTTATGTAAGGGGTTACTTAATTAATGATCAAATTTATAGGGACTGACCTAGATGGGACGTTGTTAAATAGTTACAGTAAAATATCGACAAAAAATGCTCAAGCTATCCGTGATGCGGTCAATTCTGGAATCGACTTTGCAATATGTTCGGGGAGGACATTGCATTCAGTTAATAAATTTTTTGAAAAAGATTTAAAAATTGATGGATATCGGGTCGTTTTAAATGGTGCTGTCGTAGTTGGTCCAAAGGGACAAAAGATTATTGATCAACCAATGGATCCAATGGTTATTACTGAAATTTTGAAACGAGCCGAATTCAGTAATTTCAAAGTTGTTTTGGATGGACTCAATGATATTTACGTTTATGATCCTAATCACAGTTGGACGACTTACTTTGAAGGGATGGACCGTCATCACAAAAAGGCTCGTTCGATTGAAGATCTGATGAAGATCAATCAAGATTCTAAAATCAATATTTATAAGGTTTGTTTTAGTTGTCCGCCCAACCAATTAACTTCTTTGCAAAAAAAATTAGAGTCATTTACGTCGATGCCAATTACTATCAGTCGTTCTGGAAGTTATTATTTCGAGATCAACGGTCAAGATGTGACGAAATTAGCCGCATTACAAAAGATTTCAGAATATACCAAAATTCCGATGACTGATTTCATGTGTTTTGGCGATTATGGAAATGATTTAGACATGATCAAAGAAGTGGGTTACGGTGTAGCAATGGAAAATGCCATCGAGAGCGTGAAAAAAGTTGCTTGGAAAGTGACTGACAATAATAATCATGATGGTGTGGCAAAGATGATTCAGCGAGTGCTAAAAAATGAATTTTAAATAACATTTGTTCAGAAAACTGAAGTAATCTGAATAGATGTTATTTTTTTGAATTAATTTAAAGAATATTTGTTTTTTGATAAAAACAACTTGATAAAATTTTTGATGAGTTATATACTCTAATTGTTCTATGAAAGCGTTTTTAGTAAACGTTTTAAATAAAAAACAAACAAATAAATTTATAACCAAGAGGGGTATTTCATTATGGCTGAAAAAACAATTATGTTATGTTGTGCTGCAGGTATGTCAACAAGTTTACTAGTATCAAAGATGCAAAAGGCTGCTGAAAGTGATGGTATCGATGCTGAAATCTTTGCTGCCGCTGCTGCTGATGCGGATGCAAAATTGGAAGAAAAACATCCTGATGTATTGATGCTTGGACCTCAAGTAAGATACATGGAAGGTCAATTCAAAGACAAGTTGAGTATTCCTGTTGAAGTTATTAATATGCAAGACTATGGAATGATGAATGGTGAAAAAGTTCTACGTGAAGCTGTAAAACTAATTGGCTAATCATCAATAAAAACTAAACAAAAGGGGCGCAGATTGCACCCCTTTCGTTATTTAAAAATCAAGTAAGCGCTTAATTATTGAGGGAGAAATAAAAAATGGCTGAAGAACAACATGATGCACAACTAGAGACAGTAATGGGATTGATTATTAACGGTGGAAATGCAAAGAGTTCTGCTTTTGAAGCAATCAATGCTGCTAAAAAAGGTCACTTTACAGTAGCAGACCAAAAATTAAAGGAATCAGATGATTTCTTAGTAGATGCTCACAATTCACAAACAGATATGCTTACAAAAGAAGCTAATGGTGAACATGCTAAAGTTACTTTGTTGATGGTTCACTCACAAGATCACATCATGAATGCTATTACATTTAGAGATTTAGCAGGAGAAATCGTTGATTTGTACAAGAGACTAGCCAAAGAAGGAGAATAATTTCTATGAGTGAAGGAATTAAAATGCCTGATGGATTTCTTTGGGGTGGCGCTGTAGCTGCACATCAACTCGAAGGTGGTTGGAACGAAGGCAACAAGGGTGTCAGCATTGCTGATGTCATGACTGCTGGTGCTAAGGGCGTTGCTAGAAAAGTTACTGATGGTGTTGAGGAAGGTCAAATCTATCCTAACCATTGGGGCAATGACTTTTATCATAAGTATCCTGAAGATATTAAATTGTTTGCTGAATTAGGCTTAAAATGTTTTAGAACTTCAATTGCTTGGACGAGAATCTTCCCAAATGGTGATGAAACAAAGCCTAATGAAGCAGGTCTGAAGTTTTACGATGATATGTTTGATGAATGTCTCAAGTACGGTATTCAACCAGTAATTACTTTGTCACATTTTGAAATGCCATATCATTTAGTAAAGAAATATGGTGGTTTCAGCAATCGTAAAGTCATTGGCTTTTTCGACCGCTTTGCTGAAGTTTGTTTCAAACGTTACAAAGACAAAGTTAAGTATTGGATGACTTTTAACGAAATTAATAATCAAACTGACTGGCGAGATCCACATCCATTGTTGCAAGATTCAGGATTGCAATTAGGTAAGGATGACAACTGGGAAGAAGCAATGTTCCAAGCTGCTCACTATGAATTTGTGGCTAGTGCTCATGCAGTTCAAATTGCCCACAAGATTGATCCAAGCTTAAAGGTTGGTTCAATGATTGCCATGTGTCCAGTTTATCCGTTGACCTCTAAACCAACCGATATTATGAAAGCTGAACGGGCAATGCAATATCGTTATTACTTTGGCGATGTTCAAGCACTTGGCTTTTATCCTGAATGGATTACTAAGTACTGGGCTCGTAAAGGTTATAATTTGGACATCACTGCTGCTGATTTGGCGGATATCAAGGCTGGCACAGTTGATTATGTTGGCTTTAGTTATTACATGTCATTCACAACTAAAGCTAAAGATGGGGAAACTCATTTTGACTATGACGAACACAATGATCTAGTTTCTAATCCTTACGTAGAAAAATCTGATTGGGGTTGGCAAATCGATCCAGTTGGACTTCGTTACGCAATGAATTGGATGACTACTCGTTGGCACAAGCCATTGTTTATCGTTGAAAACGGTTTTGGTGCTTATGACAAATTAGAAGATGACAATAGTATTCATGATCCATATCGCATTTCATATTTCCACGACCATATTTTACAAATGGAAAAAGCTGTTCACGAGGACGGTGTTGATTTGATTGGATATACTCCATGGGGGCACATCGATTTGATTTCAGCAAGTACTGGAGAAATGAAGAAACGTTACGGCATGATTTACGTTGACCAAGATGATGAGGGTAATGGAAGCCTCAAGCGTTACAAGAAAGATTCGTTTGCTTGGTATCAGAAGGTTATCGCTTCTAATGGTGAAGATTTAACAGAGTAATAAAAAAGAATTGAGGGGTAATAAATGACTGAAACGACAAAAAGTGGATTAAGAAAAGATTTTCTTTGGGGTGGTGCTGTAGCTGCCAACCAACTTGAGGGTGCATGGAATGTCGATGGCAAAGGTGTCAGCGTTTCAGACATTATGACAGCTGGTGCTTACCAAAAGCCACGTGAAATTACTAAGGGAATTATTCCTGGTAAAAATTATCCAAACCACGAAGCAATCGATTTTTATCACCAATACAAGGGTGATATTAAGATGTTTGCTGAAATGGGCTTCAAGTGTTTTAGAACTTCAATTGCTTGGACAAGAATCTTTCCAAATGGCGATGAGGATGAACCTAATGAAGCGGGTTTGAAGTTTTATGATGATCTATTTGATGAATGTTTGAAGTATGGTATTGAACCTGTGATCACGTTGTCACATTTTGAAATGCCATATCATTTAGTTGAAGAATACGGTGGCTGGAGAGATCGTCGTGTGATCGATTTCTTCGTTAAATTTGCGACAGTTTGTTTCAAACGTTACAAGAATAAAGTTAAGTATTGGATGACATTCAACGAAATAAACAACCAAACTACTTATACTAATGACTTTTCAATTGCGACTGATTCAGGTTTGATTTTCTGGGACAACGAATCAGAACAAGAACGTGAAGCTTTAATGTATCAAGCATCTCATTATGAAGTTGTTGCTAGTGCTTTGGCTGTTAAGATTGGTCACAAGATCAATCCTGATTTCAAGATTGGTAATATGGTCAACTTTACACCCGTTTATCCAGCATCGTCAGATCCTAAAGATATCTTGTTGGCTGAAAAGGCTATGCAAAGACGTTACTGGTGGTCAGATGTTCAGACACTAGGTGAATACCCAGTTGGTATGGAAGCCTACTTCAAGAATCACAACTTAAGACCAGACATCACGGCTGAAGATCGCGTTGTTTTACGTGAAGGAACAGTCGATTATGTTGGTTTCAGTTACTACAATTCTATGACTGTTAAATATAGTGATGACAATCCAGAATTTAAATTCGTTGGTGACCGTGAGACGGTTAAAAATCCTAATATGAAGTATAACGATTGGGGTTGGCCAATTGATCCAGTTGGTCTTCGTTATTCAATGAATTGGTTAACTGAACACTATCACAAGCCTTTGATGATTGTTGAAAATGGTTTTGGTGCTTATGACAAGGTCGAAAAAGACGGTTCGATCCATGACGATTACCGTGTTGACTATTTGAGAGCACATATTGAACAAATGATAACGGCGGTTAATGAAGATGGCGTAGATCTTCTTGGTTATACACCTTGGGGATGTATTGATTTGGTTTCTGCTGGAACAGGTCAAATGTCCAAACGTTACGGTTTCATCTATGTTGATAAAGACGATGAAGGTAACGGAACACTTGAACGTTCAAAGAAAGATTCATTCTACTGGTATCAAAAAGTTATCCGTTCAAACGGATCAGACTTAGACTGAATCTATTAAAATAAGCTGAGACAAAGCCAAATTAGTTTGTCTCAGCTTATTTGTTTTCTGGAATAAGTAACTTGTTACATATATAATTAAAATATCTTTACTAAAAATGATATAGACCAATTAAAGAGGAGGGAGATCTATGTTTCCATATCAAAAAGTGCATGAGCTCAATCGCTTGGAACTAATCGTTTATAAGTACATTATTGGTCATACTAAAGAGGTTCAAAATATGACAATTCGAGAAATGGCGGATGCGGCACATGTTTCAACGACGACGATTTTACGTTTCTTGAAGAAAATGGATTATAGTGGTTTCTCAGAATTCAAATTTGCTTTAAAGCAGAGCCTGAAACAACCAGTTAAATCTCAACAAGACCCTAGTATGGAGCCTATCAAGAACTTTTTTCAATTAGTTGCCGATGAGGAACCATTTGACGATAAGGTCAATCAAGCAGCTGACATGATTAATGCATCCGATTTAGTATTGTTTTTCGGAGTAGGTAACAGTGGCAGAATTGCGCAATACGGAGCCAGTATCCTTTCAAGTTACGGGGTTTATTCATTGCCTATTCTTGATCCTTTTCAACCAGAACCATTTTCCGACCGTGATTTCTCAAAGACATTATTGGTTTTAGTGTCGATTTCAGGCGAGACAGATCAAGTTTTAGAGCAAGCACGTTACTACAAAAAAAACGGAGCAGAGACGATTGCTTTGACCGCAAATTCGTATTCGGTTTTGAACCAAATAACTGATTTTTCGATCTCTTACGATACGCCACAAAACCGCAAAGGACATATCAATGTGACGACTCAGGTACCAATCGTTTATACCTTAGAACAGATTGCTAATAGCGCTTATCATAAGATGGTAGACCACATCGATAATCGCTTTACGGAACATGTCACAGAAAAGTAACACGTTTTTTCTACGTTAACTTATTATTTAGTTTATAAAAACACACATATTTTAATGTAAAGGTTTACAATGGTTCTTGTAAGCGGATAACAGTGTTTCTGCTTAGTAACAAATTATATTTGAGGGGGTTTTGCATATGGCTGAAAAGAAATCTGGCAGCTTCGTCCAAGAGAAAATTATTCCTCTTGCTGGTAAGCTTGCTTCTTCTCGTCATTTGATCGCATTGCGTGATGGTATGACATTGGCTGTTCCAATGATCATCATCGGTTCTATCTTTATGATTATCGCGCAATTTCCAATTCAAGCCTATCTAGACTTTATGGCTGGTATCTTCGGCAAGAACTGGGCAACAGTATTACAATATCCAACAAACGCATCATTCCACATCATGGGTCTGATTGCTGTTATTGGTATTTCTTATAACTTGGCTAAGAGTTATAAGGTTGATCCTATCTCTGCTTCAATCGTTTCATTAGGTGCTTTCGTCCTAACAATTCCTTTGAAGACAGACAAGGCTGGAGCATTGTGGATTCCATTGACACAATTTGATTCAGCTGGTCTATTTACAGCTATTATTGTTGGTTTGTTTATTACCGACTTTTATGTTTGGATGGTTCACAAGAACTGGACAATCAAGATGCCTGATACAGTTCCACCAGCAGTAAGTAACTCATTTGCTGCTTTGTTCCCAGGTATGATTGTATTGCTTCTAGTTTGGTTAGTACGTATCGGTGTTGAAGCTACACCAATGCAAAGTATTCCAAACATCATTTCCTTTTTCTTGGCTGATCCACTAGGTCACTTGAGTAACACATTGCCAGGTGCTTTGGTAGCTGAATTCTTGATTTCCTTCCTATGGATTTTCGGTATTCACGGTGCTAACGTTGTTTCTGGTGTTATGATGCCTATCTGGTTGACAGCTTTGAACCAAAACCATGCAGCCTTTACTGCTGGTAAAGCTCTACCAAACATTGTTACAACATCATTCTTTGATAACTTTGTTCACATGGGTGGTTCAGGTGCTACAATCGGTTTGGCATTCTTGCTAGCCTTTGCTGCAAAGAGTAAAGAATTAAAGACCTTAGGTAAGCTGGTTGCCGGACCTGCCTTGTTCAATATCAATGAGCCTATTCTCTTCGGTCTACCAATTGTTATGAACTATAAGATGTTAGTTCCATTTATTCTAACACCACTTATCAACGTAACAACAACATATATTGGTATGGCTACAAACTTGGTTGCTAGACCAATGGGTGTTTACATTCCTTGGACAACTCCACCAATTTTATCAGGTTTCATTTCAACTGGTCATATTTCTGGTGCTGTAATGCAAATTATCAATATTGTGCTTGATACATTGATGTACTGGTACTTCTTCAAGTCAATGGATAAAGACAAGTTGGCTGAAGAATTAGGTCAAGCACAAGAAGCTGCTAAATAACAATTTTTTGGAGGTCATGTTTTGAGAAGACTAGGATTATCACTATATCCTGAACATTCAACTTTGGCAGAAGATAAGAAGTATCTTGATACTGCTAGTAAATTAGGTTACTCACGAATCTTTGCTTCATTGCTCGAATTAGGTGATGACAAGGACAAAACTATCAATCGCTTTAAAGAAACCATTGCTTATGGAAATAAACTCGGTTTTGTAACGATCGTGGATATGAATCCTAGACTATTTAAAGCATTAGATATCAGTTACGATGATCTATCATTTTTCCACGAGCTAGGGGCCTTTGGTGTCCGTTTGGATGAAGGTTTCTCTGGAATGGAAGAAGCAAAGATGACGCGTAATCCTTATGGGTTAAAAATTGAAATCAATATGAGTTCAGGTACACACTACTTAGATAATATTCTTTCCTACCATCCTAATAAGGATAATTTACTCGGTTGTCACAACTTTTACCCTCAAAGATATACTGGATTAGGTGAAGAGTTCTTCATCAAGTGGTCGAACTTCTTTAAAGAACGTAACATTCACTCGGCTGCGTTTGTCAGTTCACACAGTGCTACTTTTGGTCCTTGGCCAGTTCAAGATGGTTTACCAACACTTGAAGATGATCGTGATTTACCAATTTCTACTCAAGTAAAACATTTATTGTTGAGCGGGGTAGTTGATGATGTCATCATTGGTAACACGTATGCATCGGATGAAGAATTAAAAGAAGCTGCAGATGCTTTTTATGCACCAGTTCCAGTATTGAAAGTTGATCTATCTTCTGACATTACTGATCTAGAAAAAGAAGTTATTTTGAAATCTACTCACGTTTATCGTGGTGATGCATCTGATTATTTGTTACGTAGTACAATGACTCGAGTAATTTATAAATATGGGAAATTCCCTGCCCATGATACTCAAGACATTAAACGCGGTGATATCATTATAGTTAATGAAAGCTACGGACAATATAAAGGTGAGACGCAAATTGCACTTCGTGATATTAAGAATGACGGACGTCGCAACATCGTTGGACATTTGAATTCTAATGAGGCTTTCTTATTGAGTTATATCGAGCCTTGGAGTAGTTTTAAGTTAGCAGAATAAAATAAAGAATACTATTCTCAATTGAATAGTATTTTTTTATGGGGAGAAAAATATGAATAAATATTTGCTCGACAAAGATAAATTTAATCAATTTTATGAATTGTATTTATATTCATTCAATCGACCTGACTCACAACAAAGAAGGTCAGTCTTAAAAGAACGTTTTGATCATGCCATCGTTTATGGAATCATGAATGAAGACAAGCTAGGTAGTGGCTTGTTTAGCATTCCTTTTAATGTTAATTTTCATGACGTTGATTTTAAAATGAATGGAATCGGTGATGTTATGAGTGCTCCGGAATTTGGTGGCCGCGGTGGAGCTAGTTTTCTGATGAATCAGGCATTAGAGGATATGCATAACGACGGTGTAACATTATCTTATCTAGCACCATTTTCATATGGATACTACCGTCAATTTGGCTTTGAACAAGTTTTTGATCATACCAGAATAACTATCAAGAATTCTGAATTGCCACGAGTACAGAATACTCAAGAAGGAATTGTTAAAAGAGTTAAAATAACTGAACTACCTGATTCAGTAAAACGATTATATCTAGAGAAGAACCGCCTTGGCGGCATGTCTCGAGCTGATTGGTGGTGGAATCATATGATCGACAAGCATCCTGAATATCAATTGGCTTTAGCATATCAAGCCAATAAAATGATTGGCTACTTAGTTTACTACAATGAAGGCGTCAATTTTGTGATTCATGAATGGGTCAACAGTAATCCGTTGAGTTTACAATTACTACTGAAATTTGTTACTAAGCACCAATCTATTTTTGAAAACTTTATTTATGAATCTCCAGATGCTGACTTCAAAGCTGACTTATTGGAAAATCCTAACGCTGCTAAATTGGAAGTCGTACCTTATATGATGGCAAGGATAGTAAACTTAGAAGATTTCTTAAAGCGATATCCAATTCAAAAGAAGAATCTACCTCGAATCAACTTCAAAGTAGAAGATAGTTGTGCTTGGAATAGTCATATTTGGTCATTAACAATCAATGACGGAATCGTTGATTTAAAGATTGCTGATGAACAAGAGCCAGATTTTAAAGTGACGATTCAAAACTTAACCAAAGCGATGTTTGGCTATCGTAGTTTGAATTCATTGTTTGAATACGGCTTGATAAAGGGAGACAAGAAAAAGATTGCTGTAACGTCCGCGCTTTTTGTGAAAGAAAAGCCTCAATTAATAGATTACTTCTAATATACTTGTAATATACTTGATGAAAATTGCTATAATATAAAAATATTTATCGCAAGTGCGGCTTTTTGTAGTAATATTAGGAAGTACCATTCTTTATGGATTTAATCGATGGTTTACTACAAATGGGAGGTACAAGTATAGTTGACTTGGCTTGTATGGCGAGTTTCACCATTTATTACTAGTATTTTTTTCATTTTGGGTGTTTTCACACTCTTTGAAGTATTAGTTGATTGGATTAAAGTAAAGCTACATTCAAAAGACATTAATATTAAGGACCATACGGTTGAATCTGTTGTCGGAATAACTTACATGCTGATTTTCTCTTTTGGTATGCAATATTCTATCTTAGGACAATCGTATTCTTGGGAATTCATGAATTTTCAGTTGATAGCAATCGTGTTCTGTGCGTATTTTTTGAATATTCGCATTCCATATTACTTTCTTTTTCCGATTGTTTTACTGTTTATGATCTATAATTCTTCAGTTGAATATTGGGAATCATGGTGTCACGCAATTACGTTGATAATATTTTATACAGTAATGAATAAAGGTTATTTATGGTCGCGAAAACTCAAATCACCTTTGTTCTTTTATTTAGCCACGGGGACGTTCTTCGGAGCGTTACTTTGGTATTTCATGAAGGTGAAATTTGGTTTTTCTTGGACGACTTATGTACAGGAATTATCATATTTGGTGATTTTTGAATTACTATTATATTCCTATGTCAGGATGCTTTTCAGAGACGACCGCTTAAAGGCTCGATTAGCTGAGGTTGCTAGTCATGACGCCTTGACGAAAGCTTTGAACTATTCAGCTTATGAAACCGAAGTTAAATATTTATTCAAGAATAGTAGGGACAATAATTTAAGTTTTTCAATGGTCATGTTTGATATCGATCATTTTAAACGAGTAAATGATACTTATGGACATTTAGCAGGTGATCGAGTTTTACAACATACAGTCGATGTTGTACAGACAATTTTGAACGCTAATGACTCGTCAGTAAAACTGTATCGGACAGGTGGAGAAGAGTTCAATGTGCTATTTCCAAATTATGACCTAAGGGGAACGCAAATAATCGTTGAGGAAATATTCACCGCTTTGAATCATTTGAAGGTATCTTTTGATAATAAGGAGATTGAAATTTCTGTTTCGATGGGAGTTTCTCAAATTTCAAACAAAGATGTTACACCAAATGACTTTTATAAACGAGTTGATAATAATCTTTATTATTCGAAGAAGCATGGCCGTATACAAATTACGACAATTTAAAGAGAACATCTTATTATTGATGTTCTCTTTTTTTGATACAAGAAATATGATAAAAATAAGTCTTTTCATAAACGAATAATAATAAAATTGTAGTAGAATAAAGCTAGAAGTTAATACCTGAGATGGGAGGGATGATTAATGACTTGGTCTGTTTGGCGAGTGACGCCGGTAGTTACGAGTGTCTTTTTCATTTTGGGCGTTTTTACATTATACGTAGTTTTAGTCGATTGGCTAAAATCAAAGATACGTTTAAAATATCCAAAAATCCGAGAACATACGATTGAGTCGTGGTTCGGTGTCATTTATATTTTAATTTTTGTCTATAGTCTACAGTTAGGAATTGCCGGGCAAGATATTTCTTGGCTATTTATGAATTTCCAATTGATTGCAGTAATTTTTTGCGCTTACTTTTTGGCTATTCATATTCCTTTTAAGGCTTTTTTGCCGATTGTTGTATTATTTATGTGGATCAATTCATCACTTTCGTATTGGGAGTCTTGGACGTATTCACTAGCAATCATTTTCTTTTATTGGAGTATGAATTACGTCTACAAATGGTCTCAAAAACACAATTACGTTTTTTTAGTCTACTTTTCGACTGGAACCTTTTTTGGAATGATATTATGGTTCCTAGTTAAAATTAAATTTTCGTTATCATGGTATATTTTTATTCAAGAAATTAGTTATTTCTTAGTATTTCAGGCATTACTATACAGTTACATTAGAATGTTGAATAAGAATCAGCGTTTAGAAAATAATCTAGCTCGTTCCGCTCATCATGATGCTTTAACACAGGCTAAGAATTATGCGGCTTATATGACTGAAGTGAGTGACTTATTTCAAAATAGTCATAACAATAAGTTACATTTGTCGATGATGATGTTTGATATTGATCACTTTAAGCATATCAATGATACTTACGGACATTTAGCAGGGGATAAGGTTTTGCAGCATGTGGTTGATGTTGTTCAAACCGTAATTGATGAGAATGATTCACGGATTCAATTGTATCGGACAGGTGGAGAAGAGTTCAATGTTTTATTTCCAAGCTATGATTTGGAAGAAACTCAAAAGGTCGTCCCTCAAATCTTCAATGCTTTGAACCATTTAGGAATCGACTTCAATGGACAACACATTGTTTTCACAGTCTCGATAGGAGTTTCTGAGGTATCTAAAAAAGATAATGATCCTAATGACTTTTACAAGCGGGTCGATGCGAACCTGTATCAATCAAAAGATAATGGCCGGATGCAAATTACAGCAAAATAAAAGAAGGAATTCCGTTAAAGTATTCCTTCTTTTTTTGTTAGACTGTTGTTACTTCAGGATTACTTTTAGGCATGACCAAATTCAAGATGATAGCAGCAATAGCAGCTACAGCGATTGGAGAACCTAATAAGTATTGTAAGATTTGTGGTGCATTTTTAGTAACATTAGCTGGTAATAAAACTAAAGCTAAGGTTAAGACGATTGGAATACCGATAATATAAAGATCACGGTCTGTAGTTTCTAATCCACGAATAACGTTTAAACCGTTCAACATAATAGTTACAGTGATGATGGCGAAGACTCCACCGATTACTGGTGCTGGGATAGCGGCTAGAAAAGCTGATAGTTTACTGAAGAATCCTAATATTGAGAACCAGATTCCGGCGAATAAGAAGACACGTTTACTTGCAACACCAGTGATAGAAATAACGCCGGCATTTGTCGAATATCCAGTAACAGGAGTAGTTCCAAGTAGTGAAGCTACCATACAGCTAAGACCTTCACCGATGATTCCGTGATTCCATTGCTTGTCCGTGATTTCGTGATTGGTAACGGCACCCATAGCGAACCAAGTACCAGTTGTTTCAGTCGTTATAACGGCGTAGATGATGATGAAAGTGATGATTGCTGATGGACTAAAATTGATACCCCAGTGGAAGATGGTTCTTTCAGGAAGACCAAACCAAGCGGCCTCATTAACTTCTTTCCAATTGAACATGCCCATCATAGTTGAAACAATCGTACCAACACCCAATGCTAAAATAATTGAACTAGTTCTAAAGAAACGACGAACTTTTTTAAACTTCAAACTGATACCAACAGAAACTAAAAGAGTTAAGGCAGTAACGGAAGCTAAGATAATATTGTTGTCAATTTTACCTGGAGCGTTGAAGATGTTGCTGTTTAAAGCAGTTGGAATCAGTGATAAGCCAACACAAGTAATGATCGTCCCACCAACTAAAGCGGGTACTAAACGATTGATAATCTTTTGGAAAATTCCTGTGGCACCTAAGATGATCAATATAATTGAACCAATTAATGTGGCACCAATCAGAGTACCCATTCCGTTGCCTTTGAGACCGCCCGATGCCAAGACAACACCAGCGGCAGCTCCTAATGGAACAAATGAAGGACCTTGAGAAACCGGCATCTTCATGAAGACGAATGTTTGTAAAATTGTTCCAATTCCGGCAGCTAAGAAAGTTGATTGCAACAATCCCATTTGGTCACCCAGACCCATTGCCATCATACCAGCCAAAACGATTGGTGGAACGTAGATATCCATCGCTAAAACGTGCTGTAATCCTAAGAAACCAGCTTCTCCCATGCCGATTTTGTCATCAGGACCAACAAGTAAACTACTTTTATTATTATCCATTATTCTTCTCCTAGTTTGTTATGTACTAATTTTCCAGATACATAAACTTGCTTGATATTTTCTTTATTCGTGTGGTAAATCAGTCTTTCAAATATTTCTTGTGGTTCGTTTGATGAGATATCGAAATATTGATCTTGAACAATTTGCAAATCAGCTTTGAAACCTGATTTAATTTGTCCAGATTTGATATGCAAAGCTTGCGCTCCACCGACAGTGGCGAGATAAAAAGCATTTGCGGCTGAAATACGTGCGTTGTCATGTCCTTGGTCGGTTAAAACTTGTGACGACATGATACTTTGTTGCATATTACGATAAAGACTAGGAGAGAAACCTCCAGAGATATCAGTTCCTAAACCAATTTTGACATTCTTTTGATGAGCATCTTGAACACGCATTACTGAATTGCCAAAATAAATATTAGAAATTGGACAGTGGGCAATGGCCGTTTGACGGCTGCTGAATGTATCTAAATCTTGATCACTTAATTGAGTACCGTGAGCCATGATTGATTTATCAGTTAATAAGTCAAATTTGTCCAAAACTTGAGTATCTCGTAAATTGTAATGTTCTTGGGCGTAGTGATCTTCCCAAATACTTTCACTACAGTGAGATTGAATCGGTAAATCATATTTCTTCGCTAACAGTCCTAAGCCTTGTAAAGTTTCTTCGGTACAGCTAGGAACGAATCTTGGCGTTATAACGGGGGTTATTTCTGCTTTGTTTTGATTTCGCAAGTCGAACATCGCTTGGATAAATTCTTCAGTTTGTTGTAAGGCGACTTGTGAGTTTTGATCACGATAGTAATCTGGCGTTTGCTCGGGGTTATCCATCGCAACTTTACCGATGAAAGCTCTTTGACCAAGCTCTGCACAGATTTTAGCAAGGATCAGATTGGCTTCGTTGTGGATCGAACCGAAGAACAGTCCGCTTGTCGTCCCATTAGCCAAGAGTTCTTTAATTAGACTGTAATAGATTTTTTCGGCATATTCTTTATCCTTAAATTTAGCTTCCAATGGAAAGGTGTAAGAATTTAGCCATTCATTCAGCGGTTTGTCCAGAGCTAAACCGGCTTGGGGCCATTGCGGCGCATGAATATGCAAATCAGTGAATCCTGGTAGAACGTAACTATCTTTTGCAACTTGGTAATAGGAACCGATTTGTTGCGCAGTTTGTTTGACGGACTGATAATCGCTATCAGTAGCGGATATAACTCGGTCGATAATTCCTGACTGATCTACACATATAAGTACTTCTGGTGTAAAATCCGCCTTGTCAAACGAAACTGAAGAAATAATAGTTCCCTCAATAACTATTTGATAGGTGATAATCTAACACTTCCTTAAATTTTATATACGTAAGAATAACATGAATGATAATGTAAATAAATAGTAAATAGTTCGTATTTTAGTTGAAAGATACTTGAAAGTGTGAAATATCGGTTTTTATCGTTATGAAATTACCAATAATATATATGTTGGATGCGATTACAAATAGTGCTATAGATAAATTTACATTCTTTTAAAAAACTGTTTAAACCGTTATAAATAAAAATTGCAGACTTTTTGTAAAAATTTTACCGATATTGTTTTGTGAAGATTGTAAATTTATAAAATTATATCTTGTCAGATAAAAATAACCTAACGTATACTTTTAACAGGGATTATATGGGGGATATTTTCGTGCAAGAAAAATTTGAAAAAAAATTGATGCCTTTAGCTGATAAATTAGCTGAAAACGTCGTTTTGAAATCGTTACGTGATGGTTTCTTGATTATTACGCCTTTGATTATTGTTATTTCAATCTTTTTATTGATTGGTAATTTTCCGATTCCAGGTTGGACGAAATTTTGGATGGGAATATTTGGGCACAAGTGGATCGAGTGGTTCAGTGCTGTCTCTGGGTCAGTCTTTAATTTCACGGGGTTATTATCTTGTTTTGGGATTTCTTATGCTTATGGTAAGAATCGTGATTTAGTACCAGTTCACGCTACGGCCGTGGCCTTAGTTTCTTTTTTTATTTTAACGCCGATGACCTTAACGGTTGGCAAGCAAGAGATTGGAGCCGTCAAAACTTTATATCTTGGACCTAATGGAATCTTTTTAGGGCTGTTTACGGCTTTGGTCAGTGTTGAATTATTCAGATTTGCCAAAAAGCGTAATTGGACGATTAAGATGCCTAATGGGGTTCCAGATATGGTTCGTGAATCTTTTGACGTCTTGTTGCCAAGTGGTTTTGTGATTTTAATTTTCTTTTTGATAAGAATTATCTTTAGCTTAACAACGATGGAAACAGCTTATAATTTTATTTACACAATTTTGCAAGCACCATTGAAACACGTTGGCAATTCTTTAGGTTCAGTTTTCTTATATATTTTGATAGCTTCAATTTTGTGGTGTTTTGGTATTAATGGACCGTCAGTAGTAAATAGTGTTTGGTCACCGATATTCTTTGTCTTGAGTCAGGATAATCTAAAAGCTTTTCAAACCGGGCATTCATTGCCACACATTTATACTGAACAATTCATCGAAGATTTTGCGACTTATGGTGGTGGCGGCAGCGTTTTATCGTTAATTATCGTGATGGTATTTATTTGCAAATCTAAACGGATCAAAGAGTTGGGGAAATTAACCATTATTCCCAGTATTTTTGGCATTGGCGAACCACTTATTTATGGACTACCAATTGTCCTGAATCCGGTCATTGCTATACCATTCGTAATAACGCCGGTAGTGAATGTTTTGTTTTCAGGATTAGCTTTCTCAATCCACCTAGTGCCATACACTAATGGTGTTATGCTGCCATGGACAACACCACCAATCGTTTCAGGCTGGTTGACAACAGGTAGTTGGCGAGGAGCGGCGTTACAAATTGTGGAGATTATTATTGGTGTTATGATTTATTTGCCATTTATTAAGATGCTGGATAAAAAATATTTACGTGATGAGACGGCTACTGAATAAGTGGTCTTTTTTTTTAACTGAATTGAAAGCGCTTAATTTATAAGCTATTATCAATAGTAAAGTACGAGGAGGGTACAGAATATGTCAAATATCAAGTTAGTTGCGATGGATATTGATGATACTTTGTTAGACGATAAAAAAAATATTTCTTTAAAAAATAAGGTGGCTATTCAAAAAGCCTTGGAGAAAGGAGTCAAGGTGGTACTCAGTTCAGGCCGGACTTTCAATGGAATGATTGAATATTTAGATGAGCTAGGAATTAATGGTGATAATCAGTTCGTGATTCTCGATGGTGGAGGAGTGGTCCAAAGTGTTTCTGGAAAGATAATTTATCAACAAACTCTATCTAATGCCGCTTATCGAAAGATTGATAAATACGTAGTCGAAAATAATTTGCACTACAATGCAGTGGATGTTAAAGGAAATACTTATACGAGCAATCGAGATTTTATTGACAAATATACCGTTTTACAAGCTTTTGAAAATAATAAAGGGTTAATTATCAAGTGTCCAGGAGAGTTGCCTAATGATTTTGAAATAGTAAAAG
Organism: Companilactobacillus futsaii JCM 17355; assembly: GCF_001435505.1. GTDB lineage: Bacteria > Bacillota > Bacilli > Lactobacillales > Lactobacillaceae > Companilactobacillus > Companilactobacillus futsaii. Next base: position 21,119 of record NZ_AZDO01000086.1, on the reverse strand, counting down.
CTATTTTAAATGAAGATGGACCGAAATTGGATGCAATTACGCCTGAGGTTAATCGTTTGTTTGGCGACAATCATTACGTGGTAAGAACGGATGTTGGATTCTTGGAGATTATGCCCCAGCACGTTAATAAAGGCAATGGATTATTGCATTTAGCCAAGTATTTAGGAATTGGTATAGACGATACACTAGCAATCGGCGATGGGGAGAACGATATACCAATGTTAGAGCAAGCTGGTGTGGCTGTAGTGATGGAAAATGCGGACGATTCAATAAAAAAATTGGCGGATTTTGTGACTACGAATAATAACGAAAGTGGCATAGCAACAGCGTTTGAGAAGTATGACTTAAATTAAGATAATAATTGATTTAAAAAATAATTAACTGAAACCGTTTACAAAATATTGTGAATGTTTTATACTAACTTGTGTTGAAAGAAAAAATATATTTTTAGTGAATTGTTACTATTAAATTAGGCGAGATCACTTAACGATTTTTTAAATGGATACTCTGTTTGGGAGTACTGTTTAAAAAGTCGTTGGTGGTCTCTTTTTTTGTTAGAAAGGGGGGAATGGAATGGTAGAGATTGCCCAAGTCTTTAACAACAACAGTGCGTTAGTCAACCTAGGAGACCATCGTCAAGCAATTGTGAAAGGCAAAGGAATCGCTTTTAGACGGACAAAAGGAAATCAAATTGATTCAAGTAAAGTAGAAAAAATTTTTTATCTCAATACTAAAACAGCGCAAGAGAATCTGTATTTTCTAATTAAAGATATTCCAATTGATATCGTTACAACTACTTATGAAATTATTGATTATGCAATCAAAAAATTTGATTATAATGTTTTGGATTATGCGTATATAACTTTGGGAGATCATATATTTGGATCATATCAGCGAATTTTGTCACATACATATCAAGAAAGTTTAATACCGGATATGAGTAATCAATATCCAGTTGAATATTTAATTTCGCATCATGCATTAGATATTATTTATAAAAATTTGGACATTAAATTTCCAGAATCCGAAACTAAAAGTATTGCTCTACATTTCATAAATGCTAAAGGTGCTGAGAGTCAAAAGAGTGACTTAAAAGAAGATACTACGAAAGGAATCAATCAAATTGTTAAATCAATTTTGAATGCAAATAAAATTTTTCGTATTGATGCTAATAGTAACTATTTTGATCGTTTTATGATTCACCTCCAGTATTTAGCGGGACGTCTAAATGATAGTGATGAAGATGATAAAGAATTTAGCGAGAATCTTGAGAGAGAGATGAAAAATTCATATCCAGAATCTTTCAAAATAGCTAAAGAAATTTATGATTCATTACAATCTCAATTAAGTGTCGAACTTGATAGTAACGAGCTGTTATATTTTATTATTCATATTCAACGATTAATTCAAGAGAAATCTAATTAGGAGGAATTGGTTATGGCAGTAACAAAAGAGGAAATTTCTATGACTGGCTTTGCCATTGTTGCCTATGCTGGTGATGCTAAAACTGCTTTACTTAAGGCCTTAGATAATGCCCGAGAAGGGAAAATCAATGAAGCTAAAAAGTTGGTGGAGGAAGCAAATCAATCTATTGTTGATGCTCACAATGAACAAACTAAACTTCTTGCTAATGAAGCAGGTGGCATGGACATGGATGTTACTTTCATCATGGTCCACGGTCAAGATACATTGATGACAACAATGATGTTGATGGATCAGTGCAAGTTCTTCATCGATGAGTATGAAAGAATCAACAAGATTGAGAGTAAATTAGATATTAAAAAATAATAATAGGGGGAAAGTATTATGAGTAGTGATAGCGCTAGTAGTAATAGTATTTTTGATAAATTAAAACCTGCCTTTGAAGCGATTGCTGCTAACAGATATGTTTCTGCAATTCGTGATGGGTTTATTGCTTGTATGCCAATCATCATCTTCTCCAGTATTTTCATGATGATTGCATATGTTCCAAATGCTTGGGGGTTCTATTGGCCCACTAAGATTACCAATATTATTTTGATTGCTTACAATTACTCAATGGGTCTATTGGCATTGTTCGTCGCTGGTACCACAGCCAAGAACTTAACTGATAGTAAAAATTTGGATTTGCCTAAGACGAATCAAGTTAATCCGGTTTCTGTAATTATTGCTTCAGAAATTGCATTTATTATCCTTTCAATCATTCCCTTGAAGACAGGTAATGATTTAACTTATATGGGTACTCAAGGTTTGATTTGTGCTTATATTGTTGGTTTGATTGTTCCAAATATTTATTATATTTGTATTAAAAATAATGTAACAATTAAGTTGCCTCCACAAGTACCACAAAATATTTCTCAAACATTTAAAGATCTTATTCCTATGGCATCAGCTGTAACAATTTTCTGGTTGTTCGGCGTTGTCTTTAAAGCCGCAACAGGAACAATTCTTCCTCGTTGGATTATCCAAGTATTATCACCACTATTCCAAGCTAGTGATTCATATATTGGACTTTCAATTATTGCCGGAGCCATGGCTTTCTTCTGGTTCTGTGGTGTTCAAGGTCCATCAATCGTTCAACCTGCTGTTGTTCCAATTATGATTGCTAATACTGCACAAAACTTGCAACAATATCAAGCTGGTGCACATGCATCACACGTTTTAGCAATGAATACAATGGACTATGTTATGAACTTTGGTGGTACTGGTTCAACATTTGTTGTTGCCTTTATCATGTTATTTGCAGCTCGTTCAGCTCAATTGAAAGCTGTTGGTAAAGCTGCCTTTATTCCAGGATCATTCTCAGTTAATGAACCTGTATTGTTCGGTATGCCTATTATCATGAATCCTATGTTCTTTGTTCCATTCTTATTAACACCTATTGCTAATATTTGCATGTTCAAGTTCTTCGTTAATGTATTAGGCATGAATAGTTTCATGTTCACTATGCCATGGACGGTTCCTGCCCCAATTGGTATTTTGATTTCAAGTAGTTTTGCTCCATTAGCGTTTGTTTATGTTCTATTGGCATTGGTAGTGGATATTTTAATTTACTTCCCATTCATTCGTACATATGACAGTACATTGCTTGCTCAAGAAAAAGCTAAAGAAGCTGAAATGGAAAACAGTGACGCTGATGATGCTGTTGAAGGTGGAAATGATGTATCCGGTGCTCAAGTAGCAATGTCTTCAGACAATAAAGATGCTATCCCATCTGCTGATGCAAAAGATTACTTCAAGAATAACGAAGTTGATGTCTTAGTTCTATGTGCTGGTGGTGGTACCTCTGGTATTTTAGCTAATGCATTGAATAAGTTATCCAAAGAGCAAGATTTGAAACTATCGGCAACTGCTCGTGCTTATGGTCAAGATATGGATCTAATTCAAGATATGGATATGGTCATCTTGGCTCCACAAATGGAAAGTATGAAAGGTAATTTGAAGAAGATTACTGATAAATATGGTGTAAAACTAGTTACAACAACTGGTAGACAGTATATTGATTTGACTAATAATGGAGACAAAGCTTTGAACTTTGTTGAAACTAACTTGTAATTTAACTTTTGAGGAGGATATATTCTATGAGTAAGACATTACCAAAAGATTTTCTAATGGGTGGTGCCAGTGCCGCTTACCAAGTTGAGGGTGCTACTAAAGAAGATGGAAAAGGAAGAGTTTTATGGGATGACTTTCTTGAAAAACAAGGTCGTTTCAGTCCGGATCCTGCTGCTGATTTTTACCATCGTTATGATGAGGATTTAACATTATCAGAAAAATTTGGAGTACAAGCAATTCGTGTATCGATTGCATGGTCAAGAATTTTCCCTGATGGTGCCGGAAAAGTTGAACAACGAGGAGTTGATTATTACCATCGTTTGTTTGCCTCTTGTGCTAAACATAATGTCATACCTTTTGTTACACTGCATCATTTTGATACACCTGAAAGATTACATAATGAAGGTGATTGGTTAAGTCAAGAAATGCTTGATGATTTCGTTGAATATGCTAAGTTCTGCTTTAATGAATTTAAAGAAGTTAAATATTGGATTACAATTAATGAACCAACTTCTATGGCAGTTCAACAATATACTAGTGGCACATTTCCACCAGCAGAAAGCGGTCGTTTTGATAAGACTTTCCAAGCTGAACATAATCAAATGGTTGCACATGCTAAGATAGTTAATTTATATAAATCAATGAATCTCGGTGGAGAAATTGGAATTGTTCATGCTTTGCAAACTGTTTATCCATACAGCGATACTCCAGGAGATAAGCATGCTGCCGCTCTGCAAGATGCCTTAGAGAATAGATTATATTTGGACGGGACTCTAGCTGGTGAATATCACAAAGAAACTTTATCGTTGGTAAAAGAAATTTTGGATGCTAACAATCAACCAATGTTTAAGTACACTGATGAAGAATTAGCAGAATTGAGTAAGGCTGCTCATCAACTCGATTTTGTCGGTGTAAATAATTACTTCAGTAAGTGGATTCGCGAATATAATGGTGCTTCAGAGACCATCCACAATGGGACTGGTGCTAAAGGTACTTCAGTTGCCAGACTTCATGGTATCGGTGAAGAGAAGAAACCTGATGGTATTGAGACTACTGATTGGGATTGGTCAATCTATCCAAAGGGGATGCATGATATTTTAATGCGTATTCATAACGATTATCCTTTGGTTCCTGCTATTTATATCACAGAAAATGGTATTGGTTTGAAGGAATCATTACCTGAAAATGCCACAGATGATACTGTAATTGATGATCCTAAGAGAATTGATTACTTGAAGAAGTATATCGGTGCAATTGCTGATGCTATTAATGAAGGTGCTAATGTTAAAGGATACTTCATTTGGTCATTGCAAGATCAGTTCTCATGGACAAATGGTTACAGCAAGCGTTATGGTTTATTCTTTGTAGATTTTCCTACTCAAAAGAGATATATCAAGAAGAGCGCATATTGGTTTAAAAAACTAAGTGAAACACACGTAATCTCTGACTAAAAAATAATTAGAAAGATTGGAATGAAGAATTTCAATCTTTTTTTGTTAAATATATGTAATCGTTTACAATTGAGGATTAAAAGTATATACTTATTTATATAAAGAAATAGTGATTAGTAAGTTGTTACTATTAAATTAGGCGAAATTACTAAATGATGATTGGAGAATTGCAATAAACACTTTTCCTACCATTATTTGTAATTTCGTTTTTTATTTTAAAAAATAAACAATCGAGGTAAGAGAAATGGCAGTTACAAAGGAAGAAATATCAATGACGGGTTTTGCAATCGTAGCATATGCAGGAGATGCAAAGACTGCCTTAATAAAGGCACTAGATAATGCGCGTGAAGGAAAAATTAAAGAAGCTAAAGAATTAGTTGAGGAAGCCAATAAGTCTATTGTAGACGCTCATAATGAGCAAACTAAATTATTGGCAAATGAAGCTGGCGGTATGGATATGGATGTAACATTTATTATGGTGCATGGTCAAGATACTTTAATGAATACGATGATGCTAATGGATCAATGCAAATTTTTCATAGATGAGTATGAACGTATCAACAAGATTGAAGAGAAGCTAGGAATGAATTAATAACTATTTAGAATCTTGAGATAATAAAAAGTCTCAAGGTTCTTTTTTCTATTACAATAGAAGTAAATAAATAGGAGGATTGTGATGACTTACAAATTAATTGCATTAGACATGGATGATACGCTTTTAACTTCTCAAAAGACGATATCAGATAAGAATAAAGAGATGATTCAAAAAGCTCTTTCTAAAGGAATAAAAGTTGTTTTGTGCTCGGGGAGAACTCACAATGCGGTGGTAGATTATGCTAAAGAATTGGATATTGATGGCGAAAATCAATATATGATCACTAATGGTGGTGCAATTATTGAAAATCTAGAGGGTAAAATCATTTATCAACGGATGATGAGTAATGATTTTTATCGTGAATTTGTAAATTTCATTAAAGAAAATAATCTACATTATAACGTCGTTGACAACCAAGGCAAGACTTACACTAGTCAAAGTGATTGGTTTGATAAATACACTATTATGCAAGCCTACGAAAATGATAATGGTCTATTTGTTCGAGAACCAGAAGATTTACCAGATAATTTTGAAATCACTAAGGCAATCATCAATGGTGATGAAAAGAAATTAGATGCTATCACACCAATGGTTAACGAGAAATTTGCTAAAGATTATTTTGTAGTCAGAACTGGCGTTGGTTTCTTAGAGATTTTCCCTAAAGACGTTAACAAAGGCAATGCTATTAAAATTTTAACAAAGAACTTAAATTTAGATCTCTCTGAAGTAATGGCAATGGGGGATCGTGACAATGACATTCCCATGTTAAAAATCGTCGGTAAAGGAATTGCTATGGAAAATGGGATGCCACAAGTAAAGGAAGCTGCTGATTTTGTAACCGCCGATAATAACCACAGTGGCGTCGGTTTGGCAATTGAGAAATTTGCCTTGTAAAAATATAATCACTTTTTGGCATGCGCTTTCACTATTTTGCTTGATTTGACCGCAAATGCCTGGAACTACTTTAATAATTAAAATTATGAGGAGGGGATTATGCGATTACTGATTGAACAAGTATTTAACAACAACACAGCTGTCGTTAATTTGGGGGATGACCAACATGCGATAGTTAAAGGTAAAGGGATAGCCTTCAATAAATCTAAAAAATCCTTTCTAGATAGTTCTAAAATAGAAAGGATTTTTTATTTAGATTCTGAGGAATCGCAAAAGGATTTATATTTTTTACTAAAAGATATTCCGATTGATGTGGTAACGACTACGTATGAAATAGTCGATTATGCCAAGAAAAAATTTAATTATTCGGTTATGGATTACATTTATATAACGCTCAGTGATCATATTTTTGGAGCGTACCAGCGTTACAATAGTGGCCAATATAAGGAAAGCCATATTCCCGATATGAGTGATAATTATCTGGACGAATATTTGATAGCTAGTAAGGGATTGAATATCATAAATTACAATTTGAATATTCATTTGCCAGATTCAGAAATTAAGAATATAGCGTTACATTTTATCAATGCTAAAACCGATAAAAAGATTCCTAAGCATAACGATAAAGTGAAAGTCGATTTTAATAAACTCATTAAACAAATAATGATAAAAAATAATATTTTTCGAACTAAAAGTAATAGTAATTACTATGATCGTTTCATGGTTCATTTGCAGTACTTATCACAGAGATTGAAAAATAAATCTCAAGATACTAATTTCGATAAGAAAATCGAGTTAGAAATGGAACGAGATTATCCTGGTTCGACGAGTATTGCTAAACAGATATCTTACGAGATTAAACAAGCAATGGGGGTAGAATTAAGCAGTAAAGAATTGTTATATTTTATTATCCATATTCAGCGAATCACGCAAGAAGATGGTTTAAATCAAAATAAGTAAAATTCTAATAAACTAAGGATTTGTTTCTCGAAAATGATGTAAATCAGACATTATTTTGACTGAAATAAATCCTTTTTTGTATTTATTAAATAAAAATTAGAATTTGCTAAAGCCTTACGATTCTTTAAAAAAGGTTATGGTTTACTCGTTATAAAGGATAGATACTTGAATTATAATTAGAAAATATTTAATATTATTAATAAATAGTTTGACAGATTAAAATAGAGTGCTAATCTTAAATAAAATTGGAAAAGGAGCGATTGCTCATGAGTAAAGTAATTGGAATTACCGCAGACATTTTTTTAGGTGCTACCGACGTGATCAATCAAAAATTAATGGATTTTGTACCACGTCCACTCGTTAATGGGGTTATCGCTGCTGGTGGCATTCCAGTTAGTTTACCATCACTTCCTAAAGAAGAGGTTAATGGATTAATTGCTCGATTAGATGGGATTATCTTTCCTGGTGGTCCTGATATTGATCCGATTTTTATGGGCGAGGAACCGATACCTAATCTTGGCGTGACTAATCGAACTAGGGATTTATTTGAAATTGCTTTAGCTAGAACTGCAGTCGCTAAGAAAATCCCTATTTTAGGAATCTGTCGAGGAGCCCAAGTTATCGACGTAGCATTGGGTGGTTCAGTCTATCAAGATTTATCAAGTCAATATCCAGGGAAATTATTAAAGCATCATCAGCAATCACCTGGCGACCAACCAACTCACTTTGTTTCAGTCAATCATGATTCTAAATTATTTAAGTCGATTGGGGATAATGTCTTTGTCAATTCTAGACATCATCAAGCAATTAAAAATGTTCCTGAAGGATTGAGAGTTGTCTCTAAAGCGACTGATGGCGTGATTGAAGAAATTGAAAATGATGATGCAACTGTTCAAGCTGTTCAATGGCATCCAGAAAATCTCTGGCAACATGATTCTCAGCAATTACAACTTTTTAAGGATTTTATCGCTCGCACATAATAAATAAATTGAACTTGTCAAAAATATTTTTGTGTTGTAGTATTTTTAATTGAAAACTGAATAGATTTCTTCGGGGCAGGGTGTAATTCCCGACCGACGGTGACAATTCAAGGAAATTGAAGTCCGTGACCCACGCAAGTGGTGGACCTGGTGAGAATCCGGGACCGACAGTATAGTCTGGATGGTAGAAGAAAAAAGAGATAATTATTTCATGCTCTTAGTAGGCTTATTTGAGTCGCTCTCGTATGAAATCTTATTTAGCTTATCTTAGGCCCCGCATATTTTTATGTGAGGTCTTTTTTTGTGGGGTGAATAGGATTTGGATAGATTTATGAAATTAGCTTTTGAGGAAGCAAAGAAAGGAAAAGATACTTGGACTAATCCGCAAGTTGGTGCGGTGATAGTAAAAGATAGTCAAGTTTTAGGTCAAGGACATCACGCAACTTTTGGACATGAACATGCTGAAATCAATGCCTTCAAGTCTTTAAAGGATATCGATGATGCCAAAAATGCGACATTGTACGTTACTTTAGAACCTTGTTCCCACTTTGGTAAAACACCACCTTGTGTACAAAAAATAGTTCAGTTAGGTGTAAAAAAAGTCGTTATCGGTCAAATTGATCCTAATCCGCTAGTAAGTGGTAAGGGTGTTAAATACTTACGAGATCACGGAGTGGTAGTTGAAGAACAGTCGATTAATTCCAAATTAAACCGTTCATACAATTATTTTTATGAGAATAATCAACCACTGGTTACTGTTAAGTATGCAATGACTTTGGACGGTAAGATTAATAAAAATAAAGACCGACGATCAATCGTATCTAATCAAGCCGCTTTTGAAGATTCTCAACAATTACGTAGTCAACAACAAGTCATCTTGATTGGGGAGAATACCTTGAAAGTCGACGATCCATCTTTGACTGTCAGAGATAGAAAAATGTCTTTTCCACCAATCAGGGCGGTAGTTGTTAGAGATATTAATCAAATATCCTTGGATTTAAAGATTTTTCAAACTGATGAACCGATTTGGTTTTTCAGTGAAACAACGAATCACCGGACTCTACCAGAAAATGTTCAAGTAATTGTCGGCAAATGGACGCCAGACAGTATTTTGAATTATTTGACCACTCAAAAGATTCAAGCAGTTCTAGTAGAAGGTGGAAGTTTCTTACAAGCTAAGTTTTTATCTGCTGGTCTGGTAAAAAAATTAGTAATTTATTTAGCAAATAAAATTTACGGTTTTGGTTTACCGGCGGTTTGGGGTGTCGACTTTGCTCCTGTTAATTTTGATGAACTGACTGTAGAAAAATTGGCTGATAATTTGAAAATAACAACGTGGAGGAAAGACTAATGTTTACAGGAATTATTAAAAATATTGGTACGATTGCTGGTATAAATCAAGCAAATGACAATTATCGTTTAACTATTAATCACAGTTTAGGAAATCTAAGTTTAGGTGACAGTATTGCTATCAACGGAATTTGTTTGACGGTGATTGATTTTCAAAAAGACCAATTTCAAGTTGAGGTTATGCCAGAAACTATTAAACGGACTAATTTAATTGAAATGTCAGTTGGAACGAGAGTTAATTTAGAACCAGCATTGAGACCAAACTCTGAAATTGGTGGCCATTTTGTTTTAGGACATGTTGATACAATTGGTAAATTATTGTCAAAACAAGTGACCAAGAATTCAGTATTATTAACATTTTCAATTCCCAAAAAATATAATCCTTACATAGTTGAGAAAGGTTCTATTGCAATTGACGGAGTGAGTTTGACCTTGATTGCAGTAACTGAGGATACTTTTCAAGTGGGGATCATCCCTTATACCCAAGATGAAACTATCTTAGGCTCATTAAAAGTCAATCAAACAGTTAATTTGGAAACTGATATTTTAGGAAAATACATCTATAAAGATTTGAAACGGGGCAATCAAAATGAAAAATAACGAAATTATTACTAAAGTTGAACGAGCAGTGGCTGACCTAAAGCAAGGAAAATTAATTATCGTTGCCGATTCTGAAAAAAGAGAAGCAGAGGGAGATATGATTGGTCTGGCTGACTTTGTTACACCTGAAAATGTCAATTTTATGATCAAACATGCCCGTGGTTTACTTTGTGTTCCTATGGAAAAATCAATAGCTGAAAAATTAAACTTACATCCGATGACAAAATCACACGATGCTTATGGAACAGCCTTTACCGTAAGTACTGACAGTAAAGAGACCACGACGGGAATTTCAGCTTTTGACCGTGCCAAGACGATACAAAAATTAAGTCAGTCAAATGACGCCAACGATTTTTATCATCCAGGTCATATTTTTCCTTTGATTGCTAGAGATAACGGTGTACTTGAAAGAGATGGTCACACTGAGGCAGCAGTTGATCTAGCCAAAATTGCTCAAGCAACACCGGTAGCTTATATTTGTGAAGTTATTAAAGAAAATGGCCGTATGGCTAGAAGGCCAGAGTTAAAGCAAATTGCCGAAGAAAATAATTTAACTTTCATCACGATTGCGGATATCATCAATTATCGCTATTTAAAGAATTTTGATGTACTACACGCAATCTCAGACGTTGATTTACCAACGAAATTTGGTCATTTCCGTTTGAAGTCATTTACTTATAAAGATGAACCGGTTTTAGTAATTTATAAAGGACAAATTGAAAACAAGTCTGATTTGTTATTAAGAGTTCATTCTGAATGTTTGACTGGAGATATTTTAGGTTCAAAACGTTGTGATTGTGGCGAACAATTAGAGCAATCACTTCAAAGAATTGAGAAGAATGGCAGTGGTGCTGTGATCTATTTGCATCAAGAAGGTCGCGGAATCGGTTTGATTAACAAGTTACGTGCTTATCAATTACAAGATGAGGGTTTAGATACAGTTGAAGCTAACTTGAAACTAGGCTTTAAAGCTGACCAAAGAGACTATCGCGTTGTTTTAGCGATTTTGGAAGAATTAAGTGTTGAATCAGTCGATTTATTGACAAATAACCCTGATAAATTGAAGCAATTGGAACAGTTTGGCTTAAAAGTAAATCGCGTAGCTTTAGAAACTGAACCCAATGCTAATGACATTGATTATTTGAGAACAAAGAAACAAAAATTCAATCATTTATTAAACGAGGTAAATTAAAATGAAGCAAGTTAATGGAAATTTGAATGGTCAAGGACTAAAAATTGGTATCGTAGTCGCTAAATTCAATGAAGTAGTTACCAATAAGTTACTATCTGGTGCGTTGGATAAATTGGAACAACTAAATGTTGATACAGAAGATATCACAGTGGTTAAAGTTCCCGGAGCTTTTGAAATTCCTCGAATGGCCAAGAAATTAGCTGAAAGTAAGCAAGTAGATGGAATTATCACTTTAGGAGCAGTCGTTAGAGGTGAAACGGCTCACTTTGACTATGTATGTTCTGAGTCTGCTTCAGGAGTTAGCCAAGTTTCGTTGAACAGCCGTGTTCCTGTTATGTATGGAATTTTAACTACAAATGATATGTCACAAGCCTTGAATCGAGCTGGGGGGAAAGCTGGTAATAAAGGTAGCGAATGTGCAAGTGATGTCGTTGAAGTCATCAATGCCGAAAAAAATATCTAACAATCCCAATTGTCTATTAACTCTATATAACAAAATCGTTATTTTGGATTACAATTTTAATAGAAAGAGTAATTTAAGGAGTGTTATGTATGGGTTATAAATTAATTGCAATCGATATGGATGGTACGCTCTTGAATTCCAAGCAAAAAGTTTCTCAAAAAAATATTCAAGCAATTCAAGCAGCTAAATCAAAGGGAGTTTATATAGTGCTTTGTTCAGGCAGAGCTTACGATGGGATAATTGACAGTGCCAAAGTATTAGGAATCAATGAATCGGATCAATATATGATTTGTTATGGCGGGAGTGTTATTCAAAATTATGATCAAGAAGTCCTTTATCAACGGACTTTAAAGAATGAAAATTGTGAAGAAATTGCCCGTTTTTTAACAGATAAAAAGATTCATTATAAATTTATCGATAATACGGGAACACTTTATCAGTCGTATCAAGATTGGATTGAAAAGCACATGCTAAATCCAAAATTGGGTATCGTCAAAGTGTTATTGAAAACTAGAAAGCATAAACTACCAGAAGTATTGCAGCTAGTACATGAGCAATATGATAGTAATTATTTTGTTGTTCAAACGAGTGAAAAAGAATTAGAAATTTTTCCAAAGAATGTCAACAAAGGTAATGCCCTAGAGAGACTAACTAAATATCTAAAAATCAGTCCCAAAGAAGTCATGGCTATTGGGGACTATGATAATGATATGCCGATGTTTCGAGCTGCAAAATTCAGTGTCGCTGTTGGGAATGCCATTTCTAAAGTAAAAGATTTAAGTGATGTCGTGGTAGCCGATAACGATCACGATGGCGTAGCACAAGCAATTGAAAAATATGCTTTATAATAATGTGTATAAAAAAATCAGCCCAAATCAATGGACTGATTTTTTTATGCCATATTTTAAATCGTATCGAGTGGTTTTTCACCTTTAGGAGCTGGATAAGTTTTATCAAGCAACTCCAATTCATCCGCTGAAAAACTAACGTCAACTGCTTCAATATTCTGTTTCGTATGTTCTACAGAAGAAGACTTAGGGATGCTCAATAAATCATGATTTCTGATTACCCAAGCTAATAATAGTTGATAAGCTGTAATGTGTTTTTGTTTAGCCATCTCTTGAATAACGGGAGCAATCTTTAAGTATTCACTGCCGTCTGAACCAAAAGGTGAATAGGCGACAAATGACATGTGATGTTCTTTTTGCCAAGGTAATATTGAATATTCAATACCTCGACTGCCGATGTTGTAGAGATCTTCATTGACACGACAATTTTTACCAGCAGGAAGAGCGTCCAATTCTTTGAGATCTTCGATATCGAAGTTAGAGACACCCCAGTTTTTGATCAAGCCGGCTTGAACCATATTTTCCAATCCTTCAACTGTTTGTGCTAGTGGAGTTTGACCACGCCAATGTAGTAAGTAGAGATCCAAATAGTCAGTTTGCAATCGTTTAAGACTAGCTTTAAGGCTTTGTTCAATTAATTTAGGTGTAGCGTGAAATGGATAAAATTTGGAGATTAATTGAAAATCTGAACGTGAATAGTCTTTAATGACGTTGCCGATTAGAGTTTCTGATTTTCCTTCACCGTACATTTCTGCTGTATCGATGACGTTGATGCCATGATCGAGTCCAAACTTTAAAGCTGCCATTTCTGATTCAGTTCTAGTTTGATTGCCTTCACCGATGTGCCAAGAGTCCATCCCAATGGCTGAAGTATTTTGATGATTGAATGTAATTGATTTCAAAACTATTCCTCGCTTTCGATATTAAATAAGTAATTATGAAACATAACGTTGTAAGGGATAACATTACTATTATAAAGCCAATCGTATTAATTATGAAATGAAGACGATTTAATCCCTCCAAATTGTAAAAATTCATTTACAAAGGCTTTTTTGCCATGTAATATAAAAAAAGAAGTGAAAAGTTTAACGAATTCTGACTTCAAATAAAAAAAGGGGTTAAGTATAGATGAGTATGTACCTAGTAGTTAATATTTTAGGTCTGTTTATTTTTCTAGGGATCGGATTCCTCTTTTCGAAGAATCGTAAGGGAATCCAATGGAAATCGATCGCCATCATGGTCGTTTTGAACTTATTCTTGGCATGGTTTCTAACTAGTTTCGGTGTTGGTCGTGCAATTGTTTCTGGAGCTGCTGATGGGTTTAATTGGTTAGTTCAAGTTGCTTACACCGGTATCGAATTCGCTCTACCTAGTTGGGTTCATGTAAAGAGCATGGACTTTGTAACTAGTGCTCTACTACCAATTTTGTTAATTGTGCCACTGTTTGACATTTTGACATATATTGGAGTTCTACCTTTTATTATTAAGTGGATCGGTAAGGGATTGTCATTTGTTACTGGTCAGCCTAAGTTCGAATCATTTTTTGCCGTTGAAATGATGTTTTTAGGTAATACGGAAGCCTTAGCCGTATCAAGTTTGCAGTTAAAACAAATCAAAGCACAACGTAACGTTACTTTGGCAATGATGTCAATGAGTTGTGTTACTGCCTCAATCATCGGATCATATATCCAAATGATGCCAGGTCAATTTATTTTAACAGCTATTCCTATCAATATTATTAATGCAATTATCGTAACAAGTTTATTGAATCCTGTTACAGTTGAACCAGAAGAAGATACGATTGCTAAGCTTCATGGTGAAGATGGTAAGAAAGAACCATTCTTCTCATTTCTTGGCGACTCAATTCTTGGTGCTGGTCGTTTGATTTTGATTATTGCCGCTAATGTTATTGCTTTTGTTGCTTTGGCTGCTTTGATCGATAAAATTTTGCAATTGGTAAATCCTTGGTTAACTTTAGAACACATTCTAGGTATCGTGATGTATCCATTTGCTTGGTTGCTTGGTTTGAATGGACATGATTCATTCCAGATGGCTCAATACATGGGAACAAAATTAGTTACCAATGAATTTGTTGTAATGGGTAAAGTTACAGGAATCATTAAGAGTTTTGATCCTCACTTCAAGGCTGTTTTAACAGTCTTCATTACATCATTTGCTAACTTCTCAACTTTGGGAATGATTATCGGATGTTTCAAAGGTATCGTTGATAAAGAAAAGAACGATGCTATTTCTAAGAATGTTGGTTACATGTTGCTATCAGGTATTTTGGTATCATTATTGTCAGCCGCATTTGTTGGATTGTTCGTTTGGTAATAATAAAAACCGCTAACTTCAAGATTAGCGGTTTTTTTTTGCTCATTTTTCTAACCAGTCAAAGACTTGCTCGATGTTTTGACTCCAAGTGTTCCAAGAATGATCTCCTTTAACTGGCATCCAAGTGTAGCGCCCTTTAGCATGAATTGATAAGAAATTTTTGAACATGACGTTATCTTCATGCATAAAATCACTATCACCACAAAGAGTTAAAATTTGTTGCTTAGGTTGGCGATTGTTGTAAATATTAGTTAATTGATTTTTAGCTAATTTTTCAGGACTATCGAAGATACTGTCAAAGGTAATTTTAGGCATGGGGCTCTTAGGATTATCACGAAAATGCTCAATATCGGTGATTGGTGAAAGAGCAGCAACCTTACTAAATAAGTCATTATTCAAAAAGGCTATTCTTAACGCACCGTAACCACCCATGCTAGAGCCGACAATGTAATTCTTATCACGTTCTTTTGAAATAGGTAAGATATGCTGCATTTTGGGGATAAACTCATTGATGAAATAAGAGTAATAAGGTATGAAATTGGAATCAGAGTAAAATGAATTTCTCGCTTCAGGCATAACAATCGCAACATTGTGCTGACGAGCTAATTTCTCAACGTTAACATGCCTTATCCAAGCACTATCGTCACCAGTATAACCATGGAGTAACCAGACTGTTGTATAAGCTGGTTCATTAGTATCAGGAAGTACGACTGTGGTTTTGAAATAAGTGTGCAAGTAATTGGTTCTGTAATTTAAATTCATTAATACCATATGATAAACCTCACAATATGATTTTATTCACTCAAATAATAAGCAATCTTTTAAAGAATTTCAATTTTAACGATGTTCATACTGATATTTTTTGAAGTAGAGGAAATTAACATACAATTGTAAAACATCAGTCAAATCTTTTAAATCCAAGCCAAAATATTCAGAAATATTGTTAAGTCGGTAGTTAGTTGTATTACGATGAACATTTAGGGCTTTAGAAGTCTCCGTTACATTACCGTTATGCTTGAAGTAGCAATCGATAGTGTCAAGTAATTCTAGACCCGATTTAGTCTTGAGAAAACTCTTAAAAATACTCAAGGCTTTTTTTGAATATAAATTACTGTCAAGAATGTGATTGAGGAAGCGAATCTCTTTGAAATAGAAAAAGCCCTCTAGTTGTAGTTCTTTACTAACAGTTATCGTATCTTGAGCTTGATGCAATGCATGCTTGAGATTAGTCATTTTATTACTGATACCAATCATCAAATGATGTTCCTTACTAAAGTTAAGGTACCGTTTCAGATCGTTTTCATTTCTAACAATAAGTAAATATTCTCCAGGAGTCTTTTTGAAAGAAAAATCAAAGGGACTAATTTGTAAGTCGTTCAAATCATTTGTTTCAATCAATACTATGTAACGATTAATAGATAAATCAATGTTCAAAGTCTCAGCTCGCAACTGTAATTCATCATTCAACAAGACGTTTTCTGTATTGGTCCATTCGTATAAAAAGTGGTTTAAGCTTTCTTTACGACGACCTTCAACTTTTGTGTTATTAATTTGAGAAATCAATAATTCAGTTGAAATTTTCAGCAATGAAGCTAGGGGAGTGACTTTTTGAGGGTCACCTGTGATGCCGATCACGCCAATAGTTTCATTGTTGAATTGTACAGGTATATTGACGCCGGGTTGACCATATCTGCCAAATGACTGGATCATTGGTTTAGTTTTACCACTTTGGATGGTATCAACAGCACCGATGTGTAAAGTATGAATTCTAGACTTATCACCACTAGCGATAATAATTCCCTTTTCGTTCATCATATTAATGTTATAAGGCACACTCTTCATCATTTTATCAACGATAGACTGTGCCAGATTCGGGTCTAATTTCATATTAGTATTCTTCCTTGTTAAAAAATATTCAAGCATTAATGAAAGCGTAAAGCATAAAATTGTGCATGTATTTATTTTACAATATTTTTGAGTAATAAAACATTGATTTATCAGTTAAAAAAAATAAATTTTCATCATTTTGACATTATAATTTGTGCAAATGTACATTGATTTTAAAAAAGCAAAAAGGTATTATACTCACGTTGCTCAATTGTTAATTATTTAACAATTGGCTGGAGAAGTTAAGAAAGGGTGTTATTTTAGGATGGTTATTGCATGGTGGGCAGCTCTTTTGGGGTTGCTTTTAGCAATTGGATTGATTTTATTCAGAGTTAATCCGGTTTATGCTTTGATCTTTGGCGCAATTATTGGTTGTTTAGTCGGTGGGATGTCTTTGACACAAACGACTAATACGATCGTCAAAGGTAGTTCCGGTGTCATGGGGACGATTATTCGTGTAATCGCAGCCGGAGTCTTAGCAGGTGTCATGATGGAATCTGGTGCGGCTAATGTGATTGCTTCTAATATCGTAGATCGTTTTAATGATAAATTAGCAATTTTAGCTTTAGCACTTTCAACTATGGTTTTGACAGGTGTTGGGATCTTTATTCCAGTAGCAGTTTTGATCGTTGCACCAATTGCACTAGAAGTTGGTCAAAAGATGCATTACAGTAAGCTTTCATTATTAGTGGCACTATCTGGTGGGGGTAAAGCGGGTAACGTTATCTCGCCTAATCCTAATACAATTGCGGCCGCAAAAGGGTTCAATGTTGATTTATCACAAGTGATGATTGCTGATTTTGTGCCAGCGGTCGTTGGCTTGATCGTTACGGTTTTATTGGCTACTTTAATTAAGCATCGTGGTTCTTTTGTACCAGAGTATCAAAAATTTGAGTCGAAAAAACAAGCTGATTTGCCAAGTTTAAAAGCTTCCATCGTTACACCTTTGGTAGCAGTGGTTTTGCTTTTGATCACACCAGTTGGAGATATTTTTGGGATTAAGATTTTAGCTTCATTTAACCTTGATGCAATGTATATCTTGCCAATTGCTGGCTTAGTTGGGACCTTAGCTATGGGACAAGGTAAGAAATTTTTGCAGTATATGGCTAAAGGTTTAGCTAGAATGACTGACGTTGTGATGATTTTGATTGGTGCTGGTGCGATTGCAGGGTTGGTTTCAGCTTCTAACTTGCCACAAAAAGTAGTTGAAATCGTCCAAACAACTGGAATTTCTGGCACTTTCTTAGCTCCAATTGCTGGTATTTTGATGGCTGCAGCCACAGCTTCAACTTCAACCGGTGTTATCTTAGCTTCAAACTCATTTGCCAAATCAATTATGTCATTTGGAATTTCAGGGACTGGTGCAGCTGCAATGGTTCACACTGGTGCCACGGTAATCGATCAATTGCCACACGGTAATTATTTCCACGTTACAGCCCAAGCTGTTCAAATGCACTTTAAGGAAAGAATGAGTGTTGTTTTGTGGGAAATGTTAGTTGGACTTTCGATGACAATTGTTGCAACATTGATGTATGGAAATCTGTTCTAGAGGTGATGTATAAATGAAAATAGTATTAGCTCCAGATTCATATAAGAACTCGTTAACTGCCAAACAAGTTGCTCAATCAATGAAAAAGGGCTTTGCCAAAGTTTATCCTGATGCCGAATTCGTCAATGTACCTATGGCTGACGGTGGTGAAGGAACAGTCCAATCATTGGTTGATGCAAGAAATGGTCAAATGATCACGGAAACAGTGGTTAATCCTTTAGGTAACAAAACACAAGCTCAATATGGTCTGATCGATGATGGCCAAGTAGCTGTTATTGAAATGGCTCAAGCTAGTGGGATTCAATTTATTAATCAATTCACTCAAAATCCTTATGTTACAACAACTTTTGGAACTGGTGAATTGATCAAATCAGCTATTCAAAAGGGTGCTAAGACTATCATTATTGGAATCGGTGGTTCTGCCACAAATGATGGTGGTGCCGGAATGGCCCAAGCCTTAGGTGCTAAATTGTTAGATGACAAAGACGAAGAATTGCAATATGGTGGTGCTGTGCTCAAAAAATTAGACCATATTGATATTTCTGAAATGTTACCAGAATTAAAGAATGTCAAAGTTATCATTGCTTCTGATGTTACCAATCCTTTAACTGGTAAAGATGGTGCTAGTCACGTCTTTGGACCACAAAAAGGTGCTAGTCCGGAGATGGCTGATTTCTTAGATGAAGCTCTATCACATTATGCCGATGTTTTAAAGCGTGATTTAGGAAAAGATTTAGAACAAACACCTGGTGCCGGTGCCGCAGGTGGATTAGGAGCTGGACTTCTAGCGTTTACTAATTCACAAATGCGTTCAGGGGTCGACATAGTTGTTGACTATACCGGGTTAAAAGAGTTTGTGCGAGATGCTGACGTCGTTATAACTGGCGAAGGTCAGATCGATTTTCAGACTAAATTCGGTAAAACTCCCATTGGGGTTGCCAAAGCTACGAAGGCTGTCAATCCCAATGCAACAGTAATTGCCATCGCTGGTTCCGTCGGCAAAAAAATTTCTGAGTTATATCCTTTGGGTATTGATGCTATCTTCACTTGTGTTCCGGGGGTAGAAGATTTATCCAAAGCCATTGCTGATACTGACAAGAATCTTCAACAAGTATCAGAGAACATCGCCCGTTTAATCAAAAATACAAAATAAAAGACTGAGTATGCTATCATCTGCGGATAGGGTGCTCAGTTTTTTTCGTCATTGGCAATTGATTGTAAAAAATGTCATAATAATAATTATATGATGAATTAAAATCTGAGAATAGAAAGGTGGATATAATGAAAAAAGTATTAGCCCCATTATTTATGAGTTTGATGTTAGTTTTAGTAACTAATGTTGAAACAGTTAACGCATCATCAAAGACTTATGAGGGTGAACAAACTATTTGTATTTCAGCATCAAGTAAATCTGATTCGAATAAATATCGAGTTTACAAGTTGAAGAAAAAGAAGATGTTTAAAACTTCTAAATTTGTTAAACTTCACAACGAATCTGAAATAAATTTTTGGAAAGCTAGTCAAGTAACCATCAAGGGACAACAGTGGTGGAAAATAGGTAAGAATCGTTATCTCAAAGACACTAGAGTTGAGGTAGTAAATACTGACAGAATGAAAGAATTAGGCCAAGAATTACCAACTTATGAAAACTAAAAAACGCTCGATTGATGAATAAAGTTACAGTACTTTATCGTTGATGGAGCGTTTTTGCTATTTGATCGTCCAAATTTATTTGTTTATGGAATATCACTTGTCAATTTAAGGTCATTTGCGTGATACTTAATGTATGAACATCATTTTGAGGGGGAAGTGTTTTTATATGAAATCTTGGTGGGAATTTAATTTCTTTTGGTTATTGATGTTTGCAATCGGTGTCTTGTGGATCATGGTTCGTAAAGTTGATGGTGCAGGTGTAGCTCAAACTGACCAAACTAGATTAATCAGTTTATTGGTTTTGGCTGCTTTTGCAGTGTTGATCATAATCTGTCAATCGATTATTTTTATTGCAATAAAATGGAGAGCTAAGTAATTATTTAATAAGAAACTATTTTTGTAAAAGGTGATTAAGATGAATAATGAAATAAAATTTATTATTAGTGAATTGGAAGTCATTTATGGCTTTTACCAAGACAATTTCAGTCTTAAACGAATCAAAAGTTATATTCTCAGTATGCCTGAGGGAGCTAAAATCGTGAAAGTTGAAGCGGGGAACGTTCCTATGTATGACCATAATGTAACTTTACCGATTGCTAAATTTAACGATGAAACCGATTCAATTGGGCTTCTACAAGTAACACATACGATGATCAACAATCGTGGCGTTGATGTAATTGCCAATGATGCTAACCGTGTGACTCAATTAGTTAATCGTTTGATTGATTTAATTGCACCAACAAAATAATAAGTATACAAAAAAGCCGCCAAACTGAAGTGCTCTAAAATTGTTAGACATAATCTAACAACTTTGGGAGCACTTTTTTTT
>NZ_AZDO01000011.1 GCF_001435505.1 Companilactobacillus futsaii JCM 17355 | reverse complement strand
TCTTAACTTTTCTTTATTTTTCCAAAGTGGCTAACTTGTTCTTGCAATTTGCGTAAAAAACTCGATTTGAATAATACGATTTTTGCATATGATAATGATCCTAATATACTCAAGGCTACCGGTTATAATAATGTTGATCCACTATCAGCAAGACTGGACTATAAAAATGCTTTTTACACAAGAAAGTGGTTTGAATTCGATGAATTAGGAACTGGTCAAATTTATATGAGTGCTAGTGATTTATATAAAATTGAAAAGTATATTATGACTGGTTCTTATCTCAGTAAGAAATCTCGAAAAGAATTATTTAAACCAGGAAGTGGCAGTACTTATGGTGGAGGATTGTATCATCGTGAGAACGATAACTTTGCCAATGGTTGGGGTTATGGTTTTCAAACGGTAATGCACATTTCTCATAATGGCAAAAACGCTGTTATTGTTTTAGAGAATTATTCCAGATTAGCAGCCGATATTAAGCCAGCTGCTCGAACAATTTATCAAATGATTAACGAAAAATGAAAATAAAGGTAGCTATTTACCCTAAAAGCTTGTATGATTAATTGTGCAGGTAGCCTACCTGTGAATTAAAAATGACTGCTTTATACATTCCAAAGTTTTACTGTAAAGTAGCCTAAAATCCTACATCACGGATTGATGTAGGATTTTTTCTTTTGTCAATTTTCTCAATTTGATGTAATTTGTAAGTATTGAGGAGGATTATATTGATGTATAAATTAAACGATGGACAAGAAATTCCAGGTTTTGGTTTTGGAACTTATAAATTAAATGGGCGTAGTGGTGTTCAAAGTATCGTTTCAGCCATTAACAATGGTTATACGATGCTTGATACAGCCTATAATTACGAGAACGAAGGTGCTGTTGGTAAAGCAATCGCTGAGAGTGGCATTAATCGTGATCGATTAACGGTTACTTCCAAATTACCGGGACGCTATTATGCTTATGATGATGCCATAACGGCGTTACAAGAATCACTTTATCGAGCACATCTTGACTATTTTGACTTGTATTTATTACATTGGCCTAATCCTAAACGTGGCATGTACGTTGAGGCATGGCAAGCTTTGATCGATGCTCAAAAATTTGGCCTTGTGAAGTCAATTGGTGTTTGCAACTTCTTGCCAGAACATTTGAATAAATTAAAGAAAGAAACTGGTATTTTGCCAAGTGTTAATCAAATTGAATTGCATCCATACTTTAACCAAGAAACAATGCGTAAATTTGATGCGGATAACGGTATTGTAACGATGGACTGGAGTCCGCTTGGACGGGCTAGTTCCGTATTGCAAAACGAAACATTAATAAAATTAGGTAAAAAATACAAGAAAACTGTTGGTCAAATGATATTAAGATGGGAATTGCAATTGAAGACGATTCCGATTCCTAAATCAGCTTCGCCAGTCCGTCAACGTGAAAATATGGATATCTTTGATTTTGAAATATCAGCTGAAGATATGCTCCAAATCAATGCTTTAACAAAACCGGATGGTCGAACAAAGAATCAAGATCCTGCAGTATATGAAGAATTTTAAAAATGAGAGTGCTATTTATTTTTATCATAAATAGCACTCTTTTTCTATATCTTAGAGGGCCTAAGAATATACGACTAGTTTGATGTAGAGTAAAATCAATTTAGTAATAATATTTTTAAAATAGGAGTTTTATATGACTGATTTATTTAATTATGGTGCTATTAGTATTCATGGTGCACGAGAAAATAATTTGAAAAATATTGATTTAGATATTCCCAAGCATAAGATGACTGTTTTCGCTGGTTTGTCAGGTTCAGGTAAATCTTCCTTAGTTTTTGATACTTTGGCGGCAGTCTCTCGAAGAGAATTAAATGAAACTTTTCCTAGTTTTACGCAGCAATATTTACCTAAGTATGGTCAACCACAATTTGATAGTATCGAACATTTGCCAGTAGCAATTGTAGTTGAACAAAAACCAATTGGACGTAATTCACGGTCTACTTTAGCGACTTATACAGGAATTTATTCAGTTTTAAGACTGATGTTTTCACGGATTGGTCAACCTTGGGTAGGGTATTCGGAATGGTTTTCCTTTAATTTGCCCCAAGGGATGTGTCCTAATTGTCAGGGATTGGGTTTTATCGATGATGTCGATGAGAGTCAATTGATTGACCCTAACAAATCTTTGAATGAAGGGGCAATGACCTTTGCTGGTTTTCAGCCGGGAACGTGGCGCTGGAAAGAGTATGGCAACAGTGGTCTCTTTGATCTTGATAAAAAAATCAAAGATTATTCTAAAGAGGAGTATGAAATGTTTATGCATGCTCCCAAACAAAAATTGAAGAATCCTCCTAAAACTTGGGCTAGAACTGCTCAATATGAAGGCTTGGTACCAAGAATGCTTCGCTCGGTAATTCATAGTGCTTCTGGTCGTCATCATCAAGCTGCATTGGAAAAAATTGTCACGAGAAAAACTTGTCCAGTGTGTCATGGAACTCGTTTAAATAGTAAAGCCTTGACTGCTAAGATTGAAGGAAAGAATATCGCTGAAGTCGGTGAGATGGATTTGGTTAACGTTTTGAAATTTTTAGACAGTATTACTGACTTTAAGGCTAAAACAATGGTTCGTGAACTTCGTAGTAAGGTTCAGTCATTAGTGGATATTGGTTTGGGTTATCTTTCTTTGAACCGTGGAACCGATACTTTGTCTGGCGGTGAGGCACAACGAATCAAAATTGCTAAATATTTAACTAGTTCTTTGTCAGATTTAGTTTATGTTTTAGATGAACCTAGTGTTGGATTGCATCCACATGATATTCAATTGATTACAAAATCATTGAAAAAACTGAAAGATCAAGGTAATACGATTGTTCTAGTTGACCACAATCCAGCAATTATTTCAGCGGCCGATTATGTAGTAGAAATTGGACCCAAGGCTGGTAAAAGTGGCGGAACGGTTACTTTTAAGGGAACTTATTCTGAATTATTGAAATCTAATACTATTACTGGGCAAATGTTGCGGACTCCTGTAAAATTTTCTCAGCCTAGAACAACAGCAGATTGGCTCAATGTGAAAAATGTGACCTCGCATAATTTGAATAAAGTCAGTGCTAAGATTCCTAAAGGTGTTTTGACAGTTGTTTCTGGGCCAGCTGGTTCAGGCAAAAGTACTTTAGTTGATGCATTTAAGCAACAGATGTCAGGAATTGATTATGTTGACCTCAGTCAAGATTCTGTCGGAGTAAATATTCGCTCAACGCCGGCCACTTATTTGAATATTTTGAATCCTTTGCGAAAACTTTTTGCCAACGCAAATAAAGTCTCAACACAATTATTTAGCTATAACGGCAAGGGTGCTTGTCCACGCTGCAAAGGTAAAGGCGTGACGATAACAGAAATGGCTTTCATGGATCCCGTCGTTCAAACTTGTGAATTATGTGGTGGAAAGAGATATAGTCGAGAAGCTTTACAATACAAGTATCATGGCAAAGATATTTCTGAAGTAATGAACATGTCAATCGATGATACTTTGGACTTCTTTAAGGACGTTCCTAATATTTTGAAAAAAGTCGACTTACTTGAAAAAGTCGGTTTAGGTTATTTGAATCTGAGTCAATCAATGACAACACTTTCTGGTGGAGAAGTGCAACGAGTTAAATTGGCGATGGAATTAGACCACAAGGGTAGTGTTTATTTCTTAGATGAACCAACTACAGGTTTGCATTTGAATGATACGAAACGCCTGATTGATCTATTTGAAAAGCTCGTTGATAATGGCAACACTTTAATTTTAATTGAGCATAATTTGTCACTTATTTCTCAAGCTGATTGGTTAATAGACATGGGACCTGATGCTGGTAAATATGGTGGTAAAGTTTGTTTTGAAGGCACACCTGAAGATAGTATGAAGTGTTCAAAATCACGAACTGGAGTTGCTTTGAAAAAATTAATTGGATAAAAAATGTCTAACTGAAATTATCAAAATTCAGTTAGACATTTTTTAGTCAAAATAAGTTTCCCAATTATTGGCTTTATGACAATCAAATGCACGTTTGAAGTCGTCTGGCATATTTCGGGCTAATGATAAATTTAATTTTAAAGCTTCATTTAAGGTGAAGTATCTAACATCGGAAGTTTCTACGCCGCTGTGAATGTCGTTTTCTGTAGGAATGCATTCAAAAAATAATTTGTATATGTAATTGAGGTTTTTCTTAGGGTAGTGATTTTTTTGCATGTCTTTGATGGAAATCATTCGTTTGGGTTTGACCTTGATACCAGCCTCCTCGAAAGTTTCTTTGACAGCAATTTCAGCAGCGGAATAGCCAATGTCGCCCCAACCACCCGGGATTGACCATTCGCCACTACTTTTTTCGCGGACGAGTAGTATCTTATCATCCTTGAAGGTTGCAGCGCGAATATCAACTTTTGGTGTAACATATCCAGTATCAGCATCAAAGAAAATATCCAATTGTTTTTGAGAAGAATTTTTAACAAGTTTAGTAATTAGTTGTTTTGAAACCTCTTCTAACTGGTCATATCGTTCACGATCAAAGACATCTTTACTGTAATGTTTACCAGTTTGTGCAATTGCTTGCAATTTTTCGATTAGTAATTCAATATTATCCATTTTTTTACCGCCTTTAATTGGATTATATCATTGGAAGACTAATCTTTAGAAAACGATTTCTTTAAGTGGCTTCTTCAAACGGTTGTTGAATGAAAGAGTTAAAGATGTTATAGCTCTTGAGAGTTAGACTGTGGTTTTCTTCTTTGACGATTTCAGCAATATTAGCCATTAGGTAAAGACTGTTGATCATCATAAAATGAGAATTATTTGAAAGGGCAAAATTAATTCCTTTTTCCAAAGTTTGAATTGCTAAATCAAATTTGGAAATATGGAAGTAAGATAGGGCAGCAATATAGAATAGTAAATTTAAATTCTCATTGTAGTTTGTTTTTTCAAGGTGTCTAAAGGCTAGTTTGATTTGATCAAAGGTAGAAGTCTTAAGTCCTTGCTGAGCATAAACATAAGCTAGAGTGATATTACCCAATCTAGTTAGAGTTTTTTGTTTACGGCCATTAGTTGAGCAGGCCAAAGATAATTTGAGATATTCTTTAGCCTTATCAAACCCTCGATCGAGATGCAATGAACACAATGCCAAATAAAAGTAGTAAGCTTGAGTTTGTTCGTCATTTTGAACGGTCTCTAAAACAGTTGGGCGATTCAGGAAAGCTTGCAATTGTTGATATTTTCTTTTTCGATAAAAACTAGCTGCTTTTTGATTGAAATATTTTTCACGACAAATTTGGAAACTTCCTACTAAACAAAGATCGTCAAAATCGACTGCTAATCGCTCACAAAGATTAATTAGTAGTTTCATATTGGGGATATATTTGTTGTGTTCGATTTCTGAAAGGGTTGATTGTGAACAAATATCTTCAGAGATTTCGCTTTGGGATATTTGTTGTTGTTGTCTAGTTTCTCGCAAGATATCGCCTAAATTATTCATATAATAAACACCCACTATTTATTTCTATGATTAAATAATATAGAACGAGTGTATATTTTCTGTTCAATTAATGTAAAGTTGTGTAATTTTTTTGTAAATATTTCAAAAAAAGCTATTTCCAGCAGAAAAAGGAAATAGCTTTTTTATAATTTAATGAAGTGAAAAACCTTGTTCCAATAAAAAGTCGGCAACTTCTGGACGGTGAACATGATTGAAAATAGTCAAATTCTTTTCAGTCCATGTTGTATCTTGAGGATTAGTCTTTCGATTAGCATAATAATCATTTACCTTATTATCATAGGAAGATAAATCGTTAAAGAGATTATTGTTGTAAGTATTTACTGAAACTTGATTTGCTTTTGGAAGTCTTGGCTTAGTTTGATTAAGTACTTTAGGAACACCAATAGTCATTCCAAAAAGTGGGAAGGTATATTTAGGGAGATTCAACAACTTAGCAACTTGTTTAATATTGTTGCGAATACTTCCAATATAGCAAATCCCTAATCCCATAGATTCAGCGGCCACAGCCATGTTTTGGGCAGCAATGGTCGTATCAACTGTTGCAACCAGTAGTGATTCCATATTTCTGATACTATCTAAATTTTGATTGTATGCTTTTAAAATTGTTGCTTGTCGATTAAGGTCAGCAACGAAGACATAAAAAGTATCGGCTTTTTTGACGTGTGGTGAACTGATGGTAATATCTGATAATTGATTTCGTAAATTAGAATCAGTAATTTCAATAATAGAGAAAGCTTGAACAAATTCAGAAGTTGAGCCACTCTGAGCAGCTTTAACTAATTCTTCTTTTGCATTTTCACTAATAGTTTCATCTTTAAAGTCCCGAACTGATACGTGTTTGATTAAGTTTTCAATGGTTTGGTTCATTTTGTTCCCTCATTTTTTGAAAATAATATTACTTGTTTTTGTATCATAACACTTTAAAGTAAAATTGCGGTGGCTAAAGCCTTTTGGATCGTAGTGATACTGTTGTCTTTTCTAAATTGTAATACTTGTGCTGGTTCAACTGCTCCGGAGATCCAAATTTTTAATTCAGCATCTAAATCAAAATGACCAGTAGTTTCAACAGAAAAACGAGAGATACTCTTATAAGGGAAAGTCTTATAGTCAACTTTTTTACCTGTAACGCCTTGTTTATCAACAACG
This sequence comes from Companilactobacillus futsaii JCM 17355, assembly GCF_001435505.1. GTDB lineage: Bacteria > Bacillota > Bacilli > Lactobacillales > Lactobacillaceae > Companilactobacillus > Companilactobacillus futsaii. The sequence continues at coordinate 110,572 of NZ_AZDO01000011.1, read as the reverse complement.
ATTAGTCGATGGTTAGTGAAGACCACTAAGTCACGAACTAATTTAAAAGCTAAGTCCACCTCTTCATTTGGGATTAAAACATCTTTTAATTCTTTTTTAATAGCGTCTCGATCGACATTAGTTGCATTACCAAGTAGTCCATCTAGTAAACTCATAGCTTGTAGCCTCCTTAATGTTTGTTAATATAATTATTTACTAGGAGTAGGTGTGAAAGCAAATAAAAATTGACTAAGCTTTTGACTAACTAGCTTTGTAAATTTTGTTAATCAAAGAATAAAATATAACAACAAAAAAGCTGTTATATCAGTCTCATTTTGACTAATATAACAGCTAATAGAATTTCACAATCACCCGTATGGGGGTTATATCCCCACATGATGAAATCCTATAATACCAGTGCTTACAAGGGCTTAATAGCGCTTAAACACCTAATGGCTCCGCTCGTGGCTCCGAAATTTAGAAGCCTACATAACTGGTAAATTTATCTATTGTTTCCTCGGTGGCTTGTTTGGTAACATGAGCATAGGTCGATAGGATTACGCTCACATCACTATCCCCAGCTTGCTTTTGAATTTGTTTGATTGTTAGTTGATTAGATTCAATAGCAAGTGTTATCCAGGTATGACGTAAACCGTGTGGTGTAATACGTTTCAATCTCTTTTTGTTATCATTATTGTATGAGTCAATAACTGCATCCATCCACTTGTTTGGTTTCATCATAGATAATAGTTGGTTGTGAGTATTAGGAAATATCCATTGGTTCCGTGAACCAGTATTATATCCAAGCATAAACATTTCTTTGTGCATTGTACTTATCCAATGGTTCAAAATATCCGCAGTATTTTGATCTAAGTGTAAAGTACGATAGCCATTAATAGTTTTAGGTGTACCAATAGTCTGGTGGTTATCAATATCCCTTGTAACAGTTTTATTAATTAATAATGTCTTATCTTTATAGTCAAAGTCAGCAACCTGTAAAGCCAATATTTCAGCTTTCCTGGCTCCCGTGAAGGCTAGTAGTCTAAACAATGCTACTGCTTTCTCATTTCGACCACCATAATACTTGTTAGTTTGATTTATGAAAGCCTGTAATTCGTTTTTATCCCAAAATTTATTATCATCATCACTTTGTATTTTAGCTTTCTTTTTTGGCATAATTACAAGATCCATAGGGTTTTCATATATGATACTCAAACGTCTGGCTTCTTTAAAAACAAGATTGGCATAATTCTTAATCTTTTTATAGTCTGAGAAATCATCATACCAACCGTTTACTATCTTTTGACAGGTAGTAACGGTTATTTTTTTTATCTTATATTTCCCGAAAGCTGGCAAGATATGTATTCTAAACATTCCTAAGACGTGGTTTAGCGTGCTTTCTTTGACCGTCTTCCTATAAGACTCAATGAAACTATCGTACACGTCTTTGTACGTTGCGTTAGTGTCTTCTTTAAAACCGTGATTATCTAAGTCAGCCAATTGATGAGCTACATAAATTTCACATTCTTTGCGTGTCTTAAAACCACGTTTTTGTCGTTTAGTTCTTTTGCCAGTTAATGGATCAGTTGCAATGGTGTACTGGCAACGCCAAAATTTACTACCATCTTTTGTTTTGTATTGTGTAAAACTTGCCATAGTTTAGTTTCCCCATTTCTAGCTTTGCACGGCGCTTTATGGGGAGATGGTTAATTAGATTTTTTTATGTTTAATAACTTGATTAAATCGCCATTAGAAAGAATCGATAAACTGTGAGTAGAATTCTCTACTTTGGAATTAATAATATCATCGGGTAATTCAAAGATATAGCCATCTTTATTTTTTTTGATATTGATAAATTCTACTTCCTGAATACCGAAACAATCAATCAAAAAAGGCAGTGAACCAGTCTTTAATGACTCTTCGTATAAATCTGTATCAGGTGAAACAAGATCAAGAGCGGTAGCGAACAATACAAATAATTGTTCTTTAGAAAATTTAGATAAAATTTTATTTATTCTTTTCAGTTCTTTTAGGACTTCATTCTTAGTTTCGTCTGCAAGCGCCTTATATTGTTGATCATTAAAGTCTAGAAGTTCAAATATTGAGATACCAAATATTTTAGCGCTATTTTCGCCATTCAAAAAACTTAAGATTATAGGATAAGAATGATAATAGAGTTTATTGTCATTGTTTTCATCAGATACTAGTTGCAATAATAACAAATTATTTTTATCAATATCAAGGTTTATATCTACTGGAATTGTAGTTTTATCATTATCAAATTTAATTATTGAGGCATAAGTATTGTCTATATTTATAAAAAAACTTTCGACTGGCAAATCAAAATGTTCCATGAGTTTTTGGAGGGTATTCAGTTGAATCCCCTTACTATCATTGTTTGATAATTGTGTGAGAGTTTTTCTTGATAAACCCGTTTCACGTGATAGTTCACTAATGTTCTCGTTATTATCTTTTAGTATTTTATCAAGATTAAATTTAAGCATTTTTCATTGCCTCCAATGCACTAAGAGTATCATTTGCTGGTGAAAATGGCAATTAAAGGTTGCACAATTATATCTATTGAGTATAATAGTAGTCAAAAGGTGATTAAATTGTTACCTTTAAGAACGGAAAGGAGAAATCGTTATGCAGATGAACGTACAGATGCCATCAAACTTTGATGAAGAAATTCAGATGGCAATTGATAAAGCAGTTACCGAGATATTAAGCAAAAGCCAGAACAGTTCAAAATATCCCGAGTATATGGATATTGGAACAGCAGCAGAATATTTAGGAGTATCACGAAATACTATGACACAAAAGGTTTTAAAAAATTCTAATATCCCAATGACTTTAATTGGTGATAGAATTACACGTTTCAAGAAGTCAGACTTGGATAAATATATGTCTGATAAAGCAATCTAAAAAAATATAATAGTGGCTTTGCACGGCGCACAGTTATATATGGAGATGGTGCCAATGGAACAAGAATTAATTGATGCAATTCAAGAATTAACCAATGATATTTCAGAAGTAACACGTGATTACATTTTTTTCAGAAGTGAAGATTACAGTGTTACTGGTGCATCAGACTTGTGCCAAGGTATTGCAGATAATGCAATGAAGGCAAAAGAGATCTTTAAAATTTATGAATCAATAATTAAGGAGAAATAATCATGTTTGAAAATGATGAAGAAGAAATGAATTTCCTTAAAGCACAAGATGAGGATATTCAAGCACACATTCGCAATATTGAAACAAACCTAGATGCTTTAAAAGGAAATAGCACGATCACAGTGAACGATGGTGAAAAGAAAGTAGTTGTACCAGCTATCGTATTAGCAGATGAAATTGCTCAATATGCTAAAGCTATTAGTGATGCTATTTTATTACAGTAATGAACCAAAAAAATGACAAAAAAAATAACCATTACTAACCGACCAAGTAAGTAATGATTATCCTGTATTTTTCACAACAAATACATTTGTCATTTTATCATGTATCAAAGATTTTAGTTAATAGATCAATGAGGTAAATAAATAGTGAAGATACAAAAAAAGACATACCCCCCGTGGATAAGCCCTTTAGATAAACTATTTAATACCTTAACTATACCAAAAATTAGGGAGTTTTTAAATACTTGAAAATGAATTAGAAGATATTGTTTGTATGAATTTGAACAATAAACAAAAGATTGATCTAGCGACAGCATTTATAGATGCGGTTCAAACCGTGTCGGCTTCAATTAATACAGTTGATAGTCGATTAGGTGATCTAATTGAAAAAATCCCCAATGAGGATAAATAAATTTGTTTGCGTACGCAACGAAATCAAGGAAGTGATAAATTGACCACTTATGAAATGGCACTAGAACTAGCCAAAAGAAATATATACTACTATCCTACTGCACCTGGTAGTAAGTCGGGTATGAAAGATACCCACGGTTTCAGTGATGCCGTAAATGATGATTCTATGGCACAGGAATGGTTTCAAGGAACTAATAACAATATCGGTATTAATTTAAAGAAGTCGGGCTTAATGGTGGTAGACGTTGATATGCATGGCAATGGCAACGGCAGACACAACCTACTGAAAGTATTTCAAACATATGGACGGTTACCAGATGATACGTTAATAGAACGAACACCGCACAATGGAATACATTACTTTCTAAAAGTCCCCTCTGGTGTCAAGGTCAAAAGTCAAACAAGTGCATTCTTTGACCAGTCTGGAATAGACCTAATGTGTAACAATATTTTGATTGCTCCCAGTACCATTGATGGTGCTAGTTACGCTCACGTGTCTGGTTCTTATGATGACATAAAACAAGCCCCCACCTGGTTACTAGAGTTTGCCCAGGATAAGCCAGCTAATAATGTTAATTCTGGCACGCCACGATTGAAAAAGTATACAGGAGCTTTGTTGGATAAGATCGTTAAGGGTGCTACCAAGGGACAACGAAATGATTTTATCACAAGTGTTGCAGGTTCAATGCTAGCAGTTGGTACCAGTGCTAGTAATGTTTATGAATTATTGTCGGTTATTAATAATAGTTTCGTGTCGCCAAGTTTACCACAAAAGGAACTTGAAACTATTTACAGATCAGTTCTTATGAGGGAAATAGAAAAATTGAAGGCGGACTGATGGAAAAAAAGCTAACAAGTTTAATGCAAGAAGCAGACCAATTAAATAGTACAAAAATAGTAGAAATTGAACCATGGAAGGAACAATTCCTTAAAACTGATAAAGGCACGATGCGATCTAGTTCAAGCAAAAATGTATTCTTAATACTTCAAAATGATGCCAGATTGAAAGACCTACTTCAATACAACGAGTTTTCAGAACAGCTTCAAAAATTGAAGCCTAACTACTCACTTGATACTAAACCAGGTGACTGGCTAGATAGTGATGATTCTAAACTCAAGTTGTTTATTGAGGATAATTACAATTACGTTCCTACAAAAGATGCTATCAGTGATGCAATTGTAAAGTTTGCTATGGATCACTCTTTTAACCCCGTCAAGCAACGTATTGAATCCGTCACATGGGACGGCGTGAAGCGAGTTGAAACTTTTTTCATAGACTACTTAGGTACAGAAGATACCGAATATACACGTGAGATATGTAAACGTTGGTTAACGGGTGCAGTCGCTAGAGTTTATAACCCTGGTGTGAAGTTTGAAATTGTTCCTATCTTATTTGGTGGTCAAGGTATTGGTAAAAGTACCCTAGTAGGTTCTATATACCGTGATTACTTTTTAGATGAGCTAGAGTCCATGGGTAAAACTAAGGACGACTTCCAGCAACTAAAAGGTAAATGGATTGTAGAAATTGGTGAGTTGTCAGCCATGCGTAGAACTGATGTGGATCACGTCAAGGCTTTTATATCAGCACAGTTTGACAATTACAGACCGTCGTACGGACACTACACGACAGATCACCCACGTAAGATTGCTTTTATTGGTACTTCAAATCCACCAGAATTCTTGAAGGATAAGACAGGAAACAGACGTTTTTTTCCTATTGAATGTAATGTTCAAGAAAAGAAGAAAGATCCGTTCAATATAGATGATGCTGATATTCTGCAAGTTTTGGCAGAAGCCAAAGTTTTATATAACAATGGTGGACAAATCTTTATAACAGATTCCTTACAGAAAATTGCAGAGAAATATCAAAAAGATGCTATGGTTCAAGATCCTAGCGAGGAACAAATATTGTCTTATCTTGATATGCCAGTACCAGTCAATTGGAATGAATATCCTGCTGAAAACAAACGTTATTATTTTAACGATTATATGAACGATCGTACTTGTGTTGACATGGACAAAAAGCCAGTTAAGGAAACTACAACCATTGACCAGGTAACCACCAATGAAATTCTACAAGTTGCTTTTCATATTAGTAACGATCAGTTAATTTCCGCATCACGTGGGAACGTAGGTAAACAGATTTCTGATGTTATGAATAGCTTACAAGATACCTGGCAAAGAAGTACCAATGTGAGAATTAATAAGACAAAACGCGGACGTGGATATAAACGTAAATGATACATGATACATGTGTGATACATGACACGTATCACTTCTTATCCTAACTGTATCAAGGATTACAGGAATAATGATACATGATACATGTAAATAACAAAGTATTAAAAAAGGTATTACTAAGTGTGTAACCGTGCTTTATTTGAAGTTTTAAAACATACATGTATCACGTATCACATAAGAGAAAGTAACTCTTATCCCTTGTGGCGCAAAGGTTACAGAGATGATACATGTTAAAAGCATGATGTATCACATGTATCAATTTAAGAAAGGAACACACAAATGGAACTACAAGATAATTACACCCGACTATACAGGTGGATAAAGCAACGACACCACTTAGTTAAGAATAAATTACCCCCCACTATCGGGGTATTAGATCCCGATGGTTACGATGATCCCATTAGATTTTTAGACCTGTCACCGTTGGAGCAAGTGGAGCTGGTTACGTGGGTACTCAATACATTGGCACCCAGTAAAGGAATTAATTACGCTGATGATTCTTACAGTCTTAAACACTATTTCAGTGATTCAGGTTGTGGCTTTTACATTATGAATGGAATGTTTAAAGGTGCAATGTTGGTTACTGGTTTCAAGGTTGCGGACAAGCAGAGTAAGAACTGGTGCTTCAATATTAAGCCGTCCAGTACCACCAACCTATATCGTACGAAGGCAAACATTATTGATAAGAAAATCAAATATTAAATTAATTGATTGATCTAATTTAAACAGAGGAGAATATAAAAAATGACAACTTTAAAAGAAATTGAATCAAAATTAACTAACTTAGTGACAGACAACCAAAGCAAAATTGATAGCTATCAAAAGAAGATTGAAACCGCTGATAAAGCTATCCAGGATGCAAACAAAAAATTGAAGAACGCCGAAGATACCGTAAATGTAGATGATTATAATAAGGCGAAAAATGCAATTTGGTCAGCAGATCACGCCAAAGAACTTTATACGAAAACTAAAAATAAGGTTCAAAATACCCCACTAATTAGTAAAGCAGAATATAGTTCATTGTTAAAAGAAATTACTGAAGGCGCTGATAATGAACAAGAGGCATTAAACGAAAAAGCGATAAAACTTATTTCAGACATTCGTTCACTTGCTAACGAATCGAGTGGAGTTACAAATAAAGCTAATAAATTAATGAACGTTTTACAACGAAAAATTTATAAAGAACCCGAGGGACGTATTTTGAAAAGCGATGGGGGTACAACCTGGTCAAGTGATAAGGAATACAGAAGTAAAATTTCAGTAAGTGGTTTTTACAATGCTAAAGTTAAGGGAACATCACTATCAAAATTAGCGGGTGAAGAAAAATAGAAATTCAATAATTATTGGTTATAAAAAAGGAGTATTAAAACTATGGATGAAAATAAATATATTAGTATAGATAAAATGCAAAAAGAAGTAGATGAAAAATTTGAAAAGGAAGTAAGAGAGCATAACGCCAAAGTAGATGCAAAACGTAAAGCTATACAAGATGCGGAGAATGCTGAAATGCAAAAACTTTATAAAGGCATGGCGGAAAGTATTAAAACCGAACAAGAAGAACAGAAGTCCCGTGAACTTGAAGAGGCTGTTTCAAAGGCATCCAAAGAAGTTGAAGATAAGTATGATAATAATTCAATAATAAAATCAGAAAAACGAACTTCTATGGATAAGGGTTACAAGAATTTGTTAGATGGCTTGGATTTAAATGATTGATTAGAACCCTGGTTTATATTGATACCCGCCATATAGTTGGGATAACAACCTCACTAGCCCGTGTACCTTGTGCCTGGTTGGGTTAATGAATAGAACAATAGTATTGGTATTAAAGGTAATCAAATGGCATAAGGAGCCTGTTAATAGGTTGCTACAATAGTTTGTAGTTACTTGATTTAGTTTGAAATATATTTTTAAAATAAATTTCTGAATCGCAGAGTTGCATCCGTCACTCCCTCGCCCCACTCACCTGGGTACTGGGGTGGATGGGTGGAGCTAGTCTGATGCTGACAAGATTTGAATTAAAAATAAAATAAAAAAAATAAATTATTTTTATTATTTGTTGGTGATTAAATAAAAAATAATTTATTTTTAAAAGTCCCTATTAAGCCGTGTACGGCGTTTATTGATGTTGCTTGGTAAATTGTAACGTGCCTGGTAATGGGGGGGCGTACCCACCCCCTCCCCGTTATAGCCGTGGTTCACGCCGTCACTGTACATTTTTTCTCATGAATTTGATTAGGGGGGTATCTATGGTAGTGATGTCAATGAATATAGAACAACTTAAATTCAAAATAATTGATGAAATGTGTGGGTACACTTTTACTTATAAAGGTGAGCCTTGTGGTATGGAACCAACGGTATAAGCTTCTTTTTTAGTCTTAAATCCGCTCTTAGATAAAGATTTACGTTTACCATTAGTATCCTTGTATCTGATACGATAAGTCCAAGCTTTACCACGTTTATATACTTCCATGAGTATTCCTCCAGTATGGTATACTAAAGGAGCTAAATAGGGGAGTTTTAGCCCATTTAGTATAGATTTCGTTTAAGTCATATTCCATCTACTTTGGTCGGTGTAGGAATATGGCTTTTTTTATTTTGTCTTTAATTTAACTTGTATGTCATTGATCCAAGACTTTTACCAGTAACAATATTTTCAGCGGTTAATTTAACCGGTGTGGTTGTATCATCTAATTCATATGAAACAGCCATTTCAACGGTTCCACCAACTTTAATTTCTTCAGATTGTGAATCTAAAAATCTATCATCAGGAAGTGAACCAACATCCAATTCATTGACTGAATCTTTATTATTATCCTGAATTGCTTTGAAAACACTTATCCAAGCCCCGTTTGGATCTAAGTCTTTAGCTTTCTTATTATGAACTTTGAACCAAAATGCCAATACAGGTTTTTCACCATATTCGTTTCCAGTTTCGCCAACTTGGATTACTTTTGTTTGAGTAATATCAATATCGTAATCCTTGGTTACTAACTTATTATCCTTGAAATAAGTTGATGCTTTCTTTTTAACCTTCACGGTTTTATCAGCTGTATCAGATTTTGAAGACGATTCGTTGCCACCGGAACAAGCTACCAATGTTGAAGCTAAAAGAATAGTTAATCCCGTTAATGCTAAACTTTTGGTTTTCATTTTCTTTTCCCCCGAAACAAATTTCAGCTTTTAAAGTCAGTCAGATTTTGGACATAGAAAGACCGTTGTTTAAATTGAATTTATAGCCCTTATACGTGAAGTCAATTCCACGTTTAATACGATAAGTGTCAATGGCTTTCCACATGTAAGATTCAGACACTTCAAAGAAGTCTGACATTTCCCAAGGCGTTCTAATTCCGGCTTGATAGCAAGCTATAATGCTATCCAAATCAACTATTAGACAATACCCTAGTGGCCGTTTTTGATCCATTATCAATGGCTTTTTAAATTAGGGCCTAGTACTTTTGGAATGGAAATACTTTCCAACACCAAAAATTCTAGACCCGTTTAAGTTGCTACGTTTTGCATCCAATAAAAGCCCCAAGTAGGGGCTTCGATTGTTACTTAGTTGCTTGTTTACGTAGTGCAATAAAGTGCCAAACGAAGAAGCCAACACCAATGACGAATGAAACCCAACCCCAGATTTGCAAGTCTGAATATACATGCGCGTTGCTGATCGCGAATAACCATGAAATGATCATCAAGACAAGACCGGCAATGTCACCACCAAGCTTTTCTGATTTGCGAGTGGCAATATAAATAATTCCAGAAACGATGAACAGGATTGCTACCACAAAGCCAGCACTTCCACCCACGTCCTTTGACTTATCAATAGCATTACCAACACCCACGGCGAATGATTGTAGCAAGATAAACAAGGACAAAACAATCTGCAAAATCCCAACAACTAATTTTGTTGTTTTCAATATATGATACCTCCAAAATATTCAGCTTTTATAGTCGTCAGTATTTGGACTGATTTTGAGTCACAGAAAGTGATTTTACAGGTTATAACCCTAAGAACGTATTTAGAATCTTTTCAAGAGTATTCGCAGGAAGGCTAAGCTAATCATCATCTTACTGGTGTTCAGCTTTCGCTCACAATTGCGCCAGAGGCGCCGATATTTTCCTAGCCAGCTAAAACTGCGTTCGATAACCCAGCGTTGCGGGGTCACTTGACCGTGCCTAAGGTCACTCTGTTTAGCAATAATGACTTCAGCGTTAATCATTGCCTGAACTGATTGAGCAAAGTTGTTACCAGTATAACCACCATCGGCCATTACTCGTTGAACCAGGTCAAACTGTGATTTGTTTAACGCCAGTAGCGCATTGGCGCCATCACGCTCAGAAACATTGGCGGTTGTCACATGGACTGCCATCGGCAGCCCATTGATATATACAGCAAGATGGCGCTTAATCCCACTCACCTTTTTACCGCTTAATCCCACTCACCTTTTTACCGCTTAATCCCACTCACCTTTTTACCACCATCGTAGCTGCTACTTTCAGCAGGATCGGTATTCTTGACACTTTGAGCATCTAGAATGACGAACGATGTATAAACTGAACGCTTCTGAGCCAACCGATGTTGGCTGACAATTTTTTTAAAACCTTATCCAGAGGAGTGATACCAGCAGGAGATGGCGTTTTAGTCCAAAGTAACCAGTAATAATAGACGGTTTCCCATTTAGGAAAATCGCTGGGTAAATCGCGCCAAACGCACCCATTTTTCAAGGTATAAAGCAGGGCACAAAAGATATCATATAAATCAACCTTTCTTGGCTTAGTCCGCTTACGTATACCCAAGTTGACGTGCTTTACGTTCTTGACTTAGGTCATCAGCAGTTTTGTATTTGCTAATATTACCAACTGTAGTTTGAACATGTCCTATTTCTTCACCAATATGCTGTAGTGTGTCAGTGAATCCACACCTGGTGGTTAGAAAGACATTGTTACCAACGGTTAAAGCATCTAACCCTGGTGGCATGTCGGTTTTATAAACAAAATTAATATTTGATTTATATTTATTAATTGTGCGTTCAAGTCTATTCATCCAATCAGTCTTTCTTATTATCTTTAGTAATAAAGTCTATATATTCAGTGATTTTTTCTAGTTGCTCTGGTGTTACATCATCATTTAAATGAGCTACTATAGTTTTTACATTATTATCTTTTTTTATTTTAGATTCATCATGATCGTTTACATGTCCCAAAATTAAATAATCAGGTGTCGTACCGAGATATTTAGCCACATGAACTAATTTATCTGTAGGTGCGCTATCTTTCCATTTACGTAAACTACCATTACTAAATCCTAAATCCATTTCAATTTGACGAATAGAAATTTTTTTCGGTTTAGCTACACGCTGAATATGTTGATATACCGTCATTTTCTTGCATCCATTTCTAAGCATAGTCTAAATATAGACTATGAATCTAAATTAAAGCATTTTACCTATAGACTACAGGTATATATAATTGCGCTTGTAAGTTGATTGAGAGTATTAAAAACCTATCGCAATTCCTAACTTATTAGCTTTGGCGGGCGAATAAAGGAATAACGGTGTTCTTTAATATGCCTCATCGTAGAATATCAGTCTATTTTTTGCAAGAGATATGTCGACCAACTTACTAAATTATATAAGGTGGTGAACGTATTGATTTATGAAACAATTCAAAACATTGCTAAGAAGAAAAACATTCCAATTAGAAAAATTGAAACTGATTTGGGCTTTAGCAATGGAACCATTAGAAAATGGGACACTTCACAAACTATTTCTATTAAGAGAGTGAAAGCAGTTGCCAATTATTTGAAGGTTGATCCATACACACTTTTATTAGTTGGTATTGCCACTTTTGGCAATGCCTTTTTTGATAGATGAGGCCGTTTCAACTGACCGCAAGAGGTCTGCCCAATTTTGCGCAACCCCCTCTTTTAAAGTATGCCGTGTACGCTGAAATGGAGTACATGAAAGATAGCTTTTACTTTTTTGAGTAATAGCTTTTTTATCACTTGTGGCAGAAAGACGGTTTATGACAATTTTGTCCTTTACCCCAATTTCGGGGAAAAGTTTCGTTAACCATTGGAAAGATAAGGGTACACAAAAAGTGAGTACCCTTTAAAGGTTGCCATCTAAAACATATCTTTTTGAAGGATATGAAACAGATTGCTTGAAACGATCTGTTTTAACTAAAATACCTGGACTGTCAAAATGGAGGTTCAGCTCAAGAAAGGAATTTAATATAAATGGTTACATTACAAGATGTTAAAAATAGTTTGCGTGTGACACACGCGCTAGACAACACTCTTTTACAAAATTACATAGACACTGCACAAGATTACATTATGAGCGCCGTTAATCACAACGTACCAGTATATAGGTTCATATAATCACTATCAATCTTTAATCTTATAAGATTGGATCATAACAAAAAATATTTTGCATCCATTGGTTAATTGCTCCGTGTCTATGTAGATATTTTGAATAACTCATTAACTAGTATAGTATATAAAATCTTTATAATTAACATATTGGGCAAATGAAACGCTCTGTATTTTTATATTAAATTAAATGCTGATAGGCGTGATATATAACGAAGTACATTAAATAAATGAATAGTCGTATGTACTTATTGTTACAGAGGATAGGTAAAGAAGATTAAAAGAAGATCTTGAGAAATCCTATTATAGCAGTGGTTGTAGATGATAAAGTGTAGGGCATGTGGTTGAAATTTGTTGCTTTTGATTCATTGAAATTAAGGTATAATTAAAGATGGTAGGTATTGAAATATCTATCAAATATAAATCTATATACATAAAATTCATGAGAAAATTTAGTATAGTTTTTTTAAATAGTACCGGGGGGTATTATTTATTTTAAGTCTGGTAGAGGTACCAGGCTTATTTTTGTACAAAAAAAGAACACCGATCAAGTCGATGTTCAAGCGCCGTACAAACTTAAATGTTTTTCGTGGCTCCGTCGTGGCTCCGCTTTATTGTAAATAAGTGATAACCAGTGAAGAACTCAATTTATAAAACGTTGATTTATCAAGGGCTTTGACGACCCATGACAACCTGTAAAACTCAATTATCACCCGTATGGGAATCGAACCCATAACTCCACCTTGAGAGGGTGGCGTCTTAAACCATTTGACCAACGGGCAATTAAACAACATTCATAATTTTACCCGTAAACAGGTAAATATGTCAATACGAATTATTGTTTTTTATGATTATTCTCATCCTTTGCCTTAATTATCAGTACATAGATCATTATGCTAATTAGAATTATTGTATAAATAGCACTTGCAAAACCAGCATATTCCATAATTATCCAACCAGTTATTCTTGCACTAGCTAACAATAACATTGATAAGACACCAAACATGACGACCTTCCGAAGTAAATCTTGATAGATTTCATTAAATTTCTTTTTATTATTTCTCATAGAAGAATAACTCCTGAAGCAATTGTTCCTGCCAAAATAGCTAGAATGTTATTTAAGAAGTGAACAGTTATATTAGCTTTAATATTTTTAGTTCGATAGTAGACCCCTGCTAAGACGACTCCTAGTAAAATTTTTGATAAGGCGTAGAACCAATCAGTATTGCTGCCAAAAGGTGCATGCACGTATCCGAAAATCACACCACTGACAATAACTGAAATTAGGGGATAATCAATGAAAAACCAATTCATAAAAATTCCTCTAAAAAGAATTTCCTCTAATATCGGTGCCACAAAAATAGTAAATATTATTAAAATAATCATGCTATTATTAGCAACTAACTGCAATGCTTCAACGTTTTCATTACTACTTTTCATAAAAGGTAGCGTTACAACATTAATTGCAAAAGTTAAAACAGTTGCAATTATGATGATGAACCAAGTACCTTTAGAAAAGCCTTGTGTTGGGAATTTTTGAGCTTTTTTGAAGGTCCAAATAATAATGGTTGCAGCGATTATCAATAGAACTAAGGTTACCAAAGGAGCCATTTTAATGTAGGATGAATATTTAGTGCCGAGATCTTTTTTTGTCAAAGTCAAAACACTTAATGGCAATTGTTCCATTAAAAATAACGCTAAAAAGGCTATAATATGGAGTATGACTTTTATAGGATGATAAGTATTTTTGGTATTATTCATTAAAGTACCACCTTTATCGGAATAATTATTAGAATTTTTTGATGATTAGTGCTTTAATACTATAATGCTATTAGTCAATTTTAAAGGGAGTGAATAAATGTTTAAGATTGCTAGAGGTCGGATTAATAACTGGCAAGTGCTTGCTGCAGTCATTTTTATGATATTCCAAGTCGTTGCAACGTTATATATCCCTAATCTTACATCAGACATTGTTAACAAGGGTGTCATTACTGGTGATACGGATTATATCATACATACTGGTATTGAAATGGTCGTTGTATCGTTAATCACAGCAATTGCTGCCTTCGGAAATGTTTTGATGGCATCACAAGCCTCACAAGGTTTAGGTCGGAAGTTAAGGTCCGATTTATTTAGAAAAATATTATACTTTACGCATGATGAATTCAATAAATTCGAGACCTCATCATTGACGACTAGAACAACTAATGATGTTATTCAAATTCAAAACGTAATGATCATGATGTTGAGAATGATGATCATGGCACCGATTATGTTGATTGGTGCAAGTTTCATGGCTTATCAAAAGAATGCTGAAATGACAAAAATCTTTTTGATTTCAATTCCAATTTTAATTGTTATCGTGGGATTAGTCATGTTCTTCGCTGTGCCATTGTTTAAAGCTATGCAGAAGAAGACTGATCGTTTGAACTTGGTATTCCGTGAGGGTTTGACTGGAGTACGTGTTATTCGCGCTTTTAGACAAGATCAATTCGAACAAGATCGTTTTAAAGAAGCTAACGAAGATTATACTAACAATGCTGTCAAAGTATTCAGTATCGTTGCTGTTATGTTTCCAGTTGTTACGTTAGTTATGAGTGGAACTAATGTTGGTATTACTTGGTTGGGAGCACATTATATTGCTAATCAATCAATGGAAATTGGTAACATGATTGCTTTCATGACTTATGCTATGCAAATTTTAATGAGTTTTATGATTCTTTCAATGGTATTTGTTTTTGTACCACGTGCCTCCGCATCTGCTGCTCGTATTCAAGAAGTTTTTGAAACTAAGAGTAAGATTGATGTAGTTGCAAAACCCGCTAAATTAAAGGATGAACCATCATTAAGCTTTAATGATGTTAACTTTAGATATCACGGTGCTGAAAAGTTAGCTTTGAATACTTTGAACTTCAAAGTTACTAAGGGTCAAACTTTGGCCATCATCGGTGGTACAGGTTCTGGTAAGAGCACTTTAATTAATTTGATTCCTAGATTTTATGATGCTGAAACGGGTGTTGTAAGTATCAACGGAACTGATGTCAAAGCTTTGAGTACAGAAGATATCAACAGTCAAGTTTCAATGGTTCCACAAAAGGCAATATTGTTCAAAGGAACTATTCGTGAAAACATGGCTTACGGTAAAGAAAATGCAACTGATGATGAAATTTGGCATGCATTAGAGATTGCTCAGGCAGCTGATTTTGTCAAGGAATTAGATGGTCGACTAGACGGTGAAGTTGAACAAGGTGGAGATAACTTCTCTGGTGGTCAAAAACAACGTCTAGCAATTGCCCGTGCATTGGTTAAAGATGCTTCAATTTATGTCTTCGATGATTCCTTCTCAGCATTGGATTTCAAGACTGATTTGAATTTACGTACTGCTTTGAAAAATGATGAAAAAATCAGTCAAGCGGTCGTTGTTATTGTTGGACAACGTATTTCAACAGTTGCTGATGCTGACCAAATCGTTGTTTTAGATAACGGCGATATGGTTGGATTAGGTACTCACCAAGAATTAAAAGAGAATAATGAAACTTATCAAGAAATCATTAAATCTCAATTAAAGGAGGGTAAGTAATGGCTGAAAAGAAAAACGAAACACAATCACCTTCAGTAGGACATGGTCATGGTCCTGGTCGTGGGCCTAGTGTTGTTGTCAAGCCTAAGAATTTTTGGAAGACTACCGGTCGCTTGGCAAAATATATGTCAACATATGTGATCGGAATTATCGTTGTTTTGGCTTTGGCCATTGCTTCAGCTGTTTTCCAAATTAAAACTCCAAAGATTTTGGGTGAAGCTACTACTGAGATTTATAAAGGTTTGATGACTGGTGTAGCTCAACAAAAAGCGGGTTTTAAAATCAATGGTTTGCCAATTAATTTTGACAAGATTGAACACATCATTTTCATTGTTATTTTGATGTATCTAGCTTCAGCCTTGTTTAACTTTATTCAACAGTTTGTTATGACACGGATTTCACAACGAACAGTTTATAAATTAAGACGTGATTTGAAAGGTAAGATGAGAAGATTACCAATCAATTATTATGATACACATTCTAATGGTGACGTTATGTCTCGTGCTATCAACGATATGGATAATATTGCTGGTACTCTGCAACAAAGTTTGACCCAATTAGTAACTAGTTCGGTTACCTTCGTCGGTATTATCTGGATGATGTTGACAATCAGTTGGAAATTGACTCTGATTGCTTTAGCAACTGTTCCATTGAGTTTGATCGTAGTTGGAATCATTGCACCACAATCACAAAAATTCTTTAAGCGCCAACAAGATTCATTAGGATTTTTAAACAACCAAGTCGAAGAAAACTATTCTGGACATGTTGTTGTTAAGAGTTTCAATCACGAACAAGAATCAATCGAAGAATTTGAAAAAGAAAATGCTAAGTTGTACAAAGCTTCTTGGAAAGCTCAATTAATTTCTGGTATCGTTATGCCAATGATGAACTTTTTGAACAACTTAGGCTACGTTTTCGTAGCTATGTATGGTGGTATTCAAGTTGCCAATGGTGGAATTTCTCTTGGTAATATTCAAGCCTTCTTACAATATATGAATCAATTCTCACAGCCAATTGCTCAACTAGCTAACTTGACTAACACGATTCAAGCAACGATTGCATCAGCTGAACGTGTCTTTGAAATTTTGGATGAACCTGAAATGGAAGACACAAACGTTGATGTACCCGATGTAAAAACCGATGATAAAGTTACCTTGGATCACGTTAAGTTTGGTTATGAAGGTAGTCCAATTCTTTTGAAAGATTACAATTTGGAAGTTAAGCCGGGCGAAATGGTTGCTATTGTAGGTCCAACCGGTGCTGGTAAGACAACTATTATCAACTTACTTGAACGTTTCTACGATGTCAGTGGTGGTTCAATCAAGTTAGATGGTAAAGATATTCGCAATATGACCCGTGAAGAAGTTAGAAGTCACTATGCTATGGTTCTTCAAGATACTTGGCTCTTTACTGGTAGTATTTACGACAACTTGAAGTACAGTCGTGAAGATGCCACTAAAGAAGAAATTATTGAAGCTGCTAAAGCGGCCCATGTGGATAACTTTGTTCGTCAATTGCCACAAGGGTATGACACTGTTTTGAATGAGGAAGCTTCTAATATTTCTCAAGGACAAAGACAGTTGATTACGATTGCTCGTGCCTTTGTAGCAGATCCTGAGATTTTGATCTTGGATGAAGCTACTAGTTCAGTTGATACAAGAACTGAATTACACATTCAACATGCGATGGAACGTCTATTGAAGAATCGAACGAGTTTTGTTGTCGCCCATAGACTTTCAACTATTCAAGATGCTGATAAGATTATTGTGATGAATCATGGTTCAATAGTTGAAACTGGTAATCATAAAGAACTTATGGCTAAGAATGGTTTCTATGCGGATCTTTACAATTCACAATTTGCTGGAAATGTAGCAATGTAAAAATTTAAGTTTTATAATTAGGACGTGTTTTTATAACACGTTCTTTTTTGATAGGAGAGGTTATTATGGCAGATTTTGAAGAAATCAAAGCACAAATTATTGATTTAGTTAATAAACAGGTTGTTCCAGGAGTCAGT
Organism: Companilactobacillus futsaii JCM 17355; assembly: GCF_001435505.1. Classification (GTDB taxonomy): domain Bacteria; phylum Bacillota; class Bacilli; order Lactobacillales; family Lactobacillaceae; genus Companilactobacillus; species Companilactobacillus futsaii. Next base: position 92,576 of record NZ_AZDO01000011.1, on the reverse strand, counting down.
TTTGGCTTCATAAACTCTTCTCAGACGAATAAATATTTTTATGGTGATAAGGAATGGCGTCCGCAAAGAAAACCGCTTAGAGGGACAGAATTGCACGATTTAGCCTCTTTAACGAAGGTCATGGGGACAATTCCGTTGATTATTAAATTAATAAATGAGAAAAAAATCGATTTGCATGATCCAATCAAGAAATATTTATCTGATTTTTCAGACGGACAAGTTGAGTTATTTCACTTGTTGACGCATACCTCGGGAATTCATGGTTATATTCCTGATCGTGATTCTTTAAACTGTGGTCAGTTGATTCAAGCCTTGATTAAATTGCCAGTGACTGACACTTTCAATAAAAAAGTCGTATATACTGATACTGGCTTGATTTTTCTAGGTTTGGTGATTGAACAAATCTACCATATGCCTGTTCAAGATGCGATTATGAAATACATTGTTGAACCAGAAGGATTAAAAGATGCCACATTCGACCCTAATCCTAAAGATTGTGTTCCAACTTATGAAGTCAATAATCAGATGCTTTTTGGAATTGCTAATGATCCTAAAGCTCGTCAGCTGGGTAAACATTGTGGATCGGCTGGGATGTTTGCTAGTTTAGATGACGTCATGAAGTTTGCCAAAGACATGTTGAAACCAGATAAGAAATTTTTGTATCACAATTTTACAAAATTAAATCCAGGTCGCTCACTCGGTTGGGATGTTAAACCAGATGGAACAGGACATGTTTTGTTTCATACGGGTTATACGGGACATTTCATTGCTTTAGATTATCAGCACCAAAATGCAATGGTTGTTTTAACGAATCGAGTTCATCCAATTGAACATAATCAGATTTTTCTGGAACGACGTGAAACAATTTTGAATTCATTTTTAAACGAGAGCAAATAAAAAAAGCAGCCGTTTTGGCTGCTTTTATTTTTGCTTGATATAACCTTTTTCCATTAAACTCTTACGTAAACTTAGCATGGCTGTATAAGTTGCTAGGACATAGATTTTGTCAGTAGGTATCTTTGGTATTTCTTTAACAAAATCTTCGATCTCAGCGGTTTCGATATTTTTCTTCATATCCAAACCAGCAATTTTAAAACGATAAGTGACGTCTTTAACACGTTTGCCACCAGTGATGACTAACGGCAATTTGTTATAGTCAAAATCTTCGAAATTGGCGTCCCAGATCCAACTAGTATCGATTCCGTCAGCGTAATTAGCATTTAACAAGAATGCTAGAGTATAGGGATCTTTGTCACTGAGAACAGTTTCGATAACTTGATTTAAGCCAACGGGATTCTTAACTAGAATAATATTGACGTCTTTACCATCAACATTGATAGTTTCTTGACGACCAAAGACTTTTTCATCATAAGTGAAGGCTTTTTGCATTTGTTCGATGCTGATACCCATTTCCGAAGCAACTGCATAAGCGGCTAAAGCGTTATAAACGTTGTATTTTCCACCAATATTCATAGTGAACTTGTTACCGTCGATTTCAAATTCTGTCTTATTAGGGAGCAAAGTTGAGATATCAGTGACTTGATATTTCAATTCATGACGCTTGAAACCACAATTAGGACAGAAATAACTTCCTAAGTTAGCATAAGAAATCATGTGATAATGAATAATGTGGTTACACTTAGGACACAAGACACCGTCAGTATTGGTTGGTGCTTTGAAGTCTTCAGTTTCATGACCTTTATCGCTGAAACCGTAGTAGATAAACTTGTTTGGTAAATCCTTTGAAGAAAAGATTGCTGCGTCGCCGTTAGCAATGACTGTAGCGTCTGGCGCCATTTTGATACCATCGACGATTTTTTGATAAGTAGTATAGATTTCACCATAACGGTCCATCTGATCACGGAAAATGTTAGTTAAGACAAAATATTTTGGCTTGATGTATTTACAAATGATTGGAACATTAGCTTCATCAACTTCCAAGACTGCCAAAGGTTTTTTGCTCGTTTTGTGATGAGTAACGAAACTAGTAACGATTCCTTGGATCATGTTGGAACCAGTTGGATTAGTTAAGACATCGTTATATTTTTGAATCAACATCTTATTGATTAAAGAAGTTGTCAAAGTTTTCCCATTTGTACCCGTAACGACAATCAAATCGTAATCCTTACCAAGACTTTTTAAAATATCTGGATCAATTTTATAAGCAATTTTTCCGGGATACGAAGAACCACCGTTAAAAAATTTACTCAAAATAAAATATGATGTTTTACCTGTAATTGTTGCTATACTTGATTTAAATGTCATTAATAAAAACCCCAAATTGAATTAATTAAAAATATATTATCATACCTGAACTATATTTTATCCGTTTTTGATTGAAAATGGGAAATCTTTGCTGTGTTCAAGAGCCATTTTTTTCGTTATAATCTTGAAGGACATATTTTTGGAGGCGTAAATTTGGCTCAATTATTTTTTAAATATGGTGCTATGAATAGTGGAAAATCGATTGAGATTTTGAAAGTAGCCCATAACTATGAAGAACAAGGCAAGTCAGTTATCTTAATGACTAGTATTTTGGACACTCGCTCTGGACATGGAAAAATCGAAAGTCGTATGGGATTGAATCGTGATGCGATTGCTTTAAAAGATGATTCCAATGTTTATAAAATCGTTAAAGAAGAAAATCCTAATGCATCTTGCGTTTTGATTGATGAATGTGAGTTTTTGACTAAGGACCAAGTTTTACAAGCAACTCGAGTTGTTGATGATTTAGGGATTCCTGTTATGGCATTTGGTTTGAAGAATGATTTCAAGAATGAGTTGTTTGAGGGAACTAAGTATCTTTTGTTGTACGCAGATAAATTGGAAGAAATGAAGACAATTTGCTGGTTCTGTACAAAAAAAGCTACAATGAACATGCGTATGGCTAATGGTAAACCAGTTTATGATGGTGAACAGGTTGTGATTGGTGGCAATGAAATGTACTACCCAGTTTGTCGTCGTCACTATAACCATCCTCCAATGCTTGATGAAAACTAATAAAAAGAAAGGATAGTTGAGTTGGATAAAATATTTGAACAACTAGAAACATTGCTTGAAAGATATCAAGAACTTCAAGAATTAATGAGTGATCCTGAAGTTATCAACGATACAAAACGTTATATGGCTTACTCAAAAGAAGAAGCTGACATGCGTGATGTTGTTGCTGCTTTCAAGCATTACAAAGAATTAAAGCAAAGTATCAGTGATAGTGACGAGATTCTTCGTGAAACTGATGATCCAGAAATGGAAGCAATGGCAAAGGATGAATTAGAAAGCTCCAAGAAAGAACTTGATGAGGTTGAACATCAAATTACTTTGTTGATGCTTCCTAAAGATCCTAATGATGATAAAAATATTATTATGGAAATTCGTGGTGCCGCTGGTGGTGACGAAGCTAGTTTGTTTGCGGCTGATTTATTGACTATGTACAGTAAATACGCTGAAAAGCAAGGCTGGAATTTTGATATCATCGATGAAACTGACACTGAAGTTGGTGGCTACAAAGATGTTGCGGTCATGATCACAGGAACAAAAGTTTACTCGAAACTTAAGTTTGAAAATGGTGCTCACCGTGTTCAACGTGTTCCTTCTACTGAGTCACAAGGTCGTGTTCATACCTCAACTGCAACAGTTGCTGTTATGCCCGAATACGATGAAGTAGATATTGATATCGATCCAAAAGACATTAGAACTGATGTTTATCGCTCATCTGGTGCCGGTGGTCAACATATCAATAAGACTTCATCAGCTGTTCGTATGACCCATTTGCCAACAGGTATTGTTGTTGCCATGCAAGATCAACGTTCACAACAACAAAACCGTCAAAAAGCTATGCAAATTTTGAAATCTCGTGTTTATGATTATTATGAATCACAAAATCAAAATGAATACGATGAACAAAGAAAATCTGCTGTTGGTACTGGTGACCGTTCTGAACGTATTAGAACTTACAATTATCCACAAAACCGTGTTACCGATCACCGTATCGGTCTATCTTTGAATAAACTTGACCGTATTATGAATGGTGATTTAGAAGAAATAATTGATGCCTTGATCGTTCATGACCAAGCTCAAAAGTTGGAGCAAATTCAAAGTGGAGAAGCTAAGCTATTCTAACGCCCTGAAAAGGGCTTTTTCTGTGTTAAAGAGCCAAAATAAATTTCCTGAAGATGCACAATACTTAATGGAAGAGTTAAGTGGTTTTAACTATACCCAATTACAATTGCATCGAAATGATGAGGTCCCTCATGATATCATGAGGAAATTTCGTGATGGATTGATGCGCTTAGGGATGGATGAACCTGTGCAATATATTTTAGGGTACGCATATTTTATGAATCGTAACTTTTCTGTTAATGAGAACGTACTGATTCCAAGAAATGATACTGAAGAAATGGTTCAACAGATTATCGATGAACATCCGAAGAAAAATTTATCTATATGTGATATTGGAACAGGTTCAGGAATTATTGCGATAACTTTGGGAATTGAATTTCCTGAAGATAATATTTTGGCAACTGATATTTCAAAAGGAGCTCTACAAGTGGCACGGTTAAATGCCGATAATTATCAGACAAACAATGTCTTTTTTAAGCAAAGCGATTTATTTAAAAACATCGAATCGCAAAAATTTGACCTTGTTGTGTCTAATCCACCATACATTGCCGAAGACGAAAAAAAGGACATGGATCCGAGTGTTATTAAATTTGAACCGGATTTGGCTTTATATGGGAAGGATAATGGGTTAGAATTCTATGAGAATATTACGCAACAGATCGATAATTATCTTTCTGATGATGGTATTTTGTATATGGAATTCGGTTTTCGACAAAAAAACGCAATAAAAGCGATTTTTCGTGATAATTTACCTAATTATGTTGTAGAATTTCATAAAGATATAAGTGGGAATTACCGATATCTAAAAGCTAAAAAGGAGATGTAGTATTGGAAACTGAGATACTAGAGAATACACAGATTCAAGAAGCTGCAGATTTCCTGGCCAAAGGACAACTAGTTGCTTTTCCGACTGAAACTGTCTACGGCTTAGGTGCTGACGCGACGAGACCTGATGTAGTCAAAGATGTCTATGCTGCTAAGGGACGTCCAAGTGACAATCCTTTGATCGTCCACGTTGCTAGTCCAGAAATGGTCTGGGAATATGCCGATAACAGCTATCAACCTTTGGCCCAGAAGCTGATGAAGGCTTTTTGGCCGGGTCCATTGACGATCATTATGCCAATACAACCTGGAAAACTTTCTAAGGCAGTTACCGGGGGACTGACGACTGCTGCTTTTAGAATGCCTAATAATAAGGCGACTTTGGATCTTATTAAGACTTTTGGCAAGCCAATTGTAGGGCCTTCAGCTAATACAAGTGGCAAGCCTAGTCCAACTTTAGCAAAACATGTTTACCACGATTTACATGGCAAAATTGCAGCTATCTTGGATGATGGTCCAACTAAATTGGGAGTAGAATCGACTGTCATTGATTTATCTGTTGATGTACCAACGATTTTACGCCCAGGGATGATCGACTCAGATGACCTATTGAAGGTTATTGACAATGTCAATTCAGATCACCACAAGGTAACCGCAACAGAAGTTCCAAAGGCACCAGGGATGAAGTACAAGCATTATGCACCAAGCGCTCAAGTCATTATTGTTGATGACGTCAAAGACTTTCCAGAAGCGATTGCAAAATACAGCAAAAAAGATGCTTCGTTAGGAGTCTTAGCTACTGATGCAATTCTAAAAGAAGTACCTGAAAACATCACTACTTTTTCTTTGGGTGATGATGTTTATAGCGCTTCCAAAGAATTATTTGCAGGATTGCGTCAATTGGATGTAGATCATATGGATTACATCTTGGCTCAAGGTTTTCCTGATGAAGGTCATGGAGTTGCATACAACAACCGTTTGAATAAATCAGCAGGCAATGCACATTACAAAAACTAAGGAGATTTAAAATGTCTAAATTTACAGTATTGAACCACCCATTGATCCAACATAAACTTACAATTATCCGTAACAAGCACACAGGTACAAAGGTATTCCGAGAAGTTGCCAACGAAATTGGTAAATTAATGGTTTATGAAATTACTCGTGACTTGCCATTAAAGGATGTTGAAATTGAAACACCAATGGGTAAATCTACCCAAAAGGTGCTTGCCGGTAAGAAATTAGCAGTTATTCCTATTTTGCGTGCTGGTTTAGGAATGGTTGACGGTGTACTAGAATTGATTCCAGCGGCCAAAGTTGGTCACATCGGAATGTACCGTGATGAAAAAACATTGAAACCACATGAATATTTTGTAAAACTCCCTAGCGATATTGACCAACGTGAATTATTCATCGTTGATCCAATGCTTGCTACTGGTGGTTCTGCAAATATGGCCATTGACGCTTTGAAGAAACGTGGTGCTAAACACATGCGTTTAGTAGTCTTAGTTGCTGCTCCAGAAGGCGTTAAGGCAGTTCAAGAGGAACATCCAGATGTTGATATCTACGCTGCTTCACTAGATGAAAAGATTACAGACAGTGGTTATATTTTCCCAGGTCTAGGTGATGCCGGAGACAGATTGTTTGGGACAAAATAAGAATTTCATTGTTTGAATATATAAAATTTAGTGTTATTATTTTGTGGTATCAATTGTTTTCAATAAGCGAAGAAAGGAGGGTTATTATTGGATGATAAGTATAAGTTTATTGATTTCTTAGGCTTAAGATTCAATGTTGCAAATGACTTGTCAGTACTTGTCTCTGCAGTCCTTGTTTTCATTTTGGTGTTTGCATTATCTCGTAAAGTCACAATGAGACCAGGTAAAGCACAGAACGTACTTGAATGGATGATTGATTTTACTAATGGTATTGTAAAATCAGCAATGCCAGATGGTTCAGGTAAACAGTTCAATCTTTACGCGTTTGTATTATTCCTATTTATTTTCGTTTCTAACCAATTAGGATTATTCTTCCAGCTAAAGATTGGCGGTTTCACATATGTTAAGTCACCAACATCTAATCCTTTGATTACAATGGGGCTTGCGACGGTTTCATTGTTGCTTTCACACTATTATGCTGTGAAAAAGTTTGGATTTGGTGGTTATTTATCCAATTATGCGAGACCGGTAAAGTTTTTACTACCAATTAACCTTCTGGAAGAATTTACCAACTTCCTAACATTGTCACTACGTCTTTACGGTAATATTTTTGCCGGTGAAGTACTTCTTGCACTTATTGGAACTGTTGCCAAAAGCGTTGGTGCTGTGACATTTATTGGCGCAATGCCATTAGCCATGATTTGGCAAGGTTTTTCTGTATTTATTGGAGCCATCCAAGCGTACGTATTTACCACATTATCTATGGTTTATATTTCACGTAAAATGGAACAAGAATAACATTTATTGGAGGATTTTTAATTATGAAGGATATTGCGGCAGCTCTTGCAGCTGGTATCGCTGCTCTTGGAGCATCAATCGGTAACGGACTTGTTATTTCAAAAACTCTTGAAGGTATGGCTCGTCAACCAGAAGTAGCTGATAAATTAAGAGGAACAATGTTCATTGGTGTTGGTCTTATCGAAGCTGTTCCTATCATTGCCATTGCTATTGCGTTCGTTATTCTTTTCGTTTAATACATACGATTTTAAACTTGGCGATGTCTAAAGATAATCGCCTTTTAATGCTATGTATTTATTAGAAAGGAAGGAGTGAAGAATATTGGCAGGTTTATTAGTTCTCGGAGCTGGTCAAGTAGCTTTGGGTGACATGCTTTTCATTCTTATTTCTTTCATCATTTTGGCACTCTTAGTAAAACATTTTGCTTGGGGTCCTGTTACAAAGATGATGGATGCCAGATCTGAAAAGATCACTGGCGATCTTGATTATGCGGATCAGGAACGCACACGTGCTAAAAAGTTGGCTGAAGAACGTGAAGATGCTCTTAAAAATTCACGTGCTGAAGCAGTTGAAATTGTTAACAAAGCAAAGGAAAGCGGTGAGACTCAAAAGAAGTCTATCGTGTCCGATGCTCATAGCGAAGCTGAAGAATTAAGACAAAGAGCTAAATCTGATGTAGCTAAAGCTAAACAAGATGCTTTGTCAGGTGCTCAAAATGACATTGCAAACTTGTCTTTGGAAATTGCTTCAAAAGTTATTTCTAAAGAGCTTAATGCAGACGATCAAAAGTCACTAATCGACTCTTATATTAAGGAGTTGACGGTAAATGAAACTAAGTAAATATCAAGTGGGAAAGCGATATAGTAAGGCACTTTTTGAAGTAGCCGAAGAACAAAATTCCGTAGAAGAAATACTTGAAGACTTGAAGTCTTTAAAAAAGGTCTATGAAGAAAATCCTAGCTTGAGTTTTGCTCTTGCGGGACGTTCTATTTCTCGCACTGAAAAGATCAAAATTTTGGATACATTAAAGAGCCAGTTTGGTGAATTGATGCAAGATTTCTTGGGATTAGTTTTTGACAACAATCGTATGGACTGTGTGATCGATATTGCTGATGCATTCATTGAAAAATATGATGAAGTTAACGGTATCGTTGAAGCAACAGTTAAAACAGCGATTGATTTGGATGAAGCACAAATCAGTCATCTTGAATCCGTAATTAAAGAGAGATTTTCAGTAAATAAAGTAAATTTAACGAAAATAGTTGATCCTACTATTATTGGTGGAGTTGTGATCCGTGTTGGAGATCAAGTTATCGATGGTAGTGTCGTTAAGAGATTTAATGACATCAAGAGGACACTATTGGTTAATAATTAAGTCGAGGTGAAAAGAATGAGCATCAAAACTGAAGAGATTAGTTCACTGATCAAAGAACAGTTAAAGAACTATAAAAATGAACTCTCAGTTGATGAAGTAGGTACAGTTACATACGTCGGTGATGGTATTGCTCGTGCTAATGGCCTTGAAAATGCTATGGCAAGTGAATTGCTAGAATTCCAAGACGGTACTTTTGGTGTGGCTCAAAACCTTGAAAGTGATGATGTTGGTATTATCATTTTAGGTAACTACGATAAAATTCGTGAAGGCGATACTGTTAAAAGAACAGGTCGTATCATGGAAGTTCCAGTCGGTGATGAAATGATTGGACGTGTCGTAAATTCTTTGGGACAACCAGTTGATGGTCAAGGAGAAATCAAGACAGACAAAACAAGACCTATTGAATCACCTGCACCCGGTGTTATGCAACGTAAGTCAGTTTTTGAACCTCTACAAACAGGTTTAAAATCAGTTGACTCACTTGTTCCTATTGGTCGTGGTCAACGTGAGTTGATCATTGGTGACCGTAAAACTGGTAAAACATCAATTGCTATTGATACAATTCTTAATCAAAAAGATGAAAATATGATTTGTATCTATGTTGCAATTGGACAAAAGGAATCAACAATTAGAGCCCAAGTTGAAACCTTAAGAAAGCATGGCGCAATGGATTACACAATCGTTGTTGAAGCTGGTCCTAGTCAACCAGCACCTATGCTTTACTTTGCACCATATGCTGGTGCTGCAATGGGTGAGTATTTCATGTATAACGGCAAGCATGTTTTGATCGTCTATGATGATTTAAGCAAGCAAGCTAATGCTTATCGTGAAATATCACTATTGCTTCGTAGACCACCTGGGCGTGAAGCATATCCTGGTGACGTTTTCTACTTGCACTCACGTTTGCTAGAACGTGCTGCTAAGTTGAGTGACGATTTGGGTGGCGGTTCAATGACTGCTCTACCTATCGTTGAAACACAAGCCGGTGATGTGTCAGCCTATATTCCAACTAACGTAATTTCTATCACTGATGGACAGATTTTCTTGAGTAGTGATATGTTCCACTCAGGTACACGTCCAGCTATTGATGCTGGTACTTCTGTTTCTCGTGTTGGTGGGGATGCCCAAATCAAGGCTATGAAGAAAGTTGCTGGTACTTTACGTCTAGATCTTTCTTCATATCACGAATTGGAATCATTCGCTCAATTCGGTTCAGATCTTGATGAAGCTACAAAGGCAAAACTAGATCGTGGTCGTCGTACAGAAGAAGTTCTAAAACAACCTGTACACTCACCAGTTCCTGTTGAAAAACAAGTTTTGATTTTGTTTGCTTTGACAAGAGGATTCTTGGATAAAATTGATGTAGATAATATTAAAGAATATGAAACTTCACTTTCTGAATATTTCGATGCAAATCATGCAGATATTTTACAAACAATCAAAGAAAAAGGTACATTGCCTGATGAAGATAAGTTCAAGGCTGCTGTAAAAGACTTTACAGAAAACTTCTTAGCTTCAAAATCAGGAACAGATTCAGATAGCAAGCAAGCAGAAAAATAATACAGGAGGTTTAAATAATGGCTGAGTCCCTTATGGATATTAAAAGAAGAATTTCTTCTACTAAGAAAACCGGTCAAATCACAAAGGCCATGCAAATGGTATCTGGTGCTAAACTCTCTCGTATTGAAAAGAAATCTATTGCTTATCAATTGTATGAAAAAAAGGTTGAAGATATTGTTAGACATTTGAAAGCAGCTGATGTTTTCAAAGAATTGTCAATTGCTGATGATTCTGATGATCCATTAAGTCTAAACAGTCTTCTAAAAGTTCGTGAAGTCAAAAAGACCGCTTACGTTGTTATTACTAGTGACCGTGGTCTTGTTGGTGGATACAATAGTAATATTTTGAAAGCTATGATGGAATTGTTCGAAAAGAAATATCATGGCGACCAAAGTAAATTTACTATTATTTCCTTAGGTGCTACTGGAACAGAGTTCTTCAAAGCACGTGGTTATGATGTATCGTATGAATATCGTGGATTACCTGATATTCCAACGGTTAAAGATATTACTCCAATCATGAAAACAATTCTTCAAATGTATCAAGCAGAATTGTTCGATGAAATTGATATTTGTCATAATCATCACGTAAACTCATTAGTTTCTGAATTTACGAATCAAAAGCTTTTGCCATTAGGTGATCCTGATGACGTTACACCAGAAGAACAACAAGCTGCAACAGAATACATCACAGAACCAAACCCTAAAGCAGTTCTATCTGCAATTGTGCCTCAATATATTGAGTGTTTAGTTTTAGGAGCAATGATGGATGCAAAAACAGCAGAGCATGCCGCTTCTGTAACAGCTATGAAGAGTGCCAGTGATAATGCCGATGATCTTATTTCAAGTTTGTCACTACATTATAACCGCGCTCGTCAGGCTCAAATCACAACAGAAATCACCGAAATCATCGGTGGTGCTGCTGCACTTGAATAGTTTAGAAAGGAGCCAAATTAATGAGTAGCAAAGGTAAAGTTATTCAGGTAATCGGTCCAGTTGTCGATGTTGAATTTTCTTTAGATGCAGATTTGCCAGAAATCAATGATGCTCTTAAAGTTAAGAAAAACGACGGATCAGAGATTACCCTCGAAGTTGCTCTAGAACTAGGTGATGGCGCCTTGCGTGCTATTTCCATGAGTTCTACTGATGGACTTCAAAGAGGTGCACAAGTACTTAACACAGCTAAACCTATTTCTGTACCAGTTGGTAAAGAAACTTTGGGCCGTGTGTTTAACGTTTTGGGTGAATCTATCGATGGAGGCAAGGAATTTCCTGCTGACTTTAGAAGAGATAGTATTCACAAACAAGCACCTGCTTATGATCAATTAAATACATCAACAGAAGTTCTTGAAACAGGAATCAAAGTTATCGATCTTCTCGAACCTTACGTTCGTGGTGGTAAAGTTGGTTTGTTCGGTGGTGCCGGTGTTGGTAAAACCGTTTTGATTCAAGAATTAATTCACAATATTGCTGAAGAACATGGTGGTATCTCAGTATTTACTGGTGTTGGTGAAAGAACGCGTGAAGGTAATGACCTTTATTATGAAATGAAGGAATCTGGTGTTCTTTCTAAGACTGCCATGGTTTATGGACAAATGAACGAATCACCTGGTGCTCGTATGCGTGTCGCCTTAACAGGTTTGACAATTGCTGAGTACTTCCGTGATGTTGAAGGACAAGATGTTCTATTGTTTATCGATAACATCTTTAGATTTACACAAGCTGGTTCAGAAGTTTCTGCCTTGCTTGGTCGTATGCCTTCTGCCGTTGGTTATCAACCAACACTAGCTACAGAAATGGGTCAATTGCAAGAACGTATTACATCAACTAAGAAGGGTTCAATCACTTCTATTCAAGCTGTTTATGTTCCTGCCGATGATTATACTGATCCTGCTCCAGCTACAACATTCGCCCACTTGGATGCAACTACTAACTTGGAACGTAGATTGACACAACAAGGTATTTACCCAGCTGTTGATCCACTAGCTTCAACATCTTCAGCTCTTGATCCTGATATTGTAGGTCAAGAACATTATGATGTTGCTACACAAGTCCAAGAAGTTCTTCAAAGATACCATGAACTTCAAGATATTATTTCTATCTTGGGTATGGACGAATTGTCTGATGAAGAAAAAACAGTCGTTGCTCGTGCAAGACGTATTCAATTCTTCTTGTCACAAAACTTCAGTGTTGCTGAACAATTTACTGGTAAGCCAGGTTCTTACGTTCCTGTTTCAGAAACAGTTAAGGACTTCCGTGCTATCTTAGACGGTAAATACGATGATGTTCCAGAAGATGCCTTTAACGGTGTTGGTGGAATTCAAGACGTTATCGATAAAGCTAAGGATATGGGTTGGACACCAGCTGATAGCCAAGATGAAAATACTGATCAAGCAGTTGCCAATTAACGATAGGAGGAGATAATATGGCTGAAAACATTATGACGGTCAATATTGTTACTCCCGATGGTGTTGTTTATGATCATCATGCAAAACTCGTTGTTTTAAGTACCATTGATGGTGAAATTGGTGTTATGGCTCACCATGCGCCAATTATCGCTCCTTTGGTTATTGATGAAGTGCGTGTCCGTCGTGTGGACAAACCTCACCATGAAGATTCAATCGCTGTAAATGGCGGGTTCTTGGAGTTTAGCAATGATCTAGTGTCAATCGTCGCCAACAGTGCTGAAAGAGCTAGAGACATTGATTTAAGACGTGCAAAATATGCTAAGCAAAAGGCCGAAGATACTATCAAGGTTGCGGAAGAAAAACACAACGTTGATGAGTTGGCTCGTGCCCAAGTATCCTTGCGTAAGGCTATTAATAGAATTAACGTAAGTTCGCATAGAAATTAACTCAAAGGATTAGGGAAACCTAGTCCTTTTTGTTTTAAATAATTTTAAAGTATTTGACTTCTAGCAGAATAATTTGATTAAAAATGTTACTATCTAGAAAAGTGAGGTTTATAAAATGACAAATATCGGAATAAATGCCATAATAACGCTTATAAGTCATGTTATATTTATTTGGATCAGCTTCAACGTTTTACAAGTAGTTGATTGGAAAAAGATTTATAACAAAACCAATCCTAAAATGTTACAATTACTTGTAGCGTTTATAGCAATCGCTCTAGGTTATACAGTTAGTTCATTTTTCATGAGTATTTTTAGTTTAGCTCGAAATATAACCTTACTTTTTTAAATGATCCCAGGTTTTGGAGGAGAATATTGTGCAACAAATAATCGTTAATGGACCTACGCAATTAAAAGGAACTGTAAGAATTGAAGGTGCAAAGAATGCCGCTTTACCAATTTTGGCGGCGACTATTTTAGCCTCAAAAGGTAAGACCTTCTTGACTAATATCCCTCCGTTATCGGACGTTATAACGATGTCTAAAGTTTTAAAAGCTCTAAATGCCGAAGTTTCTTATGATGAGGCTGACGAGGTTTTGACTGTTGATACATCTAATGGAACTGCTACAACTGCACCAGAAGACTTGGTTGACAAAATGCGTGCCTCAATCGTTGTTTTAGGACCTCTCCTAGCTCGTAATAAGGAAGCCCATGTTGCAATGCCTGGTGGTTGTGCAATTGGTTCTAGACCGATAGATTTGCATCTTAAGGGTCTAGAAGCTATGGGTGCACAATTCAGCCAAAGAGGCGGTTTCATCGATGCAAAAACTGATGGTTTGCACGGAGCTAATATTTATCTAGATTTTCCAAGTGTTGGTGCAACACAAAACATTATGATGGCAGCTACTTTAGCCGATGGTGAAACGGTTATTGACAACGCTGCTAGAGAACCCGAGATTGTTGATCTTGCCAATGTTTTGAGCAAGATGGGTGCAGATGTTACTGGAGCCGGTACTAATACCGTAAGAATCAAGGGAGTATCCACTTTGCATGGATGTGAACATTCAATCATGCAAGATCGGATTGAAGCCGGTACCTTCATGGTTGCTGCTGCGGTAACAAATGGTGATATCTTTATTAAAGACGCTGTTGGCGCACACAATCGTCCTTTGATTTCCAAATTAATCGAAATGGGCGTTTCAATTGAAGAAACTGATGATGGAATTCACGTTATTGGAACTAATCAATTAAAACCAGTTGATGTTAAAACTATGCCACACCCGGGTTTTCCAACCGATATGCAAGCTCAAATGACTTTGGCTCAATTATTGAGTGTTGGAACTACGGTTATGACTGAAACGGTTTTTGAAAATAGATTTATGCATTTCCCAGAATTTGGAAAAATGAAGGCCGACTATAAGATTGAAGGTAATTCAGTTATTATGTTTGGTCCAGCGCAATTAAGTGGTGCTAACGTTGCTGCTACTGATTTACGTGCTGCTGCAGCACTAGTATTAGCAGGATTAGTTGCTGAAGGCGAAACTAGAGTTTCAAACCTTCAATATTTGGACCGTGGATATTATCATTTCACTGAAAAATTAAGAGATTTAGGTGCTAAAATCAGAAGAGTCTCAATTGATGAATCTGGTAGAGAAAGATTAGTATTGAATACAATACCAAGTGTTACAAAATTGGCTTAAAGTTCGCTTAAGGAAGTGGAAAAACCACTTTCTTTTTTTATTGGCAATTTAATGATTAGGCTGGTTATGATATACTTTTTGTGTTCAGATTTTGGAGGATATAGTATGTCGAAATATCTAGGAATTGATTTAGGTACAGCAAATGTACTGATTGATGTCAAAGGTGAAGGAATTGTCTTAAATGAACCTTCGGTTGTGGCAATCAATACAAATAACAATGATGTAGTAGCAGTTGGTAAAGACGCTTATATGATGGTTGGTAGAACTCCAGCTAACATTAAAGCTATTCGCCCTTTAAAGGACGGTGTAATCGCTGACTTTGATATTACTGAAAAAATGCTTCAATATTTTATTGAAAAGCTAAATGTCGGTGGACGTTTCTCGAAGCCAACAATTATGATTTGTGCACCAACGAATGTAACACCGGTTGAACAAAAATCGATTATCGAAGCAGCCGAGCAAGCTGGTGGCGGTAAAGTTTATCTTCAATTGGAACCAAAAGTCGCTGCTGTTGGAGCTGGTTTGGATATTTTCAAACCACAAGGAAACATGGTTATTGATATTGGTGGTGGTACAAGTGATATCGCTGTTATTTCAATGGGTGACATTGTAACTAGTCAATCACTTCGTTTTGCTGGTGATAAGATGACTAGTGCCATTCAAGCTTACATTAAGCAACATCACAACTTGATTATCGGTGAAAGAACAGCCGAACAAATCAAGATGGAAATTGGTTGTGTCATGGATGCTGATGAAAGTAAGACATTTTCAGCTAGCGGTATCGATATCGTTTCTGGTTTACCAAAGGAAATAACTACTAATGAAGTAGAAATTCAAGAATCTTTGGCTGACGGAGTTGATCAAATCGTGGCTGCAGCTAAAAATGTTTTGGAACAAACACCTCCAGAATTATCTGGTGATATTATCGATCGAGGTATTATGTTGACTGGTGGTGGTGCTTTGTTGAAGAACTTAGATAAGTTGTTGTCTGAAAAGCTTCAAGTACCAGTTCTTTTGACTGATAGTCCATTAGATTCCGTTGCTTTAGGTACAGGTGTATTATTGGATCATATTGAAAAACATCAAAAATACTAGGGTGAAAAATGAAAAGAGACTTTGGCAAAGAATATCGTCGTGATATTTTTAAAAAAATTGGCTGGGTATTATTATTAATGCTCATTTTCTTGGTTTTAGGTATGTTGATTGGATCAGCACTAGGTGGTTCAAATCCGTTGGCTGTTTTATGGCCAGGAACATGGATGCACATGTTTGAATTCTTAAGGTAACTAGATGCTAAAAAAACTTTTAATTGGAATAGTTCGTATTTATCAGAAATTTATTTCGCCAGTTTTGCCACCTAGTTGTCGCTATTATCCAACGTGTTCGACTTACTTTATTGATGCGGTTAAAAAGCATGGTGGAATTTTAGGTACGGTCATGGGGTTAGCACGTATTCTACGTTGTAATCCCTTTGTTCGCGGCGGAGTAGACCCAGTACCTGATAATTTCACTATTTTTAGAAACCCTCATCCTGAAAAATATGAAGATGAAATCATCGCCAAAAAATTTCATAGCAAAGAATAGGAAAGATTTAATGTCTAATAGAAAAAAAACAGTTGAAATCAACTTAAAAGATATCAGTGATGATCCTGAAACTTATGAACTTTGGGATCGTAAGAAATATATTGGTACCATAAAAAAAGATGGAGATCGTTATCTTTCATTTGTCGAAAGTAATGATACTCCATTCAAATCAGTAAAATTGGACGATGCAATCAATGAATTGTTAATGCAATATAATTTACATAATCATTAGCAGGTGTAAATATGCAAATAAGAGAAAATAGAAAAAAGAATGATGTGGATTCTCGAATCGATTACGGAATTATTTTTTCTGTGATGATGCTTGCGATGATTGGACTAATGTCTATTTACGTAGCCACGATTCAGGATTCACAAAATCCATTAAGAAATGTAGTTTCACAGTTAGCATGGTATGTTATCGGTGCAATTGGGATAGCAATTATCATGCAATTTGATGCGGAGCAACTGTGGCAAGTAGCTAATTATGCTTATTTTGCCGGGATTGCTTTGCTGTTCTTAGTTTTGATTTTTTATAGCCGCTCGTATGCCGCCAGTACCGGTGCTAAGAGTTGGTTTGCTATTGGGTCATTTACGTTTCAGCCATCAGAAGTAATGAAACCGGCATATATACTGATGCTGGGAAAAGTTATTACTAATCATAACAGTGAATATCAAGTTCACACTATAAAAAACGACTTTATCTTATTGGGCAAATTATTCTTGTGGACTTTGCCAGTCATGGTTCTTTTGAAATTACAAAATGATTTTGGTACTATTTTGGTTTTCGTAGCCATTTTAGGTGGAATGATCTTAGTTTCAGGAATCGATTGGCGGATCCTCTTAACTGGTTTTCTGATTGTTGCCGTGATCGGTGGAACAGCTCTGTTATTTGCTACAACTGATTGGGGCCGTGAGATCTTAGGACATTTTGGCTTTAGATCTTATCAATTTGCTCGTATTGATAGTTGGCGTAATCCGTCGGCTGATACGTCAGAAAACGGTTATCAGATTTGGCAGAATATGAAAGCTATCGGATCTGGTAAGTTGTTTGGAAAGGGCTTTAATGTTTCTAATGTTTATGTCCCTGTTCGTGAATCTGATATGATTTTCTCCGTTATTGGTGAGAATTTTGGTTTTATTGGCTCATGTGTTTTAATTTTGCTTTATTTCTTATTAATTTATCAAATGGTTCAAGTTACTTTTGATACTAAGAATGAATTTTACGCTTACGTATCAACTGGTGTAATCATGATGATTTTGTTCCACGTTTTCGAAAATATTGGTATGAGTGTCGGTTTATTGCCATTGACAGGTATTCCGTTGCCGTTTATTTCGCAAGGTGGTTCAGCTTTGTTAGGTAATATGATCGGTATTGGCTTAGTAATGTCGATGAGATTCCATCATAAGAGTTATATGTTTGAAAATGGTACTTTTAAGCAAAGGTAGGAATTTTTATGAGTGAAAAGAAAAATTATTATTGGATAAAAAAGGGTGACAAGACAACTCGTATAGGCTTAACAAAAGAGGCTCAAGAAGCTTTAGGCGATGTCAAATATGTTGAATTACCTGATCTAAATTCTGAAATTAAAAAAGGTGAATCCAGTGGTGAGATTGAAGCTCAAAAGGCTGTTATAGAGCTAGAATCACCAATTGACGGGAAAATCGTTAAGGTAAACGATAAATTAAATGATAATCCTGAATTATTAAATGGTAGTGAAAAAGATGCATGGTTCTTTGAAGTAAATAATTAAATTTTTAAAATTTATCTTTTTATCGTTGCTTATTTCTTGCAACATTTTTTAATAACTGTTTAAATTATCCATGGAATTAATAAATGAATGGGGATAGTTTAGAATGAAAATTTTAGGTGAAAAGATTCGCCACTACAGAAAACTCAGAGGAATTTCTCAATCTGAGTTAGCTGATGGTATTTGTACACAGGCAACTGTCAGCCTGATTGAAAAAAAAGACAAGATTCCAAGCATGGAAATTTTGGTTCGCATTTGTGAAAGACTGGGTATCACAATGAACCTTGTAATCGTCAATGACGATAGTCAAATATATTCCATCATTAGTGATATTAAGAAATCATTTTATCAAGATGACTTCGAAGGTATCAGTGACAAACTGGGTAAATTAAAAAACATCAATGTCAATAATAAGCAAGAAATCAAATTGATCCACTTCTTCAATGGATTGATTGAATATGTAACTAGCAAGAATTATGACAAAGCTATTTTTGACTTCAACCGAGCTATGAATGTCAATATTGCTAATGTGGATATGTATGACATTTTAATCGATGTCTTTACTGCCAAAGCATACATCAACAAGAAGTCAATGGACGAAGCTCGAGTTTATTACAATCAAGCAAAAGATCTCATTAAGTCAAGTCTTGATAAGATTGGCGATGAAAATTACCACGATAGTATTTTGATTTATAGCAACATGGCTGACTTGTCATTGAAACTAGATGAAAATCAAAAAGCTATGGAATATGCTAACGAAGGTATCTTCATTGCTAGAAGAGAACAAACTTTGTTCAAACTAGATGAAATGTACTGCTACTTGGCAGATGCTGGTACTCGTGAAGGTCAAAAGACTGACGAGGATTATATCAAAGCATATGTAATCTCAAGCATCAGTGAAAATAAAACAGTTTTTGAAAAATTAAAGATTAAAATGAAAGATATGCATTTGAATATCTTTTAAATAAAAAAATAAGTTTATTAATTTCAACCAAAAAAAAGAGGGTCGATTCTTTTCAGAATCGATCCTCTTTTTAATATTACTATTTCTTTGGTTTTTGAATTGTTTGATTATTCAAGTCGGTTCTGACTACCAAGACATCACAAGCAGCTGTTCTAGTTACGTATTCAGTAACTGAACCAATGAGAAGTCTTTCCATAGCATTAAGACCAGTAGCACCAATCATGATCAAATCGACACCTAACTTCTTTGGAAAGTCAGTAGCAATGATGGCTTTTGGTGAGCCATATTCAATGCTATAGTCAATTTCGTCCAATCCGGCATCTTTAGCCGTTTTAACGTATTTTTTAACCGTCTCTTTAGCTTTTTCAGTAATTTGTTCTACCATTGTTGAATCGAAGCTAGAAACGTTTTGGAAAGCTCTAGTATCAATGACGTGGATTAAATGGATCGCAGCCTTATTTCTCTTAGCTACTTCGACAGCTTTTTTAAATGCTAATTCTGCCTCAAATGAACCATCAATTGGTACGAGAATGTTTTTATATTGTTGTAACATAAGTATCACCCCGTTAATGTAATATTACTGCTTTTATAATTTCATTTTAGTTTATTTAGGGAAATAAATACAGTAATCCAACGATATTTAACGTATATTTGCTAAATAAATTGAAAATCCTGCTGCAATCAAACTTCCTAATAATAATGTGATGAAATTAGCTTCACGACTTCCAAAGAAAGCAATGGCAATTCCCATGATAGCGACTAAAACTAATAATACTGCTGTATAGCGCATGACATTTTTAAGGGTTAAATTTTCATCCGGTGAGTAAATTAAAAATTTCCCACTACTATGTGACCAAAGGATGTAGGCTAAAGCTAATAAAAAAATCACAAAAAAGATCATTAAAATTTTAATTATCATAATTATTCTGACTCCGTTTCGAATTCTTTTTCCAAGATTGTATTTGTTGGATTCTAAGGTTTAAAGCTTGCTCGTATTTACCGGTATTGTTTGGTTGGTAATAGTGGCGATTGCGTAAGTTATTAGGTAAATATTGTTGCTCAACCCAAGAGTTTGGATAATTGTGGGGGTACTTATATTCAACGCCGTGACCGAGTTTTTTGGCTCCAGAGTAATGGGCATCTTTGATATCGTCAGGAATGGAATTGGCCTTGCCGCTGCGAACATCTTCTAAAGCTGAATCGATAGCAACCATACCAGAATTTGATTTGGGACACAGACACAAGTCAATTACAGCATCTGCTAGTGGAATCCTAGCTTCAGGCAAACCGACCATTTGAGCGACTTGGCATGCTTGAACAGCTCTAGCACAGGCTTGAGGATTAGCTAATCCCACGTCCTCATAGGCACAGACCATTAATCTTCTAATGGCTGAGGTCAAATCACCAGCTTCTAGTAAACGAGCCAAATAAAGAATTGCTGCATCAGGATCACTACCACGGATCGATTTTTGAAAAGCTGACATAACGTCATAGTGACTGTCGCCGTCTTTGTCAGAAGAGATAGCTTTTCTTTGAACTGATTCTTCGATTGATTGTAAGTCGATGTGAATTAAATCATCTTTTGCTGGCTTAGTTGAAAGAACTGATAATTCTAAGCCGTTTAAAATACTCCTCAAATCACCATTTGTCGAACTAACTAATAGTTCAAGCGCATTTTCATCAAGTTTTACATGATATTTTCCTAGACCGTTCTCTGAATCATTTAAAGCACGTTTAACGGCCTTTTTTAGGTCATCACTATTAAGTGGCTTCAATTCAAAAATTTGGACTCTAGAGCGAATAGCAGGGTTTATATTGATATATGGATTCTCAGTTGTAGCACCGATCAAAATAATTGAGCCACTTTCCAATAATGGCAATAAAAAATCTTGTTTAGTTTTGTCTAAGCGATGGATCTCGTCGAGCATTAACACAACGGTACCACTCATTTTAGCTTCTTCAGCTACAATTTGTAGATCTTTTTTAGTATCAGTTGCAGCATTCAACATGCGAAAAGCATATTTAGTAGAGCCAGCAATTGCACTGGCGATACTAGTTTTGCCAATCCCTGGGGGTCCATAAAGGATCATTGAGGATAACATTTTACTTTCAACCATCCGACGAATGATCTTATGTGGTCCGACTAAATGCTTCTGACCCACAACTTCATCGATATTAGTAGGGCGCATTCGATATGCTAATGGTTTTTGCATAGCTCCTCCTATATAATTAATACATATATTCTACAACAAAGGATTGAGAACATGTTTGATAAAAATGATTTTAAAGTTTTTGAGGATATGACATTATCTGGACGTTTAGATTTAATTAAAGCAAATCTTGATCCAAAGTTTGAAATTTTTGGCTCAGATTTATTAAGACATCTAGAAGATGAGTATCAACAAAAATTCTTTATGAAAATAGCTAAGCATCAAAGGAGGACCAAAAATCCACCTCCTGATACATGGTTGGCTATTAATCAAGATAAAAAAGGTTATAAAAAAACACCACATTTAGAGTTTGGTTTGTGGCCAGACCGTTATTTTATCACATTTAGTCTCTTAGCAGATATTCGTGACCGCCAAAAGTACTATCCAATTTTAAGAAAGTATCAAAAGAAAATAGTTAGTGAAGGCTGGGGAGTATCTAATGATCATACTTCCAGCCAATTATTGCCAGCTGATAACTTTGAAAAAATCATCACGCACTATCAAAATGTAAAATCTAGTGATTTAGTAGTTGGTTTTGAATTATTAAGTAGTTCTCAGACAGTATCAGATGGAAATTATGATCAATTATTAAAAGAAAAATTTTTACAATTGAGTAAATATTTGGTCGATTTCAATCAAGAAATTTCTTCACAAAATTAATTTTTTATTATTAGTTTGATTTGTATAAAAGATATCCTATAATGATGTTGAATTAAAGAGATATCATTAGGGGATGATAAAGATGGAGTGGTATAAATGTGCGGAATTTTGGCTTGGCGTAATAGTAACATTAGCATTTTTCCAATTATTTTTTAACGAAACCTTTGGAATCATGTGGTGGATCGGTTTAGTGGCTAGTATTGTTGGTTTACTGCTAATCCTAAGATCTTTCAGCAAAATCAAATTTAAATAAAAGACTTGACTGGGACGTGTTAGTGTTTCAGTAAGGTCTTTTTTTAGCGCAAAAAAATACATCCACCAAAGAGTGAATGTATTTTGTCCAAATATTAAAGTACTTGGTTGTAGTATTCAACAACTAGTGATTCGTCAATGTTTGGTTCTAGTTCGTCACGTTCTGGGTTACGTACTAGTGAGCCAGTCAATGTGTTTTCGTCGAAGCTAACAAAACCAGGACGACCAACAACGTTTTCAAGGTTTTCCTTAACAATAGCAAGGTCCTTTGACTTTTCACGAAGGCTGATCTTTTGACCAACTTGAACTTCGTATGAAGGGATATCAACACGTTTGCCATCAACAATGATGTGACCGTGGTTTACAAGTTGACGAGCTTGTGGACGTGAACTTGCAAGACCTAAACGGTAAACAACGTTATCCAATCTTGTTTCAAGAAGGATCATTAAGTTGATACCATGGATACCATCCATCTTACCAGCACGGTTAAATAGGTTACGGAATTGACGTTCGTTAACATCATACATGAAACGTAATTTTTGCTTTTCAGCTAATTGTTGACCGTATTCTGAGATCTTACGACGGCCACCATTTGGTCCGTGTTGACCAGGGGCGTAATTTCTACGAGCGATTTCCTTACCAGTACCTGAAAGTGAGATACCTAAACGACGTGATAATTTCCAGCGTGGGCCAGTATATCTTGACATATTTTAATTCCTCCAAAATGTTTGTCTGGAGTAAAATAATTAACTAGAGCTTAGCATTCGTGCAGTTATCGTTACAAATTTCACCTTGTGCAGCCACAGGTTACTGATTGAACTAAATCGTCGATAACTGTTGACGTTCTTGCCGCTCTTTGCTGCATATTTTACACGAAGGCTAGTATACCGTGATGACAGGTGATTGTCAAAATTATTTTGAGAATAGTTTAAAACTTTATTATGAAAAGCTGACTTAGATAATAATAGGAGTAATATTTGTTATAATTTTAAAGAGACAAGACTGAATCGTCATTAGGGGTGTAAATGTGTTTGTAATTATTATTGGAATAATCTTAATCGTTCTATTTTTCTTATGGTACATGTGGTTTTTGCAGAAGAAAAATGCTTCTACGCTAAATGAGTATAAGGATAGAACTGATCATTTAAAAGAAGCCCGCTTAGAAGGCAAAATAGAAAAATTAACGAAAATGAAACTGTCTGGTGCCAGCGATGACCGTTTTAATCAGTTAAAAGTTGAATATCACAAGCAAGAAGAGGAGATCTTTTCGGATATTCTTAGGCAAATGCGTGGGGCTGAATATAAAAATACTGAATTCAAGGTTTTTGGAGCTAATAGTGATCTAAAAAAGGTTAATGCCAGCTTGAAACAGTTTGAAGAAGAAATCACCCGAATTTCGCAAGGATTTGATGAATTGCTGAAGAGCAACGAGTTGAATGCTACTCATAGTGAAGAATTACAAAAGAAATATCAAACGTTACGTAAGCAAGTTTTGACACAGTCATTTAGTTATGGGCCAGCCACTGATAAATTAGAGAATGAGTTATCAGAAATTGCTAACTTATTGGATAATGAAAAGCAATTGACCACTAAAGGCGATCACATTGAAGCTAGTCAAATTTTGGATGATATTAAAATCAAATTAGGCTTGATCACAGACCAATTGAAAGTTATTGAACCTTTATTTCATGATTTAAATGAGGTCTTCCCAGGTCAAGTTGATGAAATTAAATTTGTTTTCCAAAAGCTAGACAAACAACATTTCAAATTTAATGATGATATCGTTGCTTTGATTCAAGAAGTTCAAAAAGAAATTGAGGAATCAGATAACAAGTTAGGCGAATTGAATTTTGATGCCGTCAATACTAATAATGAAGATATCAAACAAAGAATTGACGATTTATACGAAACATTGACCTTGGAGATTGATGGTAAACGTGATGTTTTAAAGGAACAAAAACCGGTTCTAGATTATATCAATCATGCGGTTTTCCAACATAATCGCTTGGACAAACGAATTCAAAAACTTCAAGAAGGTTATATTTTAACAGATAAGACCTTGGATACTTTTAAGAGTAATTTTGATACTTTGAATGAAGTTCGTCGTGAGTACGATGCTGATGTTCAAAGTATTGCTGACCGACAAGTGATTTTTTCGCAAGTTAGAACTGATTTTAAAAACATCGTTAAGGAATTGGATGAAATTGAAACTAGTGAAAAAGATATCAATGATGAACTCAATCAAATGCTAACTAGTGAACAAATTGCCCGTAATAGTGTTGATGAATACGCCAAACGTTTAGAGATTCAAAAGAAAATGATTGAACAATTACGACTAAATGGCCTACCTGACGATTATCTTGACTATTTCTATATGGTTTATGATGAAATCAACAAACTGTATGATGATTTAGATGCTGATCAAATTAATATGGAAGATATTAGTAAGGCAGTTATCATCACTCAAGAAGATCTAAACAATTTGGTTGAGAAAACTTCTAAGTTGAAATACAATGTCCAATTGGCTGAAAAACTGCTCCAATATGCAAATCGTTATGCGAATAAAGATGATGCTTTTGATAATGAATTGACGCATGCACGTTCATTATTTGATGATGACTACTCTTATCAAGAGTCGGTTGATGTGATTTCAAAAGCCTTGGAGGAAGTTGAATCTGGTTCAGTTGACCGAATAAAAGAGACAATTAATTCTTAATTTTTCTAAAAGTGTGTTAAATTATAATAGATGAAAATTTGGGCCGTTGAGGCCTTTTTATTTTGGTGAGGCAAAAATGATATATTTTGATAATAGTGCAACAACTAAAGTTAATGATTCAGTTCTAAAAACTTACAATGCTGCTAGTGAAGAATATTTTGGTAATCCTTCTAGTTTGCATAAGTTAGGACTAAGAGCTTATGAATTATTGGAAACATCTCGTAAACAAATCGCAAAATTAATGGGCTTCAAACAAGATGAAGTCGTTTTTACCAGTGGTGGTACCGAGGGTAATAATTGGATCATCAAAGGTACAGCTTTTAAGAAACGTGAATTTGGTAAACATATTATTACCACACAAATTGAGCATCCATCTGTTTTGAATACGATGCACCAACTTGAAGAATTAGGCTTTGAGGTTACTTATTTACCAGTTGATAAAACAGGTCATATCAGTGCCGATGATCTAAAAAATGCTATTCGTGATGATACGATTTTAGTTTCAACGATGGCAGTTAACAATGAAATTGGTGCTATTCAACCAATCCATGAGATTGCTAATGTTTTAAAAGACTATCCAAATATCAGTTATCACGTTGATTCAGTTCAAGCAATTGGTAAGAATATTCAAGATAAATTCATGGACCCACGCGTCGATTATTATACTTTCTCTGGCCACAAGTTCCATGCACCTCGTGGAATCGGCTTTATTTATATGAAAGAAGGTAAACAACTCGAACCATTAATGGCTGGTGGTGGCCAAGAATCAAACCTTCGTAGCGGTACTGAAAACACGCCGGCAATTGCAGGTATGGCTAAGGCTATTCGTCTTTTAAAAGAAGATGAGGCTAAAAAAGCTGATAAAATGGAACAACTAAAGGAAAAATTAGTTAACCATCTAAAAACAATGGATAACGTTCACGTCTTTTCACGAATTGCTGATAATTTTGCGCCACATATTATCTGTTTTACAATCGATGGCGTTCGTGGTGAAACAATCGTCCATACATTTGAAGATCGTGATATCTACATTTCGACAACGAGTGCTTGTTCATCTAAAAAAGGTTTGGAATCAGGTACTTTAAAGGCAATGAATGTTAGAGAAAATGTCGCAACTAGTGCTGTACGTGTTAGTTTAGACGAGAGCAATACTGAAAAAGAAATGGATGAATTCATTAAAAATTTAGATGAAATTCACGATCATTTCCAAATTTTGAACTAGGAGAAACATATGGAATATACTGAAATTATGGTTCGTTACGGCGAACTGTCAACAAAGGGTAAAAACCGTAAAAGCTTCATCGACCGTCTTCACGGAAATGTAGCTAAAGTTTTGAAGGATTACCCTGATCTTAGAATGCAACCACATCGTGATCGTCTACACATTAAACTAAACGGTGTCGATGCAAAACCCGTAATGGAAAAATTAAAGAATGTCTTTGGTATCCAAACTTTCTCACTCAGTGTGAAGGTTTCTCGTGATTTTGAAGATGTTAAGAAAAAAGCTGTTGAAATGATGCATGAAGCTTATAAGCCTGGCATGAGTTTCAAAGTGGGAACTAAACGTGCGGACAAGACTTATGAACTGGATACTAATCAAATCAACTTGCAATTAGGGGATGCTATTTGTGAAGCTTTCCCAGGAATTGATGTTGAGATGAAACGTCCTGATATCAAGATTTCTGTCGAAGTTCGTCAAGATGGAATCTATTTATCCTACTTAACAGTTAAAGGTGCTGGTGGGCTCCCCGTTGGTACAGCTGGAAAGGCTATGTTGATGCTATCTGGTGGAATCGATTCACCAGTTGCTGGATACCTTGCTATGAAGCGTGGTGTTGACATTGAAATGGTTCACTTCTTCAGTCCTCCATACACTTCAGAGCAAGCTTTGAATAAGGCTAAAGAATTAACTTCTAAGTTGACTGCTTTTGGTGGCAATATCAAGTTTATCGAAGTTCCTTTTGCTGAAATTCAAGAAACAATCAAATCCAGTGTTCCTGAAGGATATTTGATGACGATTCAACGTCGTTTCATGTTGAGATTGACTGATATGATTCGTGAAAAAGAACATGGTTTAGCAATTTTTAATGGTGAAGCTGTCGGTCAAGTTGCTTCACAAACATTGGAAAGTATGGCCGCAATTAACGATGTCACGACAACACCGATTTTGCGTCCTGTGGCAACAATGGATAAGACAGAAATCATCCGTTTAGCTGAAAAAATCGATACTTTCAATCTTTCAATTCAACCATTCGAAGACTGCTGTACTGTCTTTGCGCCACCATCACCAAAGACACGTCCAAGTATCGAAAAGACTCGTCACTTCGAGAGTGTTCTAGATATTGACGGATTAATTCAACGTGCAATGGATGGTATCAAGATCACAACCATCGAACACGGCGACAAGTTCATGGAAAGTGATCAAGAAAACATCAGCAGTTTGCTATAAAATTAATTGACGTTTAATAAAGAATGTTTTATTATCAGGATATCAGCTTTGAGCAGGAGGGTTGATTGAAGAGATTTCAGAGAAGGCATGTTGTTGAGAATTGCCGAATCGAATCAATTGATTGTTGCCTGTGAGCTATCATTAAATGATCGGGCCACCGTTATCTGTAGAGTGAAGAGTGAAAACTCTTAATTTAGGTGGTACCGCGAGCATTCGTCCTATTAAGGATGGATGCTCTTTTTATATCCTCTTAGTGACTTTGTCACTTAGAGGATATTATGGGGATACGTAAGCATCCGTATACCTTGCATTATTAAGTTATTACAGAGTAAAAAACGGAGGAAACAACATGAGAGAAATCGACATGGATACAAAATACAATCCTCAAGAAGTTGAAGCAGGTCGTTACCAAACATGGTTAGACGAAGATGTTTTCAAACCTTCTGGAGATAAGAAAGCTAAGCCTTATTCAATCGTTATTCCACCACCAAATGTTACTGGTAAGTTACACTTGGGTCACGCTTGGGACACAACGATTCAAGATACTTTAATTCGTTACAAGAGAATGCAAGGCTTTGACACTTTATACCTACCTGGTATGGATCACGCCGGAATTGCTACACAAGCTAAGGTTGAAGCTAAATTACGTGAACAAGGAATTTCTCGTTATGATCTAGGTCGTGAGAAATTTGTTGATGAAGTTTGGAAGTGGAAAGATGAATTTGCTTCTATCATCAAGTCTCAATGGGGTAAATTAGGACTTTCATTGGATTACTCACGTGAAAGATTTACTTTGGACGAAGGTTTATCAAAAGCTGTTCGTAAAGTCTTTGTTAAGTTGTATAACGAAGGTTTGATCTACCGTGGTGAATATATCATTAACTGGGATCCACAACTACAAACTGCTTTGTCAGATATTGAAGTTATCCACAAGGATGACCAAGGTGCTTTCTATCATGTTAAGTATCCATATGCCGATGGCTCAGGTTACATTGAAATCGCTACAACACGTCCAGAAACTATGTTTGGCGATGTGGCCGTTGCTGTTGCTCCTGATGATGAAAGATATAAAGATATCGTTGGTAAAGAAATTGTCGTTCCATTAGTTGATCGTAAGATTCCGATTATCACTGACCACTACGTTGATAAAGAGTTTGGTACTGGTATGGTTAAAATCACTCCAGCCCATGATCCTAACGATTTTGCAGTTGGTAATCGTCATGACTTGAAACGCATCAACACAATGAATGCTGATGGTACAATGAACGAAAATGCCGGTAAATACAATGGCATGGATCGTTTTGAGGCTAGAAAAGCTATCGTTAAAGATCTACAAGATGAAGGTTATATGATCAACATTGAACCTTATGTTCACAGTGTTGGCCATTCAGAACGTTCTGGCGTACAAGTTGAACCAAGACTATCAATACAATGGTTCGTTAAGATGAAGCCACTTGCAGAAATGGCTTTGAAGAATCAAAAGGGTGACGAAAAAGTTAACTTCGTACCAGACCGCTTTGAAGATACCTTCACACAATGGATGGAAAATGTTCATGATTGGGTAATTTCTCGTCAACTATGGTGGGGACACCAAATTCCAGCTTGGTATAACAAGAAGACCGGTGAAACTTACGTTGGGGAAGAAGCCCCTAAGGATATTGAAAACTGGGATCAAGAACAAGACGTGCTTGATACTTGGTTCTCAAGTGCTCTATGGCCATTTTCAACTATGGGTTGGCCAGATACTGACGCTGAAGACTTCAAGCGTTACTTCCCAACTAATACTTTAGTTACTGGTTACGATATTATTTTCTTCTGGGTTTCAAGAATGATTTTCCAAAGTTTGAAATTTACTGGTAAGAAACCATTCGACCACGTTGTTATCCACGGTTTGATTCGTGATGAACAAGGTCGCAAGATGAGTAAATCACTTGGTAATGGTATCGATCCAATGGATGTTATTCAAAAGTACGGTGCTGATGCTTTGCGTTGGTTCTTGATGAACGGTTCAACTCCAGGACAAGATACTAGATTCAGCTATGACAAGATGGACTCTGCTTGGAACTTTATCAATAAGATTTGGAATGCTTCTCGTTACGTTATCATGAACCTTGACGACGACACTCCTGCTATGGATGATCTTTCACAAGTAACTAGTTATGATTTGTCTGACAAGTGGATCTTAGCTAAATTGAATCATACAGTTAAAGAAGTTAACCGTTTGATGGATAACTTTGAATTTGGTGAAGTTGGTCGTAGCCTTTACAACTTTATTTGGAAT
This sequence comes from Companilactobacillus futsaii JCM 17355, assembly GCF_001435505.1. GTDB lineage: Bacteria > Bacillota > Bacilli > Lactobacillales > Lactobacillaceae > Companilactobacillus > Companilactobacillus futsaii. The sequence goes on along the minus strand of NZ_AZDO01000011.1, from coordinate 62,830 downwards.
GACTTCTGTGACTGGTACATCGAAATGAGTAAAGCTACTCTAACTGGTGACGATGAAGCTGCTAAGAAACAAAAGAAGATGATTTTGACTTATGTCTTGGATCAAACTTTGAGATTGATGCACCCAATTATGCCATTTGTTACTGAAAAGATTTGGCTAACAATGCCACATAACGGTAAGTCAATCATGCAAGCTAAGTATCCAGAAGATCATGCTGAATTTGACGATGCTGATGCTATGAATCAAATGGATATTTTGATCGACTTGATCAAGTTATTGAGAAAGATTCGTTTGGAAGCCAATGCACCAATGTCTAAGGCTGTTGATATCTTGATAAAACCTCAAGATGAGTCGGTCAAAAGTGTAGTCTTGAACAATAAAGAATATATCGACCGCTTCATGCATCCAAAGGATTTGAAAGTTGCAACAGATATTACAGCTCCAGCTCTAGCAATGACTGCTGTTACTAATGGTGCAGAATTGTACGTTCCTTTGGCTGAATTGATCAACATTGATGATGAAATTGCTCGTCAAAATGAAGAAAGTGCTAAACTTGATAAAGAAATTGAACGTATCGATAAGAAACTTTCTAATAAGAACTTCGTTGAAAAGGCTCCGGAAAAAGTAGTTGCCGAACAAAAAGAAAAATTAGCTGATTATCAATCACGTCAAGCTAAGGTGCAACAAAGAATTCAACAATTGCAAGCTAATAAATAATATTTGAGTATATAATAATGAGGGTTGGAAAAAGTCCAGCCCTTTTTATTTAAGAAAAATTGGAGAAAAATATTGTTAGAAACTTATGAAGAAACATTAAAATTTATTCATAGTTTGCCTAAATTCAAACGTACGAATGATTTGGACAATATTGAAGAAGCTCTGAGTCGATTAGGTAATCCTCAAAATAGTTATGAAACGATTCATATTACTGGGACTAATGGTAAAGGTACGACCACCAATTTTTTAGCAAACTTACTTGAGGCTAGTGGTAAGCAGGTAGGAATGTTCACGTCGCCTTTTATCAAAGAATTTAATGAGCGTATTCAAATTAATCATCAATACATTTCTAATGATGAATTAGTCAAAGAAGTTAATTATATTAAGGCAAAAGTTGCTGGAATTCCTTTAGCAGAATTTGAATTTGTTACGATTTTGGGTTATTTTTATTTCCGTGGTCGTGTCGACGTCGCCGTAATTGAAGCTGGAATTGGTGCTAGACATGATAAGACTAATGTCATAACTCCAATTCTCTCAATTATTACTTCGATTGATTTAGATCATGAAAAGTTAATTGGACCAACCTTGCAAGATATTGCCAAAGAAAAAGCGGGCATTATCAAACCTGGTCGTCCTGTCATAACTGGAAAATTGCATGAATCAGTTCAAGGTATTATTCAAGCTGAAGCAAAGGTTTTGAACAGTCCGTTGTTTAGTTATGGACGTGATTTTTCAATAAAAAAGTATAAAAATAATGATTTTTCTTTATTGTTTATATATTATGATGATAAGCTATCAATAGAAGATATGACTTGCTTAGGATTTGAAAAAACTACGGCAATTAATGCTTCGATTGCGATACGAGCATTTCTAGAATATCAAAGGCTACATGGATTGAATTTGGATGTAGCTTTGATCAGGAATAACCTTGATAATTATCAACTGCCAGGACGAGCTCAAGTCGTTCAAAAGAAACCATTGATATTATTGGATGGTGCTCATAATATTTCAGCAATTTACAATTTAATCAATTCTTTGTCATTAAATTATGAAAATAAGGATATAATTGTTCTATATGCAGGGATGAAGGATAAAGATCGTCATGATATTTTGGACGAATTAGTACCGAAATCTAAGCATATTTATATTACAAAGCTCGATATGGCACGTTCTGCTACTAAAGAGGACTACAATTTATCGCAATATTCTAATGTTTCGTTTGTTGAAAATTATCACACCGGATTACAGAAAATTATTTCTCGATTGACTGATGATCAATTATTATTAATTACAGGTTCGTTTTATTTGGTTTCAGATTTAGAGAATTATTTTTCGTAATTTTAAGATATGATGATAAATTTAAGAGAAAGAATTTTAAGTTATGGTGTCACTACATTAAAAGATGAAGAATTATTAGCGGTAATTTTAGGCCGTGGAACTAAAAAATATTCTGTAACCAAGCTTGCAAAGCAAATAGTTTATGAATCTGATGGTTTAAACTTGAGTTTAGAGCAACTGATGTCTTTTAATGGAGTAGGTGTGGCACAAGCTTGCAAAATACTTGCGGCAATAGAATTAGGATCAAGAAAAAATCAAGCTGACACCTTGTCTAAAGAAACTGTTTCAGTCGATGATATGGGTCAACATTTAATTAAAAAAATTGGAAATGCTCCACAAGAAAAGCTAATAGCAATATATTTGAATAATAGTTATCATGTGATCTCAGAAAAAATTATTTTTATTGGTACAGTCGATTCAGCGACGGTTCATCCACGTGATATTTTACGAGAAGCAATTGGGATGTCGGCAACACAAGTATTGGTTGCCCACAACCATCCTAATGGTTCACTGATGTTCTCGCAAAACGATCAAGAGTTCAGTTTGAGGCTACAAAAATGTTGCCATTTAATAGGAATAAACTTAATAGACCATTTAATTATTACGAAAAAAGCATATTCTAGTCTAAAGTCTTTAAATTTAATTTAGGATATGATTTCGTCGTACTTTCATTCGACGTTTTCTATGATATAATTTTGATTAGCGTAAAATGTGGTGTGTACTTTAAAGGAGAGAAAATAAATTGTTTGGTATTGGATCAAAGAAGCTCGGTATAGACTTGGGAACTGCAAATACTCTAGTTTATGCTGAAGGAAAAGGTATAGTTTTAAATGAACCTTCAGTTGTTGCAAAAAATAACAACACTGGAGAAATCGTTGCGGTCGGTTCAGACGCACGTGAAATGATTGGTCGTACACCGGGTAGTATTTCTGCAATTCGTCCAATGCGTGACGGTGTAATTGCCGATTATGACACAACCGCAGCCATGATGAAGTATTTCATCGAAAAGACTGCTAATAACTCAAAACCATCAGTTATGGTTTGTGTTCCAAGTGGTGTGACAGAAGTTGAAAAACGTGCTGTCATCGAAGCAACACAACATGCAGGTGCTCGTGAAGCTTATGTGATTGAAGAACCATTTGCAGCTGCTATCGGTGCTGGTCTTCCCGTTATGGACCCAACTGGTAACATGGTTGTTGATATTGGTGGTGGTACTACTGATGTTGCTACTATTTCATTAGGTGGTATCGTTTCATCACGTTCAATTCGAGTTGCTGGTGACAAGTTTGACGAATCAATTTCTGCATATATTAAATCAAACTTCAATCTTCAAATCGGTGAAAGAACAGCTGAAGACGTTAAGATCCAAGTTGGTTCAGCTTCAATCGAGAAATCAAAAGAACTTGAATCAATGCAAATTCGTGGTCGTGATTTAGTAACTGGTCTACCTAAGACAGTCTCATTGACTGGTGAAGACATTGCCACAGCTATTCACGAAAACGTTGAAGAAATCATCGAAACAATTAAAGAAACTCTTGAGGAAACATCTCCTGAGATTGCCGCCGATGTTATCGATCATGGTATCGTGCTTACCGGTGGTGGTGCTTTGTTACATCATTTACCTGAAGTGATATCTGAAGCAACTGGAGTTCCCGTATTCATTGCTCAAGACCCACTAGATTGTGTGGCCATCGGTACTGGTGAATCACTTAAAAATATCGATGTAATGCGTCGCCAAAAATAAGCGGGTTAATCCCGTTTTTTTTATTTGATCTACTAGGAGGAAGCAATGCAAAAGTTCTTTTCAAATAAAAAATTGATTATTTTAATGATACTTATTATCGTAACTTTTGGACTTTTAGCGGTAACGGTCAATATCCGTGATAAAAAGAGTACACCGCCAGTGGTTCAACAGATCGGTAATGATGTTGTTAGTGTGGTTGGTGGAGTTTTTGCTTATCCAACTAATGCTGTAAAAAATGCTACCTCAGAGTTTTCTGATTTGTACAACACTTATACTGAGAATAAACGTTTAAAGGCTCGTATCGGTGAATTGGCTCAAAATCAAGCTAAGCTAGAAGTAGTTCAAGAAGAAAATAAAAAACTCAAACAGGAATTAAAACTTAATAGCACTTTGACAGACTATTCCACTGTCAATGCTTCTGTTTTGTCGCGCTCACCAAATAGTTGGCAAAGCTATTTGACAATCAATCGTGGTCAGACAAGTGGCATTAAGAAAAATATGCCAGTTATGTCTGGTAAAGGTTTGATAGGTCGAATCATAGAAGTCGATAAAGTTAGTTCAAAAGTTGAATTGATTTCGACTGATAATGAATTAAATGATAAATTTGCGGCTGAAATTTTAGGTAACAATAAGAATATTACTGGTGTTGTCAGTCGTTATGACAGTGATACTGGCGATTTAGTTATGGAAAACGTCACTTCAACAAAGAATATTAAAAAAGGTCAAAGCGTTATTACTTCTGGTTTAGGTGGTTTAACACCTCGAGGGTTATATATCGGTAAAGTTTACGGAATCAAAAAAGATAATTACGGTATGACTAACTCGGTATACATCACTCCAGCAGCTGAATTGCGCAATTTCACAGTTGTTACAGTAATCAAATCATCAGTTAGCGGTGAAAAGTAATGAATATTAAAACTCGCAAAGTAGTTGGACAAGTATTTTTTCTATTAATAGCGTTCTACTTAGACGGTTTAATGAAATGGGCCTTTTTGAATAATATGAATCACGGTGGTTTTAACGTTTTACCACAGTTGATGTTGATGTTAATAGTTATGTTAACGATGAGGATCGATGATCGTAGACATCTAATAATTTTAGGGATTGTCTTTGGACTTTTGTATGATTCCTATTATTACGGAATAATTGGATTGTATACGGTTCTTTTACCACTTTTGATGATCGGAATCGATCATTTTAAGTTTTTATTGTTGAAAAATAATATGGGATACGACTTGTCAATTTATTTCTTATCGTTGACATTTTTGCAGTCGGGAATTTATTTGTTGGAACGCTTGTTGCAACAAACTAGTACTGATGTATTGGATTTCATTACTTATACATTGGGTCCAACATTGTTATGGAACGTAGTGGTTTTCTTCATTTTTTACATTCCACTAGCAAATTTATCAAGTTGGATGGTGAAATATCGGAGGGATAGTAAATGAGTGACATCATTTTAAAAGGTGATAAAAATGGCTTTTCAGTCATTATTGATGATAAGGCCAATTATGGCGATGCTTTGAAGGAAATGAAAGATTTGATTATCCAACAAAATGCCAAATCAACTAATGAAAATGATGATGTTATTTATTTTACCGTTAAGACAGGACATCGTTTGTTGACGGAAGATCAAAAAAACGATATCCGTGGTTTCTTTGATGAGTATCCACAACTGACTTTGAAAGATATTGAAGCAGATGTTGAGGATAATTTAAAAGTTGCCGATATTTTAAAAGCTAATCGAACTAATGTTGAATCGGGAATAGTCCGTAGTGGACAAAAAGTCGATTATGAAGGCGATTTGATTTTTCTAGGGACATTGCACCGAGATGCTCAGGTAAGAGCTAGTGGTTCTATTTACATTCTTGGAGAGGTCGATGGAATCGTTCATGCGGGCTATCCTGATAATACTGATGCCATGATCTTCGGCAATTTAAAAGACGTCGATCAGTTAAGAATTGCTGATGTGATAGAAATCGTAACTGATGATAATAAAGAAAATTTTCAAGCTGGAAAGTATGCTTTCATTGATGATTTGCATTCTATCAGTATTGATGATTTAAAAAATTATAAGCGTTAGTTTAAAAAAAGGACAGGTTAACTATGGGGATATCAATCGTTGTAACTTCTGGAAAAGGTGGAGTTGGAAAGACTACTACCACAGCAAATGTTAGTACTGTCTTGGCAAGCCTTGGAAAAAAGGTCTGCATGGTTGATTTGGATATTGGTCTAAGAAACCTGGATGCGGTCATGGGGCTAACCAATCGGATAGTTTATGATATTGTTGACGTAGCACAACATCGAGTCGTAGTATCACAGGCTTTAGTCAGAGATCCACGTTTTGAAGATAATTTGTATTTATTGGCGGCATCACAGTTTGCTGATAAATATGTCTTAGATAAAGAATCTGTTGGTAATATCGTTAACGAATTGAAACAACGTTTTGATTTTGTAATGATCGATTGCCCTGCCGGAATCGAGTATGGTTTTCAAAATGCTGTTTCCATTGCTGATGGGGCTTTAGTGGTTACTAATCCGGAAGTTGCTTCTGTAAGCGATGCTGATCGTGTCGTCGGTATTTTGGAGAATATGAATATGCCGATCACACCACATTTGATTATTAATCGTATTAGAAAGAATATGATCAATGATGGTACTTCGATGCGAATTGATGACATTGTCAATCATTTAGGAATCCCACTTTTGGGAATCGTGATTGATGAAGATAAAGTTATTTCTGCTTCTAATTCAGGTAGGACGGTTGTTTTTGATGATCAAAGTGATGCTGGGCATAGTTATCAAAATATTGCTCGTCGTATGCTTGGAGAAAACATTCCCCTAGATTTATCGACTCATACAAAAAAAGTCGGTTTTTGGGGCAGAGTGTTTGGAAGAAAATAAGGACTATGGTACAATTTTTCTGTAAATTGAATAAGTCAACACAGGGGGAGCCATTCGGCTGAGAGTGAACTAAGTTCAGACCCTTTAAACCTGTTATGTTAATACATGCGTAGGGATAGTGTTGTTCAAGCAGAAGCTCGAACTCTCTTGTGATGACGAAAATCAGAAGGGAGTTCTTTTTTTATGATCAATAATGTTAGTAAGGGAACGGGTAATGATTTAGTCGTCATTACTGAAGGTGCTTTGATCACTGCTTTAGCGATGGTCTTGTCATTTATTCCACATTCCACTGGTGTTTCAGCGGTGGAATTTTCCTATGGATTGATTACAATGTCAATTTTTGCCTTACGTCGAGGATTAAAACCCGGTTTAATGGCAGGATTAGTTTGGGGAATCTTAGATTTGGTTATTCGTGGTTTCAGTAACGGTGGATTTTTGAATCCTTTACAAGGTTTTGTTGAATATCCAGTTGCCTTTGGTGTAGTCGGGTTGATTGGTCTTGGTAGTGTTCAAGTGAAACGCTCAATTGAACAAGGCAACAATGCTTTGGGACTGATTATTTTTTATTCAGCTATTGGATTTTTTGCTAAATACTTTTTCCACTTTATTGCGGGAGGAATTTATTGGGGTTCATATGCGCCTAAGGGAATGAATCCTTGGATTTATTCTTTAGCAATCAACGGTGGCAGTTTTATTGCTAATATGATTATGCTCTTAATTTTGGCAGTCTTATTGAATAAAATTTTTAAACGTTTGATTATGGTTAAAAATTAGGATAAAAATAAAATCCTCGTGGAAATGTGTTCAAATACATTTCCACGAGGATTTTTTGTTTTAAATGAAACTCATTAACGCACCTAAAACTACACCGCCGATAGTAACTAAGATCATTAGCCAAACGACTACTTGTGTAATTTTAGTCAAAGTGCTTTTAGGTTTTTTATCGTCCAATAATTCCACCACCAAATTAAATATATAGTGAAATACTACTTCACAAACTCATTTTATGCAATGATTGCAACCGTTTGCAAGATAATTTAAAAAATTACCCCACCGCTAGAACCATACAAATAGTAATGGCTTTCACATTTCTTGTGAAATTATTAAATATCGTGTGGTTAAAAGTGGGGAATTGTGGTAAATTAGGAAGTGTTAAAGAATTGAGGTGAACTGTCCGTGTTTATGGGTGAATTTCATCACACACTAGATACTAAAGGTCGAGTTATTGTCCCGGCTAAATTTAGAAAGCTACTTGGTGATAAGTTTGTAATTACTCGAGGCATGGATGGTTGCCTTTTTGGGTATCCAATTGAGCAATGGGAAAAACTCGAAGCTCAATTGGACAAGCTGCCTTTAACAAAAAAAGACGCAAGAGCTTTTACACGATTCTTTTATTCTGCTGCTGCAGAGGTTGAATTCGATAAACAGGGGCGAATCAATCTTTCAACACCTTTAATCAAATTCGCTAAGTTACAAAAGGATTGTGTATTTGTCGGAGTTTCAGATCGAATTGAAATTTGGGATGCAGAGCGTTGGAACGAATTTAGCCAAGAGGCTGAAGATAATTTTGAGGAAATATCGGAGAAAATGACAGACTTTGACTTCTAATGTATATAAACATAAAACAGTACTTTTAAAAGAAACTATTGATGAAATAAATCCACACGATAATGGTATTTACGTTGACGCTACTTTTGGTCGTGGAGGACACACTAAAGAATTATTGAGTCGCGTACACAATAGTCATCTTTATGTTTTTGATCGAGATGAAGCTGCCATTGAGGTCGGTGAAAATATTCAAAATGATCCAAACATTATTGGTGATAATTCACTAACTTTAATACGTGATAATTTTGAAAATATGCAAGAACGTTTGAACGAACTTGGAATAGAGAAGGTTGACGGTATCGTTTATGATTTGGGAGTTTCATCTCCACAATTTGACGATGCCCAAAGGGGCTTTAGCTATAAAAAAGAAGCACGTTTAGATATGCGGATGGATCAAAGACAAGATCTTGATGCTGAAAAAATTGTAAATGATTGGTCGTTCAATGAACTAGTAAGTATTTTTTATAAGTATAGTGACGAAAAATTTGCTAAACAAATTGCTCGTGCGATTGAACGTACTAGAGACGATCATCGAATCACTTCTACGCTGGAATTAGCAGATATTATTAAAAATGCTATTCCAGCAGCAGCTAGAAGAACCGGTGGTCATCCTGCTAAGCGTGTTTTTCAAGCGATTAGAATTGCTGTTAATGATGAATTGGGTTCTTTAGAGAGATCTCTAGAACAAGCTATAGATTTGTTAGCACCAAAAGGCAGAATAAGCGTTATAACTTTTCAATCCAAAGAAGACCGAATTGTAAAACATATTTTTAAAAACAATTCCCATGTTGATTTACCAAGGGGACTTCCTGTCATTCCTGATGATGTCAAGCCGGCTTTGAAACAGATCACTAGGAAACCAATCTTGCCTAATGAAGAAGAATTGTCTGAAAATAATCGGGCTCATAGTGCAAAATTACGTGTCGTTGAAAAGATATAATGGAGAAATAATGATATGAGAGAAGAAAGTACTGCCAAAAACTTACAAGAATATCAAGTTGAACAACAACCACAAGAGCAGGTTCATCCTGCTCCTAAAACTTCTAGTGTTGCTTTGTCAAAGTTTGAGATTTTTTCAATTGTGACATTAGCTTTATTAACCTTGGGCTTAATGGTTACTTTGGTCAGTATTAAAGTTTCAATGACTTCTTCTCAAAATAAATTAGATAGTCTGACTACACAGATTACAAAAACAAATACCAGTAATGTTAATTTAAGACAAGAGATTTCTGAATTAACTAGTTTTGATCGCTTTTCTTCGTTTGCAAAAAAGCATAATTTGAAAATGAGTGACAACAATGTAAGGAATATTTCAAAATGAGTAAGTTCAGAAAATTATTTAAAAATAAGGCAAGACGCAATCATTATATTGTTGGGATAGTAATTTTGATTGCGACTGCCTTTTCTTTTATCCTTTTTATCCAAAGATTTGCCTATATCTCGATGAGTAAGCAATATGATGGTGTAAATTTGGAACAAAAGACGAAACAAAAGTACGAACGAGTAACGAAGGTCAACGCCAAACGTGGTGATATTCTTGATGTTAACGGAGATATGATTGCAGGAGACTCTACTATCTACAATATTTATGCGATTGTGGATCATAAGTCGAAAACAGTAGATGGCAAAGCTGATTATGTAGTGAATAAAGATAAAACTGCACAAGTTTTGAGTAGGTATTTATCATTATCCAAAAAACAAATTAAAAAGTATTTGACTCCGGTCAGTAAAAAACAGTATCAAGTTGAGTTTGGCCCATCTGGTCGGGGTTTGTCGATTGAGATAAAACGTAAGATTGCATCTAAAAAATTACCAGGGATTCATTTTATTGAATTACCTTCTAGATCTTATCCCAATGGTGTTTTTGCGACTAACTTAGTCGGTATCACTAAAGCTGATGATGCTAATGATAAAAATAGTAATATCAGTGGTGTAATGGGTATTGAAAAATATTTCAATAAAGTTTTATCTGGTAAAAATGGCAAGCAAATTACTAAAGTCGATAAAAATGATAATGAATTACCAGGTTCACAGATGATTGAAAAGAAATCCTCTGACGGCTCGAATGTTTACTTGACTTTAAATAGTAAAATTCAACAATATGCTGAAATATTGGCGCAAACAGTTGAAGAGAAATATGAACCAAAGAATTTGCAAATTTTGGTAATGAATGCCAAAACCGGCGCGATTGAAGCAGCCACACAACGGCCAACCTTTAATCCAACAACTGGTAAAGGCCTCAGCAATAGTTGGCGGGATACTTTGGTTGAGGATCAGTTTGAACCTGGCTCAGTTATGAAAATTTTGACTTTATCGGCTTCAATTGATTCCGGAAACTATAATCCTGATCAATTGTATCAATCAGGGACAGTCGAAGTTGGTGGTCGAACGATTGGTGACTGGAATACTGCTGGCTGGGGTTATATCCCACTTTCTGAAGCTTTTACTAGGTCATCTAATGTCGGGATGGTCAAGCTGGAACAAGAGATGGGTTCAGAAACTTGGATGAATTACATGAAAAAGTTCCATATTGGTCAAAAAACTGGAGTGGATTTACCAGGAGAAGTTTCAGGTAGTATTTCTTATGAGCACACCAGTGACCAAGCGATGACTTCATTTGGTCAAAGTGTCAATGTGAATACTATGCAAATGTTACAGGCTTTTTCAGCTATCGCTAATGGCGGTAAAATGATTAAACCACAAATTGTCAAAAAAATCGTTGATGCCGATACAGGTAAGACAACTAAGAAGTTTAAACGTGAAGTAGTTGGACAACCAATCAAGGCAAGTACTGCTAAAAAAGTCCAAAAAGCTATGCGTCAAGTCGTAACTAAGAGTTATGGAACCGGAGTAGTTTATAATGTACCTGGTGTTAAAGTTGGTGTAAAGACTGGTACTGCTCAGATTGCTTCTCCAAGTGGTGGTTATTTAACTGGTTCAAATAACTATATTTTCTCTGTTGCCGGAATGATTCCATATAATGATCCTAACTACATCGTTTATGTCACAATGAAACAACCACAAAAGATGACCGAATCGGCTGAAAAGATTTTATCTGAAGTCTTTAATCCATTGGTTAAACGCTTAGTCAGTCAAGGAAAATCTCAGACTGATTCAGTTGAAGTGGGTAGTCAATATGTGAATGTGCCAAGTCTTTTAGACAAGTCAACTAATTCAGCTTTAAATAAGATCAAGAACTTAGGATTGCAGTCAGGAGTAATTGGTACAGGTAATAAAGTTGTTCAACAATTACCTGACAGTGGTCAAAAAGTCATGCCAGGTCAAAGAATGGTCTTGCTAACTAATGGTGCAATGACGATGCCAGATCTGACAGGTTGGTCAAAAAATGACGTCTTGAAGTTTGCTGAAATAACAGGTAAACAAGTCACAACTAAAGGCGATGGATATGTTGTTAAACAGTCAGTTGAGGCTGGTCATGTAATAAATGACAGTGGTAAAATTATAATCACATTGAAAAATAAATAATTAAGGGGATTTTCATGGAAATTAGTCATATTATTTTCGATATAGTTAGCTCGTTTGCTATCGTTGCGATTTTGATGCCTTTTTTAATTGGCTATCTAATTAGACACAAAGAAGGACAATCGATTCGTGAAGAAGGTCCAAAGTGGCATGCCAAGAAGTCTGGAACACCTACTATGGGTGGTTTGTTAGTAATTCTAGCTACGTTGATCACAAATATTTGGGTCGGACTTTGGCAAGGTCAGTTGGATCGTTCATTATTGATTACAACTTTTGTTATCGTGTTGTACGGATGCATTGGTTTTATCGATGATTTTATTAAAGTTTTCAAAAAGAGAAACTTGGGTTTACGTGCTTATCAAAAAGCATTGTTACAAGTAATTGTTGGAATCATTTTTTTATACGTTTATAACGATGATCAATTGCCAATGAACTTCACTATTCCTGGAATCATATCAATTGATTCAGTAGTGATTTTCGTATTGTTTACACTATTTTGGTTAGTTGGCTTTTCAAATGCTACCAACTTGACTGATGGTTTGGATGGTTTATTAGGTGGTTTAGGAACGATTTCTTATTTTACTTACGGAATCATTTCTTTGAACCAAAATAAAATTGATTTAGCTATCGTTTGTTTCTCAGTGGTTGGTGCTTTATTGGCTTTCTTGTTATACAACCACAAACCAGCCAAGATTTTTATGGGTGATGTTGGTTCATTAGCTCTTGGGGCTGGATTAGCAGCTATTTCAATCTTGCTAGGTCGTTACTGGTCATTATTATTGATTGGTTTAGTTTATGTGATTGAAACGGCTAGTGTTATGTTGCAAGTCTTTTCATTCAAAGTTTTCCATCGTCGTATTTTTAAAATGACACCAATTCACCACCATTTTGAAATGATGGGCTGGAGTGAATGGAAGATCGACATCGTCTTTTGGATTTTTGGAGCCATCTGTTCTGCAATTTATTTAATTTTATTCGTATAGGGAAGTAGTTTAAGCAATGAAGAAGAGTAATTATTCAAATAAAAAGATCTTAGTATTAGGTTTAGCTAAGAGTGGTTACGCCGTAGCCAAATTATTAAAGAAAATGAATTCAGATGTTACTGTCGTCGATTCCAATCCTCTTGAAGGTAATACTGAAGCTCAAGCATTGATCGATGAAGGATTTAAAGTTATCACTGGAACGAATAGCGCTGACTTGATCGATGACTCATTTGATTATTTGGTTAAGAATCCGGGAATTTTCTATTCTAATGAATTGATTCAAAAAGCTGAGGAATTAATGATCCCGGTTATTACTGAACCGGAAATCGCTTATAGTTTTAGTGATGCCACAATGGTTGGTGTTACGGGGACTAATGGTAAAACTACAGTGACGACTTTGATCCAATTGATGCTCAAGCATTCACCAAAATTTGAGAATTCTTATTATGCCGGAAATATCGGTATTCCTATCTCTAATGTTATTCAAAAGGCGAATGCTAAAGATGTCGTTGTGACTGAACTTTCCAGTTTTCAATTGCAAGGAACGATAGAACTACATCCTCACGTAGCCGTTTTAAATAATATTTATTCAACTCATTTAGATTTCCATAAGACTCGAGAAAACTATATTAAGGCTAAGATGCATATTACTAAGAATCAGACTGAGAATGATTACTTCGTAGTTAATTACAATACTGAAGAATGGCGCAATTTAGCTAAACAATCAACTGCTCAAATCTTGCCATTTTCAGACAATCAAACCTTAGATCAAGGTGCCTTTGTCAAAGATGGTGTCATCTACTGCAATGATCAAGCTGTGATGAAAACTGATGAAATCAAAATTCCTGGAGAACATAATGTTCAAAATGCCTTGGCAGCTATCAGTGTTGCTAAGTTGTATGATGTAAGTAACAAAGATATTATTGAAGTTCTATCTTCATTCAAGGGTGTTAAACATCGTATTCAGTACGTTGATACTTTTGGCGGACACAAATTTTATAATGATTCCAAAGCTACTAATGTGGAAGCAACAATTGTCGCCTTGACAGCTTTCAAACAACCTATCACTTTGATTGCCGGTGGGTTAGATCGTGGAAATGGATTTGATGAACTTATTCCTGCTTTGAAGGGAAAAGTTAATAATTTAATCGTTTATGGTCAAACAGCCGATAAAGTGATTGAATCCGCCCAAAAAGCCGACGTAGGAAATATTGTCAAAGTTGATAATCTGACTGAAGCTGTGCCGGAAGCATATAAGCAAAGTGATCCAAAAGATGTTATTTTACTTTCACCAGCTGCGGCTAGTTGGGATCAATTCCACACCTTTGAAGAACGTGGTGACCAATTTATTCAAGAGGTCGAAACTTTAAAGGGAGAAATAAATGATGACTAAAATGCGTATTATTGTTTCCGGTGGTGGTACTGGAGGACATATTTACCCTGCAATGGCCTTGATTAAGCGTCTAAAAGAGCGTGACATGATTGATGATGTTTTATACGTTGGGACAGAAAAAGGCTTAGAAAGCAAAATTGTTAAGAATGCTGGGATTAACTTTAAGACGATTGAAATCCAGGGCTTTAGACGTAAATTAAGTTTAGAGAATTTAAAGACTGTTCAGCTATTCTTGTCGAGCATTCATAAATCTCGTAAGATCATCAAAGAATTTAAGCCGGATATCGTCGTTGGAACCGGTGGATATGTTTCAAGTGCAATCGTCTATGCAGCACACACGATGCACATACCAACTGTGATCCATGAACAAAACACGATTGCTGGTGTTACGAATAAATTCTTAGGTAAATTCGTTGATAAGATTGCGATTGCTTTCACAGAAGCTGTTGATCAATTCAATGAAAAGAAAAAAATCGTTTTCACTGGTAATCCGCGAGCTCAAGAAGTAGTCGGCATTCAAAAAAATGATCGTTTAACTGAATTTGGCTTAGAACCAAATAAAGATACCGTTATGATTTTTGGTGGTTCTAGAGGTGCTAAACCAATTAATCAAGCTGTTATCGATACGATGTCTAAATTTGTTGAAAGTGACTATCAAGTGTTATTTGTAACTGGTCGGGTGCACTATGACGGCGTTATTAAGTTGATAGATGATAAATACTTAAAGAGTGCAAATGTTTCGGTATTACCATATATTGATAATATGCCTGAAATTTTGCCGGATATTAAGTTGATTGTTGGTCGTAGTGGTGCAACTAGTATCGCTGAGATAACAGCATTAGGAATCCCCGCAATTTTCATTCCTAGTCCTTATGTAACGCATAATCATCAAACAAAAAATGCACTCTCTGTTGCCAAAGTCGATGCAGCGGTCGTGATTCCTGAAAAGGACTTGAATTCCGATAGTTTGTTTAAAGAAATCAATCAAATTATGAGCAATACTAAATTGCAACAAGAGATGTCGGTCAATTCTAAGAAAATTGGTGTGCCTGATGCAACTGATCGTTTGATCAAAGTCTTGGTCGACTTAGTAAATAAGTAAGATTTGAGGATTAGGTGTTGAAGAAGAGAAAAATCAAAGTAAGTAAAAACAGCTTAATTATTGTGATAGTCTTTTTCATAGTTTTAATTGCTTATTTTGGTTCGCCTTTGAGTAAGGTTAGAAATGTCAACGTCAAAGGTGTAAACGACTTAGGAGCGCAGCAAGTTATCAATGCTACTGCGATTGATGATAATTCTAATTTATTCGATGTTTTGCTGCATCACAGTTCGATTTCGAAAAAAGCTGAGAAAAAGTTACCATCAATTGAATCTATTTCGTTTAGAACTCGTAATTTACGTGATTTGACTATTACGGTTAAAGAGCGTCCAACACTCGGTTTTATTGCTAAAAATGGTGGCTATTATCGAATTATTAATAACGGTCAGATCATTGATCAAAAACTCAATTCACCGATTGGAAATTATCCGATTTATAGTAATTTTAGGCATAAAAGATTGAAACAAATTTCCAATATTTATGCTAGATTGTCAAAAAATATTCAAACTAATATTTCTGAGATCCGTAACGCTCCGACAAAATTGAATCCATATCGCATCAAGATTGATATGAATGATGGCAATAAAGTAATTGCTGATATGCGAACGGTTCAGTCGAAATTGAAATATTATCCAGGGATGGCATCACAAATGAAGAAAAAAGGTGTTATAGATTTAGAGATCGGTGCCTATTCTTATCCTTTTAAAGACAAGAAATAGGTTTAATATAATCATATTTGTGTTAAAATTTTTTAGTGAATAGATTTTTCTAGGTAAGGGAGGCTGCTACGATTAATGGACAATTCTGAATTCTTTGTAGGTCTAGATATCGGTACTAATTCAATAAAAGTAGTCGTTGCTGAATCGTCCGATGATAGATTAAGTATCGTGGGCGTTGGAAGTGAACGCTCTGAGGGAGTCAGTCGTGGCGTTATAGTTGATATAGACAAAGCGGCAGGTGCTATTAAAAAGGCTATTAAAAAGGCCGAGACACAAGCAAATATAACTATTCGTAACGTTGTAGTCGGTATATCGGCAAACATGTTACAGATTGAGAAATGCCAAGGGATGATAGCGGTTGGTTCTCAATCAAAAGAAATCAACGAAAATGATGTCAGACAAGTGATGTTGGCCGCTATGGTCCAAAACTTACCTAGTGAAAGAGAAGTAGTTTCTCTAATACCTAAACAGTTTTCCGTTGATGGATTCACTAATATTCGTGATCCACGTGGAATGATCGGTGTCCGTTTGGAAATGACGGGAATCATTTATACGGCGCCAAAAACAATCGTACATAATACTAAAAAAGCCATTCAAAAGGCTGGTCTAAATATTATTCATAAAGTAATCTCTCCAATGGCATTGAGTCAGGTGGTATTAAATGACGGTGAAAGTGATTTTGGAGCCGTTATAATCGATATGGGAGCTGGTCAAACAACCGCTTCAGTCGTACATGATCACAACTTGAAATTGTCAACTGTAGACTTTGAAGGTGGAGATTACGTTACCCACGATATCTCCGTTGTCTTGAATACGACAGTTGAGAATGCTAACCAACTAAAACTTTATTACGGTAATGCATCAGCTGATAAATCAGATACTGAAGAAAATATTAACGTAGAAGTAGTTGGCAAGAGTGAACCAACCATGGTTTCAGAAGAATATTTGGCTGAAATCATTGAAGCTAGATTGAACCAAATCTTTACGAGATTGCAAGCACCACTAGAAGAGGCTGGAGCGTTATCACTTCCGGGTGGTATCGTACTTACTGGTGGTGTCGCAGCAACTCCTAATATTGAAGATCTTGCCCGAAAGATTTTTGATGTTAAGGTAAGGAGTTATGTTCCTACGCAAATGGGTATGAGATATCCTTCTTATTCCTTGGGATTAGGATTAGTTACTTACGCTTCAAGATTGAATGACATTGGAGTAATTGCTGACAATGTTGTTAATGGTGCTACTGTTTCAAATAGTAGACCTCAACAAACTGTTCCGGAACAACCACAAGTGCAACCAGAACAATCTGTTGATACGACTCAAGAGGACCAACCAACAGAAGAAGAGACGTCAGAGCCAAAGGCTAAGAAAACGTCGAAATTCAAGGACTTTTGGAGTAGATTTTTTGATTAATAAATAATAAATTAAATGATTTGTAGGAGGAACTCCTTAATGGAATATACTTTAGACTCAAGCCAAAATAAGGGAGCGGTAATTAAAGTTATCGGTGTCGGTGGTGCCGGCGGAAATGCTGTTAATCGAATGGTTGAAGCAGATATCAAAGGCGTTCAATTTATTGCTGCTAACACTGACGTTCAAGCTCTAGAAAATTCAAATGCTGAAACTAAGATTCAATTAGGACCTAAGTTAACTAGAGGGTTAGGTGCTGGTTCAAATCCTGAGGTTGGACAAAAAGCTGCTCAAGAAAGTGAAGAAGCCATTAAAGAAGCCCTTGAAGGTGCAGATATGATTTTTGTCACTGCCGGAATGGGTGGTGGAACTGGTACTGGTGCCGCTCCTATCGTAGCTAACATTGCTAAGGAAAGTGGTGCTTTGACAGTCGGCGTTGTAACACGTCCTTTTGCTTTTGAAGGTGCTAAGCGTTCACGTTTTGCCGCCGATGGAATCACTGAACTTAAAAAAGATGTTGATACCTTAGTTTTAATTTCTAACAGTAAGTTATTAGAAATTGTTGATAAGAAAACTCCAATGAATGAAGCTTTCAGTGTTGCTGATGACGTTTTACGTCAAGGTGTTCAAAGCATCTCTGATTTGATCACATCACCTGGTTTTGTTAACTTGGATTTTGCGGATGTTAAGACTGTTATGTCTGATCAAGGTTCTGCTTTGATGGGTATCGGTACAGCTAATGGTGAAAACAGAATTACTGAAGCTACTAAGAAAGCTATTTCTTCACCATTACTTGAAGTTTCAATTGACGGTGCTAAGCAAGTACTTCTTAATATTACTGGTGGACCAGACTTATCACTATTTGAAGCCCAAGATGCAGCGCAAATTGTTTCCGAACAAGCTACATCTGATGTTAATATAATCTTTGGTACTTCAATCGACGATACTTTAGGTGATCAAGTTAAGGTAACAGTTATTGCTACTGGTGTTGAAAGTGGCGACAAGAAAAAAGAACCAACTAGACGTCCTTTGCACAATCCAAGAGCTACTTTGGATAACAGCAAAAAACCAGATGAGCAAGTTCAATCAAGACCTCAAACTAAACCATCAAATGATCCCTTAGCGGATTGGGATATTAATCGTGATTCATCCAAGAGCAACAATGTTTCGGGTGAAAAAGGTGATTTTGAAATCTTCCAAAAACCTGAAACAATTGATTTAAGTGATGACGATGATGATTCAACTCCTCCAATTTTTAAGCGTCGTAACAAAAAATAAAAGGAGACTTTCCTATGGCATTTGAAAAGTTAGGCAGTTTTTTTGGCATCAATGATGAAGAAGACTTCGATGAAAAGAAGCCAGAAACACAACCAAGGCAAGAAAACTACGCAAATAACGAAAAGGTAGTATCTATGAGTACAGCTAGTGAAGCAAGAACTAAGCCCAATAGTAAAATTGCTATTTATCAACCTAGGGTTTACTCGGATGCGAAAGTTATCGCAAAGCAACTGTTGAACAATAAAGCAGTAATCGTCAATTTTACTAATGTCAATGATCAACAATCAAAACGGATCGTGGATTTTTTGACAGGAGCTATTTATGCCATTAATGGTGAAATTAAACGTGTCGGCGATAAAATTTTTCTTTGCACACCACCTAAGTTTGAAATCGACGGAAGCATACCAGATATAAACGAATAAAGTCGAGGAATGATATGGATCGAATTGTAAGTGGACTGCCGTTCATTATTAGTTTGGCTTTCGAATTGTATGAATTTATAATTTTTTTGTATTGTATAATGTCTTTTATACCTTCGCTATATAATTCAGCTTTTGGAAGTCTGATAGTTAGAGCAGTAGATCCATTCTTGAACTTAATTAGAAGATTTATTCCAACTAGTATAGGTTTTCTAGATTTTTCTCCAATAGTTGCACTGATATTAATTCGATTATTGCAGAAAGCGATATTTTTAATAATTTAACTATGGATAATAAAAATACAATCATTGGCGGCGGCTATTTTCGTCCAGAAGAAAAGCCGTTCATTGATAAAATAAGTGATATTTTATTAAAAGCTCAAACGATGTACACACCGCAATTGACTGAATTTTTGAATCTGCGCGAACAAACAATTTTAAATAACCTGATCAATAAGTATGATGACCTATATGTTCATTACTTCGGGGGTTTTAGAAATGCTGAAAGAGTCAGGGGAATAATTGCTCCTGACTATTTTGTACCACAAGATTCAGATTTTGAGATTGCGATGTATGAAATACGTTATCCAGAAAAATTTGCTAATTTACATCACGGTCAAATATTAGGCTCATTAACAGGATCAGGCGTAGAACGTGACCGTTTTGGAGACATAATTACCGATGGTGAGAATTGGCAATTTTTTGTATTTAATTCAATGAGCAGTTACATTGAAGAACAAGTGAAAAAAATTGGTCCTTACAAGATCCATTTGATTAAGAAAGATTTTTCTGAGGTCATTTTGCCGAAAGATGAGTCAATTGATGAAACAGTTCTTGTGCAGTCATTGCGCTTGGACTCAATAATTTCAACAGTCTATGACTTGTCACGACAGAGTTCTAAAGCCTTGGTCGATCATGGTAAGGTTCAAATCAATTGGGTCGTCAATAAGAATGCGTCTGCGTTTATTGCCATTACTGATACTCTTAGTGTTAGGGGCTTTGGTCGTATTCGAATCAATGATATTATGGGTCGATCAAAGAACAACAAGTATATTTTACTTGTTAATATCTTTAAGAAATAGGGGCGTGAAGTTATGGTATTGTCACCAGTAGAAATACATGATAAAGAATTTGATAGTAAATTTCGAGGCTATGACCGCGACCAAGTTGATAGTTTTTTGAAACAAGCAGCTCAAGACTATAATTTAGCTCTCCAAAAAAATGCTCAATTAGAAAAAGAGCTTAAGGAAACTTCAGAACAGTTAAAATACTTTACTGATATGAAGGATGCCTTGAATCAATCTATTTTGGTGGCTCAAGAAGCCGCTGAGAAGGTTAAAAATGAATCTGAACAAGAAGCCCAGATTATCGTTGAAGAGTCTCAGAAGAAGGCTCGGGACTTGTTAAATCAATCAACTGAAAAATCCAATCAAATTTTACAAGATGCTTCTGATCGTGCTAGACAAGTGACGATTGAGACTGACAATCTGAAAAAGAGTGTCAATTCATTCCGACAAGGACTACAAGGCATGTTGAAACAGCAATTGGATATGGTTGACAGTCCGGAATGGTCCAAACTTAACGACAGTACTTCTACTGACAAATTAAAACAAGAAGTTGGTGGCCATTCAGACGTTGATACGAGTGCCAATTACCAAAATAATCAACAAAAAAATTCACAAGATTATGAAAATAATCAAGAATCAGTTTTCAATTCGGATCAAATGAACTATAATGACAATTATCAGGATGACCAACCAGATGAAACATATACGATTAATCATCAACAAAATGAACCTACGTTCAATTTTTCAGATGATAAATCTGGTGATGATCCTAAAGAATAATAAGAGAACAAGTGCCTTTTGGATATTTTTTCAGCGAGCTAGTGTACGGTGTGAGTCTAGTAAAAATTAATTAAGGTATATCAACTCTTTGACAATTTATGTAATTTACCAATAGGTGGTATAGCGAGAACTCGTCCTAGATTGGATGGGTTCTTTTTATTTTCAGAAGGGGTGAAAAGATGCGAGTAAAAGATACTCTAAACTTGGGTAAAACTAAGTTTCCAATGCGTGGTAACCTTCCAAACAAAGAAGCGGAATGGGAAAAAGCTTGGGAAGAAAACAAAATTTATGAAAAGCGTCAAAAATTAAACGAAGGTAAACCAACTTTCGAACTATTGGATGGACCTCCATTCGCTAATGGTGACATTCACATGGGACATGCTTTGAACAAGATTTCTAAGGATATCATTGTTCGTTATAAGTCTATGAACGGATTCCGTTCACCTTACGTTCCTGGTTGGGATACTCATGGCCTTCCAATTGAACAACAACTTGCAAAAAAAGGCATTAAACGTAAGGAAATGTCAATGAGCGAATATCGTAAATTGTGTTACGAATTTGCTGAAGGTGAGATCAAGAAACAAATGGCTGGTTTCAAACGCCTAGGTGTTTCAGCCGATTGGGATCACCCATATATCACATATCAAAAAGAATTTGAAGAAGCCGAAGTTAAAGTCTTTGGTGAAATGGTTGACAAAGGTTATATCTACCGTGGTAAGAAACCTGTTTATTGGTCGCCATCTTCAGAATCAACTCTAGCTGAAGCTGAAGTTGAATATAAAGACATCAAATCACCTTCAATTTTCGTAGCTTTCAAAGTACGTGATGGTAAGGGCGTTGTTGATGCTGATGCTTCATTTATTATTTGGACAACTACTCCTTGGACAATTCCATCAAACAAGGCTATCTGTGTAAACCCTAAGTTTATCTATGCTGAAGTTGATGCTGATGGCAAGAAGTATGTCGTTGCTCAAGAAAGAATTCAATACGTTCAGGAAGAATTAGGTTGGAAGAACGTTGAAATCCTTAAGACATTCAAAGGTTCAGAATTAGAATACGTTACAGCAACACATCCATTCTACGATCAAGAATCACTTTTGATCTTAGGTAATCACGTAACACTAGACGATGGTACTGGCTTAGTTCATACAGCTCCTGGATTTGGTGCTGATGATTTTGTTGTTGGTATGAAATACAAGTTGCCAGTCTTTTCACCAATCGATGCTCAAGGTAAATTTACTGACGAAGTACCAGAATATCAAGGTGTCTTCTACGATGATGCTAACAAGTTGATCACAAAACGTATGGAAGAAAACGGCTCACTTTTGAAGTTAAGTTTCTTCACTCACAGTTATCCACATGATTGGCGTACTAAAAAACCGGTTATTTTTCGTGCTACACCACAATGGTTTGCTTCAATCGATAAGTTCAGACAACAAATCCTTGATGCTATTGAAAAGATTGACTTCAAGCCAGCTTGGGGTAAGACACGTCTTTACAATATGATTCGTGACCGTGGTGATTGGGTAATTTCCAGACAACGTGCTTGGGGTGTTCCACTACCAATTTTCTACGCTGAAAACGGCGATCCAATTATGACGAAAGAAACTGTTGACCACGTAGCTGAATTGTTCGGTAAATACGGTTCTAACGTTTGGTTTGAAAGAGATGCTAAGGATCTTCTTCCAGAAGGTTATACTAATGCCGGTTCACCAAATGGTAAGTTCACTAAGGAAACAGATATCTTGGACGTTTGGTTCGACTCTGGGACAGCTCATGCAGGAGTTGCTAGAACTCGTGATAATCTAACTTATCCAGCTGATTTAATTCTTGAAGGTTCTGATCAATATCGTGGTTGGTTCAACTCAATGCTAGTAACTTCTGTTGCAGCCTTTGGTGAAGCAGGATACAAAGCAATTCTTTCTCAAGGTTTCACTTTGGATAAGAATGGCGTTAAGATGAGTAAATCACTTGGTAACGTTATTGCTCCTAGTGACATTGAAAGACAATTCGGTGCTGAAATTATTCGTTTATGGGTTGCTTCAGTTGACTCAAGTTCTGATGTTTCAGTATCAGTTGACTCATTCAAACAAGTTTCTGAAACTTATCGTAAGATCAGAAATACTATCAGATTCATGTTAGCCAATACGACTGACTTTGACCCTAAGACTAACGGTGTTAGTTACGATGATCTTCGTCCAGAAGACAAGTACATCAAGGTTAAGTTGAACAACTTAGTTAAAGAAGTTCTAAGTGACTACGATAAGTATGATTTTGCTGACGTAGCTAAGAATGTCGTTAGTTTTATCGTTAATGAAATGTCTACTTTCTATCTAGACTTTGCTAAGGACGTTGTTTATATCGATGCTGAAGATGCACATTCACGTCGTTCAATGCAAACGGTCATCTATGAAACAGTTGTTAAATTGGCTAAGTTATTGACACCGATCCTTCCACATACAATGGAACAAGTTTGGGAATACCTTAAAGAACCAGAAGAATTCGTTCAATTAGCTGAAATGCCAGCTGTTGAAGAAATCCCTGATGAAGCAGAAATTCAAAAGGATTGGCAAGTATTCATGGACTTTAGAGATAACGTTTTGAAGTCACTTGAAGTTGCCCGTGCTGATAAATTAATTGGTAAATCACTTGAAGCTAAAGTTACCGTACATCCAAATGACGAACTAAAAACTGTTCTTGACAAGATCGACAGCAACTTTGGCCAATTGTTGATTGTTTCTCAATTTGAACTAGTTGATGCAACACCAGAAAATGCTGACAAGTATGATTTAGCTGATGTCTTAGTTCAAAAGGCAGAAGGCGAAGTTTGTCAAAGATGTCGTATGATCAAGACTGATGTTGGTAGTGATAATAATTATCCAACATTCTGTGCTAGATGTGCTAAAATTGTTGCTGAAGAATATCCAGAAACAAAAACTGAAGGCTTTGATGATTAGGAATGGTGAATAATGTTCACAGGAAAAATTGTAAGATTTAATAATAACCGTGGCTTTGGCTTTATAAATAATGGTGAGGAAGATATCTTTTTCTTTGCAGACTCAGTTCTCAATCGTGATGACTATTTCATCAAAGATGGTTTAGATGTCAGCTTTGAGATTGCACCAGGTTATAAAGGCCCTCAAGCGGTAAATGTTAATATCAAAGATGAAGAAAGCGCTGATTAGTGCTTTCTTTTTCTTTGGCAAGGTTGTAGACATTTCAATTTCTGGTAAAATATCTGCAAAAGGTAAGTATTATTTTAGTTGATTAATCAAGTCAGGAAGGTTTTGCAATGAAAAAAGAAGATTCAAGATATTATGAAGAAGTGGTTGCCAAGAAACAAATGTTTGGTGGCAAGATTTTTGACGTGAATGTCGAACAAGTTGTTTTGCCAAATGGTATTCCTGATATTCGTGAAGTTGTTGAACATCATGGTGCTGTGGCAATTATCCCATTCACTGACGATGGAAAAATGATTTTTGTTAGACAATGGCGGACACCGATGGGACAAGAAACATTGGAAATCCCAGCCGGAAAAATCGACTCAGATGAAGGTAGTGACTTAAAAGAAGTTGCTCTACGGGAAATGGATGAAGAATTAGGTTTAACTACTGACGATTTAACACAAGTTACTTCATTTTATTCTAGTCCTGGTTATTCAAATGAAAAATTGACAGTTTTTGTTGCGAAAAATCTCAAAAAAGTAGAATTCAAACGGCCACTTGATCCGGATGAATTTTTAAATGTTGAGAACTTAACTTTAGAAGAAGCTAAGGAACAAATTAAGTCTGGTGATATTTGCGATGCTAAAACTATTTATGCTATTACTTATTGGGAATTACTAAAAGCGAAGGAAAAATAAATGTTTTCAAAAGTAAGAGATTTTGTTAATTCTAAAGTTAAGAAAAACAATCATCCACAGACAGTTGTTCGTGCAGATCAAGTTGAAGCTCAGCAACAAAGAATTAAAGAACAGGAAAGACAACGAGCTGAAAAACAATATCAGCAACAACATCCAGAGCAAACTATACAAGAAAATATGGAATTATTTGAGTATAAGACAAATAAATTGAAAAAGAAATTGAATATTGCCATCATTACAGTATTCGGTCTAATTGTACTGGTATTTTTAATATTATTTTTTATTTAAGAGGAGTTAAAGTATGAAAATTGGCGTAATCGTCCCTATGGAAGAAGAAATCAAACTAATGAAGGAGTCTTTGACAGACATTCAAACAGTCACTGTTGCTGGAGTCGAATTTACTCTAGGCAGTTATAAGAATCATGAAGTATATTTGGCTCAAAGTGGCATTGGTAAAGTTCAAGCTGGTATGACAGCTACTTTGATGAATGATCGTTATCAACCAGATTTTGTCGTTAATACCGGTTCAGCTGGTGGTATCGGTGAAGGTTTGAGTGTTGGAGACGTCGTTATTTCTGACAAATTGGCTTATCATGATGTTGATGCAACTGGCTTTGGTTATAAAGTAGGACAACTTCCTCAAAAAGACCTTTATTTCAAGGCTGATCCTGATTACGTTAAAGCAATCGCAGCAGCTGCAAAGAGAACTGGCTTGACTAGTAAAATTGGTTTGATCGTTTCCGGAGACCAATTTGTTGACGGAAAAGAAAAAATTGCTACAATTAAAAAGTCGTTCCCAGATGCTTTGGCATCAGAAATGGAAGGCGCAGCTGTGGCTCAAGTCTGTGTTGAATTCAAAACACCATTCGTTGTTATTCGTTCAATGAGTGATGTGGGCGACGAAAATGCTAGTGTAAACTTTGACGAATTTGTTTTACAAGCCGGACGCAAATCAGTAACTATGTTATTGAACTTTTTAGACCAAGAATAGAGGGGATTTATTGTGGCATTTATTTATTTAGATAATGCTGCCACCACACCGATGGCTACACCTGTAGTCGATGTAATCAGTGAACAGATGGCTAATAATTTTGGTAATGCATCTGCTACCAATTATTTTGGTCGTCAAGCTCGAAAAGTTTTGGATGAAAGCCGGCATACGATTGCTCAAAGTCTCAACGCTAAAGACTCAGAAATTGTCTTTACTAGTGGTGGAACTGAGAGCGACAATACCGCTGTAATTCAAACAGCATTATCTAGACAAAAACTAGGAAAACATATCATAACGACTGAAATTGAACATGAAGCAATTCTTAAACCGTTAGCTTATTTAGAAACTTTAGGTTTTGAAGTAACTTATCTAAAGCCTAATGAACATGGTGAAGTGACTGCTCAACAAGTCAAAGATGCTTTACGTGACGATACGATCTTAGTAACGATCATGTACGGTAATAATGAAGTTGGTTCGATGAATCCAATTAAAGAAATTGGTGAAGTCTTAAAAGACCATCAAGCATATTTCCACACCGATGCTGTACAAGCATTTGGAATGGAAGATATTGATGTCAAAGGCCAACACATCGATATGTTATCGACTTCGGCTCATAAGATTAATGGACCGAAATTCATCGGCTTTTTGTATATCAATGATGATATTCATATTCCATCTTTTATTAAAGGTGGCGATCAAGAAACTAAACGTCGTGCGGGAACGGAAAATGTTCCTGCCATCGCTGGTTTTGCCAAAGCTGTTGAATTGATTACTCCGGAAGAAAAACAAGCTCGACAAGATCGTTATTTTGGATTTAAACAAACGATTCAAAAGGTCTTGACAGAGAATAAAATTGATTTTGACATCAATGGACCCAAAGATAAACATGCTTTAAATCACGTGATGAATTTGTATTTGCCAGGAATTGATCGTGGCGTCTT
The DNA here is from genome assembly GCF_001435505.1 of Companilactobacillus futsaii JCM 17355. Lineage (GTDB taxonomy): Bacteria > Bacillota > Bacilli > Lactobacillales > Lactobacillaceae > Companilactobacillus > Companilactobacillus futsaii. The sequence continues at coordinate 36,098 of NZ_AZDO01000011.1, read as the reverse complement.
ATTGACGAGATTAGATCTTGACGAAGTAGCAATTTCTGGAGGTTCTGCATGTACCGCGGGAAGTCTTGAACCATCGCATGTTTTAGTTGCCATGTATGGTGAAGACAGTCCAAAAATCAATGACTCAGTTAGAATCAGTTTTGGTAAAGACAATACTGAAGAAGAAGTAGTTGAATTTGCCAATAAACTAGTTAAAATCGTGCAAGACTTGACTAATTAGGCAATTTTATTCAAACTTATAATTAAGAGAAAATTTGATTATGAGGGATGATTATTATGGATAAACGCCAAGCTCAAGTACAAGGGGATCAAGAAGTTTATGAACTTAACCCCGAAGTAAAAAAATATTCACTATTAGATTCAGGCTTCATGGAAACAAATAAAGGTAGTTTTCGTTTGGAACACCCAATCAATGGGTCATCTCCATATGATGCTAGATATTATTTGCGTGCCGTGGTTAGCAAAAATCTAGACAGTTTGAAATTGTCGATCACTGATAAAAGTGGTATGCACAGTATCAATATGTTCAAAATTAAAGATACAGAAAAAGAAGTCAGTGACTATCGTTACTTGATGAACTTTTTGAAAGAAAAAAACGTATTAGTTAAATAAAATGAGGTTTTCAAATGGATAATAAGAAGAAGCGTGTTGTAGTAGGTATGAGTGGTGGCGTTGACTCGTCAGTTAGTGCACTTCTTTTGAAACAACAAGGCTATGAGGTTATCGGAGTTTTCATGAAGAACTGGGATGATTCTGATGACTCTGGTGTATGTACTGCTACCGAGGATTATGAGGATGTTGCTAAGGTTGCCAATAAGATTGGTATTCCTTATTACTCGGTTAATTTTGAAAAGGAATATTGGGACCGTGTGTTCGAGTATTTCCTGGCAGAATATCGTAAGGGTAGAACACCAAACCCTGATGTTATGTGTAACAAAGAAGTTAAGTTCAAGGCTTTCTTGGATTATGCTAACAAATTAAACGCTGATTACATCGCTATGGGTCACTATGCACAATCATTCCGTGATGACAACGGTGTGGTTCACTTGCTTCGTGGTGGCGATGCAAATAAGGATCAAACTTATTTCTTGAGTACTGTTCAACAAGAGCAATTACAAAAGGCTTTGTTCCCAATCGGTGGTATGCAAAAGTCAGAGGTTCGTCGTATTGCTGAAGAAGCTGGACTAGCCACTGCTAAGAAGAAAGACTCAACTGGTGTATGTTTCATCGGTGAGAGAAACTTCCGTCAATTCTTAAGTGAATTCTTGCCTGCACAACCTGGTAAGATGATGACACCAGATGGTGAGATCAAGGGTGATCATGCCGGTTTGATGTACTACACGATCGGTCAAAGACAAGGCCTAGGTATCGGTGGAAATGGTAAATCAAACGAGCCATGGTTTGTAGTTGGTAAGGACATGAGCAAGAACATTCTTTATGTCGACCAAGGATACGACAACCCAAGACTATATGCCGATCATTTGGACGCATCTGACTTGTCATTTATCACCGCTTTAGACTACGGTGATACTTTCCATGCCACAGCTAAGTTCAGATATCGCCAACAAGATACTGGTGTTACAGTTCACGTTTTAGGCGATGGTAAGGTCAATGTTGAGTTTGACAACCCAGTTCGTGCAATTACACCAGGACAAGAAGTTGTCTTCTATGACGGCGAGGAATGCCTAGGTGGCGCAACTATCGATTGTGCTTACATGGCAGAAAAGAAGTTACAATACATCTAAAAGTTACTGCGATTGATATTGACTGGAATAGCCAATATTGATCGCTTTTTTTTATTTTCAGTAAAATACGCTCTGGCTTGAAAAAATCTTCCAAAAAACCGATAATTAAAGGTAATTAACTTTGTAAGGTGAGAATAAAATGGAATTATATTTTGTCAGACACGGGAAGACCGAATGGAATCTAGAAGGAAAATATCAAGGTGGACACGGTGATTCACCACTTTTGCCAGAAAGTTTACATGATATTAGTTTACTGGCAAAAAGATTGCAGGATATAAATATCGACCACATGTATTCCAGTCCGTTGCCACGTGCTAAAACAACCGCCCAAACTTTGATCAAAGATTTAAATCGTCAAATACCGTTTGATGTCGTTGATGGTCTTAGAGAATTTGATTTAGGCATCATGGAAGGTCGTAAATTTTCTGAATTGGAAAATGAAATGCCAGAAGTGATTTATGCCTTTAGACATCAGCCCAAAGATTATGATTATGATTTAATCAAGGGTGAATCGTTCGAACAAGTTGCTAATAGAACTACAGCTGCTGTTGAAAAGATCGTTGCTCAAAATGATCCTGACAGTAATCTTGTCATCGTCAGTCATGGAGCTGCTTTAGTGACGTTGATCCAATCATTATTAGGAACTAAAATTTGTGACATTCGTAAAAATGGTGGTCTTTCCAATACTAGTCTGACTCATTTACAATACCAAGATGGCCAATTTAAATTAATCAAGTGGAATGAAACTAGTTATCTGGATAAACAATTAGATAGTTCAGATACTATTTGAGGTAATTATGAACAAACAAGCAGAAAAATTATTTAATCAAGGTGATAAAGAAGCTGCTGTTAAGTTGCTAGTAGCGGATCTGAATCAAAACCCAAAACAATTGCCTGAAATTTTACAATTATCGACGTATTTGGTCCAAGCTGGAGATTTAGAACAAGCTGAGGAATTATTAGCTCGTTCGTTAGAAATATTTAAAGACAATCAAGATTTACTTTATAATTTGGGTAATGTCTATTATTTAGCAGATAAGTATGATAAAGCTAACAATATTTTTCAAAAGTTAGTTAATAATGATTATGCTTTTGAAGCTTATTTCATGATGGCCAAAACTTTGGACCAACAAGGCAAGCGTCAATTAGCAATTATGTATGCTTTAACAGCGGTGGAAAAATCACCAAAGGATTTACAATCCAATGAATTACTAGCTGATTTATTGCTCGCTAACGGCAATTTTCAAGAGGCCTTGTCCTTTTATCAAACTGCCAATAAAATCCAACCAACGGCCAAATTTTACTTCAATATGGCTTTGTGTGCGATGAATCTCAAAAAGGATTATCAAAATTATTTGAAACAAGCTAAAAAATTAGATGAGAAGTATTATTTAAAGAATGAAAAAAAACTAGCTGATTTACAAGAATTCATTAAAAAACAAGGAGATAGCGATGACAGACAGTAATGAAACACCATATTTTTTAGGCACTGTCAAAGCTATCTTTTTTGAGAACCCAGAAAATCTCTACAAAATTTTTACAATTAAAATAAAAAAAACAAATACTGATTGGGATGCTAAAGATATTGTTGTGACAGGAAGCTTTGGCGAAATATCAGAAGAAGAAGAGTATCGTTTTGAGGGGCAAATTGTTGACCATCCTAAATATGGCAAACAATTTCAAGCCACTTCGTATCAAAGAAGTCGTCCTAATGGTCGAAAGGAACTAATTAGTTTTTTCTCCAGTGATGAGTTTCCTGGCATTGGAAAGAAAAAAGCTGAAAAAATCGTTGATGAATTAGGAAATGATGCTATTGATAAGATCATCAAAGATCCTCATGCTCTAGATTTCTTAAAATTAAGTGCTGAAAAAACGCAACAAATAATTGAACAGATTTCTAACAATCATCAAACAGAACAAGCTTTATATCAATTGAATAATTATGGTTTTGGGCCCACTTTGAGTGCTAGGATCTATCAAAAATATGGAGTCCAAACACTGAAAAAAATCCAAGCTGATCCCTACCAACTAGTTTTAGACGTTAAAGGTGTCGGTTTCAAACGAGCAGATGAGTTAGCTCGACGTTTAGGGATAACTGGCGATGACCCTAGAAGAATTAAAGGTGCATTGATTCAAATGACTAGCTCAATGATCAACGAAACCGGCGATACTTATGTCGATGGTCAGGAATTGATTAGACGAGTTATGGGCGTTTTACGTAATAATTCGACGGATGATTTATCAAAAAAACTAGTAGCAGGATTGCGCGATTTAGTTAAAAATGGTGTTTTACTAGTTGAAGATGGCAATGTTTATCAAAAAGATCTGTCTGATTCTGAGTGGTCGATTGCACAATCTTTAAAAATGATCACAGATACTTTTAAGGGCGTCTCTTGGAAAGAAAGAGAGATGAAAAAAGAGCTTAAAAAAATTGAGAAACAATTTAAAGTTAAATATGATGATTCTCAAGAAAAAGCTATTCGGCAATCTTTGACCCATCCAATTTTTCTTTTGACAGGTGGTCCGGGAACTGGTAAAACAACGATTATCAATGCAATTGTGGCTGCTTATGCAGAACTAAATGATATGCCGCTTGATCCAAATTCAGATGATTATGCAATCGCTTTGGCTGCTCCAACCGGTCGTGCCGCTAAACATATGAGCGAAGCTACGGGGTTACCGGCTATGACGATCCATCGTTTATTAGGTCTTACTGGGACTGAAGATGATGAATATGCTGAACCTAGTTTGGATTGTAAATTGTTGATCATTGATGAGATGTCGATGGTTGATACTAAACTGTTTAAAGTATTGATAACAGCAGTACAACCTGGAACGCAGATCGTTTTAGTAGGTGATCGCGATCAATTACCTTCGGTTGGACCGGGACAAGTATTTGCCGACTTGATTAATAGTGACGCTTTTCCTACAACAATTTTAAAAAATATTCACCGTCAAGATGAAAATTCAACGATTATTCAATTAGCTCATGATATAAATGAAGGGATTGTCGTTGATGGTATTTTTCAAAATAGGGCCGATCGTAGTTTTATTAACTGTGACAGCCGTAACGTTCCAAATGTTTTATCACAGATTATTTCAAAATCAAGTGAGCGTGGCTTTGATATTGCTGATGTGCAAGTTTTAGCACCGATGTATCGTGGTCAAGCTGGGATCGATAATTTAAACTATGTGATTCAAAACGTCGTTAATCCAATGAAGCCAAAAAGAAAAGAAGTTTCGATGGGAAATGTTAAATATCGAATTAATGATAAAGTGGTTTACTTAGTCAATACGCCTGAAGATAACGTGTTCAATGGCGAAATCGGTAAAATTGTGGGAATCATCCTCGCTAAAGAAAATACTGACCACGTGGATCAGTTAGTGATCGATTTTGATGGAAATGAAGTTACTTTGAATCGCAAAGATTGGACTAATATATCATTAGCTTACTGTACATCAATTCATAAATCTCAAGGTTCAGAATTTGAAATGGTAATTCTGCCACTAGTTAATGAAGAATCCAGAATGTTACGCCGTAATTTGTTGTATACAGCAGTAACACGTGCTAAGAGATTATTGATTATGGTAGGCGATAGGTCAACTTTTGAGCGTTCAATCAAAGACCAGTCGAGTGAACGTCAAACCACTTTGAAACAAAGGATTTTTACAACATTTAAGATTAAAGGACCAGATACACCACCAAAAGAAACACAAGAACAAGCGCTAATCGATTATCGTTTGACTTTAGACATGATAATGAACAATGCGATTGATCCGATGATTGGTATGGAACATATAACTCCTCAAGATTTTTTGGAGAAAAAATAACCTCGTTAGAGTGCAATGAAACAATGCATTCTAGCGAGGTTTTTGTGTAGGGATTATTTGATTGGTAGCCAAAAGGGATGGTGACTGATTTCAAAATTAAAATTAAATTCATGCTGATCTAATTCTTCGCCATCCATCTGTCCGTATTGATTCGTCTGGTTATGAAGAGAAAACTGACCACCCTCAATATGCCAAACGTTTTTATCTTGTAGGTGAGAACCGTTAGTCAATAATTTGCTGAACAATTTGATAAAAGTCATGCCAGTGATTTTTTTGACAACGATCAAATTCAAATGGTGATTGAAAGGCGTGGCAGTTGGATCAATTGCAAAGCCACCACCAAAATAAGGATGATTCGTAGCAACCACAATATAAGCAGAATCAAAATGTTTTTGGTGATTTTTATAAGCAACATCTAAACCAAAGGCCGGTTGTTTTTTGATAACTTTTAGTAAATTAGTGAAGTAAGATAATGTCCCCAAATGTAATTTATTGAGAAAGTCTTTTCGTTCAGAATGATTTGTATAATAAACCGTTCGAGCATCAAAACCGATGCCAATATTATTGATAAAATAATGAGAAAAATCGTTGTTATAAGCTTTACCCACATCAAATATCTGAGGCTGTTTCATTGAGAGAATGGCTTGTAACAAAATCACAGGATCTTTGATCTTTAATTTGATGCCACGACAAAAATCATTGCCAGAACCACCAGGAATATATCCTAAAGCGGTATTCGGGTAATTGGATTGTTTGACGCCATTAACGGCTTGATTTAATGTTCCATCTCCACCAATAACAATGATTTTACTGTTATTTGGATGATTAGCTAACTGTTTGGCAATTCTTACTCCGTCACCATCTTTTAGAGTTTTGTGTATCTCATAATTGAGATTATTCTTTTCTAGAAATTTTATTACTTTATGACAGGCAGAAATTGCTAAACCATTACCAGCGTGGTGATTTAAAATTATTTCGATTTTTGTAGTTTTACTCATTTGAATACCCTTAAATAAAAAAAGTAGATCAAATGATCTACTTAGATTGAAGTTCCAATTAACATTGGCAAGATAACAGGATTTCTAGCTGTACGCTTGTACAAGAATTCTTGTAATCCTTCAATGATGATGCGTTTTAATGTTGCTTCAGTAACTTTTTCATTTTCATCGTCAAAAGCATTTTTAATCAAATGGAAAACACGCTTTTGTGCTTGATTGATCAATTCACCTGACTCACGCATATAAACAAAACCACGTGAAAGAATGTCAGGACCAGCTAAGACAATGTGTTTTTGATAATCGATCGTAGCAACGACAACGACCATTCCTTCTTCTGAAAGAACTTGACGATCGTGGATAACAACATTTCCGATATCGCCAACGCCTTTACCATCGACGTAGACATCTCCAGCAGGGAAGTGTCCAGCTACACGTGCTGTGTCTTTGGTCAAGGCTAAAACATCACCGTTTTCCAAAAGGAAGGAGTGATCTTGTGGTACGTCGCACAATTCAGCTAATTCTGTGTGAATCTTTAACATTCTGTACTCACCGTGAATTGGCATAAAGAACTTAGGCTTCATTAGACGAAGCATCAATTCCTGTTCTTCTTGGCCACCGTGACCAGAAGCATGGATATTGTTGACTTTACCATGAATAACCTCAGCACCAGCTTCTGAAAGTTGATTGATTAAATGGTTAACACTGATCGTATTACCAGGGATAGGATTACTTGAGAAAATAACCGTGTCACCTGGTTGAATAGTAATTTGTCGGTGAGTACCATTGGCAATTCTACTCAAAGCAGCTAATGGTTCACCTTGTGATCCAGTACATAGGATCAAAGTTTCAGATGCTGGAGTTTGGTTCAAAGCATGAGGATCGATTAACATACTATCAGGAATATTCAAATATCCTAGTTCACGACCATTTTCAATGGCTTGCTCCATACTTCGACCGAAGACGGCAATTTTTCGGTTCTGTTGCATCGCTGCATCGACCGCTTGAGAAATACGATAAATGTTAGAAGCAAAAGTAGCAAAGATGATCCGTCCTTGAATTGTTTCAAAGATTTGATGGATTGTTAATCCAACAGACCGTTCCGATTTAGAAAAAGTAGGTATTTCTGCATTAGTACTATCAGATAGTAAACATAAAACACCTTTAGCTCCAAGTGCAGCCATTTTTTGTAAATTAGGTGATGGCAATCCAGCAACTGGTGTCAAGTCAAACTTGTAATCACCAGTTTCAACAATAATTCCCTGAGGGGTATGAACAGCGATACCTAAGGTATCAGGAATTGAGTGAGTCGTTCTAAAGAATGAAACACTAGTCTTTGGGAATTTGATGACGTCATCTTCATGTAAGACGTGCATTTCGGTTGTTCTTAATAGACCATGTTCTTCCAATTTACCTTTAATTAATGCACAAGCTAATGGACCGGCATAAATTGGGATGTTAGGAAGCTGTTGAAGGAGATAAGGGATACCACCAATATGGTCTTCGTGACCGTGAGTGATAAATAAACCCTTGATCTTATCCTTATTTTCTACTAAGTAGCTGTAATCAGAAATGACATAGTCAATTCCGAGAAGTTCATCTTCTGGAAACTTGATTCCGGCATCAATAACGATCAATTCGTCTTGATATTGAACTCCATACATATTTTTACCGATCTCGCCAAGGCCCCCGATGGCAAAGACGGCAACTTCATTATTTTTAACTTTAAAGGACATTAACTAAAACTCCGTTAATTTAAAGTCAGGGCTCTTTTTCTCGTATTCGAGATGTTTTTCATCGAGCTCCTGAATAAATTCGATGTCATAGTCAGTGTTATCTTCTACTGCTTGACGTACTTCAATACTTGAAGCAGCGTCCATATAGAGTGAATGTGTAAATTCACGACGGGGGTTGTCTAGTTCACTTGTTTGATACAAAACTTTATAAATCAATATATAATTCTCCTTTAATCAAATTGAATGAAACAAGTCAGTCTCATTCGGTAATTCTTTTCCAGTCCATTTGTGCACTATTCAATAGATAGCACAATTCTACCATAATAAGTTATCTAAGTATACTGAACTACCATTACGAAATGACTACAGTACTTGGATCTAATTCAAATGGGGCAGTCTTACTAATCTTATCGTAATATAAGTGACCATTTAAGTGATCTATTTCGTGTTGACAAACGATAGCAGGGTAGTCTTTGACACGCATAGTTTGTGAGTTGCCTTCGAAGTCATCATATTTGATAGTGATACGGTCAGCACGTGGTACGAATCCAGGAACATCTTTATCAACTGATAGGCAGCCTTCACCTTCAGATAAAGCAGCCTTTTGCACGGAGTTTCTGATGATAACTGGATTGATCAAAGTCATCTTGAGAAGTGGCTTGTCAGGATCTTCTTCATTAGGAACCAAAACAGAAGCCATCATCTTTGAAACGCCAACTTGAGGTGCAGCCAAACCAACTCCAGCTCTTAATTGATGTTTTTCAGCATATTCTTCGTCTTGACTCTTAACGAGGTATTCCATCATATTAGCCGCTAAAGCTTTATCTTCTTCACTTAGTGGGAATTGAACCTTTTCTGCAACTTTTCTTAAAACGGGATCGCCATCACGGACGATATCTTTCATAAAATACATAGTTTCCTCCAAATGTTAAATTGTACAAAATTACCTTAGTATATCTATTATAGATTATTTTTCTTAAAAAAAAGAAGTAAATGAAAAATTTTTTTAGAAAAGAAAGTAAGTAAGCGCAACCATTTTAAAGGATTTTACTAGGTCATTTCTTTGTTATAACAACTACCATAATGCTAAAATGATAAATGTACATGTTACCGATTTCATATTGGTACATAAATAAAAAGATGGCTGGAGGTTTTGTTAATGAAGCTAATTGATTTTGGCGTCAGGGAAGATGAAAAGAAATATATTCAAGAATGGTCTAAGACTAACAATATTGAAGTAAAAATCGTGACTGATTTGTTAACGCCAGAAACAGTCAAAATGGCACAAGGATATGATGGGATCGTTGCTTATCAACAATTACCATATGATGAAAAAATTTTTGATACGATGAACGATTTTGGAATTCACGTTTTGTCGTTGCGCAATGTTGGGGTGGACAATATTCCATTTGAGGCTCTAAAGAGAAATAACATTCGACTAACTAATGTTCCAAGCTATTCGCCAGAAGCTATCGCTGAATATTCAGTTGCAGGATTGATGGCATTATTACGTAATTTTAAACATATGATCAGAAAAGTTGATCAACATGATTTCAGATGGGCACCAGATATTGGCCGTGAGTTGAATCAATTAACAGTCGGGGTGGCAGGTACCGGCAGAATTGGTCGAGCAGCTATAAAAATTTATCAAGGATTTGGTGCAAAAATCATTGCATATGATAAATTTCACAATCCAGAAATTGAAAAACAGGGTCTATATGTTGATGATTTAGATACTTTATTAAAAGAATCCGATGTAGTAACTCTACATATTCCAAGCCTTGGCAAAGGTCACACGGTTATCAATAAAGATACGATTGCTGAAATGAAAGACGATGCTATCGTAGTTAACTCAGCTCGTGGAGATTTGATCAACACCACTGATCTCTATGACGCAATTGCAAATGGAAAGCTTTACGGTGCAGTTTTGGATGTTTATGAGAACGAAGTCGGTGTATTTAACACTGATTTAAGCGATGAAGAATTCACCGATAAACTTCTAGAAAGAGTAATTAAGAGCAATCGAATTATTTTAACGCCTCATATTGCCTTTTATACAACAAAAGCTGTAAAAAATATGGCGACTGTTTCTTTAAATTCAATGGTCAGTGAATTAAAGGATGGAAGCTCTGAAAATGAAATAAATTTGGATAAATAGTTACGATTTTCACAAACTAATGAAAAAATAATTTGGATTTTTTTTGTGCCAAGAACGTTGAAACTACTTGTTTTTTGACAGATCAATGTTAGACTAAAATTATATGAAAGCCCTTACAAACATTCACAAGGGATGAGTTTTTTATGAAAGGACTGTGGAGAATGGCAAATAAACCAATTGTTGATTTTGAAGCAATTAAAAATAATTTATCAAATGTTTCAAAACCCATTCAAGTATTGAACGAAAATGCTGAAATTACAGATCAAGAAGTCTTTGATAGTTTTTCAGATGAGGATTTAGTTGAATTCATGAAGAAAATGGTCTGGGAACGTGCTTTGCATGAACAGACAATGAACTTTTCACGTCAAGGACGCATGGGATTTTATGCCCCAACTGAAGGTGAGGAAGCTTCTGAGATGGGAACTGTTCTCGCAATGAAGAAACAAGATTATCTTCTACCTGCTTATCGTGATGTTCCTCAATTGATTCAACACGGAGCTACCGTAACAGAAGCTTATCTTTGGTCAAGAGGTCACGTTTTAGGTAATAAATTTAAAGCTCGCTCAATGATGCCACAAATTATCATCGGTGCTGCTTATGTTGAAGCTGCTGGTGTTGGACTTGGTATCAAGAAGAATAAAGAAGAAGACACGATTGCTTTCACATATACTGGTGACGGTGGTACTTCACAAGGTGATAGTTATGAAGGAATGAACTTTGCTGGTGCTTATCAAGCTCCTGTTTTGTTTATTGTTCAAAATAACGGTTTTGCCATTTCAACACCTCGTGCAAAACAAACTGCTGCTCCAACTTTGGCTCAAAAAGCTGTTGCTGCTGGTATTCCTAGCGTTCAAGTCGATGGGATGGATATCTTAGCTTGTTATGCAGTTGCTAAGGCAGCCCGTGACTACATGGTTGCTGGCAATGGTCCAGTCTTAATTGAAACCTTAACTTATCGTTTTGGCGCTCACTCAAGTGCAGGTGATGATCCTAAACGTTATAGAACTAAGGATCAAGAACAACCTTGGTTTGAAAAGGATCCATTGATTCGTCTCAGAAAGGTTCTTACAGATAAGGGACTTTGGTCAGAAGATGAAGAAGACAAATTAGTTGAAGAATACAAAGCATCATTTAAGGATGCAATTAAAGAAGCAGATAATGTTCCTGCCGATAAAGTTTCCGATATGTTGAAACGTACTTTTGAAATTCCAACTCCAGAAATGAAACAAGAAATTGACAAATTTGAAGCAAAGGAGTCGAAGTAAAAATGGCTAAGAAAACTTATATCCAAGCAGTTACAGATGCCTTAGACATTGTTCTTGAAGACGATCCAAAAACATTGATCTTCGGTGAAGATGTTGGTAAAAATGGTGGTGTTTTCAGAACTACTCAAGGACTTCAAGAAAAATATGGTGAAGATAGAGTCTTCGATACTCCACTTGCTGAATCAGGAATTATGGGACTTGCAACTGGTTTAGGTTTGACAGGTTGGCGTCCAATCCCAGAAATCCAATTTATGGGCTTCTCGTTTGAAGCTGTTGATCAAATTGCCGGTCAATTAGCTAGAATGCGTTTTAGATTCGACGGTTTAAAAAATGCTCCAGTAACGATTCGTACGCCTTATGGTGGTGGAACACATACAGCTGAAATGCATGCTGATAATCTAGAAAACTTCTTTACTGGAGTTCCCGGACTTCGTGTCGTTATGCCAAGTAATCCATATGATGCTAAGGGATTGTTGATTTCTTCTGTTGAAAATAATGATCCTGTATTGTTCATGGAAAATTTGAAGTTATATCGTTCAATGAAAGATGATATTCCTGATGGCAAATATACAGTTCCATTGGATAAAGCTAATGTTATCCGTGAAGGAAATGACATTACTATTGTTGCTTATGGTGCTGAAGTAAATGAGGCACTAAAAGTTGCCGATAGTTTGGCTGAAAAGAACATCTCAGTTGAAGTTATTGATCTTAGAACCGTTTCACCAATTGATACAGAAACGATTTTCAAATCAATTGAAAAAACTCATAAAGTTGTAATTGTTCAAGAAGCTCAAAAGATGGCCGGAGTTGGCGCACAAGTTGCATCAGCTATTGCTGAAGGCGCTATTCTTTCTCTCGATGCACCAGTTGGTAGAGTTGCAGCACCAAACAGTGTTTATCCATTTGCATTAGGTGAAGACATTTGGATTCCACGTGCCAAAGAAATTGAAGAAAAAGTAAATGAGATTCTCAACTACTAATTAATCGAAGGAAGGGAAAACAACTATGGCTTACAAATTTAAATTACCAGAACTTGGCGAAGGAATGGCCGAAGGTGAAATTGCTAGCTGGCTAGTTAAGGAAGGAGACACCGTTAAAGAAGATGACTCCTTGGTAGAAATTCAAAATGATAAATCAGTTGAAGAACTACCATCTCCAGTCGCCGGAACTGTCAAACAAATTGTAGCTAAAGAAGGCGAGACAGTCGAAGTTGGAGACACTTTGATCGTGATCGATGATGGATCAGCTGATGATGGTGAAGATGAAGCACCAAAGGCTGAGACTAAAGAAGCACAAAAGCCAACTGAGACTAAAGAGCAAGCTGGACCCGCAACTGGATCAGCTAATGCTAAATATTTGGCTATGCCATCAGTTCGTCAATATGCACGAGACGAGGGTGTTGATTTAAGTCAAGTAACTCCTAGCGGTAAACATGGTCAGATTACTAAAGCTGACGTTGATGCCTTCAAGAGTGGTAACCCACAAGCTGCTGCACCACAACAAGCAACTGCTAGTGCATCAACTACTCCAAGTGCACCTGCTCAACCAATAACACCTTACAAGTCAGCAACTCCTGAATTAGAAACTCGTGAAAAGATGTCGATGACTAGAAAAGCAATTGCAAAAGCAATGCTCAATAGTAAGCACACAGCTCCTCACGTAACTAGTTTTGATGATGTTGAAGTAAGCGCTTTGATGGCTAACCGCAAGAAATATAAAGCTATCGCTGCTGACAAAGGGATTCATTTGACATTCTTGCCATACATTGCCAAAGCTTTAGTTGCTGTTTTGAAAGCATATCCAGAATTGAATGCTTCAATCGATGATTCAACAGAAGAAATCGTCTACAAACACTATTACAATATTGGAATTGCCACAAATACAGAGCACGGACTCTACGTTCCAAATGTTAAAAACGTTGATTCTAAAGGCATGTTTGAAATTGCCAAAGAAATCACCGAAAATTCACAAGCTGCTTATGACAATAAATTGAGTATGGACAAAATGTCTGGTGGTTCAATTACTATCAGTAACGTTGGTTCAATTGGCGGTGGTTGGTTTACTCCAGTTATCAACTATCCTGAAGTAGCAATCCTTGGTGTCGGTAAGATTGCTAATGAACCTTATGTAGATGAGGACGGCAACATTCAAGTAGGTAAGATGTTGAAGTTATCACTAAGTTATGATCACAGATTGATCGATGGTGCCTTAGCTCAAAATGCTTTGAACTTATTGAAAAAATTGTTGCACGATCCAGACATGTTATTGATGGAGGGCTAATTTAAAATGGCAGAAAATGTAATAGAAAAAGATACCGTTATTATTGGATCAGGCCCTGGTGGTTATGTTGCAGCAATCAGAGCTTCAGAATTAGGACAAGATGTAACAGTTATTGAGAAGTCAGATACTGTTGGTGGTGTTTGTTTGAATGTTGGTTGTGTGCCTTCAAAGGCTTTGATCACAGCTGGTCACAGACTTCAACAAGCCAAAGATTCATCAACTTATGGTATTACAACTAGTGACGCTACGATAGATTTTACTAAGACACAAGCTTGGAAAGATGAAAAAGTTGTGGCACGTATGACTAATGGTGTTCAAATGCTTTTAAAGAAACATCACGTGGAATTGATCAATGGTGAAGCATATCTGGACAGTGATACACAATTGCGTGTCATGCCAAGTGGCCCTAGACAATTCATGGACAACGGTGGTGGTCAAACTATCAAGTTCAAGAATTTAATTTTAGCAACTGGTAGTCGTCCTATTGAAATTAGAGGTTTCAAGTTCGATGACCGCGTAATTGATTCAACCGGTGGCTTGAATTTGAAAGAAGTTCCTAAGGAATTCATCATTATCGGTGGTGGTTATGTTGGAACAGAACTTGCTGGTGCCTATGCTGATCTTGGTTCTCATGTAACGATTCTTGAAGGTTCTCCAAATATCATTCCTAACTTCGAAAAAGACATGGTTTCTATCGTTAAGAAGAACCTTGAGAAAAAAGGCGTTACAATTGTTACTAACGCTATGGCTAAGAAGAGTGAAAATAAGGGCGATCACGTTGATGTTACTTATGAAGTAGATGGTACTCCAACTACGATCAGTGCTGATTACTGTATGGTAACAGTCGGACGTCGTCCAAATACTGACAACTTTGGTCTTGAAATGACTAATGTCAAAACTACCGACAGAGGGTTAGTTGAAGTCGATGAACAAGGTAAGACCTCAGTTGATCATATTTACGCTATTGGGGACATTACTCCTGGACCAGCTTTGGCTCATAAGGCATTCTTTGAAGCTAAGACAGTTGCTGGTGCAATTTCAGGTAAGAATACTGCTAATGATTACATTGGTGTTCCAGCAGTTTGTTTCACTGATCCAGAACTTGCTAGTGTAGGTTTGACAGAAAAAGATGCTAAAGACCAAGGTATCGATGTCAAAGTTGCTAAATTCCCATTTGCTGGTAATGCTCGTGCGGTTTCCCTAGATGCTGCTGAAGGCTTTGTTAAGTTGATTGCTCAAAAAGATACTGGTACGCTTCTTGGTGGACAAATCGTTGGACCTGGTGCTAGTGACTTGATCTCTGAATTGAGTGTTGCAATTAATTGTCAATTGAATGCAGAAGATATTGCTCTCACGATTCACCCACATCCAACTCTTGGTGAACCAATTCAAGAAGCAGCCGATATTTTAATTGGCTATCCAACACACATTTAAATCAGTTATGCGTTTAGCAGCCAAAATAAGATATTTTGTAAACTAAATAAAATGATTTAGCTAAAAGCGATGCAATTGCACCGCTTTTTTTGTATAGTAGAATAAATGAAAGGGGTTATTTCAATGCAAGATAATTACAGTTATCCGCTTGATGAGACTTGGAGTCAAAAAGATATTGTCACAGTGATAGATTTATACAACGCCGTCGAGAAGGCCTATGAGTCCAGTGTCAAGCGAGATGAATTTTTGCAAAAATACCGCTCATTCCAACAAGTAGTACCCATGAAGATGGAGCAAAAGCGTCTTGATAAGGAGTTTGAGACCCAGTCAGGCTACTCAATTTATCAAGTCTTCAAGCAATGTCAAAAAGACAAAAACAGTGAGAAAGTCAGGATTCGAAATGAACGTAGATAGCAAAGAGATCGATACATTTTTAGTAGAATTATTAACTCAAGTTGGAGCTAATTTACGAGAAGATTCTATAAAAAAAATGTCTGTCGGTACGAAAAAGAATCGTAATGATTTAGTAACTAATTTTGATAAAAAAACTGAGAAGTTTATTAATACTGAAATTAAAAAGGCTTATCCAGAAGCTACGATTGTTAGTGAAGAAGGTTACGGTGACTTAGTTAAAGATATGTCAGGCTTAGTTTTCTTTGTCGATCCAATCGATGGGACAATGAACTTTGTTAAGCGCGGAGATGATTTTGCTTCAATGATTGGCGCTTACATTGACGGTGAACCATTAATTGGTGCTATCATAGACGTTATGGATAATGAAATTTATCATGGTGGTAAGGAAATTGGACTGTTCATCAATCAAAAAGCGATTAATTTTCCAAAAGACTTATCCTTGATAGAAGGGTTAGTTGACGTATCAGCTCCAATGGCTTTGGCAAACAGATTTGATGTTCAAGAAGTCATAAAAAAGAGCAGTGGACTGAGAGTTTATGGTAGTGCAGGAATCATCTTTGGACACCTTTTAACTGGAAAAGAAGTCATGTATATGTCATACTTAGCTCCTTGGGATTTAGCCGCTGGACGCGTTCTGTGTGAAGCAGCGGGGATGAGTGTCGTAAGTATTGACGATTCCCCAATAAATATGTTAGAATCACAAGTCGTAATAGTTGGTACTCAGAAGGTTGCTTCTGAAGCGCTAAAGACACTTAAAACGCGTTAGTGAACTGTGACAGTCATTCACAGTTTTTTTATTGCAAGTAATCTAAACACGTATTTATGGAAGGAAGAACTAATTTGACTAAGAGAAGAGAAGATATTAGAAACATTGCGATTATCGCTCACGTTGACCACGGTAAAACTACATTAGTTAACGAAATGCTAAAACAATCAGACACACTAGGAAAGCACTACGAAATCCAGGACCGTGCGCTTGACTCAAATGCTATTGAAAGAGAACGTGGTATCACAATCCTTTCAAAAAATACGGCTGTTGATTACCAAGGTAAAAAGATCAATATCTTGGATACACCAGGACACGCGGACTTCGGTGGTGAAGTTGAACGTATCATGAAGATGGTTGATGGTGTATTGCTAGTTGTTGATGCTTATGAAGGTACAATGCCTCAAACACGTTTTGTTTTGAAGAAAGCTTTGGAACAACACTTAACACCAATCGTTGTTATTAACAAAATTGATAGACCAGGTGCTCGTCCTGCAGAAGTTGTCGACGAAGTACTTGAGCTATTTATCGAATTAGGTGCTGACGATTCACAACTTGATTTCCCTGTTATTTATGCTTCAGCTATCAACGGTACATCAAGTTATTCAGATGACCCAGCTGACCAAGAACATACAATGAACCCATTGTTTGATACAATTTTGAAGACAATTCCGGCACCAATCGACAACTCAGATGAACCATTACAATTCCAAGTTGCCTTACTAGACTACAACGATTATGTTGGTCGTATTGGTATTGGACGTATCTTCCGCGGAAAGATCAAGGTTGGTGACAGTGTTACTGTTATGAAACTTGACGGTTCTACAAAGAATTTCCGTGTAACTAAGTTGTTTGGTTTCATGGGCTTGAATCGTGTTGAAATCAATGAAGCTAAGGCCGGAGACTTGATTGCCGTTTCTGGTATGGAAGATATTTTCGTTGGTGAAACTGTTACACCAGTTGACCATCAAGAAGCACTTCCATTGCTACGTATTGATGAACCAACATTGAAGATGATGTTCTTACAAAATAATTCACCATTTGCTGGCCGTGAAGGTACAGAAGTTACTGCTAGAAAGATTGAAGACCGTTTGAAGAAACAATTGCACACTGATGTTTCATTGAAGGTTGAAGACACTGACCAAGCTGGTGCTTGGATGGTTTCAGGTCGTGGTGAACTTCACTTGTCAATTCTTGTTGAAGAAATGCGTCGTGAAGGTTTCGAATTGCAACTTTCACGTCCAGAAGTTATTTACAAGACTATCGACAATCAAAAATGTGAACCTTTCGAAGAGGTTACAATTGATACTCCTGACGAATACGTTGGTTCAGTTATCGATTCAATGGCTCAAAGAAAAGGTGACATGGAAAACATGGAAAGTACGGGAAATGGTCAAACAAAACTTATTTTCTCTGCACCTTCACGTGGTTTGATTGGTTATTCAACAGAATTCTTGTCAATGACTGGTGGTTACGGTATCTTGAACCACACATTCTCAGAATACAAGCCAGTTGTTAAGAACTGGAACCCAGGTAGAAGAACTGGTGCTTTGGTTTCAATCAACCAGGGTCCATCAACTACATATTCACTACAATCAGTTGAAGATCGTGGTACATTGTTCATCGGTGCTGGTGTTGATGTCTACGAAGGTATGATTGTTGGTGAAAGTAGCCGTGATCAAGATATCGCTGTTACTGTTACGAAAGGTAAAAACCTTACAAATACTCGTGCTTCTGGTAAAGATCACGCTGCTGCAATCAAGACACCTAAGGATATGTCACTTGAACAATCAATCGAATTCCTAAATGAAGACGAACTTTGTGAAGTAACACCTAAGAGTGTTAGATTACGTAAGAAGATCTTGAATACAAACGAACGTAAAAAGTTTGACAAACAAAAGAAAAATAACTAATAATTGATTATTTAAGGGTTGAGGACAATAGTCTTCAGCCCTTTTTGTTTTGATTTTTTTGTCTACTTAGAGGGAGTTTTTTTATCCATTTGTTTGGTGGTATAATCGTTATATCAGATTTTAGGAGTTAAAATGTGAAAAAATTAAAGAAAATAGACTTATGGATCGTGATTCCATATATTCTGTTATTGGGTATAGGCATCGTGATGGTGTATTCAGCCAGTTTTTATAATTCTTTAATGGCTGGAGGTAGCACTAATCAATATTTGATTAAGCAGGCCATCTACGCGGTGTTGGGGATTTTTCTATGTTATGTAACTTTTATGCTGAAAGAGCGTATCTTAAAGAGTCAACGAATTTTGAGTATGGCAATGTTAATTACAGTTGGTTCGCTGTTTTATTTGTTAGGTCGTGCTTGGATTGATCCTAGTAGTCGTGTTAATGGGGCCTCGGCTTGGATCAGTTTGAAGGTATTTAATTTTCAACCGTTGGAATTTGCTAAATTATTCTTGATCATGTTTTTAGCTTTAGTATTGACGAATAAACAAAATCGTTTGCTCAGAAAGCAAGGGTGGAAAGAAGTTTTTCGTGAAGTCTTACAACCAATGATAATTGTGGCTTCAATCATTATTATGGTACTTGTTCAACCAGATATTGGTGGAGCATTGATTTTATCGATGATAACGTTAGTTTTGTTGGCCTCATCGACTATTCCGGGGAAGCTAATAGCTGAATTAAGTGCTTTCTTATTAACGGTATTTGTCAGTGTAGTTGTTATGATTACTAAGTTTCCACCTAATTTTGTGAAGACTAATTATGCATACCAACGTTTTTTAGCCATGCAGCATCCATTTCAATTGGAACAAAAATCTGGAGCACAGTTGGTTAATTCTTTTTATGCAATTAGTAATGGTGGAGTTTTTGGAACAGGCTTAGGAAATAGTATTCAAAAACGTGGTTATCTGCCAGAACCACATACTGATTTTATTTTGTCAATTATCAGTGAAGAATTAGGTTTAGTCGGTGTGATCTTTATTCTAGGACTATTGTTGATTATTATCTTAAGAATGATTTCTTTAGGATTTCGTTCTAAGAAAACTTACAATTCACTAGTTTACTACGGTGTAGCAACGATGATTTTGGCTCAAATTATTTTAAATGTTGGTGGATTGTTGGGGGTGATTCCTCTGACGGGGGTTACTTTGCCATTTATTAGTTATGGTGGTTCAAGTTTATTGATTTTATCAATTGCTTTGGGAATCGTCTTGAATCTTGAAGCAACAACTAAGTTTGAAAAAATGAAAAAAAGGTGATTTTATGTACAAAAAAGTGGAACGCCAGGCGCTGTATGTCTGGGTCTACTCACTAAAGTGGAGAAAAAAATTGCAACGTTACGGAACAATTTATTACACTTCTCCCAAGATGAAATATGTTATGTTGTATGTTAATTCTGAAAAGATTTCAGAAGTCAGAAAAGAATTGATTTCTAAAAATTATGTTAAACGTGTAGCATTGGCTCATCGAAAAGAATTAGATGAACATTTTGTCTTAAAATCTAAGAATACTGAAGAGGAAGATTAATGAAAGTAGTTTCAGGTAAATTTCGAGGACTCAATTTAAAATCTGTTCCGACTAATAACACTCGCCCAACTTCAGCCAAAGTTAAAGAGGCTGTTTTTAGCATGTTGTCGCCTTATATGATTGATGGAAATACATTAGATTTATTTGCTGGAACAGGAAGCTTAGGTATTGAGGCTGTTTCTAGAGGTTATAAGAAGGCTTATTTAGTTGATAAAGCTTACAAGGCTATCAATACGATCAAAGAAAATGTTGAAAAAACTCGTGAAGAAGACAGTTTTGTAATTATTAAAGCTAGTGCAACTGAAGCCTTGAAAAAATTTGAAGGTGAACAAGTTAAATTTGATCTGGTTTTCTTAGATCCTCCGTATCGAATGAAGATCACTGAACAGATTATTTCTGATTTAGTTGATAATAATTTGTTAAATGATGGGGCAGTTATTGTCGACGAAACAGATTACGATATTGAACTAGACTTAGAACAGATTGAATTGATCAAAGAAAAAAGATATAAAGATACCAAAGTGGCAATATATCGATTTGGGGGTTAAAAATGTCTGAAAGAATTGGACTTTATGCGGGAAGTTTTGATCCAATTACCAATGGTCATTTGGATATTATTCGTCGATCAGCTAAACTATTTGACAAATTGTATGTTGTACCGATGACTAATACTTCAAAAAATTATTTATTTACTTATCAAGAAAAGAAAGCTTTTATTGAAGCAGAAATTACAGATTTAGATAATGTTGAAGTTTTTGATGGTAAAGGTGAGCTATCTACTAAGTTAGCCAAAGATCTGGGGGCACAATTTCTAGTACGCTCTATGCGTAATCCAGATGACTTTGGTTATGAATCAGGTGTCGCTTCAATCAATAAAGTTTTGGATAAAAATATTGAAACGATATTCCTGCTAGCAAATGGCAAATATGCTACGATATCATCATCAATGATGAAAGAGGTAGCAAAATTTGGTGGCGATATTTCTGAATTTGTTCCTCCGGCTGTTGCTAAAGCATTGATAAAGAAGTTGAGGAAGGAATAATTCATTTTGAAGTTCAACAAAACTAGAAATAAAGTTTTTGGTGCAATTTTTATTTTTATAGTTGTGGTAGCATTTTTCTTCTACCCAACGAAATATTATTTGGAAGTACCAGGATCAGCTGAAGATACTTCACAGTTTGTCAAAGTTGCCGGTAAACATGATCCAAAAAAGGGTAATTTATTGTTGACCACAGTTGGTATCGTTAATGGAACACCGTTTACGCTCTTGAAGTCGGTTGGCAATAATTTTGAAACCATCTATTCACAACAAGAATTGATGGGTGATGAGACAAATGATGAATACATGCGAGTCCAACAGTATTACATGAAATCAGCTACGAATAATGCTATTCAAGCTGCGTATTCTAAAGCTAACAAGCCTTTTACGAAAAAGTATTTGGGCGTTTACGTCATGGATGTAATGGATAATTCTGATTTTAAAAATAAATTGGCAATTGGCGATACAATTACCTCAATCAACGGCTACCACTTCAATGACGCTGATCAATTTATCAAATATGTTAAAAAGCAGAACAAAAAATCCACAGTAAAAATTAAATTTACTCGTGATGGCAAGGAAAAAACTGCCAGTGGTAAATTAGTCAAACTAGCGGATACAAAACGCTTTGGTTTGGGCATTACTTTAACCGATAATACTGAAGCAAAAGGGACCCCTACCACAAAAATTGATGCCGGTAGTATTGGCGGTCCATCGGCCGGATTGATGTTTACTTTACAAGTTTATTCACAAATTGCGAATAAAAATCTCAAAGCTGGGCGTACGATTGCTGGGACCGGAACTATTTCTCCTGACGGAACAGTTGGTCCAATCGGTGGAATTGAGAAAAAAGTTTATGCTGCATCACAACAAGGGGCAACGATCTTCTTTGCTCCCGATGATCCAGTTACTAAATTGATCAAAAAATATGAACCAGGCTACGTTAACAACTACCACCTAGCTTTACGTGCCGCTAAAAAAATTCATACCAAGATGAAGATCGTTCCAGTGAAAAATTTGAACGATGCAATTAATTATCTTGAAAAAACTAAACAGTCCAAATAAGGGCTGTTTTTTTTCGTAATTTTTTTGAGGTGATAAAAATGAATGAATTCTTGGACTATATTAAGCGTAATAAAATCATAGTCATTGTTGTGAGTATTTTGATAGTAGGAATAGGAAGCTATTGGTGGGTCAATAGAGCTCCAGTAACTAAAAATGATCTCAAAACGGAAATTAAAGTTCCCAAGCGAGTTCCTGAAAAAGAAAATTCAGCTCCTAAAAATAAATTAGTGGCAGTTGATATTCAAGGTGCGGTCAAAAAACCTGGTGTATATCAACTTAAAGAAAATTCATTAGTTCAAACGGCAATTCAATTAGCAGGAGGTTTAGCGGATAATGCTGATACTAAACAGATCAATCAAGCCAAGCGAGTTTCTGATCAGATGCAAGTTTATGTACCAGTTATTGGGTCTAGTAGTAATGTTTCAACTAGTACATCGGCTACTGGTGAAAAAGTAAATATTAATAATGCTAAAGCCGAAGATTTCAAAAATGTAACTGGAATTGGGCCTAAGAAGGCTGAAAAGATTATTGCTTTTCGAGAAAAGAATGGTAACTTTAAAAGTTTGCATGATCTGACGAAAGTGTCTGGAATTGGCGAGAAGAGTCTGGATTCTTTAAAAGATCAATTAACTGTCTAGCTTATGAAGAATTACTTTATTTTTTCCGCTATTATGGTCAGCATTGTCGTGGCTGCAATTTTTGAGTCCTTGTGGTTTTGGAGTTTAGCGATACTTTTATTAATTAGATTAGCCTATTTGAAAAAGCCGTTGGTATTAATCATCACGATCATACTGGGGATAGTCACGGTTATACGATGTCAGAGTTTTATCTTAAAACAAAAAGCAGAAAATTTTCAGACAGCTGTTTTTTCTCCTGATAAAATATCAGTCAACGGTGATATTTTGAGTGGAGAACTTAAAGCTAAACAGAATGTACGTTTCATTTATCGAATTAAGAGCCAAAACGAACAAAAAACTTGGAAAAAATTATCTGAATTAACAGTAGCTCGAGTAAAAATAGCAGAAGAACAGCCTTTATCGGGACCACGAAATCCGGGAGAATTTGATTTTAAAAAGTATGAACAGCATAAAGGCATTTTTTATCAAGTGAATTTGAAGAGCATCGATCATTTGCAAGTGACACAACCACAAACTATATCAGAAAAAATAAATGTTTTACGAATACATATAATCAATTATTTATCCCAATTGCCGAAATGGTTAAAGATTCATGCACAGAGCTTATTAGTGGGCTATGTTCCCAATTCAGAAAAGGATTTTCTTAAAACTTTAAGTATTTTGGGAATTATTCATTTGTTCAGTCTGTCAGGATTGCATGTTTTAGTGATTTTAACGTTTGTAAAAAAGATAACCTCTTTTTTTAAAATTCCAGTTGATTGGGTGAATTTTGTATTTTTATTGATTTTGCCATGTTATGGGTTATTAGTAGGATCAAAAAGTGGTATTTGGAGAGCAATTATTTTAGCCATGTTAGCAATAATTTTTAGGAAATTAAAAATATCAGTCAGTAAATTAGATTTATTTAGTCTAACTTTATTGATTTGTACACTGATTTATCCATTCGTTATGATTGAAATGGGTGGACAGTTGAGTTTCTTATTATCTTTTACAATTTTATATTTATATGAAAGAACAAGTTTATTTTTCGCTACATTTAAGATGAATTTGGTCAGTCTTCCTTTAATTTGCTTTTATACATATCAGTTTAATTGGTTGACTATTATCGTAAATGTTATTTTTGTACCATTATTTATGACGATAATTTTGCCGATTACCTTAATTTCTGCTTTTACAATTCATTGGTCGTTTTGGAGCTTCGTTAATCAAATTTTTGATCATTTGTATCAATTTTTGGATAGTTTAGCTTTAAACGGACAATTTACTTTTATTACTGGTAAATTTCCAATCATATTAGTGTTATTGCTCGTAATTATTACTCTTTTTTATGTAGAAAGCCGTAATTTTTGGAACCGTTATTTATTGGCTTACGCTGTTGTATTTTGGGGATGCATCTTATTGAATAAATTTCCACTTAATGGTTCAGTCAACTTGATTGATATTGGGCAAGGAGATAGCATTTTGATTACCACGCCTTTGAATAGAAAAGTAGCAATGATCGATGTGGCAGGTAAGGTCCATTTTCCCACTAAGCCATGGGCGAAACACGACAGTGGCAACCAAGTTGATTTCAATACTTTACCTGTTTTGAGGTCAAAAGGAATCAGTCACATTGATAAGTTGTTCTTGACTCACAAAGATGTTGACCACATTGGAAATCTAGAAACAATTTTGACAAAGTTTGACGTTAGGGAGGTCAATTTTGGAATTGGTTTAGAAAATGATCCTAAAATTAAACGCACTATCAAAAATCATCCTCAAATAAAATTCAAAAATTTACGTCAAGGGGATGAAGTGACAGTTGGTCAATTGAAGTTTCACGTTTTATGGCCTAAGAAAAGTGGCAAGGGTGAGAACAGCGATTCACTGACTTTATTAACTAAAATAAGGCAAAAAAATTGGCTGTTTACTGGAGACTTAGATATTCCTTCAGAAAATAAAATCTTAAAAGAATATCGATTTAAGGTTGATTATTTAAAATTGGGACATCATGGTTCTAAAACTGCGACGGGTGACAATTTATTAAAAATTACCAAGCCAAGTGTTGGTTTGATTTCTGCTGGGATTAATAATCGATATGGCCATCCGAATCAAGAAACCTTAACACGATTGAAAAACCATCATGTTCAATATTTTAATACAGCTGAATATGGTATGATATCTTGGTATTATAATTTCTTCAATAATGAGGAAAGATTAACGACATTTTTAAAGGGTGACTTGATTGAAGGTAGCGGAACTAAAAAATAATTTAAAACAAGGTAATTTAAGTAATGTTTACTTGGTTACTGGTAAAGAGCAAGTTTTTATCAAAGAAATTCAAAAGTCATTTAAAGAAATCATATCTACTGAAGAACGGGAAATGAATTTTTCTAATTTTGATTTGGAAGAAGTATCGATTGCTGATTTGATCAACGAAGCAATTTCGGCACCATTCTTTGGCGAGCGACGATTGGTTTTCGCCCAACATCCATATTTCTTAACAGGTGAAAGGGCAAAAAATGTTATTGAACAAAATGTTGATTTGCTGATTAAATACATTCAGGATCCAACGCCATCGACGATCCTAGTTATTTTTGCATCGTATGATAAATTGGATGCTAGAAAAAAGATTACCAAACAGCTCAAAAAAATGGCAACAGTAGTTGATGCTGGGCAAATGGAAGGACCTGTTTTGAATCGGACTATTAAAACCGATTTGAACAAAGCTGGCTATGAGATCGAACAAAATGCTTTAGAATTGTTGATCAATAAAACTAAAGGCAATTATTCTTTAATAACTAATCAGTTAGACAAATTAAAGTTGTATTCTTTACAAACTAAAAAAATTGATCAAACGGCAGTTAATGAATTGGTTCCACAATCTTTGGAAGATAATGTCTTTGATTTAACGACTCAAATTCTCAATAAGAACATTTATAAAGCTGAAGAATTGTATAATCAGTTCTTATTGCAAAAAATTGATCCAATTTTATTGATAGCAATCATCATTTCACAACTCAGATTGTTGATTCAGATTCAAATTTTATCGGAAAAAGGACTTTCAGAGGCAACGATTGCTAAGAATTTGCGCTTGAATCCTTATCGAGTTAAGTATTCTTATCGCCAAGCTAAGTCGTTGAATCGCAAACGACTTCAAGTAATGTATTCTGATTGTGTGAATTTGGATTATCAAATTAAATCAGGACAAGGGGATAAGGAACTGTTATTTGATCTGTTCATCGCTAAGCATGCATAAAAGGGACCCAGAATAAATTCTGGATCCCTTTTTTGGATAAAATAAAAAAGCAACCCTTCTGGCTGCTTATATCATTAATTCAATTTTGCAAGTCTTGACTTATCACGAGCAGCCTTGTTAGCCTTGATTAGGCCTTTTGACTTAGCCATGTCAATAGCACGGACAGCTGTTCTGAACAATTCATCTTTGTTGTCAGCGTTTTTGGCAGCTGATGTTTCAAAGTTCTTGATTGCTGAACGCATTGAACTCTTTTGTGCATTATTGCGAAGGTTTGCGCTTTCTGCAGTCTTTACACGTTTCATAGCTGATTTAATTTGTGGCATTAATTTCACCTCCGATTACCTAGTAAGCTTTAAAACTCAATACATAGAATTATACATAATTCACATTAGCAATGCAACGAATTGTGTATTTTTTTTCGCTATTGCAAAAATGTCAATTTTGTAGTAAATTTATTAGTTGTGTTAACCATGCTCTGTTTGACGAATCACCAACGCAAGCATAGTTTGGCTAAATTTATAAGGAAAAGGTGAAATAAATGGCTATTTCAAAAGAAAAGAAAAACGAAATTATTAAGCAATATGCACGTAAGGATGGAGATACAGGTTCTCCAGAAGTACAAATTGCTGTATTAACTTATGATATCAATGCACTTAACGACCACTTGAAGGTTAACAAGAAGGACCACCACTCATATGTTGGTCTACTTAAGAAGATCGGTCACCGTCGTAACTTGTTAGCATACTTACGTAATAAAGATGTTCAACGTTACCGTGAATTGATCAAGTCATTAGGTCTACGTCGTTAATAATTATTTTAGGAGTTTCCATTTTGGAACTCCTATTTTTTTTGCTTATTTTCTCTAAACCACTGTTGATATGGTAGAATAAAAAACAGGTATAGCTTAAATAGTCTTAAAAGACTTTAAATCACAATAGAATATTATGATCTATGCTATTTTAATGAAATGAGAGATGAAAATGGATAAAAAAATTAAAATAATTTTGTTAAGTGGCGTACGTGAAAATGGAAAAAATATGTACGCAGTAGAAGTAAATGATGAAATCTATATCTTAGATATTGGATTGCAATATCCTGATAATGATCTTTATGGAATTGATGTTGTGGTTCCAGACATGACTTATATCAAGAAAAACATTGATAAAGTAGTAGGAATCTTCTTGTCACATGGACATGCTGATGCAATTGGTGCTTTACCATACTTGATCAGTGAGTATGATATTCCAGTCTTTGGTTCAGAAATGTCGATTGAACTTGCTAAAATCGTATGTTCAAGTGACCGTCGTAGTAGAAAATTTTCAGATTTTCATGTTATTGATGAAAACACAGCTATCGATTTTAACGAAGCTTCAGTATCATTTTTCAAGACAACACATTCGATTCCGGGTTCATTAGGGATTGTTATCAAAACCAGTGAAGGACAAATCGTTTATACTGGTGATTTCAAATTTGATCAAGCTGCTGCTCCAATTTATAAGACAGATTATGGTCGAATCGCTAAAATTGGCAGTGAGCGCGTTTTAGCTTTGTTAAGTGACTCTGCCAATGCGGAATCACCTTACGAAAACTCAAGTGAAAAAGATATTTATGAATATATTTTTGACACTTTTAGTTATCACACAGGAAGAATTATTGTAGCTCAAGTTGCTTCAAACATTCAAAGAATGCAACAAGTTCTTGATGCGGCTGATAAAACAGGTAGACGGGTCTTTTTGTCCGGAACTGACGCTGAAAAGATTTTGAAGACAGCGATGAGATTGCATTACCTAACTATCAAGAACAAAGAGTTATTGGTCAAGCCTAAAGAATTGAAGAATGTCGACAAGGATAAACTCGTTATTATTGAGACCGGTAAGATGGGTGAACCAATAAAAGTTTTACGCAAAATGGCTAATCCTGCTGCTAAAACAAAATTCCAAGTTGAAGAAGGAGATTTGGTCTTTATTGCCACAACACCTTCTCATGCTATGGAAACAACTGTTGCTAAGGCTCGTGATGCTGTTTATCGTACAGGAGCAGAAGTTAAAGCTTTAAGCGATGATAAGCATTCATCAGGTCACGCTAATAAATCTGATTTGCAATTAATGATCAATTTGTTAAATCCTGAAAATGTTATTCCTATTCAAGGTGAATATCGTCTATTGGATGCCCATGCTCGAATTGCTCATGAAACGGGTGTTCCTTATCAAAATATTTTCCTAACTAAAAAAGGTGACGTTCTCAATTATGAAAATGGCCAATTTTATCAAGGAAAAGGTGTTGATGCTGGCGATACGATGATCGATGGTATTGGAATTGGTGATATTGGTAGTATCGTACTCCGTGATCGTGAATTATTGGCCGAAGACGGCGTCTTTATTGCAGTGGCTACAATTGACCGCAAAAAGAAGAAAGTCGTTGCTAAGCCTAAAATAACCGCACGTGGCTTCGTTTATATGCGTGCTAGTCGTGATCTGTTGAGTGAAAGTTCAGATATTATTGTTAATACGATCGTTGACTACATGCAAACAAGCAAAGACTTTGACTGGTCAGATTTGAAACAAAATGTTCGTGACAAACTAAATCACTTCTTGTATGAACAAACTAACCGCCATCCTGTTATTTTGCCAGTGATCATGGAAGTAAACCAAAATAGACATAGAAAATCTAAATCAAGAGCCAAAAAATAGAATAAGTAATTTATTCAGAGATAGTTGAGGTACTTTATGAGCAACTCAGATAATCTAAAAAAAATCCTAGATCAAGCTCAAGATGCCTTTGATCAAGGTGATTGGGAAGAGTCAACTGACTTATTTACGCAAGCCTATGCCATGCAGCAGACGTTTGATATCAATAAGGGGTTGGCCGCTTCTTTATTGAATCAAAAAAGACCTGGGGATGCTGAAGCAGTTATTTTAGATTATTTTAATTACTACCTCAGCGAACCAGACACAGCTCAAATGGCATTAGACATTATTTTGGAAAATAATGATTTTTTGTTAGCTAATCAATTATTGAATTTTTATGCTACTAATCCAATGCCAAATATTAAGCAAGATTTTCTAGATGAAATCGTTAAAAGGATTCAAATTGCTGAAGACAGACATGAACGTGCTTTTAAACCAGAAAAGGAACAAATAACTAAGCGCTTGTTATCGATCGTGACTGAATCAACGAGTGAGCAAATTCAATTACTGCGCAAATTACGAGAGTTTAAGAAAGAAGATTACGTCGAAAATACCAAAATTTTATTGGATAATCCCTTGTTACACCCGCTTTTGAAAAGCGAAGCTTTGGAAAATTTATTGAAGCTTGGACTCGACGAAAATATCGATATTTCCTTTTATGGCGAAAATAAGACTTGCAATCCAAGCAAGTTAATGCCTATTATGTCAACTGATGTCTATTTGAAAATGTGTGACGAACTAGAAAAATTATTGACTGATAAAAATGAAACTCAGTTGGAAAACTTTAAAGGTGAATTGTCACTTTATGCTGCATTTGTCTATCCTTTTGGGGAAGAAATAATTAAAAGCCCTGAACTCTGGACAAAGGCGATGCTTTTAAGGTATGGTTTAGTGGATGATTCACAAGTGAGTGATAATCAGGGGCTGGATAATGTAAAAACTTGGTTGAAAAGGTTCGATAAATTGATTGATGCCTTTCAAGAGTGAATTTTTTGAACTTTTTTCGCTTTGAGTATTTACAATTTTGCTTACGCCCCGTATAATCCAAAGAGTATATTTTTAGTCGGTGATTTGCGTTGAATTAATTTGCTTTCACCTCTGAAAGTAGTATAATTTTTCAGTAAAGAGTCGTCTAAAGAACATTTTCTTTGGATCAATCTTATGAAATGAAATTTTAGGAGGATTCTTTGTAATGGCAGAAAAAGAACATTATGAGAGAACAAAGCCCCATGTAAATATTGGGACAATTGGTCACGTTGACCACGGTAAGACTACTTTAACAGCAGCAATCACTAAGATTTTGGCTGACAAAGGTTTAGCTAAGGCTGAAGATTACGCTGATATCGATAAGGCCCCAGAAGAAAAGGAACGTGGGATTACAATCAACACTGCTCACGTTGAATACGAAACTGAAAAGCGTCACTATGCACATATCGATGCTCCAGGACACGCTGATTACGTTAAGAATATGATCACTGGTGCTGCACAAATGGATGGTGCCATCCTTGTTGTTGCTGCTACTGATGGTCCTATGCCACAAACTCGTGAACACATCTTGCTTGCTCGTCAAGTTGGTGTTGAATACATCGTTGTCTTCTTGAACAAGACTGACCTTGTTGATGACCCAGAACTAGTTGATCTAGTTGAGATGGAAGTTCGTGAACTTCTATCAGAATACGATTTCCCAGGGGATGACATTCCTGTTGTACGTGGTTCAGCTTTGAAGGCTCTTGAAGGAGACCCTGAAGAAGTAAAACACGTTGAAGAACTTCTTGATGTTGTTGATGAATACATCCCAACACCAGAACGTGATAATACAAAACCATTTATGATGCCTGTTGAAGATGTCTTCACTATCACAGGTCGTGGTACTGTTGCATCTGGTCGTATCGATCGTGGTGAAGTTAAGATCGGTGACGAAGTTGAAATCATTGGTTTGAAGCCAGAAATCGAAAAGTCAACTGTTACAGGACTAGAAATGTTCCGTAAGACTCTTGATCTTGGTGAAGCCGGAGATAACGTTGGTATCTTACTACGTGGTATTAACCGTGATGAAATCGAACGTGGACAAGTTCTTGCTAAACCAGGTTCAATCCAAACTCACAACAAGTTCAAGGGTGAAGTTTATATCATGAGTAAAGAAGAAGGTGGACGTCATACTCCATTCTTCTCAAACTATCGTCCTCAATTCTACTTCCATACAACTGATGTTACTGGTGTTATTGAACTACCAGATGGTGTAGAAATGGTTATGCCTGGTGACCAAGTTACTTTCGAAGTTGACTTGATTGCTCCAGTTGCTATTGAAGAAGGTACAAGATTTACTGTTCGTGAAGGTGGCCGTACTGTTGGTGCCGGAGTTGTTACAGAAATCTTAGACTAATTCTAAGTAGTAATGATTAAAAAGAGTTGGTTAATCCAGCTCTTTTTTTTATGCTTAAATATTCAAAAATGGTAAAAAGTATTTTATAATGTAAAAATGATGTCTAAATTTACCTAGAAATGACGACGAATGTTTACAATATTACTAATTTAGGGTAATATTACAAAGTATGAGATCGTTGAAATACCGGAGGGATAATATAAATGTCTGCTAAGGCTAAATTTACAAAAAAAGAAAACAATACTGGTGAATTGAAATTTGAAATTGACCAAGACACAATCAAACAAGGTTTAGATACTGCATTTAACCGTGTTAAGAAGAGCTTAAATGTACCTGGTTTCAGAAAAGGTAGAGTACCTCGTCAAATCTTCAACCGTATGTATGGTGAAGAAGCATTGTACGAAGATGCTTTAAACGCTGTTTTACCAAATGCATACCAAAATGCTGTTGATGAAACTAAAGTAGAACCAGTTGATCAACCACAAATCAACGTTGAATCAATGGAAAAAGGCAAGCCTTGGGCTATTACTGCTGTAATCACAGTTAAGCCTGATGTCGAACTTGGTGACTACAAAGGTATCGAAGTTAAGAAGCAAAAACGTAATGTTATGAAGGCTGATGTTGAAAAACGTCTAGAAGAACTACAAAAGCAACAAGCTGAATTAGTTCTTAAAGACGGTAAAGCTGAAAAAGGCGATACAGTAAACATTGACTACGTTGGTACTGTTGATGGCGAAGAATTTGAAGGTGGCAGTGCTCAAAACTACTCATTAGAACTTGGTTCAGGTACATTCATTCCTGGATTCGAAGACGAATTGATCGGTCATTCAGCTGATGAAGATGTTGACGTTAACGTTACATTCCCAGAAGACTACCAAGCAAAAGATTTAGCTGGTAAGAAAGCTATCTTCAAGACAAAGATTCACGAAGTTAAGACAAAAGAATTGCCAAAATTAGACGATGATTTTGCTAAGGATGTTGACGAAGATGTCGACACACTTGAAGAATTGAAGACTAAGATTCATGATGAAATCAAGGATCAAAAGAAAGAAACTGCTGAAGAAAACATTCAAGAAGAAGCCATCTCAGGTGCTGTAAAGAACGCTAAGATCGATGACATTCCTCAAGCAATGATCGACACAGAAGTTGAAAATCAATTGAACCAATACTTAGCTAACTTACGTCGTCAAGGAATCGATCCTAAGTTGTACTATCAAATGACAGGTACATCAGAAGACGATTTGAAGAAGCAATTTGCTAAAGATGCTGAAGAACGTGTTAAGACTGACTTAGTTATCGAAGCAATCGTTGCTAAAGAAGATATCAAACCTTCAGAAGACGAAATCAAAGCTGAAATCAAGTCATTGGCTGACGAATACAAGATGGAAGAAAAAGCAGTTAGAAATGCACTTTCAGATGATATGTTAGCTCATGATATTGCTGCTAAGAAGGCAATTGAATTGATCGTTGACTCAGCTGTTGAAAAATAAAGCTAAAAGCTGTTAAACTTAAGGAAGCCGTAAGGCTTTCTTTTTTTATCAAGAACGACCTAGAAACTAATTACTTTACTCTTAATTATTACAATGCTAGACTTTCAAAGTATTGGAACTATTGAAGGAGAATAACTATGTTTGATAGTACAGAAAATACTGGCACGATTAGCTGTTCATTTTGTGGTAAAACACAAGATCAAGTAAAAAAAATCGTTGCTGGTCCCGGTGTCTATATTTGTAATGAATGTATTGATTTATGCAAAGAGATTATCGATGAAGAATTAAACGAAGCTACACCACTTGATTTAGATAACATTCCTACACCTGTAGAAATTAAGAAAATCTTGGACGAATATGTGATTGGACAAAAATCTGCCAAACGTGCTTTGTCAGTCGCTGTTTATAATCACTATAAGAGAATTAATAAAATGGAACACCTTAAAGACGGTGAAACAGAGCTTCAAAAGAGTAATATTGCCTTAATCGGACCTACTGGTTCAGGTAAGACTTTCTTAGCTCAAACGTTGGCTCGTATTTTGAAGGTTCCATTTGCTATTGCTGATGCTACTACGCTTACTGAAGCTGGTTACGTCGGTGAAGATGTTGAAAATATTTTGCTTAAGTTACTTCAAAATGCTGATTTTGATGTGGACAAAGCAGAACACGGTATCGTATATATTGATGAAATTGACAAAATCGCTAAGAAGAGTGAAAATGTCTCAATTACACGTGACGTATCTGGTGAGGGTGTCCAACAAGCTCTTTTGAAGATTCTTGAAGGAACAATTGCTAGTGTGCCACCACAAGGTGGAAGAAAGCATCCTCAACAAGAACTTATTCAAATCGACACAACTAACATTCTCTTTATCGTCGGTGGTGCTTTTGATGGTATTGAACAAATCGTTAAGAATCGTTTAGGCGATAAGACGATCGGTTTTGGTGCTGAACAAAAGGCTAGTGTCGCTGAAGAAAAGAACTTGATGAAACAAATCATTCCAGAAGACTTGATGAAATTTGGTATCATTCCTGAATTTATCGGTCGTATTCCAATCGTAACTGCACTAGATAAGTTGACGGAAAGTGATTTGGTTGAAATTCTAACTAAGCCTAAGAATGCTCTTGTAAAGCAATATAAGGAGCTTCTTGGACTTGATGGCGTTGACTTAGTCTTTACAGATGATGCTCTAAAAGAAATTGCGAAGATGTCAATTGAAAGAAATACCGGAGCTCGTGGTTTGAGATCGATTCTTGAAGAAACGATGCTCGATACGATGTTTGATATTCCTGGTCGTGATGACATTGAAACAGTTAAAGTTACAAAAGATGCTGTTAGAAAGATTAAAGAACCAGAAGTTATTTTGAAAAATGGAGAGGTTGCCTAATGGGCAGCCTTTTTTTGTATTAATATGGTAAAATTATGAGATTGAGGTGAATTATGCAAGTAAATAATGTTTCGATGAATTTGAGTGCTGTTAGTTCCAAGCAATATCCCGATGAAGGATACCCTGAAATTGCTCTTCTAGGCCGTTCTAACGTCGGTAAATCTTCTTTGATTAATACGTTGATCAATCGTAAAAGCTTTGCGAGAACGTCTAGTACGCCTGGTAAAACACAAACACTTAATTTCTACAATATTGAAGATCAGTTATATTTAGTTGATGTTCCTGGATATGGTTTCGCAAAAGTATCGAAGAAACAACGTGAAGAATTCGGTGTGATGATTGAAGAATATTTGACTACGAGAAAGGTATTAAAAGGGGTAGTTATTTTAGTCGACGGTCGTCGTAGTCCAAGTGATGATGATGTTTCGATGTATCAATTTGTCAGTTATTATCATATTCCAACCTTGATCGTGGCTACGAAGATGGATAAGGTTAAACGTAATCAATGGAATAAAACAGTTAGCCAAGTTAAAAAGACAATGGCTATCAATCAAACTGATGACTTACAGTTATTCAGTTCAGAAACTAAAGCTGGTAAGGATGAAGTTTGGGCTTGGATCGAAAATCATATGTAATAAAAAAAATCGACTACTACAGTCGATTTTTTTATTGTGGAAAGTTGATAATTTTTTCAAAATGAAATTGGTTATTTTCAAAAGTAAATTTAAGAATGCTACAGTTTGTGAAACCACTTTGGATAATTTTTTGGATATCAGTCCAAAGATCAGAAAACATCATCATAGCTCCACCGTGACTAACTACTAGGACTGTTTGATTATCTTGATTCATGATGTTTTGTAGGGTAGTGACGACCCGTTTTTGTGCAGCTTGATTATCTTCGCCACCAAATTGGACGTAATAGTCGCCAAAATGCTTTTTAGGATCCATTTTAGGATGTAAATATTCGTGCTCACCTTCGAAGACGCCAAAGGATAGCTCTCTTAAGCCCTTTAAACGTTTATAGGGCATGTCAGTCACAAGTTCCAACGTATCGCTAGCACGTTCAGCAGTCGAGCAATAAGCAGCGTCAAATTGGATTTTATTATCTTTGAAGTATTGGCCGGCAGTTTTTGCTTGTTCAATGCCTCTTTGAGTCAAAGGTGAATCGCACCAACCTTGGATCTTTTTTTGAATGTTGAATAGAGTCTCGCCATGTCGCATGATATAAAGTGTTTTTTTCATTTGCATTTCTCCCTCTTAGAAAACACTTACATTATACAATAACTTCTAAAAAGACCTTGAAAAAAATTAGGGCTCTGTGTATCATCTTACTTATAATAAGATTTTGATTTTAAGATAATTAGTGATTTGTTTCAGAGTTCAGAGAATTGACGGTCGGTGTGAGTCAAACAGGATAAATCACGAAATACAAAATCAAAACTCACGTCCAGTTGATGGAATAAAGTGCAAGTATGATTACTTGAATTTGGGTGGTACCGCGCGTAAAGCGTCCCTGCAATTACTGCAGAGGCGCTTTTTTTTATTTCTTGGCTTGGACAAATACAGGAGGAAGATTTATGAACATTATTGATGAATTATCATGGCGTGGTTTGATCAATCAACAATCTGATGAAGAAGGATTGAGAAAATTAGTTGACCAAAAAGCTATTTCACTATACTGTGGTATGGATCCAACAGGAGATTCAATGCACATCGGTCACTTGTTACCATTCATGACTTTGGAAAGATTTGCTAAAGCAGGTCATCATCCTTATATCGTTATCGGTGGTGCTACTGGTTCAATTGGTGATCCAAGTGGTAAAAAAGCTGAACGTCCTATGCAAACAATGGACCAAGTTAACCACAATGTGGAAGCTTTGAGTAACCAAGCTAATAAAATTTTCAGTAACTTTACTATGGTCAACAACTACGACTGGACTCATCAAATCGGAATTTTGGACTTCTTGCGTGATTACGGTAAATTGTTCAACGTTAATACAACGCAAATTGCAAGAACAAGTTAGCCACTTTGGAAAAATAAAGAAAAGTTAAGAT
>NZ_AZDO01000085.1 GCF_001435505.1 Companilactobacillus futsaii JCM 17355 | reverse complement strand
TCCAAGGAGCGATTACGCTCTTTTGTGTAAATATCAAGCGAATAACGAAACTAATAAATGAAAAATAAAGCAATATTCGACGAATAGAAACAAAAAAATAGCGATAATTAATCGGAAAATAGATTAATTATCGTTATTTTAGGTTTCATCAAACACTGAGACAGACTTTTTCAGCAGTCTCGATAATAATTGCATCCTATTTTTGTATCTTCAATTTTATAAAAATCGCTAATTGAGAAAACACGGTAATTCATTGCCGTGATGAATCAATTATTTATGCGATTTTAAGTGTTTTTGCAAACATACGTTCCCCTTAATGTGATATAATTGCGATACCAAATCATGGGAGGGGGTTCATATGACCTTAAAGGGTATCAAATTACGTATCTATCCAGATGATTACCAAAGGGAACTTATTGAATACAACTTTGGCGCTAATCGTTTCGTTTGGAACAATATGTTAAACATGATGATTAAACGTCATGAAAATAATCCTGATTTGAAATCTTTGAAAGTATTTGACCTGAATTATATTCTGACGACTTTCAAAAAAGAACATACGTGGTTAAAGAAAGCTGAAAGCACGAGTCTTCAAGTTGCTAATAAAGACTTATTTGAAGCTTACAAGGGATTTTTTAGTAAAAAGCGTAAGTTTCCACGATTCAAAAGTAAGAAATATCCAAAACAAAGTTATCAATCTAAGTTTGTTCATAACAATGTTGAAATCATTGATGATTCTTATATCAAGTTACCTAAACTTGGAGTAATGAAATATAAGAATAAGAAATCAATTCCTAGTATCATCAAGTACGTGACTATTCGTAAATCATCAACTAATAAATATTACGCCATTCTTACGGTTGATGA
>NZ_AZDO01000084.1 GCF_001435505.1 Companilactobacillus futsaii JCM 17355 | reverse complement strand
ACGCAATCCAATTACAATATTGGCTTAGTCATGCACTTATTAAATCATTCCAGTGAGGCGATGACTTTAGCTTATTTAGGATTAGACCAAGCAAGTACCGAAAGTATGTTAGATCAAATTGATTTTGGTTAGTTTTCTTTGGATTTTTAGTTGTTGCCGAAGGCAACTTCTGAGACAGATTTTAAGCATAAAACCTCCACTAATTTTTAGTGGAGTGTAAGTGCTCATTGACCTCGTTTCACTCGGTCTGCTGATAACCATGAAATCAGTTTTTGCCGTTTTTGAATTGACTGTATTTTTAATTCAATTTATGTTTGCACCTAACTAAGATTGTTATGTTTTAAATATTTAAAACGTGTTGCAGATTCCACTGTTTTAAGCCAATTTTTTTAATCGTCCTGGCTTCGTTATTTAGCCCTCTAATAGCCTGCTGAGGGCTTTTTGCTTCGCTTTGGTATAAATGTATATGAATGGTCTTAAAATCGCTAGAAACGAAAAATAAGACCCTTAAAAACGAACATAGCAGCTAAAATCTTTTTGAGATTCAGAAAAACTAACTGTTTGCTGTCAATGGTAGCGGACGAGCAAAGCGTGGGAGCATAAG
>NZ_AZDO01000083.1 GCF_001435505.1 Companilactobacillus futsaii JCM 17355 | reverse complement strand
AAGGAAGCTGATCTTTTTTGTCCGAACAGCGTTCGGATTAATTTTACAATCTACCAAGTAACTGAAATTTTTTCTCCTTTTTGGGTATCCAAAATGTCCGAATACCAGCAATTTCTTCTTTTTTAGGGTCTCCGATATCTCCGATTTATTCTTTTTCTGGAGGATAACTATTGAGCTGAATTTTCAGCCATACTCAATTTACTAAGCGCAATTTTGCGCAGACCTAATATCAGGTTAGGTTTAAAGGTATCGCCAAAAGTGGCGACACCCCCTTAAATGCTGTTATATTTTTCATTATCATATTTTACTAAGCTGAGTTTTCAGCTGAGCCAATTTTTAATTAATAGAATTTATCGTGTAAAAAAGAGGACGTGCGTTCAAACAATCATATTCGATCTAACCCCCGTTGATTATACAGGGGAATAGTGTGTAATCCCTAGTGTAGCAAGTGAACTCATTCATACAATGCGTATGTCAACATGCTAAATATCAATTGATATATAGACAAGGTAAAAGGGATGTCACTGTTAATAACATTCTTTGATAGTTCTGTTAATCTCATATTTTGAACATATGTGCCCCTTTAGAATCAATCAATATAATTAATCATGAGTACAATAATAAGCTCTCATATCTAAATTATTTAAGATATGGGAGCTTATTTGTTGTTCACATATTAATATCAATCAAACATATTCGACAAGATCGTATATATCTTGATATGTTTCAGCAAAATATAACAAAGCACGATTCTTATAGACAGCGTATTGAGAAGCTCCATAGTCCGTTAGCTTCATGGTAACCGTATTGTTTTGGTTCAATATATAAAGGTTCTTGAGGATAATCTTATATATACTTGGAGCGTTATTGATAACATCACACGTTGCCTGTACAAGTTCCTTAGCTCGTATGTTACTTATTACTTTGTCTTCTTGAGTATTATTATGTTGGTTGCTATCACTAGGTACCACATTGAGCCTAGATGATTGCAAACTAATTATATTATTAAGATTTGCCTTAGCTCTTAACCGTGGAAAATCTTTCTCAAAGTATTCTTTAACGTTAGCAATTGTTAGCTTTTCATTAATGCTTGAAAATATTCCCACAAATGTAGACCTCCATAAGTGATATAATTGATGTGAAAAAATATAGGTATGTCTACAGAAAGATCTACCCAATTTTGGGTGGATCTTTTATTTATACGAGTAACTCTCCATTACGATATGATTCACTGAATAGTAATAATCCGTCACTTAACCTACGAGCAACGGTTTTATTAGCTGTTATACTTCCGAACACTAGACCTGCAATATCAAGGTTAGTGTGTGTCTCCTTAGACATATATTTATAATAAATAACATCAATATATTCTTGAGGTAGATTATTTACAGCTCTGTCAATTTCTTCTAGTTCCATACTTGCATTAACCACTTGAACACTCTTATTTTCTTGAATGCTATTGGTGTTAGTATTTTTAGGCATTCCATTTAAAACAGGGGACTTAACACTTGTTAACGAACGTCCTGCAATCCTATTCAGAATACGGTACTGTTTCAATACTTTTCTAGCATTCTTCTTTGTTTGATCAATGTTAATATCTGGTAACGATTTCAATTTGATTATTCCTCGTGATATAATTGACTTGCTGTAACCAATTAATTGCTACTCACACTAAAGTGCAACACAAAAGTTAGACAAAATTGAATATTTTTAAGGCTCATTGTCAAATCGTATTGATGAATAGTTTTTGTATGAAAAGCATCCTCTCGCAGGATGCTTTTTCTTATGCACAAATGAGTCTTATTCTCTTAAGAAAATGTTCAAGACTTTTAAAACCATAACTGATATGTTTGAGCTTTTTTATCTTTCCGATAGTCCCTTCAAGGGGACCATTGGAGTAAGACATCGTACAACTATTTCTCACGTAATTTAAATTCTTCCGTAACGTTGAAATAGATGTATCCATAGCGGTGTTGTTCTTTTTATACCCGTAAATAGTTTCTTCGAGTAGTGCTATGTCATGTTCATGTATTGCCTTCTGAATACCTTGATAAACATCATAGGTATTTTTAAAAATCGGTAATCTATCAATGGCTATATCGATAACGTTTTGTGTCGTA
>NZ_AZDO01000082.1 GCF_001435505.1 Companilactobacillus futsaii JCM 17355 | reverse complement strand
ATGGAAAATATTAAGTTTTAAAAAATGTTCGGTTATTTCTTGCAATCTGCCATATAAAAAACCTCTTCATCAAAAGTCTGTCTGTTTTCTCCTTACGCTTTGTATAGTACCATCTGTCTACCTCATAACTAGTCCGAAATTGTTAAGAATTTCTTACAAGAAGTGAATCATTTCTTCAAAAGGTAGTATTTAACCAGATTCGACTGCATTGCGTATGGAAGCGCTTGATTGACTTCATAAATATATTTAAACCCTAATGATTCCAATAAATTCTGTGGTGCCTGATTATCTTTTTCACTTGATGCCCAAATTTCTGTTAAATTCAATTCGTCAAAACCATAATCGATCAACAGTTGAACTGACTCTTTAGCGAAACCCTGGTTGCGAAACTTCCTATTAATTACGAATCCTACTTCCCTAGTTAACAACAAGTCACCACTTTCACCACGTTTGTTCATTTCAATTATTCCGATCATCTGATCGGTATTTTTCTTGGCAATGACAAAAGCGCCTTCTCGTCTTTGATACATTTCCAACAAGCTGTGGGCAAAACCTTCATCAGTCGTATATTCTAGTCCGGCCAGTTTATGATTATCTTTGTCATATACCAATTCTAAGAATTCCGGAAAATCTTTTTTTTGAAAATCTCGAATAATTATTTTGTTTCCTATTAGATTCATGGCTACATTCCTTGTCTTTTCAGTCTAATTTCTAGGTTTTTGATACACAGTCATTTATAATAAATTTAGTTCGAATAGAAAGGTGTGATTTGTATGGATTTAGATTTTAAGGGAAAAACAATTACTACTTATGGTGATCCTTTGACTGTAGGTGAAAAGTTCCCTGATTTTACTGTTCTAAATAAAGATAACAATGAGGTCAAGTTGAGCAGTTTCTTAGACAAGCCTCTACTTATCAGTGTTGTTCCAGATATCAATACTAGTGTCTGCAGTGTGCAAACTAAACATTTCAATGAGGAAATTGACGGACATTCTGATATCAACTTCGTTACAATTTCAACTAATACTCCAGAAGAACAATCTCACTGGTGTGCTGCTGAAGGTGTTAAGAATATGGTCATGTTATCCGACATCGACCATGACTTTGGTAAGAAATCAGAGATTTGGATCAGAGATATTAACATTTTAGCTCGTTCCGTTTGGGTCGTTGATAAGAATGGTGAAATCATCTATTCCGAAATCGTACCTGTTCAAACTGATGAACCTAGCTATGATAAGGTTCTTGGTCAATTAAATGAATTAGTAAAATAGAAAAAAATTAAGGTAGCCGTTTGACTGCCTTTTTTTAATGCTTAATTTAACGCCGACGATGCTTTACAAAAGTTACGAAATGCAAGATACAAGCCAGCAAGACAAAGAAGATCACTGTAAAACTGACGTAGTTCAACCAGAAGTTGTTTTCAATCCAGCCTTGAAGTGGTATCTGAATCCCCATCGTAATCAATGCCATTATTGCAATCATGAAGAATAGTTGAATATATCTTTTCACAGTTGAATCATCCTTTCTCTTTTTGACTGATATCTTTTTTGCATACTTGTGACACAGTTCTTTCTTATTATTAGGGATTTCTTTCATCCCAAAAGTATTTGGCAAAACTATCTCACCAACTTTGATCACGCCAGCAGCTGACATCACTCGGTCAATCGTTTTAAAACTCTCATCGGTGACACCAGTTAAAAAGTTCTCTAGCGTTGAGACGTAACAAGAACTGATACTTAAATAATGCTTATTTTTGAATTGCCCAGGAATCGTATCGCCATTTTCTTTGAAATAAACAAATTTTGGTCGCATACAATCGAAGAAATTCTTCAAAACACCGGATAGTTCACGAAAATAAGTTGGTGCCGCAAAGACCCAAACGTCGCTATCCATCAATTTTTGTGATAATTCATCCAAAACAGCATTTTTTTCATGATATTTATGTGGAGTTATCTCGTAATTTTCTAAATAGATAGTTTCAGTTTCGACACTAGGATCAACATTATCCAAAACTTCAGCTAACATTTTGGCATTGAGACCGTGTTCCTGATGTGAAGCTAATATTCCTAATATCTTCATATACTCTCCCCCTTTTTATTAATTTTAGTATAGACACATATAAGATACAAAAGACTAGCATTATCAAAAAATTGTTGCTACAGTATGGTTAACTAAGGAGGTTTTGAATTTTATGAAAGTTCTTATCATTGGTGCTCATGGAAAAGTCGGACACCTATTAATTGGAGAATTACAATCGAGAAACATCGATTTTGTTGCTGGATTGCGTAGTCAAGAACAGATCAAGGCCTACAATGAAAACAACATTGAAACACAATACATCGATTTGACTGCATCTTTAGATGAAATCAGTGAATCTATTGAAGAAAGTGGTGCTGAT
Source organism: Companilactobacillus futsaii JCM 17355 (assembly GCF_001435505.1). Taxonomy (GTDB): domain Bacteria; phylum Bacillota; class Bacilli; order Lactobacillales; family Lactobacillaceae; genus Companilactobacillus; species Companilactobacillus futsaii. The sequence goes on along the minus strand of NZ_AZDO01000082.1, from coordinate 6,759 downwards.
GTTATCGTCTTCTCCGCCGGTGCTGGTGGTGCAAGTGATGCTTTAACTATGGAGATTGACTTGGATGGCGCTATCAAGACTATGATGGTTGCTGAAGCTAATGATATCAAGCGTTATGTCATGGTCAGCTCGATGTTTAGTGACAACCGCGAGAAATGGGACTCTACCGGCATCAGACCTTATATGACTGCCAAACATTACGCTGACGACCATTTGCGTGGTACTAGTTTAGATTACACGATCGTTCATCCTGGCGCTTTAACTAACGACGATGGTATCGGTAAAATTCAGTTATTAGGTCCTAACGAGGCTGGTTCGATCCCTCGTGCTGACGTTGCTAAAGCCTTAGCTTTGATTATTGAGAATCCAGCTACGATCAAAAAAGAATATACTTTTGCTAGTGGTGACACACCGGCTGAAGAAGTTTTTAGATAGTTTGTCTTTTAGAGAAGTATTTTGCAATTTGTTTTGTGAGATGCTTTTTTCTTGGCTTGAGTAAATATAAATCCGAACAATATTTGATATAATTTTATTATTAATCGTCTTTTAGTTGTATTTTTTCATAATATCTGTAATACTTATGAAGTAAACAATAAAACCTTAGGGGGTTAATATCATGGAATCAGATCCAAATCTCAGTTTCATGGAAAAACTATTTCACCTTAAAGAAGCTAATACAACCGTTCGTCGTGAAGTATTGGCTGGCTTAACAACTTTTGTTTCAATGGCTTATATTTTATTCGTCAACCCACAAGTTTTAGGGGCAGCCGGAATGGATAAGGGGGCCGTCTTCACTGCTACTGCTCTTTCCGCAATTTTAGGTTCCGTCTTGATGGCGTTACTTGCTAATTATCCAATCGCCATTGCTCCAGGTTTGGGTGATAATGCCTTCTTTACTTATTCAGTCGTTTTAGCTATGGGCATTCCTTGGCAAACAGCTATGGCCGGAGTATTCATGTCCAGTATTTTATTCTTACTGATCTCTGTATTAAAATTACGTGAATTAGTCATCGATTCTATTCCACATGACTTAAAATTAGCTATGGCTGCCGGTATCGGTTTGTTTATCGCTTTTGTCGGTTTACAAGGTGGTGGCTTAGTCACAGCAAGTAAATCTACTTTAGTAGAAATGGGTTCTTTGACCGTTCCTACAACTTGGCTAACAATTTTCGGACTAGTCGCAACTGGTCTATTGATGGCCAAAAAAGTTCCCGGTTCAATTTTCATCGGGATGGTTTTGACAACTATTGTCGGTTTAATTACGAAATTAATTCCTCTTCCAAAACAAATCATCTCAACTATTCCTAGTATGAAACCAACCTTTGGTGTCGGGGTTGCCCACATGCCTGATCTCGCTAACCCACAGCTTTGGGCGGTCGTCTTAGTCTTCTTGTTGGTAGCGTTCTTCGATACGGCCGGTACTTTGATTGGTTTAGCTGAACAAGCTGGCTTCATGAAAGACAACAAGATGCCTCGTATTGGTAAAGCCTTAATGGCCGATTCTATTTCAATGCTTGGTGGTGCTGTCATGGGTACTACGCCAACCGCTGCCTTCGTTGAATCTTCTGCCGGTATCGCTGTTGGTGGTCGTACTGGTCTAACAGCTCTAGTTGTCAGTGTGATGTTTGCTATTTCAATGTTCTTCTCACCACTCTTGTCCATTGTAACTACCAACGTTACCGCTCCAGTTTTGATCATCGTTGGTATTTTGATGGCTCAATCAATGAAACAAATCGATTGGACTAAATTTGAAATCGCCATGCCAGCCTTTCTAACAATCGTTGGTATGCCTTTGACTTATAACATCTCTTACGGTTTCGCCTTTGGTATCTTGTTCTACCCTCTAACAATGTGGGCTGCTGGTCGCCGTAAGGAAGTTACTCCTATTATGTATATCTTGTTCTTTGTCTTTATCTTGTTGCTTTATATTATTAATATTTTACCTGGAAAATAAAAAATAGCCTTGCTAGAATGTACGTTCATTCTAACAAGGTTATTTTTATTCCCATCCATCATTATTATCAATTTTTATTTTCTTTAGAGAATCAGCTAAAACTTCCTCTTCACTAATTAATTTCTTCTTGCCTTCTTTTAATCTCTGACTTGCTTTAGACTCGACTTCTCTATCAAGGATTTCTTCATCCTTATCATCACTTTCTTGCATAATCATCCCTACCTTCAGTACAATTTGATTTCAAACGTATTATATATTTTCAAAATATTTTTAGAAACTTTTTTACTTACTCAGTTTAAAACTTTCTTTCACTCCAGAAACGTGTTATTTTTATGTTACTAACTTGGTGCGAAAGGTAGTGTAATCATGTCAGTCAAAGTTAAAGCAATCAATGGCGAGCAAGTAATAACCATTCCTAGTACCATCCACCCAATGGCAACAGAATATGAAATGTATCAAGGTTACGACGGAACAATCGTCTGCCTTCCTAAAAATAATGACAACAAAAGATCCGAAGCTGAATAATTTTGGCTTCGGATTTTTATTTGATTGATTAAATTAATTCTTTTGGATATAATACCTTTGTAAACGAAAAGAAGCCATGGGAATTGCGGTCCCATGACTTCAAACATCAGATGGAATAGATTTTTGTGGTAGCTAACCTTCGTGGTTAGCTTTTTTGATTGTCGCGATACCGTTCGCAAAATGCTCGAAAGCAATTGCAAAGATATACACTACAAAAGCGGTTTGCACCACACACACTCCAAACTTTTCCGATTGACATAGCAGGCACCTCCATCTTCCGGATTAAACGAGGGGTGCTGCTCTACTCAACATTCTGACTAAGCCAACCTGGGAGCTACCCAAGAATACATGACTATACAGTTAGTATATTTAATTTTGAGTGAATTTCCTAATTTATATCAAAAAAACTGACTCCGCAATTTGGAATCAGTTTTTTACTTACTTATTAAAATTGATTAATTGTAAACGAATGGCGTTCAATACAGCAATCAAAGTAACACCAACATCGGCAAAAACTGCTTGCCACATATCGACCATACCCAAAGCTCCCATTAATAAGAAGAGAACCTTAATTATTAAAGCAATGGAAATATTTTGGATAACGATTTGGCGGGTACGTTTGGCAATCTTCATTGCTTGAGCAACTTTGGATGGTTCATCGCCCATGATGACGATATCTGCAGCTTCAACGGCCGCATCTGATCCTAAGCCACCCATGGCAAAACCGATATCGGCTGTTGCTAGAACAGGTGTATCATTGATCCCATCACCAACGAAAGCCACTTTATGATTTGCTTGGTGAGATTTCTTTAACAATTTATTAACGATAGAAACTTTATTTTCTGGTAATAAATTAGTATAAACTCCACTCATCTTGAGCTTTTTAGCAATTGAGTGACCGACTTTTTCATTATCCCCTGTCAGCATGACCGTTTGCTTGATTCCACGGTTGTGCAACAAGTGAATGGCTTTTTGGGCATCAGTCTTGAGTTCGTCCGCAATCACGATGTGACCCCAGAATTTCTTACCAACAGCCACGTAAACAATTGTCCCGACGTCAGTTGATTTAACGAAATTGATACCAGATTCACGCATTGATTTGGCATTACCGACGATAACTCTTTGATCATCAACAACAGCAGTCAAACCGTGACCGGCAGATTCAGTGGCGTTTTCGATCGGTAAAATCTTGCCTGTATAAGCACTTTGAATCGAACTAGCAATCGGATGAGTTGAATTCTTCTCAACACTAGCGGCCATTTGCAAGAGTTGATCTTTGGTGATATCAGCGACTGGAGCAACTTTGACTACCGCGAATTTTCCACGAGTCAAGGTTCCAGTTTTGTCAAAAGCAACGGTATCAACTTTGTTCAAAGCTTCTAAGTAATTACTACCTTTGACCAAAATTCCTTGCTTAGATGCGGCCCCGATTCCTCCGAAGAAACTCAATGGCACCGAGATGACCAAGGCACATGGACAAGAAATCACTAGAAAAATCAATGCCCGATAAATCCAAGTATTCCAAGCTCCCTGCATGACTAGTGGTGGAATTACAGCCAATATCACGGCCAAAGCTACGACGATTGGCGTATATATTTTGGCAAATTTAGTAATGAACTTTTCGGCACCGGCTTTTTTGCTGCTGGCATTTTGTACTAGATCCAAAATCTTGGCAACAGTTGAATCGCTGTAAACTTTGGTAACTTTAATTTGTAAAGTCCCGTTTTGGTTGATTGATCCACTCAAGGCAGTGTCGCCAACTTGAATATTTTGGGGCATCGACTCCCCGGTCAAAGCTGAGGTATCAACTGATGAGCTGCCCAAAACTACAGTTCCATCTAAAGGAATTTTTTCTCCCGGACGAACGACGATAATTTGTCCGATTTGAACTGTGTTAGGGTCGACTTTTTTCATTTGGTTGTCGATTTTTAACATCGCAAAATTAGGTTTAACTTCTAACAATGCAGAAATTGATTTTTTGGAACGATTGACGGCAAGATCTTCGAAGACATTTCCCAATTCGTAAAACAACATGACGGCAATCGCTTCAGGATACTCTCCCAAAATAATGGCACCGATCGTGGCGATACTCATTAAGAAGTTTTCATCAAAAATTTCACCGTGAAAAATATTGCGAATGGCTTTATAAACAATCCGACTACCGATAACTAAGTACGCTGCGACCAACAAAATAACATTAATTGGACTCATTACCAGCGAACTTGAGCCTATTAGTAGTAAGATAAAAGATATCAACAGGCGAATAATAGTAAACTTAGTTTCTTTGCTAAATTCATTTTTGATTCGTTTGACTTTATTTTTTACTTTGTAATCAGTTTGGACATCGTATGATTTCATCGAGTTATCCTCCTTGAAAAGGTTTACATGTTCATTTGAATATATGAGCAATCATTCATATATAAATTATAATATAATAGGTTCTAATGAATTTCAACCTATTGCAATTAAGAGGACAACTTATGCCAGAACAAAATTTTGAAGTAGAGCACCAAAATGCACTCCATAATTTAAAACAAAATATCCCTAACGACGACGATCTCGAAGCGATGGTCAACATCTTCAAAGCCTTCGGCGACATGACGAGAGTAAAAATAATTCTTGCCTTGGCTGAAACACCATTAAGTGTTGGTGAAATTGCTGATACCCTTGATATGAGCCAGTCTTCTATCTCACATCAATTGAGTATTTTAAAACAGCTCAATCTTGTTTCTAATGCAAGACGTGGTCGTAACATCCATTACCGCTTGAGTGACCAGCATATTATTACGATTTTTAAGCAGACCAAAGAGCACATTATTGAAGATGAAAATGATTTTTAAGCCACTATTTTTTAGTGGTTTTTTCTTTGGGCAAAAATTGGCAGTTTTATTTTTTCAACTTTAATTGTTGATTATCAATTTCGTAAACTTCAGTTGCCGTAGCTTCAACAAAATAACGATCATGAGAAGTAAAAATTACTAATCCTGGATAATTTTTGATTAAATCTTGTAGAGCCGTAATAGTTGGTAAATCAATAAAACTTGTCGGTTCATCAAGAATCAAAACATTAGCCGGACGCAAGAAAACTAACGCCAAAGCAACCTTAGTAGCCTCGCCACCACTTAGATTTTTGACGGGTTCAGTAATTTGTTCATATCTAAAGCCTAAATTGTGCAAGACACTGCGAATAATTTTTTCTGGAAAATCACTTTTCTTCTCAATGAATTGCAATAAATTACTCGTACTGTTTAAATCGTAATCAGTTTGAGAATATTTTGAAAATTGCACTTTAGGTGATAATACGATGCTCTCTCCTTGAGAAACTATTTGATTCAACAAGGTTGTTTTTCCAATTCCATTGTCACCAACGATTGCGATCTTCTCACCATTTTTAAATTGAAAGTCAGTATTTTTTAATAAAATATTTTGACCAGCTTTCAAATTCAAATCGGCTCCCATAATTGGAAATTGATTGTGCAATTCTAAGGTTTTTGGTAGTGAAAAATGGACGACTTTGTCTTTAGTTGGAGATGTTACTTCTTTTAAGCGTGACAATTTTCCTTCAATAACCTTGGCAGTTTTTTGGACATTTTTTTGAATCGTATCTTTTTGTTTGGACGAAGATAGTCGATCAGGTCGGATATTTCTTTTCTTACGATTTGCTGAAACTTTGGACATCCGCGTTGCCTGTTTCTTTTTCTTTATTAAAGACTGCTCCAACTTTTGTTTTTCTCGCTGATAATTTTCAGATTCGTGTTCTTTTCGGGTAATAGCAGCCTTTTTTAAAGCCAAATAATCTGTATAGTTGCCAGCATATTCGGTGACTGTCCCATCTGCCACTTCCCAAATCTTAGTAGCGAGTTTATCCAAAAAATAACGATCATGCGAAACAAATATCAAAGTTCCGTAGTAATATTGCAGTTCACTAATTAATAAATCGACACTTTTTTCATCTAAATGCGTCGTGGGTTCATCCAAAATCAAACCCGGCTGGTAGTTAGACAGTACCTGAGTTAACCGATATTTTGAAGCCTCGCCACCACTCCACTTATTATTATTGCTTTTAGGAACGGCAAAACGAGATAGTAACTCACCATCCAAATTGTCAGACATCTGTGTGGTTTCTTCGACTTGTTTATAGTATGTAAAATCTATTTCTCTTTGAATATTTCCTTTTTCGGCTTTAAATTCACCATTAATTAATTTGAGCAATGAAGTCTTACCAACGGCGAATTTTATAATCAAGTTAGCCACCTTAAGAAAAAATAAATAAAAAAACA
>NZ_AZDO01000081.1 GCF_001435505.1 Companilactobacillus futsaii JCM 17355 | reverse complement strand
GGTGTTTTTTTTATTTATTTTTTCTTAAGGTGGCTAACTTGATTATAAAATTCGCCCATTTTTTCTATATTTCAATATACTTGCAAATATATATTATTTTTATGGTAAAAAAAATATTGTAGAATCATCATTGTCCCTTTGGGAATGTTTGGATATCCATATATAAGTTAACACTTGTTTTATTATATATGGAAATTTAATCATTAATTATACGGAAATATATCATCAATATAATTTAATGGATTAAAAATTCTTTAGGATGAGAAAACGACATATTTATGAATGGAGACTTTTTAACAGTATTAAAAAATAAAACAATAGGTTATTTTTAGGTATATTAATGATTTGAAAAAATAGATAAATTGGTAATTCAATAGGAGTTTCAATTAGTAAGTTAATTGGAACTTCTTACTTGATTCTCCTTTTTTCTGTCAATACAGCGTAAATTATATAATTCTTGAATAATTATTAAAAAATCCCTCTAAAGATATCAAATGAATTATATTATTCACCTGATATCCATAGAAGGATTATCACATTCAAAAAATTAGATTAAATGGAATACTGCAGAGATCCCTATGATTAAGAAAGCAACACCTATGAATAGGGAGAAGTAAATGGCTAGTGGAGTAAATCCTGATGTGGTCTTATTTCCGACTGTTTTCAGAACGTTTAAATATTTGATACTGATGAAGAATTGCCAAATGCCGATAAGTACAAATAGAACGCCAAAGATACTTTCCATGATTCCTGACCTCCATATTATTAATTATAGACTGGCTCCCCAAAGATTGTTCCCTAAAGAATTAAAAGCAAACAGCTTACGCCAAAGTGTTTTTTCCTCCTTATTAAGTTGGATATTGTCTGATATTTTTACGATATTAGCTTGATTAAAGAAGAGTTGTAAACTTCCGGTAAAGGCTACTCCATCGCTTTTTTTAAGTTTTTGTAGCGTCTCACTGACATAAGAAGTTGTTTCTGACTGTGCGTGATTCTTCTGCAATTCTGAAACTAAGGCCTGCATAGTATCGACAACTTCTGTTTTGTTTACCATCGTATGTTGTCCCTTTCTAGATTGAGAGCTATAAATATTTCTATAAGATTAGTATAGCATTAAGAAAGTAAGCGGTAACAAAATATCCTGAGTAGTGGATTTTTTTGTCTTGAATTTTAGTACCCATAATAAATACTTGATAATTGAGTTAATTGCTGCAACTTTTCTTGTTGATCTTTAGGTAAAGTGATGTCGTTTTTGTGCATGGTTGTTGAGATTGTTAGATTCATGCGGCTGAGGATATAGGGAACAGCGGACTCTCTTTCTTCTAATTCAACTTTGAAATCAGTTAATACTTCTTGGAGTGGTTTAGTTGTGTCATCATCCAAATTATTTAGTAGATCGTCAATAATTGAGATTGCCACCTCACTGCGGTCTTTACCGCCAACAAACCATTTTAATTTCTTCATATTGTGCCCTCCAAAGTGGAAATTTAATATTTGTTATAATTGTATTAGTAGATATCATTACATCCGACAAGGATGATACGCGGGGAATAAAAATATAGCAACCGTTATAACGCCTTTGATAACGTAAAATGAGTTTAATTTTTAAATCACGGATGGTCTGCGGTTATCGTCTATGATGGTTGTTGGTAGTACTTTTAACAGTATGTCCAACAATAAAGAGGAAGAATTAGTATTAAGTGATCTGTATGATTTTGTCTTGAATCCTAATATTTCTACCAGCGAAAGAAAAATAGGACTTATGGCAAAAAAGGATTTGGAAAAAGGTAGATATATTGTGGCAGTTCTAAATCAAATCGTGGTTAGTTTTCAGCAGTTAGCCTTGAGAAATAAGGGATTAACAACTGAAGCATCACAATTTTACGATACTATTTACCCAATTCTAATAAAATTAAAACCTATTGGAACTAATCTTGGATATATCGGAATCAATAATAGTTATTTAGAGTAAATATTTAAAGGAGATAGTTAATGTTAGATATAGATACGACCAAAAAAGTAATTCATGAATTGTACAATTCGCTACATTCGCATCCGGATCAATCACCTTATTTGTTAAATATAACGGATGTTTTGAGTCAAGTTTACATGAAATTAGATACGGTGAAGAATCCTGAAGCATGGCTTAGTAGATTAGTGAATTATATTTACATGGAAGCTTTTAGTAGAGTTCCATTTTCCAGAGAAGAAGATAAGTTGTTGATTCGATTAGGTGACTTGTCTAAAAAATCAGGACTTAATGGTCGGAATCGAGCTAGCTTTGACGATAAATCTCAGTTTTACGGTTTGTTTGAAAAGATGCCTCGACGTTAAAGTTGGGTACTAAAAGTCAGCGTGTCATAATAAGGAACAAATATCTGAAATTATAAAGAATACTTATCCTAAATGGTACATAGTTAAATCTTCAACAGTTCTTTTCTTTTATCTACTAAATCTAAGACTTTCTTAAACGTTATTTATGCTCTTTTTTACAAGGAAAGTATACATCTCGTTAAACTAGATGCATGGATATCCGAATAACATGCACAAGGAAGGTGTAATGATTATGATAAAAAAGAACTATCAAATAAGAAATTATTGTAACTATCATTCAAAAGTAAAATGAAGGGGATTCATACCGTTGAAAAAATATTACAAATTAACTAACAATAATTTAGCAAATGTTCGAGGTGGACATTGTTATACAAAATCATGCTTGGCTGGTAGAGATAAGTCAATCTATAATGGAGTAAGCTTTACCATGGGATTTGGTTATGGAGTTTGTCAATCAGTTGGCATCTGCAACTAGATATGAGATTAAAATTCAATAAACTATTCTATAAAAATTTTAGTTTTTATATTTTGGCGAATTTTATAATCAAGTTAGCCACCTTAAGAAAAAATAAATAAAAAA
>NZ_AZDO01000080.1 GCF_001435505.1 Companilactobacillus futsaii JCM 17355 | reverse complement strand
AATCATCAAGCAAATAATGATTTGTTAGGTGATGTCTAACAGACAACTTAATTATCTTATCGAAGATGTAAGAACAAGTCAAGCACTTTTTTTAAATAATTTATGACGTCTTGGAAAGCTGTAAGGCTTGAATCCGTTGACGCCGTTGCTCTGTCGCAACAACAAGATATATATTACCAATTAGAATAGAGGTGCGCAACCCTTTTTCACAAAAAAGTTGAATTTTTTTGTGAAATAAATCATATCTTAGTTCATTACTTCGTTTATATCCTTTTACTTCGTCATTAAAGCAAACAAAAAAAGCATCAGAGACAATATCTCCAATGCTTTAAACTATTTGTTTGAGCTCAATTCAGGCGCATCTGTTTGATACAAGTCTACCATCGACTTATTGTCGTTTTGTGCTAATAAACTAGTTCCCTTCTTAGTACGTGCCTTCTTGAGTTGTTTCAAAGCTTTACTCTTCTTATATGAATAGTCTTTAGTATTAACTTTCTTAAATCCTGGCAATTTATGGAATCTCAAAAGATCTCCATTGATAACACGATCTGACAACGACAACTCGGTCGTTACTTTATTCGATAACTTAGCCTTTTCAGCAGCAGATATCTTCTTATCTACTTTACCCGTCTTAGTATTGTAGTAAGTACTACCGACCTTAGTTACCTCAGGCGTGACAAAATCACCATTTCTAAACGCTACTACTTGCGAGTGCTCACTTGATAATAAATCACTACCAAATTGAATCATATTCTTATTACTGATTCCTAGTAAGTTCAACAATGTTGGCAAGACATCAATTTCACCACCATAAGTATGGTTAATGCCGCCCTTCAAACCATCCATATGGATCATGAACGGTACACGTTGATATTGGGCATCATTAAAGTCGTTGAAGCCTTTGATCCCAGTCAATTTGGCCATGGCCTTATTATGGTTATTAGAAATACCGTAGTGATCCCCATATAAAACAACCATGCTATTCTTATCCAAGCCAGTTTCTTGTAACCAGTTCATGAATTCACCAATTGCCTGATCCAAGTAACGCGCTGTTTGTACATAGCCATCAACGGTACTATCACCAGTATCAGTCTTAGAAATAGTTTGGTTCTTCTTATCCAATGTATAAGGATAGTGGTTCGTAACAGTAATCAATTTAGCATAGAAAGGTTGTGGCAACTGTTCAATATATTGAGCAGAATCTTTCAAGAAAATCTTGTCCTTCATACCATAACCGATATTGTAGCTCTTCTTTTCCTTATAGTAATTTGAACTAAAGAAGTAGTCGTATCCCCATGATTTATAAGCATTATCACGGTTCCAGAAACTAGGAACATCCCCGTGGAACGAAGCACTAGTATAGCCAGCCTCTTGATCTAGAATAGCAGGAGCTGCTTGGAAAGTATTCGTTGTACCATCAGTAACCATAGCTGAACCTTCTGGCAATCCAAAAAGTGAGTTTTCCAACATCATTTCAGCATCGGCAGTTTTACCTTGTCCAACTTGGTTAAAGAAATTATCAAAGCTAAGTGTATCATCTTCATGATAAATCTTATTCAAGTTAGGAGTTACTTCCTCACCATCCCACTTAAAGTCGATCATGAATTGTTGCAAACTCTCCAAATGAATAATAAAGACATTTTTACCTTTAGCGACACCAGTATATTCGACATTAGGTTGAACGTAATTATTCTTCATATATTTTTCAATCGAGTCAATATCTGAACTCTTAGCTTGAGATTTAACCGCATTCGTCTTAGTAGTCTTGACCATATCGTAAACATTGAAAACATTTAGTCCTAAATATTTAACGATGTAGTTATTATCAAAAGTTCTTGTCAAAAGTTGTGGACGATCACTTTCAGCTAAAGTTAAGTTAGCTCCAAATAGCAAGACAGCTAAAGAACTAACCAACACTGGAATTCTCCAATTTAGTTTTCTAATATCAACCTTAATAACGTGAAAGGCTAACAATAATATCAGAATAATAATATCAGTGAAGACTAAAAAGTCTGTTGGCTTCAAAATACCTAAAATACTTTTACCAAGGTTATTTGAAACTGAACCTGAACCTTTGATAAGTACCATAGTTAAAAAGTCAGAGAATTCTCGGTAATACAAAATATTCGAGAATAGCCAGACTGTATCCAAGAAATCAACAATCAGTAGAAAAATATATGATTTTCTACCCTTCATGTACAGTGAGATACCAAACAATAACAGCATTACTGGTATTGGATTGATGATCATCAAGAATGTTTGAATCGATCCCTTAACACCCAGATTAAACTTAGTTTCATAAGCATAAATGGTTTTAAGAGTATATAAAAATACAGCCAGGATCACAAAACCCAGCCTAGTATTTAAAAAATTAGAAATACTTTTAGTAATACGCTTCATTATTTTCGCTCCATAGATTTATTAGCAACTTGTTGTTCAATTTTCGGTTTTTTCGAAACAGCAATAATCCCTAAGAACATCCCCAAATAATACGTAATAAATCTCCATAAAAACATACCCAAAACAAGACCTGAAGGAGAAGGTATAAATCCAGCAAACAAAGTCTTGAAACTGAATTCTGCCCCACCTGATCCACCAGGGATTGGGAAGATTGAGACAATCATTACGATCATGATATGCATGACTAAAACGTCAACGACATTTACATGGTCGCAATTCAATGCTAGTAAAACAAAGTAAACTACGAAGTAATACAAGAATAACTGCAAGATTGTCAGTAAGGAAGCCTTTATAACTTTTTTCTTCTCACGCTTCAAAACTAAACTCTCTTTGTAGAAACTATCGATACTACTCATAGCTGACTGTAAAATTCTATCACGCTTTTTCTCTTTAAGAAAAAATAAAACCGGTTTCAACACGATTTGCACCATCTTCTTGGTGAAATCATAATAATACATGATCATCAACAAAAAAGAAATCGTTGTAACGTGGATCACCATTCCAAATACTATTAACGTAGCAAGACCTGAAAAATGCTGTGCCACACTTTTGAAACTAACTAACATTGCAATAATGAAATTAACTAACACCATCGCTTGATAGATGACAAATTTCATCAATAACACTGAACTAGCACGTCCACCATCAATTTTTGATTGCATCAAACCAACTAATTGAGCTGGCTGACCACCAGAAGAAAATGGTGTGATTGCATTGAACAAAGCTTGAATCAGAGGTATGCGATACATTTCCCACCAACTAAACTTCCGATCTTCTTTTTTCTTAAGTAAGGTATGTAACACCATTGCTTCAACGCCATACGATAACAAAATTGATAAGAATGCCACCGCTAGCCAGAAATAATTTAACCCTTTAAAGGTCGAAACTAAAGAATTGAAATCGATATCTTTGGCTTCCCACCAAAAAATACCTATTCCCAATCCTAGCATTACAAATAATGCTGCTATGTGTTTTCTATTCATTATTTACCCTGTTTAGCAATTTTATATTGACTCGTATAGAAATCATACCAGATTTTACTCAAATTATCTTCTGAGTACTGTTTGGCAGCTTCTTTAGATTTTTTCTTAAAACCATCCAAGATAGAACGATCCTGGTTAGCCTTGTTAATAAAAGCATTCATATCAGAAAAATCATCAGCTTTTTGATAGTAACCATCAATAATAGCCCGGTACAATTCCAAATCTCTTAATAAGACTGGTGCACCACAACTGAATGCTTCTAAAACTGACATTGGAAACAGTTCATCATACGAAGGCAATAAAAATAAATCACAAATATTATAATAATTTACTAAGTCATTTCTATCAACTATTCCTGTAAATTTCATATTGGCAGGAGCGTTGTCAATCATGTCCTTATAGCGATCATACCCATCAGTGATCTTGCCAAAAGAAAAACCACCAGCCCAAATAAATTCAATGTCTGGATTAGTTTGCGCTAATTTATAAAAATCATCAATTCCTTTGCGCTCTTGGACTTGACCATCCCCAAAGACGACAAATTTATCTTCTGGGATACCAATTTTCTTTCTAAATTCAGCTTTTTCTTCAGCTGTTTTTTCATAGAAATTATCAGTTGAAACAAAATTAGGAATGTACTTGATCTTGTCACGATCCAAACCATGAGCAACCAATTTATCAATAAAAGTTGGATTAACTACCACGATTTGGTCCATTCGCTTGTAAAAACTGATGACATATTTATAAAAAATACTGCGTGCGGGCTTAGGTAATTTGATGCTGCCTTCTAAAGTTTCGGGCAAGAAATGTACGTAGCCAATTTTACGTCCACGCTTTTTTGAAAAAGTTGATGCATAAAATTGAGGGTCAATCGTATGATAATGACTCAAATCACTCTTTGAATAATCATTGATTTTGACCTCAAATTCATCACTAAAGTGTTCCTTTAACAAGTTGATCAATTCTTTATAAGCACTGCCAACTCCTTGTCCGGCAACTTTATCAGCTGATGAAAACATATTAATTTTAATCATTAGAATACTCCTCTGGATCGATTGATGAATCTGAAAGCTTCTCTCTTACGAAGTAGTCCTCGGAACGATGGTAAAAGTCTAGAATTGAATTACCAAATCCATCCGATGAGATGCCGTATAGAACTTTTTTACGGGCATCACGATCATCAAAAGAATTAGGATGTTCCAAATAAGTTTTGATTTTTGGTACTAACTGGTCATCTTCACTAAAAGTAACCCCAACGGAAGGATCAGTCAAAAGAGCATCTGTATAAGGTGCACTTCTTACGACAATCTTTGTCCCGGAAGCAATTGCTTCAATATACGTCAAACCTTGTGATTCGGTATCACTTGAGGAAACAAATAGATTAGCCATATGATAATAAGGCGAAATTTTGTCGTGCTCAACTTCACCCGTAAAAATAACATTATCACTGATTCCTAAATCCTGACTCATTTGAACTAATTCATCCATATCAGGACCATCGCCCACGATAACTAACATAATCTTAGGATTATACTTCAATAACTCTGGCATCGATTTTAACATATGGTCAATCTTCTTTTCCAAAGCAATTCGACTCAGCATTAAAATTACTGGTGTATCTTCAGAAATCCCTAACTCTTCACGAACGGCTGAAGCATTGACTGGCTTAGTATACTCTGACAAATCGACACCAGTTGGAATAATTGAGACTGGTGCTTTAATACCATAACGATCCATCGTTTCTTTAACTTGCTTACTAGGAGCAACTACTCCTGAAGCATTCTTTAAAAATAAACGTGTCATCTGCTTAACATGATATGGCTTCAACAAATGTCCGTTCAATACATAATGTAAGTAGTCTTCATACATTGTGTGATATGTGTGAACAAATGGAATTTTGAGTTGCTTTGCAACAAATTTACCCATCATACCTAACGAGAATTCAGTTTGCGTGTGAATGATATCTAATTTTAATTCTTTAGCTAAATCGACAGCATGAAACATCCCACGAATAGCGATTCTTCTATCAGTAAAAGAAATAAACGGAACACTGGCTAAACGGAAAATGTTTGGCTCAATCGTGTTCTTAGGAACATTAGGATCAGTCGTTGTAAAAATATAAACTGAATGACCTTTACGCTCCAAATCACTCTTCAAGGTTTGGATCGATGTAGCTACCCCACTGACTTGAGGGAAGTATGTATCGGTAAAAATTCCGATATTCATATAAACACATCTCCTCACAATACTTTATAAAGTAGATTATAACAAAAAAATGGAGGAATCACTTCCCCCACCTACGTCTTACCTTATTAATTTACTGAAACTTTGATTCTGCATCAAGAAATAGAATACTACTGTACCGATTGCCACAACGACCAACTCACCCAAGCCGACTGTGACAAAATTAAGCCAAAATGGCAACTTCAAAATAAAATGAAGTTCTGCTCCAACAATAATTCCATTGACCACGGCACAAACAACTGGAACCGCCCATAAAAATTTGTTATCAGCAGGAATTCTAGTAATAATTAGACAAGCAATAGCAGTTGCCAAAGTCCCTAAGATCAAATCAGCTACTCCTAATGAAGCACTGAAAATATTAGAAACAAAACATCCCACGATCAACGACCAACTATACTTATGATTAAAAAATGGCAATAACATCAAAATTTCGGAAACACGGAATTGAATTTGACCATAAGAAAATGCTGAAATTCCTGGAGCAATCGTCACAGCTACGTACAAAGCTGCAATCAATGCTAATTGTGTAATATCTCTTGTTTTTAAATTACTCAAAGTAAAACCTCCACTGTTTTAATTTCATAGCAGGTTACCAGTGCAAACTGCCTTTAATAGGGTATCTTATTTTACGCATACTAGCAAGCAACAAAAAAGCCCAAGAATTATCCTAGGCTTTTAATTAACTAGTCTAAAGTACCACGAACACGCAATTGTTCATCGATCAATTCAAGAACCTTCTTACGATCTTCAGGATTTTCAACGAAGTCATACTTGTCGCCGTCAATCTTCATCTTAGGACTGTAATCATACTCATCATACCAACCATCATAACGTGAAAGTAAGTTATGGTAGTATTCTGGCAAAGTTGGATCTTGTTCTGGTTGTTCATATGAACGGCCACGCTTTTCGATACGGTGGATCATTGTGTCATATGAAATATCCAAGTGCACTAGCAAATCTGGAGCCTTTTTAGCAGCAGCGTATGGTAGTTCTTGCATCATATTAGCTAACAATTCATCATAAACTTTTACTTCTTGTGGTGTAGCACGTCCCATATCAGCATTCATATGGAAGAAAAGTGAATCTTCATAGATTGAACGGTCCAAAACGTTGTTATCTTGTACCATAGCTTTCTTGATTGATTCAAAACGTTTGTTTAAGAAGTAGATTTGCAATAAGAAAGCATACTTCTTAGGGTCTTTATAAAATAGTGGCAAAACTGGGTTATTATCAACTTGTTCATAGAAAGCCTCTGTTCCTAAATGTTCTGATAACACCGTAGCCAATGAACTCTTACCGGCTCCAATTGCGCCGCTCAATACGATCATCATTATTATCCTCCAATAAGTGAATTAAATTTATCTATTAGTTTCTTAAAAAACAACATTCACTATAATATCACTTATATTCTAGATATTGTATAGATTTCTAAAATTTCACAATATATGGTACTGATGAGAGTGGAAAATCTCCCATTCGTCAGGCTTTATAAGCTTAAATTAATTTATTAATAATTTTCTTCACTACCCTGTTTTAAACATATCATTTCTTTTATAATTAATTATGTAATCTATAGAAAGGGGAAAAGAAATGGGGAAAAAATTACGTACTTTTTTAGCAGCATTTGTGGCTGCCTTGGGTCTAGTTATCTTGGTTTTTGCTAGTCATCCTAGCGAAGCTCAGGCGGCTGAATATAAAACCAATGATTTATTGAGCGGAATTTCGATAAAGCAAAAAGATTATGGTACAGCTAGCGATATAAATCTGACTCTTGATTGGGACGCTAAAGATATAGAACTGCATAACAGTGACACTTGGGAAATACAATTTCCAGATACATTAAAAGTTACCCGAAATGGTGAAATTATTCCGTTTTATAATGATGCGGGTACCTTAATTGGTACTGGTGTATTAGATGCAAATTCTAATACTTTAACAGTTACTTTTAATGAACAAATTGAAAATCAAAAAGATTTCAAAGGTTCAATTAGCATCCTGACAGGAATTGGCCCTGGAAAGGGTGCAAATATTGGTAATAATAATGTTGTCATCGGAGACTTTAATGATAATATGACAATTATTTCATCAGATGCTGATTTTTCTAAAAAAGGAGTCATCGGTACTGACGAAAACGGTGATGCCATTATTACTTGGACGATTCTTGCTAATCGCAATAGTGCTGAAATGCCTAATCTAAAAATCATTGAAAACAACATTAATGACGACCAAGCTTTTATCAAAGGTTCAGTTAATGTTTATGAGGCTAGTTGGACATCACCTGGTTACTACAAAAAGGGATATCAATTAAATAGTTCAGAATATACATATGCTGAAGATGGTAATGGTTTTATCATCAATGGTCTTCCCAAAGATAATCAATTTTATGCTGTTACTTTCCAAACAAAAATCAACGATCCTGATAATGCAACAAATGGTCATAAGTTCAAAAATCACGCTGACTTCACTTGGGGTAATGGCTCAAGTACCGGTACAAATATGGCAGCTGCTGACGGTAGTGTAACTGGTAACTCTAATTCTGGTAGTGGTAACGGTAATAATATCTTAGGTTCAGTTGTCTTGACCAAAACTAGTGCCGATGAAAATAATACTTTAATTTCTGGTGCTACTTACAGTCTTTACAGAAAAGATGCTAATGAAGATACTTTAATTCAATCAGATTTAGTAACTGATACAAATGGTCAAATTACAGTTGATAAATTACCTGCTGGTGATTATTACTTTGTTGAAACATCCACTCCAGATGGTTATCAACAAAATCCAAATGAAATTCCATTTACAATCACTGGTCAGACAACAACTGCTGTTCAAGTTGAGACTAAAGATGAACCCGTTGACTCAAAAGAAGGTTCAATCATTATTCAAAAACTCGATGCCGCAACTGGTTATCGTTTAGCAGGTGCTGAATTTGACGTAATCGATGCTAACACTAATGAAGTAATCGGCCATATCACAACTGATCAACTCGGTTATGGTCACATGTACAACATCCCTTATGGAAATTATATTTTAAGAGAAACTAAAGCTCCTGATGGATACATCTTAAATAACAAAGATATTACCTTTACTATTAGTGATGAAACACAGGCCCCAGCTATTATTTCAATCGATAACGAAAAAGAAACTGGTGGCGATGGTAGTTTCAGTGCTTCAATGATCAAATATGACGCTGACTTATTGGATATAGAAAAAGTTGGCGTTGCAGGTGCTGAATATACACTTTATGATGCTGATGGTACTAAATTAGGCGTCTTCCAAACTAATGACGAAGGTGTCATCAAAGTTGATAACTTAAACCCTGGTAGTTATTATTTCGTTGAAACTAAAGCTCCCGATGGCTACGGCATCAACAATGAAAAAATCGAATTTACTATTACTGATAGTGACATTGAATTAGGTACCCTTGAAACTTCCGATCCTAAATTAACTGATGGTAATGAAGGTAACGAAACACCAGGAACCGATGGCAATGGAAATGAAGGCAATACCGAAACTCCTGATACTGACGGTAATGGTGACGGCGACAACAACGGTGGTGTAATTGTTGACCCAGAAAACCCTGGTTCCAACAATAACAACAATGGTAATGAAGGTGGATTAATCACTAACCCAATCAATCCTGGCAATGCCAATAATGGCTCTAACAATTCAAGTAAGCTTCCTCAAACTGGTGAAAAAAATAGTTTGACAGCTACTTTCTTGGGCTTGGTACTCCTATCCGGAATTGTTTACTTCAAACGTCGCAATGTCTAATAAAGCAAAAAAAATAGACTGAGAAATTAATCTCGGTCTATTTTTTTTGGTTCTAAAAGGCTCCACCACCGGAACCTCCACCAAAACCACCTGATGAACCGCCAGAAAAACCACCCGATCCACCGCTGATACTTGATGAGCTTCCAGCAATACCACCACCAGCACTGATTGCTCCAACAAAGGCAGATTCAAAACCATTCTTTGAACCTAAGAGACTAGTTGCTCCGATATAATATGGAACTATCATAGAATCGTTAATTTGCTCGGTAGTGAAGTTTACCTTCAAGGCCTTAATAACTTTATCTGAAACTCCGAAAACGACCGCATAAGGCAAGAATTGCTCCCAGAGAATCAAATCTCCAACTTCTGCCATCTTAATATCGTCGATATCAGAAAGCATCCGCTTGAAAGCCTTTATCTCGTTAACTTCTTGTTCTCCCAAATCGGTATAAGGAGTAATTTTTCTTTTTGCTATCCACAACATGATCCAAGAAAGAATCGCTATCAATACATAAACTATTCCTAAAACTAATAGCTCTTTGCCAAAAATTGCCGCAATGATAAACATCAGAAATAAAATACTTGGAACCACTACTGCTGTTAAACGGAAGTTATCAACGATTCGAATATTTTCCAAGTCGAGATACTTCTCACGCCCTTTAGCAGCATCTTTAGACCAGCTTTCAAATTGCTGTGCGATATCATTTTTAGCCGTATGATATCCTTTCGCCGCAGTCTTGATTTGTTTTAAGGTAACTTTTTTACCATCTCCAATATTTTCAATTAAAAATTTGAAAAACGGATTTGTCGGTGGGACTAAAGCAGTTATTTCATAAGTCTTTTTAACTTTTCTGATAGCCATGCGTCTCTTACCTACTTCATACAACAAATCAGCCGTCAACGATAAACTATCAGCTTTATCACTACGGTCAAGGATCACCTTCGTCATACTAGGCAAAAACTTAGGCTCATCGAAGAAATGATGTAAAGGCGTGGGATGAAAATGTTTATTGCCAGGATGTTTTTTGATACTGACTAAGCGTCCAATAAAGATCCCTGCGACTACTAAGTATCCTAGAGCCATCAAAACAATATAAATCCATTTTTTGCGTTCTCGACTAGCATTAGCATCCAAAACCAATTGCTTTTCATGGTCGAGAACTTTTTGTTTAATTTTTTTATTGACCACTTTAGGATTATCGGCCGTTACTGTTGTTGGAAAGAGTATTTCAGACTCTACAGCTTCCCCTTCAGGAACCGTCTCAATGGTCATTTTGACAGAGCCATCCTTACGATCAACTTTCGTATATCCGTCTAAAGGCCCGTGAGTCCAAGCCTGCAATTTAGGAACGTTATTTTGTGGTAAATTAATTCTTAAAACAACGTTGTGTAAATCTTTTTGCCAACCATCACCGATTATTTTCCAGTTTAGCCGCGCCGTATCAACATAATTAGTAATAGCTCCTAATAGATGATACTTATACGTATAAATTAATCTTTGAGTTGATGCCGGATGATAAACTTTAATATTAACTTTATTTTTCGTTTTATCGACTTTGAAAGTATTCCTTTGTTCTGAATTACTTTGAGTCAGTTGTGTATTCGTATAACCATCATTGATATAAACTTCTGGCGGTGTGATTCCATCGATTCCAGCAATATCTTGGTTATAGTACACTCCCTTAAAGTCACCATCAAATTGATAGGTAATTTTTTGCGTTAAATCGATATCACCATTTTTTTGGATGTCTGCTGTAACGTTGTACTTTTCTATTCGATAATCGCCATCAGCTTTGACCGTTGAAGTCATTATAAACATCAATAATAGGCCAAAAATTAGACTCCAAATACCCCAAATTTTCTTCATCGTATCCCCCAGTAACTTTAATACCTTAATTTTATCATATTAAGATTGCCGATAAGTTACTTGCATCTTAGAAGCATCAAATCTAGCCCAAGCACCTATCGGAGTAGTCATCATAGGGACTGTATGACAAGAATCAAAATCATAAATTATCGGTAATTTACGATTCTCCAATACCTCTAAAAGAATATCTATCGGTTTGCGTCTTGTGTGCAAATCATCAAATAAGGCGTGTTTTCCTAAAATTACTCCCTTTACTTGATCAAAAGTACCAAAGTTTTTTAACATCGAAAAGTTTTTTTCAACAATTGAAGCATCTTTTTCAGCGTCTTCAATAAATAATAAGTCATTTTTAGTATATTTAGGAAAATACTTGGAACCCAAGATTCCAGACATAGTATCAAGGTTTCCACCAACGATTCTTCCTTCTAGTATCGGTTGTTTTATGTAATGCCATTGATTTTGTACCATTTTTTTTGGACGTTGGTAATCTTCCCAATTGATTGCCTCATCAGTCCAAAAACGTGGTGCCGTTAATTCTACTTCCTGGTTGTTTAAAACTTGTTCAAAACTATGCCAGGTATAATCAGTAATTTTTTTAGAATCTCCAAACGAAGCTACTAAAGCCGGACCGTAGAGTATTTTGCAAGCTGGTGCCTGAGTAGAAATTGCCAATAACAAGGCCGTCGTATCTGAATAACCGACAATAGTCTTGGGATGTTTTTGCAAATAATCATAATCAATTTTATCCAAGATAGAATTAGTGACTAATCCGCCAATCGTTGCCATCAAGACATCGATCGTATCATCATGAATCAACTGATTGATCTCATCAGCTCGAGCTTGAATACTACCAGAACGATAAAAGTCATTTTTTTGCGTCAATGAACCTGCTTGTAATTTTATTCCCTTACTAGTTAAAAAATCTTTGGCCCGTTGAAATCTCTTTGGTGAAAGATAAGTAATTGGTGTTGATGATGAAAAAAAGCCTATTTTCATAATAATTCCCCCCTTGATTATTAATTATTCTACTACCCATCATTTAAAAAATATAAAAAAAGAGAAACTAGTACGCATTTTTCATAACACGCCTAATTTCTCTTTCTTGATCACGTTTCTTAATTGTTTCACGTTTATCGTACTGTTTCTTACCTTCGGCGATACCAATCAATACTTTAGCAAAACCATGCTTTAAGTAAACTTTCAAAGGAACTACAGTGATTCCCTTTTCTTGAATGCTTGAACTGATCTTACGAATCTCTTTTTTATGGAGCAATAATTTACGATTACGTAAAGGATCGTGATTAAAGATATTACCTTGATTATAAATGCTAATGTTGACATTTTCTAACCAGAGTTCGCCATTTCGAGCTTGGACGAAGCCATCCTTAATGTTCATCTTGCTGGCACGAACGGATTTGATTTCTGTTCCTGTCAAAGCGATTCCTGCTTCATAAGTTTCTAAAATATTGTAATCATGGCGCGCCTTACGATTATTAGCTACTTCGTTAGCAGCTTTAGTATGATGTTTCTTCAACAGAATCACCGTCTTTCGTATTTACCACGTCTCTTATGGTTTTTGTTTCCATTATTATTACTGTTTCTGTTTCTTCCATTGCCATGACCTTTGTGATCATTGTGACGACCGTGACCGCCACGACCTTTGCCATGTTGCATTGAACGTTTTTTCTTAAATTCAGCTTCACGTTTATCAGCTTGTTCTTGTTCCTCTGGAGTTAATACACGTTCAAAGTCAATTTGTCTGTGTTCAACATCTGCTCTGATCAGTTTAACTTTGATTGGTTGACCAACTTTAAAAATCTTACCCGTTCCACGACCGTGCATTGACATACTCTTTTCGTCAAATTCGTAGAAGTCGTCTTTCATGTTAGAAATGTGAATCAAACCTTCAACAGTATTATCCAATTGAATGAACATTCCAAAACTAGTTACTGAACTGACAACAGCATCAAAAGTATTGCCGACTTGGTCAGCCATATATTCAGTCTTCTTCAAATCATCAACGGCACGTTCAGCATTGATAGAAATTCTTTCACGACTTGAAGTGTGTTCAGCAATTTCTTGAAGCTTGTTGCCCCACTTAGCTTGTTCATCATCAGTAAAGCCATGTTCAGCATAACTGTGAATCATACGGTGAACTGTCAAATCAGGGTAACGTCTGATTGGTGAAGTAAAGTGTGTGTAATACTTAGCAGCCAAACCAAAGTGACCTAGTGGTTCATCAGAATATCTAGCTTGTTGTAAACTTCTCAACAACATGATTGTGACAACTTGTTCTTCAGGAGTTCCGACAACATCAGCTAAAACATTTTGGAACATCTTTGGTGTAATCTCTTTCAAATTACCTTTAACTTGAACACCCATTGCCGCAGCAAATTCAAAGAAGTTCTTGATTTTTTCTTCATCAGGTTTTTCGTGGACACGATATAAGAATGGTACGTGTTTAACATTGTAATGTTCAGCGACTGTTTCGTTAGCAGCTAACATGAATGATTCGATCATCTTTTCAGAAGTTCCACGTTCTCTTAACTTGATATCGATTGGCTTGCCATTTTCATCAACGATGATTTGTGCTTCTGTTTCTTCAAAGTCGATAGCACCACGTTGGTGACGTTTGTTGAAGAGAATTTCGTGAAGCTGCGCCATTTGTTTCAACATTGGTACTAATGGAGCGTATTCTTCATTTAATTCTTCGTCACCCTTCAAAATTTCATTAACGTTGTTATAAGTCATACGATATTTTGATTGGATAACACTAGGGTAAATTTCATGTTTAACAACATTACCTGAATGGTCGATTTCCATTTCACAAGTCAAAGCCAAACGATCTTCACCAGGGTTCAATGAACAGATTCCGTTTGACAATCTAAATGGCAACATTGGAATTACTCGATCAACTAAGTAGGTACTTGTACCACGAGCATAGGCTTCTTCATCTAGTGGAGAACCTTCTTTGACATAATGCGTAACATCGGCGATATCAACTTCTAGATGGAAGTTACCATTTGGCAACATGTCTAAACCAACTGCATCATCAAAGTCTTTTGAGTCATCCCCATCGATTGTGATAACCATATTCTTAGTCAAGTCTTTACGACCAACACGATCTGAGTCTAAAACGTGATCAGGAATACTTTCAGCTTCTTTTAAAACTTCGTTGGGAAATTCTGGATTGATGTCATTGTCGACCACGATGGACATGATATCGACACCAGGGTCATTTTTGTTACCGATGATTTCAAGAGCAGTACCTTCCATACTTTGAGGGTGCTTGTCATTTGGATATTCATCGATAGACACTTGAACCATGTCACCCATTTGTGGATGTAAACCTTTGTCAGAAATGAAAATCATATATGATGCAATTTTCTTTTCATGACTTTGGACATAGCCATAGTGACCAGTTTTTTTAACTTGAGAATCACTATAAGGGTGGAATTCACCGACTGCTTTAGTCAAAGATCTCTCAACAATCTTAGTGATTTCACCTTCTGGTCCCTTGTCGATCCATGGATTAGATGGTTTAGTGATCTTTACTTCAACTGTATCGCCGTTGACCGCGTGGAGTGTGTTGTCTCTGGAAATAAAAGCATCAGGGTCGACTTCATCATATCTAACGAAACCAAATCCCTTGTCATTTCCCTTAAAAGTTCCTTCAACTACAGTTTCTGGCGTAGCCATCTTGAACTCATCTTTGTTGGTCAAAGTAATCTTACTTTCACCTTCTAGGACAGCTAGAGATTTAACAACACGTTTGAAAGCTGAAGCCCCATGCATTCTTAAAATGTCTTCGATCTGTTCTGACTTGTAGCGACGATCGGGGTTGCTTCTAAAAACCTCTAAGATGTCCGCAATTAATTTATTTTCTTTATCTGGCATTTCTATCCTCAATTATTTTCTAAAAAATTTAACACGTCACTCTGTAATTGATTATGAGCGCGGTTGATAGTTAAAACATGCCCTGCATCGTAAAAATGTAGCTGTGATGTTTTAACGTCTTGAGCTACTAATTTAGCAGCTTCTGGATTTACTAATTTATCACTCGTACCTTGACCAATGAAATATGGTCGTTTTATTTCAGCTAACTTTTCAGTCACACCAACGGAAGCTTTTTGAATCGACATTATCTTGCTATCGATTTTTGACCTAACTACTCTTATCTTGGCATCTAATTCCACATCAGTTAAGCCCTGTTGTAAAGAGTACACCTTTTTAGCATATGTCATAAAGGCCGATTTAATGTTCTTGAACTCTTGATTGTATAAAGGCGAGCCGAAAACTCCCCCTGCAATCACATCCGGATTTTCTTCAAGTGCTTGGGTCGCAAAAATTGCACCTAACGACAGTCCAAAAACATAAATCTTTTGCTTTTGCTTCTGCTTTAAAAAATCGATTGAAGTCTGTGTTTGTTGCCACCACTGATCTGGACTACCTTTTTCCAAAATATCTAAAGGTTCATCAGTACCGTGACCAACAAGCATCGGAGCATAGGCCGAAAAATTATTTCTCTGTAAAAATCTTCCTAATAGTCGCATGTCATTGGACGTTCCTGAAAAAGAATGCAACAACAATACCGCCCTAGTTCCACCGTCAAAATAAAATGGTTGTGGTCGTAAAATTTTCATACGTAGCTCCTTATAACAAAAAACCTCCTGAGTAACTTTCAGGAGGATAAATTGCTTAGTGAGATGATAAGTATACTAGTATCAATGAGCAAACAAAGAACAATACTAGTAAAACGTAGGTAACCTTAACCATGAAGGCTTCAAAACCACGTTTCTTCTGGTTGCTGAATAGGTCACCACCACCACCGGACAACGCATTCAAAGCATCTTGTTGCTTAGTAGGTTGCATTAATACGGCAATGATTATCAAAATGGATACTATTATCAACAATGTTTCGATAATGTTATACACCTGTAAAACCTCCGTTCATGGTGTTGAAAGCTGAAATCACTCCTAAAACAATAACATAAAAGTGGTCAAATTTCTAGTGCATACCTTGAATCAAATCTTGCAATTTTTGTGATATTTTTGCTCGTTGACCGGCATTGACCATGAAGACGATTCGATCCCCTGCTTTGATCATTGTATCACCACGAGGAATCAATTGTCTTTCACCACGGTAAACCGCAATCACTAAAATATCTTTTGGAAAAGGAATATCACGAATGTATTTTCCGTCGATCGAACTACCTTCATAAATTGGTACCTCTAATCGATCATTAAACTTGCTGACACGATTCAAATATTCTGAATTGAGGTTTAGACGTTCCTTTAAGGATTCGTAAATAGGCGCACCATTCAACAAATCAACCACAATATAAGCTACTAATGACAAAACAGCCAGTGGCATCAAATGTTTCAATGAGCCGACCATTTCTGTGACTAAAATAATCGCCGTAAATGGTGCTTTACCAATACAAGCAAAGTAACCGGCCATCGCAAAAATAATCAAATTGCTTTCAAAGTAAATTGGCAGCAAACCCAGTTGATTCATAAAGACAGCATAAATTGCACCAATAATAGCTCCCAAATTTAAGATTGGTAAAAAGATTCCACCAGGTAATCCTGACCCGTAAGAAATCAATGAAAAGACAAATCTCAATAACAGTAAGCCCATTAAGAATAGTAAACCGCCTTTAAATTTTTCTAAATTGACGATAACAGAATTACCACCACCGATAAATTGCGTGTACATCATTCCCAAGGGTACGATCAAAATCAGTGGAATAATTCCATGAATATAACGAGGTAAACGTGTTTTAGCAAAGATAGCTGGCATCGATAATGTACCGATTTGGTACAAACGCCCCATCAAACCTAAAATGATACCTAAAATAATCAAATGCCAATAATATTTAACCGGCAAACTAAATTGATAAGGTACTCGTAAAACTGGCTGTAAACCAAAAACATATAACGCCACTAAATTAGCACTCACTGCACTAGCTAAAGAAGTAATCCACACCATTGGTGAAAAGTTGTGATAAACTTCTTCCAAAACAAACATTGCTCCAGCAATTGGTGCACTAAAAGCGGCTGATAATCCGGCTGCAGCACCACTGGCAATAAGGACCCTTTGATTAACGCCTTTATTATCATGTGTTAAATCACCAATACCTTGACCAACGGCCGAACCTAATTGAATTGAAGGACCTTCACGACCTAAGAATAAACCTGGTCCAATACAAAGTATTCCTCCGACAAATTTTCTCCACAAAATTGACCACCAATTTAGATGCATCTCGCCGCCTAATTGAGCTTCAACTTGTGGAATACCTGAACCCGATATATTGGGTTCTTTTTTGACTAAATATCCGACAAACAGTCCGATAATAATCATCAAGCCTAATAACGACAAAACTAATAGAGAATTATTTCGTGCCGTAACATAAAGACCTTGATAAAACTTTAGAGAATGTGCAATCGACCAACGGAACATACTTACGAGAATTCCGGAGATAATTCCAACCAACACACCTTCCAAATTTAGTCTTAATTTCTCATTATCTGTAACAGCTACTTTCATGATTCTCCCCTAAATATCTAATTTTGGCACATTGTAAATTGAAGGTGAAGGTTGATAGAAACCAGCTTCAAGAATCTCCATGTCAGTTAGAATTTCTTCATCACTAACTAAAACTAATCTTGGTTGATGATTGACCAAAGTATCGTAAACGGAATCGTAATACAATCCATAATCACCAAGTGGCGTCTTGATTTGTTTTTCGATCCAATCCCCATTGGCATTTTGATATTTAGCAATTCCGTAATACATTGGACTATCTTCACCAAAACCTGGTGTTCCTGGCATGATACCAGCTTTCAAGTCATTTTCTTGTTGATCAGCACCATATTTGATGAAGGAACCATTCATTCCATGAACGATAAATCTTGGATACTCCTTGGCAACATCAGTACTTACTTTGACCTTGGCCTTCATTTTTGAGCCATAATGTAAGTCTACATCAAAATAGTTGTCGACGGCATCCTCAACTTCAGTATTTCTAATATCATAGACAACTTGATTGGGACGACCAAACAAGGCTACCATTCGATCCATTAAATGGATTCCCAATCCATAAAATTCACCTTGTTCTTTAGTACCAATATTATTGACTGTATGTGGACGATAGTAATCAATGTGTGATTCCACTTCAACGATATCGCCTAAAAATCCTTGATCAATCACCTGTTTAGCAGCTAAATAGTCACCATCGAAACGACGATTTTGATAAGGCATAACTAAAACACCATTATCTTTTCCCAATTGAATCAATTCTTTAGCATGATCCAGAGTATCAACGAATGGTTTTTCAACGATCACCGATTTTTTAACCTTGATAACTTGCTTTGCCAATTGGTAGTGTGTAGCAGCTGGCGTACAAATCGTTACTAAATCAATTTCTGGATCATTTAAAATATCACTCAAATCATTAGTGAAAGTAACGCCCTTTTCACGATAAGGTTTAGCCAACTTTTCATTAGGAGCCTTACGAGTATAGACCGTCTTTACTTCAAAATTATCTCTAATATTCAAATATGGTAGATGATAACGATTAGCCGATTTACCGAAACCGATAAAAGCAATTTTTAATGTCATAGAAATTCTCCTTCAATAGTTGATACTATTATTGTACAAAAAAAACAGCCCGAGGGCTGTTTTAATCAATCAATAAATAACTATTTGTTCAAGTTATAGAAACTCTTGATACCCTTGAATTCAGCTTGGTCGCCAAGTTGATCTTCAATTCTCATCAATTGGTTGTACTTAGCAATACGGTCTGTACGGCTCATTGAACCAGTCTTGATTTGACCTGCGTTTGTAGCAACAACAAGGTCAGCAATTGTTGTATCTTCTGTTTCACCTGAACGGTGTGAAACAACAGCTGTGAAGCCTGCTTCTTTAGCCATTTCGATAGCTTCGAATGTTTCTGTAAGTGTACCGATTTGGTTAAGCTTGATAAGGATTGAGTTTGAAACTCCCATTTCAATACCCTTCTTCAAGTAGTCTGTGTTTGTAACGAACAAGTCATCACCAACAAGTTGTACTTTCTTACCAAGTTTAGCAGTAATTTTTTGCCAGTCTTCCCATTCGTTTTCGTCGATAGGATCTTCGATTGTAACAACTGGGTACTTTTCAACAATTCCATCAAGAAGGTCGATTAATTCGTCAGCTGTTAGGCTAGCACCGTTTTCGCCTTCACCTTTAAGATTGTATTTCTTTGTTTCTGAGTCATAGAATTCTGATGAAGCACAGTCAAAACCAATAGCAACATCTTCACCAGGCTTGTAACCTGCTTTTTCAATAGCTTCAACCAAAATCTTGAAAGGAGCTTCGTTGTTTTCAAGGTCAGGAGCGAAACCACCTTCATCACCAACAGCTGTATTCAAGCCACGGCTTTCAAGAACAGCTTTTAGTGAATGGAATGTTTCTGCACCCATACGTACAGCTTCACGCATTGATTTTGCACCAACAGGCAAGATCATGAATTCTTGGAAGTCAACGTTGTTGTCAGCATGCTTACCACCATTGATAACGTTCATCATAGGTGTTGGCAATACATGACCATTAGGACCACCAAGATATTCGTACAATGGAAGACCTAATTCGTCAGCAGCAGCACGAGCAGCAGCAAGTGAAACACCAAGAATAGCGTTAGCACCCAAAGTACCCTTGTTTGGTGTACCGTCAAGATCGATCATAGCTTGGTCAAT
Source organism: Companilactobacillus futsaii JCM 17355 (assembly GCF_001435505.1). Classification (GTDB taxonomy): domain Bacteria; phylum Bacillota; class Bacilli; order Lactobacillales; family Lactobacillaceae; genus Companilactobacillus; species Companilactobacillus futsaii. Next base: position 90,897 of record NZ_AZDO01000080.1, on the reverse strand, counting down.
AGCACGTTGGTCAGTAACGTCCATGCCGATAACCTTCTTAGCAATCTTGTCATTTACGTTAGCAACGGCTTTAAGAACACCTTTACCACCAAAACGTGATTTGTCGCCATCACGCAATTCAACAGCTTCGTGTTCACCAGTTGAAGCACCTGAAGGAACAAGTGCGCGGCCAAAGCCACCTAGTTCAGTATATAGTTCAACTTCAACAGTTGGGTTACCACGTGAATCAAGAACTTCACGGCCTAAAATATCAGTAATTACAGACATATTTTAAAATCTCCTTTATGGTTTTAGTACAGATTAATTTTAACCTTTTTTGCAACTAAAATAAATAACTTAATGAAAGTAAATTATTTATTGAAGTTTGCCAAAGCAATATATGATTCTGGATCCATTGATGCACCACCAACAAGTCCACCATCAATATCTTCTTTAGCCATCAATTCTTTAACGTTAGCAGGTTTAACTGAACCACCGTAAAGAATACGTACTTTATCAGCTGTATCGTTATCGTACAAGCTAGCAATCTTTTCACGGATTACGTGAACCATTTCTTGTGCTTGATCAGCAGTAGCAGTCTTACCAGTACCGATAGCCCAGATTGGTTCGTAAGCGATAACTGATTTAGCTAAGTCATCAGCAGAAATGCCTTTAACAGCATTTTCGATTTGACCTGTTACCCAGTCTTCTGCCTTGCCGGCTTCACGTTGTTCTAGTGTTTCACCACAGCAGATGATAGGTAGCATGTTGTTCTTCAAGATAGCCTTAGCTTTCTTGTTGATATCTTCGTCAGTTTCCTTGAAGTATTGTCTTCTTTCTGAGTGACCGATGATTACATAATCAACGCCCATTTCATCAAGCGCCTTAGGTGAAGTTTCACCAGTAAATGCACCAGCATCTTCAAAGTATGAGTTTTCAGCAGCAGTCTTCAATGGTGTACCTTCTGCACCTGCAACAAGTGTTGTAAGGTCAATAGCTGGAGCACCGATGATTATTTCTACGCCAGATTCTGGCAACTTGCCTTTGATACCGTCTAAAAATTCTTGGGTTTCTTTAGGATTTTTGTTCATCTTCCAGTTACCCGCAATAATAGGTGTACGCATAAAATTAATTCTCCTCATGAAAAATAATTATTTATCTGAAATTGAATCGATACCAGGTAATACTTTACCTTCTAGGTATTCTAGTGAAGCTCCACCACCAGTTGAGATGTGTGTTAGCTTGTCAGCAATACCAAGACTCTTAGCAGCAGCAGTTGAGTCACCACCACCAACGATAGTAATAGCATCTGACAAGTTACCCATAGCACGTCCAACTTCTAGTGTACCTTCAGCAAACTTGCTCATTTCGAATGCACCCATTGGTCCGTTCCATACAACAGTCTTTGCACCCTTTAGAGTGTCTTGGAATAACTTAACTGTCTTAGGTCCGATATCAAGAGCCATTTCGTCATCAGGAATGTCAACGCCATCAGTTGTTGTAGCTTCAGCGTCATTTGAGAATTCTTTAGCAACGATGTGGTCTACAGGAAGAACAATCTTGTCACCAGCTTTTTGAAGGAGGTCTTTAGCTAGTTCAACTTTGTCTTCTTCGAATAGTGACTTACCAATCTTGTGGCCTTGAGCAGCTAAGAATGTATAAGCCATACCACCACCGATTAAGATGTGGTCTGATTTTGGAATTAAGTTTTCAATAACACCGATCTTATCTGAAACCTTAGCACCACCAAGGATTGTTACGAATGGGTGTACAGGATTGTCAACAGCGTTACCTAAGAACTTGATTTCCTTTTCCATTAAGAAACCAGCAGCAACGAGTTTACCAGCAGCCTTCATAGCTGTTGAGATACCAACGTTTGAAGCATGTTTTCTGTGGGCTGTACCGAAAGCATCGTTGATAAATACGTCACCAAGTGATGCCCAGTATTCGCCAAGTTTAGGATCGTTCTTGCTTTCACGTTTACCGAAATCGTTGTCGATATCTTGGAAACGTGTGTTTTCCATAAGTAGAATGTCGCCATCATTTAGTTCGTTGATAGCATCTTCAAGTTCTTTACCTTCGTTAACAGGTACGAACTTAACTTTCAAACCACTTAATTCTTCAAGTTTAGCAGCAACTGGCTTCAATGATAAAGCTTTCTTGTCTTCGTCACTCTTAATACGACCCAAGTGAGATAGCAAGATAACCTTTCCACCATGTTCTGAAACATATTTGATTGTTGGGATAGCACCAACGATACGGTTAGTATCGCCGACAACACCATCTTTGATAGGAACGTTGAAATCAACACGCATCAAGACTTTTTTGTCTTTTACGTCAACGTCAGAAACAATAAGTTTTGCCATTATAAATCCTCCGATATTTTCCTTAAAAAAAGGCGGAAGGAGTTATCCTCCCTCCGCCAATTTAAAACACTAAATTAGGTTTTTTGATTACTATTTTAGATTAATGAATTAGTCTAATGTAGCAAATTTTTCAAGTGTACGAACCATTTGTGCAGTGAATCCTGATTCGTTATCGTACCAAGCAACAGTCTTTACAACTTGGCTATCACCTGAACCAACGATTTGTGTTTGTGTTGGGTCAAAGATTGAACCAAATGATGTACCGATAACATCTGATGAAACGATTTCGTCATCATTGTAACCGAATGAAGGGTTGTTGTCTGTGTACTTCTTGATTGCATCGTTAACTTGGTCAACTGTAACTTCTTTGTCAAGAGTTGCAACTAATTCAGTAACTGAACCTGTGATAACTGGAACACGTTGTGCATGTCCATCAAGCTTACCCTTCAAATCAGGAACAACTAGACCTAGGGCCTTAGCAGCACCAGTTGAGTGAGGGATGATGTTTGCAGCAGCAGCACGTGCAGCACGAACATTACCTTTACGTTCTGGACCATCTTGAAGTTTTTGTGTAGCTGTGTAAGCATGGATTGTTGTCATTGTACCAGCTTTAATACCGAATTCTTTGTTTACGGCATTTGCTAGAGGTGCAAGACAGTTTGTTGTACATGAACCAGCTGAAGCAATCTTAACGTCGTTTGTTAGGATGTCATCGTTAACACCATAAACAACTGTAGGCATGTCACCTGATGGAGCTGAGATCAATACACGTTTTGCACCGGCATCCAAGTGAGCTTGGGCCTTGTCTGCTGATGTGTAGAAACCAGTACATTCAAGAACGATGTCAACACCGTCGTTTGCAACCCATTTAAGGTCTGCAGCGTTCATTTCAGCATATACAGGGATCTTCTTACCGTCAACAACGATAGCATTGTCAGCAGCTTCAATCTTGTCGATTTCGAAGTTACCATGAGCAGTATCATACTTCAATAGGTGAGCAAGCATAGCAGGTGAAGTTAAATCGTTAATAGCAACAACTTCCAAATCTGTCTTGCCAGCTGCTTGAAGTGCAGCGATACGGCGGAATGCCAAACGACCGATACGGCCAAATCCATTAATACCAACTTTTGTAGTCATACAAAAATTCCTCCTTCAGGAAATCAAAAAAATATTATTTTAAAGGGTTATCCCTTAAAATCAACTTTGAGGCACCCTCATCAGTAATCAGTATAGTATGATGAGGTGCGTTTTTCATATATGATTGAATTGCTTTAGCCTTACTTTGACCTCCAGCAATCGCAATCACATACTTTATTTTATCAAGGTCCCGGACATGAAGTCCAATCCTAGGTACCTTATATACAAGTTTACCACTTTGATCGAAGAAATCTCCAAATGCTTCTGAAACTGCATCACCTTTATCGATGATTTTTTGTTCCTTATCTGAAAGATTTCGACGATCTGCCATAACACTTGCAGTTCCGATGCTGTGAATAACAACATCACTTCTATATATTAGTTCAAGAACCGACTTAATTGAAGTCTCTTTTTGCAAAGATTCAAAACTTTTTTCGCTAATGTCTTCTGGAAGATACATTGCCCGGTACTGACCTTGCGTCTTCAAAGCCATCTCTGCACAGACACTATTTGCTTGAATCGTAACTGACTCACCTACTCCACCACGAGCTGGCAAGAAAACCAACTGACGGTTCTTAGATAAATCAGGTGAAAGATTACGAGCAACTTGTGCCAACGTACTACCACCAGTCACAGAAATCATTGACTGACCATTTGGCAATACTGATCCTAAGAGTTGATTAAGTCTTCTACCAAACGAATCGACTACTCGATATTGCTTATCTGCATTACCGGGTAAAACAATACAACGACTAATTCCCAGCTTTTCACTCAAGCGTTTCTCCAAAATAGCTGTACCTTGGTAATCCGCCAAAACATTCGTCAAGCGAACTACTACATCGCTACCCGTATGTGTTAAAGACATTCCAGATTTTGAAGAAACAATCAAGCCTTGCTTTCTTAATAAATCAGTCTCAGTTCTTAATCCACGTTCAGTAATATTAAGATCATCAGCTAATACTCTGCGCCCGACTGGCTCCATTAATGAGATGCTCTGAAGTATTTTAAATCGCTTTTCCAGAGTTTTAATGAAGTCTGGGGCAACTAAATCCAGCAATTCTAAATCTTCATTATTAGTCATTTGATATACTCCATGGGGCAATTAGTGTCCCTGTATGTCTGTTTACGACCCATGTACTCAAAAAATAAAAGCCCGGATGAATCATTCCATCTCTTAAGCACAGTTATTAGTATAAACTCTCTTGTGAAAATATCAAGTGAAATGATTACAAAAAGTACAATTAATAATATTTTTTTTGACGTTTACTTTTTATATAGAGGTGCGATAGAATTAAACAGTAATGCGCCGCTAGTGTAATGGATCGCACACAGGATTCCGGTTCCTGGAATGTGGGTTCGACTCCCACGTGGCGCATTTTTTGTTTCACAAACTTTTGATAAAGAATGTTGAATTATCAACATCTATAAGATTCAACAAGAATATTATTATATAAAAAGAGAGTAATACTTCGTGTTTTATAACGAAATATAGCTCTCTTTTTTAAATTCTACGACTACTAAAAATAAAATGTCTTAACGTTTGATTAAAGACTTCCGGAATCTCAGCCATAATATCGTGGCCGCAGTTATCCAAAGCTATACTAGTTATTTTCTTATTTTGCGCTAAGTAATCTCCAAATCGCCAGTCAAAGTATGGACTCTGCCTGGCAGTCACAACAGTTACCCGTTTATTGCTATTCAATAATGAATTACGCCAGTCTTTTTGGAAATGATCTTCTAACAGAGCTAAATTTTGCTTTCTAGTAAATGGATAGAGACTCCGAACTTTGTTTAATGACAAAGCCACTTGATTATTTAATCCATGTAAAGTTTCATGTATTTTGCTTGACAATGAAATCTTTTCCTTAAAATTATCGGCAGTAAAGTTTTCAAAACCGTATTTCCAATTTGAATCATTCAACATTTTCGGAGATTGATCGATAGCTAAAATTGATTTAACGTTAGAATATTTTTTCAAATAAGCATAACAGACACTTGCTCCCATCGAATGACCAATTAAAATTGGTTCTTGAAGTTGTAAGTATTCAATCAAATTGGCTAAATCATCAGTTAATTGCTCAATCGTCAAGTTTTTTGGGGTACGTTGTGATTTACCATGATTTCGATGATCATAAGTAATTACTCGGCAATTCATCCCTACTAAGTAATTAACTTGAGCCTGCCAAATTTCTTGATATCCACCAAAACCTTCTACTAAAATAACTGGTTGACCGACACCAAAACTTTGAAAATTCAATTTTATTCCATCATCAGTTAAAAATTCCATTGTTCTCTCCTCAAAAAAAGATAGACCAAAACGGCCTATCTTTTTTATTTTTTCCAAGGATCTTTCACCAAAATTGGATCAGATAAAGTCTTCATCATTATAGTAGATTTTGACTGACTATATTCCTCTAATGAAAAACCATTATTGCCTTGGATAACTTGTAGATCAGTATGAACACCAAATTGATTCAATTTTGCTAGCAAATTCTTAGCATCCTCACGACTAATCGGACTATTCGGTTTCCAAACTAGATCCAAATCACTGGTCATTTTGGCCGAATTAGTCTTTGTTGCTAATTCAAAGCCAACACTACCACTGATTCCCCACTTATATTCTTGTAGAATTTTTGCCACTGCTGGTAATGCTTTTATTGCAGGCAACATTTTACGATCATCAGAAACATTTTGCCAAACCTTTTCAGAAACTAATCGATAAGGTGTAATGACCTCTTTAACAGCCGAATTTAAAACAAAAGCTGCAAAACGCTGTTCTCTTTTTATTCCTCTAATACCGACAGGAATTTTACCATCAATTATTTCACTACGACGAACTACCACCGTCAGTGAATCAGGAAAGATATCATCAGCCCACTGCGGCAATCCATCAGTAATCAGATAATTGATTGCAGAAATTTTTAATAAATCATGTGGTTCTACTTTGACCATTCTTCATCCACTAGTTTTCTAACTTGTAGAGTTGATTTACGGCCACTAGACTTAGCAATTTCTGTTTGATAACGGAAGTGCAAGCTTGTGTCACCATCTAAACTGTCGATAGCTTGATTGATCAATTCTTTGATCTTATCAATATTTTCGTCAGTTGCTTCCCATGAACCGATACCTTTAACCAGTTTGTACAAAGCACCGAGTTTTTCGTAATTATCAATATCATAAGCCATAGCAGGAACATGCTTAGTAGCTTCTTCCAATTCGGCAATTGTTCTTTGAGTAATACGAGCAGCACTAGCTTTTGACATAGCTTGAATAGTAATTGAATCATCATCTAAGGCAATCATTCTGTTGGATTGCAAACCATGAGCCAAAAATCCACCAGATACAGCATCTCCAGGAATAAAGTCAATTACTGGATGACCAGCTTGTCTAGCTTTGGCGTATGCGGCAGCACTTGAACCAAGAGCCACGTGAATACCAATTAATTCTTCTTGATAGCCGTAAGCTTGACTAGGTACATCAACGACTAAAACGATTGGACGCTTAACATCTTTGTCTTTATCTTCAGCAACGATTTGGTTAACGATACTTGCAACGGCAAATCCTTCTTGAAGACCAACTTCACCTTCACGAACACGTGGGAATTTGTTGTCAGCATCTGGAACGATAGCAATAAATTCTTTACCATCTTTTTGAGCGTGCAAGACAGTTGAAACAGGACTAGTTGCATTTTTAATACCAGTCAATTTTTCAAACCATAAACGACCACGACTCTTAGTACCTTCCTTTTCACCAACAACAGCTTCAGGAATTCTATGCTCAGTAGCAACAACTGACTGGAATAATTTGTTGTATGAATCGATATCTAACTTCTTGTTCAAATCTAATTTATCTAACAAACTCAAATAGAAGTCGACATTTTCAGTTCTGTGAGCATCTTTTTTAGCCTTGATTTCGTTGACGATGCTTTCTTTAATACTATCAACACTATCATCTACTACTTCATCAACTAAATCAGTTGCTTGACGTTGCTTAGTTCCTAGAGTATCCCAGATCAAATCTTTATCACTAGAATCGAATTCACGAACACCAGCTTCTTGTTCAATAACTTCTGGTCCATTCAAAGCGATTCTGGCCTTGTTAGTAGCAATCAAATAAGAAAGAATTGATGCAGTAATTGACATACCACCGAATGAGCCAACACGACCAGGTACTAAACCGATAACGGGAACAAATTTCTTCAAAGCAATAACAACATTTTGAATTTCTGAAATTGATAGCAACCCATAGTTAGCTTCTTGAAGACGAACACCACCAGTATCCAAGACGATAATTGGGTAAATAGTGTTGCCATTTTTATTTTCTTCGAGTACCTTTTCTAACGCTGCAACGATTTTGGCACCACTAACTTCACCGATACCGCCACCTTGGAATTTACCTTCGATTGAAACGATTAAAACTTGCTTTCCTTCAATCTTTCCACGCATCAAAACAATTCCATCATCACTTTCAGGAACAATATCTTGAGGTTCAAGGTGTGGTGAGATCATATCATCGAGTGGTCCAACGATTTCTCTAGCAGTATTTGCATCTAATAATGAAAGCGCACGTTCACGCGCATGTAATTCAACAAAACTATTTTTCATCTTTTAGTTCCTCCAATGCTTGAGTTAAACGAAGATTAACTACTCCTGGTGTAGAACCAAAGTCGTTGATCTCAATATTGGCTTGGATTGGATATCTATCGAAGAAACGTTTTAATACATTTCCCCAAACTTCTTTGAAACCGTCACTACCAGTTACGATATTAACTTCTGTTTCTTTATCTGTGGGTCTGAATATAACTTCAAGGTCACCTGATGCAACTACCCCAACGTGTACGGGTTTGGAAATAGCATCTTTGGTATCGAAGTTAAAATGTAATTTTTCCATATTTATCTCCATTTCTACTTCAAATGTTTTAAAAAATAACTTGCAGCAAACAAATCAGCACAACCACCGGGTGAAATATTGTGTTCTCGTGTAAATTCATTTAGTTTTTCAAACTGTGGATTATTTAAGATATTTCTAGGATCAACTGCTATTTGAGCTGAAAGATTTTGAAAGTCACGTAAGACATTTAAATTACTACGGTAAACGATATTGGTATCATCGACATTACTGTACAAAACGAGCAAGCGTCTCATCCAAGTATCGAAATCATCCAACTGTGGTTTAAAAACTAAGGCTTTAGCTAAATTAGGAAAACCTTTTTGAGCTTCACCTTTAGCACCAGTCAAAGCATATTTTTGCTTCGTCACTTCACCATGAGTCTTTTTAGGGATGACATTTTTATCAGGTAAACTTGACAAATCTTTAGCCGTTAACAAAATTGTTGCTAAATCCTTAGTTTGTTGACTACTGATAGCGCTAATCAATAACCCCATACTCCAAATAGCACCTTTATGCGTATTGACGCCATTAGTTGCCTGAAACATATCTTTTTCGGCAATTCGACCAATTCGACCAATTTCTTCACGCAATATTAAATCAATTGGCTGTTGATAAGATTTCTCAGCAATCTCTACGAAACTATCTAATAAACTATCAGCCGATTTATAAAACAGTTCAATATCCATATCGATATGCGAGCCATTCGAATAAGCATCAACTAGACCTGGTTTGGGTGAAAAACTAACTTCCCACTTTAATACTGCGACTGCTTGTTGTGCTAGTTGTAAAAATTTAGTTTCAATCATTAATTATGACCAACTTCTGAATTTTGCAGGTGGATTGTAAAGTCCATCAGACCATTTAACTAAGTCGTCCATATTTTGAGCTGCAAGAAGTGATCTCTTAGCTTGACCACGTTGAACGCCTAGGTCTTCTGGAAGAGCTACGATACCACGACGACGAAGATCAGCTAATTGTTTAGGGTTACTTCTCAAGCCAACCGGTGTAACACCGGCAATAGCTTCAATAGCAGCTTGTCTTTCGGCCATACTGTCAGTCTTATAAAGATAAGCGATACCTTCTTCAGTTACGATGTGAGTTGTGTCTTCGCTATAAATCATAATTGGAACATTAGCTAATTTAGCTTCTTTTTGAACTTCTTCCGCATCCAAATGATCAACAAAGACAGGTTTCTTATTTGAACCGAAAGTTTCGACCATTTGAACGACTAATTTTTGACCTTTGCCTAATGGATCATCATCTGGACGCAAACTTTGCCAAGCTGGTGTTGAGTGACGACGTCCGTGTGGATTACTACCCATATTAGGAGCTCCACCAAATCCAGATAAACGACCGTTAGTAACAGTTGATGAGTTACCATATTTATCAATTTGAAGTGTTGAACCAACGAACATATCCAAAGCGTATTGACCAGCCATTTGACCAAAGGCACGGTTTGAACGCATTGTTCCGTCTTTACCAACGAAGAAAATGTCAGGACGTTGAGCAATGTAATTTTCCATTCCGACTTCTCCACCGAAACTGTGGATAGTTTTGACCCAGCCACTTTCAATAGCAGGAATCAAAGTAGGTGTAGGGTTAACTTCCCAGTTAGGTACGATTTTACCTTTTAGTCCGAGTTGTTCACCATAAGTAGGTAGTAATAGTTCGATAGCAGCAGTATTGAAACCAACACCATGGTTAACTGTTTGGACATTGTGCTTTTCATAAATACCACGAATAGCCATCATACCCATTAAGATTTGTAATTCGGTAACATTTTGAGGGTCACGTGTAAATAATGGTTCCAATTGATAAGGTTCGTCAGCCGGAACAACGATATCGACCCAATCACCAGGAATATCAACACGAGGAACTTTATCAACAACCTCGTTAGCTTGAACGATTACGATACCATCCTTGAAAGCAGCAGCTTCAACGATAGCTGGTGTTTCTTCGGTATTTGCACCTGTGTAAAGATTACCGTCGTGATCTACTTTATCAGCAGCTACTAAAACGACATTTGGAATCAAGTCAACATATAGACGAGCGTACAATTCAAGATATGTATGAATATCGCCGACTTCCATTGTTCCATCAGCAATCATTTGGGAAATTCTTGTACTTTGAGGTCCCGCAAATGAGAAATCTAGTTTCTTAGCGATACCTGTTTCAAAAATATCCAAATGTTCTGGACGTGACACACTGGACATAATCATGTGCAAGTCGTGAACTTTTTGTGGGTCAACTGAAGCTAAAACTTTTGATAAGAAACTAGCTTGCTTTTGGTTATCCCCTTCCAAAACGACCTTGTCGCCTGGTTTAATAACACTTTCTAATAATTCTTTAGCATTTTGAGTTTTAACAAATTTGCCATCGAGCATTGATACGATACTGTCTAGTTTTGCAGCTTTGGCATCACGATTTTGAGTCCAACTTCTTTTAGCCATCAATTATCCTCTTTTCCATTTTTCTAACAAAAATTGAATATCATCAAGATCCATATTATCCATGGTGATAGTTCGAAAATCTGGGAACTTACTTTTAACTAATTTTGTAAAGGTATGTCCCGGTTTTATTTCTAAAGCTGTATCAACACCTAATTCCTTAGCAACATCCATCATGGTGTCCCAGTAAACGGGATGGACTAAATTATTGATCATGTCATATTTGACACCATCAATTTTTCTAATCGCATGACCATTGTAATTTGCCAAATAGGTGCATTGGGGATCATTCAAAGAAACTGTTGCCAACTTCTTTTCTAAGACATCAGCAACCGATTGCATCAAAGGTGAATGTGATGGTACAGGAACTTTCAAAAGAACCGTTTTTTGAGCATTATGATGTTTTGCTAGTTCCAAAACTTTTTTAATTCCTTTGAGTGAACCAGAAATTACTGTCTGTAACTCCGAATTCTGATTAGAAGTAAAAACAGGTTGTTGTTCATTATTAATCTGGTCAACCAAATTAGTAACTTCTTTTCTAGTCAAACCAACAATTGCTCCCATTCCATAGCCAGTAGGATATGACTCTTGCATCTTTTGCGAACGAATATAAACGATCTTGATAGCATCATCTTCACTAATAACGCCACTTGCAACCGCTGCCGCAAAAATCCCCAAAGAGTGTCCTGCTACTACATCAGGAGTTTGACCAATCCTTCTTAATTGTCTGATATTGAACAATTGCAAAATCAAAATTCCTAATTGAATCTGAATCGAATCTTGATAAGCTTGATCATCATCAGTCAATTCGACACCGGTCAAATTTTTAACTTTCTCAATCATTGACTCTGGAACATCTTTCAACATTCCACTTCTCTGACCGCCCTGGCCAGGAAAAATCCATAATACAGAAATAATTATCCACCTCCATCAAATCCTTTTTATTGATCTCACAAGTTCAGTATATGAAATGATCAATAACATGTATAATATAGAAAAAGCATAATACTTAACCATTTGGTTATATAAGAGGTGTTATTTTGAATATCAATCAACTTAAATATTTCGTCGTCGTTGCTAACCAAGAAAGCATTACCAAGGCTTCCAAGATCTTGTACGTTTCTCAACCAGCTGTCAGTAAGATGATCAAGCAATTAGAAGATGAACTAGAAACTAAATTATTCGATCGGACTGGCCGGACTCTTAAACTTAATCGTTCTGGAAAGCTATTTTATAGTTACGTTAACGATAGTTTGGAAGAACTTGATCGTGGTATCAACGCCGTTAAAGGTGGTCCCGATAAAGTTGAACATCCCATTTCTCTATTAATGGAAGTAGCTTCACCATTTATTCCCGCTATCGTTTCAACTTTTAAACAAAAATTCCCTAACGTTAGATTGAATATTGCTCAACACAACGTTAGGGAAACAGATTTTAAACAGTTTGATTTCATTGTCACTACCAACCCACTGCAAGGTCTAACTAATGTACCCGTTTTAAAAGAAGAAATTTTTGTTGGCTGGAATATTAATTATGGCTACAGCAAACAATTCATCACTCCCAAGGATTTAAAAGGAGAGGAAATAATTGGCTTAACTAAAAATAATCCTTTACGTTTAACAATTGATAATTACTTTAATAAACGTGATATCATTCTGGACTATATGTATGAAGCTGATGATCCGGCTACAGTCCGTGGTTTGATCGAAGCAGGTGTCGGTTTAAGTTTCATCCCTTCTGTCACCTGGCAAACGATTGAACCACGAGTTCAACTAGCTCGTTTAGCTCCAGATCCTTTGCAACGAACTATCTACCTAAGTTCGCCCTATGGAAATCTCAATGGTATCAAACGAGAAATCAGTAATGAACTGATCATGATTTTTTTAGATTTTCAAAAATTTGAACTAAAAATATAGTTGCAATTTAATTTGAATGCGCTTATATTGAACTTAAGTTTCCTTTTGTTGATCTCACAAATTTACAAGAGGAGTTTTTCATATGAAAATAAAAAAAGACACTACAAGCCCGGCCGACATCGGTGATTACATGAAGGTCTTCGCTTGTACTGCCGTTATGATGCAGACCGTATTGAGTCTAGTTCTTTCAACTAGTCCAACTTATAACTATCAAACGCCAATCGGTATTATTTATGACTTAGTTAAATTCACTGCTCCAGCCTTTATTTTTGGTATTTTATATACCACGACTAGAACGACTAACCAAAATACCTTGGCCAATTATGGTGGCTATATGAAGAAACAATGGTCTGCTCTTTTTGTACCCACGATTTGGTGGACTCTGGCCTACTTATTGATCATGCCAAACGTCCAACAAGTTAACCAATATCACGATGTTGGTTCTTTTATTTGGCACTTTATCAATGGTAATGCTGCACCGCATTTGTGGTATAACACGATGATGTTACAATTCATTATTTTAATGCCATTCTTCTGGATGTTAGCCCACTTCGTTAGAAATAATGTGAAACGCGGAATTTGGACTTTAGTTATCACAGTTGTCTTCTTTGCTGCTTGGATTGGTTTTTATGATTTAGAAGTCTTCCATGGCCCACACGAACAAAGTTGGTATTTATTCGATCGAATTTTTATTAGTTTTGTTATCTATGGTATTTTCGGCGTTCTATCTTGGATGTTCAGAGATAAATTGGAAAAGTTCTTGAAAAAAGCCTTTCCTATTCTAGTAATTCTTTTCATTGCCGTCTTTTATTGGACTAACAAAGAACTCTTTGATTTCGGTTATCCAGTCAGCTTAGCTAATGCACCTTACTACAAACCTTCGATGACTCTATATGCTTTACTAGTTATCGGTTTAGTAGCTACTCTAGCTATCAAACATATCAATACTAATTCTAAAGCTCTACCAGTATTTCACTTCTTAGCTACTTATGCTTATCGAGCTTACCTATCAAACGTCTTTTGGCTCCAAATTATCTGGCGTTTAGGTGGTAAGAATTTAGTGAACGTCAATCCTATCTTAGCCATTATCGTTTGCTATTTGTTGACTTGGGTATTATCATTTGCTTCTGCATATACATTTCACATTATTTGGTCAAAAATCAAAGATTCTTCAATGAGAAAACGCGTTCAAGAGTCCGCCGAATAAATATTTTTATTTATCAAGCTTAGTTTGTTGACCCGATACATATTGTATGCTAAATTAGCACTGTGCTATTAAGAGTGCTAATTAAAAACAGGAGGCATTTTATGTTAGTTCCTACAGTTATTGAACAAAGTTCACGTGGCGAACGTGCCTATGATATTTACTCAAGATTATTAAAAGACAGAATCATCATGTTATCTGGTGAAGTTAACAGTCAAATGGCAAACACTGTCATTGCTGAACTACTTTTCCTTGATGCTCAAGATTCAGACAAGGATATTTCCATGTACATCAACTCACCCGGTGGTTCAGTTACCGACGGATTAGCTATCATGGATACTATGAATTTCGTTAAATCTGATGTTCAAACAATTGCAACTGGATTAGCTGCCTCAATGGGTAGTGTCTTGTTGTCATCAGGTACAAAAGGCAAACGTTTTGCCCTACCAAATTCAACTGTCCTCATTCACCAACCATTAGGTGGTGCTCAAGGTCAACAAACAGAAATTGAAATTGCTGCCCAAGAAATCTTGAAGACAAGAAAGAGATTAAATCACATTTTGGCTGACAACTCAGGTCAATCATTTGAAAAACTTCAAAAGGATACTGATCGTGACAACTACATGACAGCCCAAGAAGCTAAAGACTATGGTTTGATCGATGAGATCATGACAAACAAAGCCGATAAATAATCTTTTATAAAAATCTTCCTTTATCCATTTTGGATAGAGGGAGATTTTTTTGTCTTTTATTCTTATAATGAAACTGATTTGGAGGTAAGCATGACTATCATAAAACATCTAGATCAAAATACTCCTGCAGTTCAATATTTGATTCAAAAAGATAAACGACTCGCTAAAGTCATTCAGATGGTGGGTCCAATTAATTACCAATTACAAACTAATGCCTACTCTTTTTTAGTCGGTCAAATTATCGAACAAATGCTTTCAAAAAAAGTTGCTCATATTTTAACTCAACGGTTAAAATATAATTGTGCCGATCAAATTCGTCCAATAACAATTTATCACTTGTCGGATGAGCAACTATTAAGTATCGGTATCTCACATTCCAAAGTTCACTACATTAAAAATTTGACGGAAGCAATTTTAACGGGAAAAGTAAATTTTTCGAGCTATTTGCAAATATCAGATACACAAGTTATCGACAGCTTAACCACAGTCAAAGGTATTGGTATTTGGTCAGCAAAGATGTTTTTGATTTTTTCATTAGATCGACCAGATATTTTACCTTTTGAAGATATGGCCTTCTTACAAAGTTACAGTTGGATTTACAAAACTCATAATTTCAAAAAATCAGCCGTCGAGAAAAAGTGTCAAAAATGGCATCCCTACGCTTCTATCGCTAGTAGGTATATGTATCAAGCAAAAAATCTAGGCTTAACTAAAAAAACTTTTCATTTATACAAAAAAATAGCCTTGAAAGCGCTGTATCACGGGCATTGTGTTGGACAGTGTTTTTCATTTAGACTATCCTTTATTTGGTATTAGATTTTACAAAGAAGGGGTATTTTTATGAACAAGGGTGAAATTCAAAATAGCCTAGCTCGGAAGTTATTCATCATAACTTTGCTATCGGGAACGTTCACGATGTCGATCAGTCAGTCATCACTTTCAACGGCTTATCCAACATTGATGAAGTTCTTCGGTGTAACGGCACCAACGATTCAATGGTTAACGACTGGTTTTATGTTGATCATGTGTATCATGATGCCTATCAGTCCTTGGCTATTAAATAATTTTTCATTTAAGAAAATCTTTTTAAGCGTGGTCGGAGTTTTTGCGCTAGGAACATTGATCATTATTACGGCACAAAATTTTCCAATGGCTATGCTTGGTAGAGCTTTAGAAGCTATTGGTGTTGGGGTTTTGTTCCCATCATTTCAATCGGTTTTATTGACCATCACACCTGAAAACAAACGTGGTTCGACTATGGGT
Source organism: Companilactobacillus futsaii JCM 17355 (assembly GCF_001435505.1). Classification (GTDB taxonomy): domain Bacteria; phylum Bacillota; class Bacilli; order Lactobacillales; family Lactobacillaceae; genus Companilactobacillus; species Companilactobacillus futsaii. The sequence continues at coordinate 75,003 of NZ_AZDO01000080.1, read as the reverse complement.
TATGCAGGTCTAGTTATGGGATCCGCTTTAGCCAGTGGTCCAATTATTTCTGGTATTGTTTTGAACTTTTTAAAATGGCAAGGTTTATTCGTCATCTTCTTGCTGATCATGATTGTTATTTTTATCAGTGGTCTTTTCTGCATTAAAGATGTTATGCCTCGTCATAAGGCTAGTTTAGATTTAGTTTCAACAATTTATTTACTTGGTTTGATTGGTTTACTTTATGTCGTCAATCAAGCTGGAGCTACGAAGAGTTTTAGCACTAATTTAATAATCCTCTTAGTAATTAGTATCATTTTGACCGGTCTCTTCATTCACCGTCAATTAACTAAAAAAGAACCACTACTTGATTTGAAAGTTATGAAAAACTTTAACTTCGATTTAGCTGTTCTTTTGACCGGTTTTTCATATATTTCATTGATTGTCGTGACGATTATTTACCCACTCTATTATCAAAATGTCTTACACGTTTCAGTTTTGAAATCAGGTTTAGCACTAGTTCCACCAGCTATTGTCTTAAGTATTTTGAACCCATTGACTGGTAAACTTGCTGATAAAATTGGTTTCAAAGCTACTTTGATCAGTGGTATGTCAATGATTGTCGTTGGTTGGTTCTTATTGTTTGTACTTCACTTCAAGTTGAGTATGTTCCCAATGATTTTGATTGCGATTCTAATTGAGGGTGGCAATGCCTTCGTTATGATGCCTGCAACTACACTTGGTGGAAATTCTTTGCCTGAAGATTTGATTCCACATGGAACGGCTATTATTACGACAGTTCGTCAATTGTTAGGATCTCTTGGCGTTAGTTTAGCCACTTTGATCCTGGTTATTACTAATGAAAATCACCACTTACCTGCTAACAATGGTTTGATTGGTTATCAAAGAGTCTTTGCTTTCTTCTTCGCAATGGCAATTCTTGGATTTATCTTTGCTCTTTTGATCAAGAACAAAAAGACTAATAAATAATAATTTAGTTCATGACTTTGGTCGTGAGCTATTTTTTTGTTTTCAACAATTGAAGTATAATTAAGGTCTGGATTATTTATTTATAGGAGAAATATTTTGGACTCAAAAAATAACTCACACAAGCAAACTATTTTTATTGCCTTATTCTTTTTTATTATTTTACTGGCTTGGACTATTTGGCAATTTCACTTTAACTATATGGTTTCGCTTTACGATACTTTTTTTCATTCAGAACGAATCTATGAAATTAGACTAGCCTTTCAACAACATCAATTACCTAGTTGGGTTAACTTCAACAGTTTCTTTAATACTGGGCAGGCCATCAATGGAATGTATCCTGATATCACTTTATGGCCGTTTGTCTTTTTGACTAATTTCTTAACCCCTATTCATCAAATCATTGCCATCAAAGCCCTGATTGCTGGGCTCGGATTTATCGTGACTTTCTTGTCCGTAAACAAACGGTTCGATAGTCGTAATGCCATTTTGGCAGCAACAATTTTTACACTTTCCGGTTCAGTTTTAAAAGACTTAGTCAATGAAATGCAAACTGGTACTGCTTTAGTGATGATTTTTGCTTTTCCAATCTTCTTTACTTTCAAAGAAATAATTCAAAGTGAAAAAATTGATCCACCTTTGATTATTAAAACTGCTCTGTTAATGTTTTGGGTCATCGGCTCGCATTTACTCAGCGCTGTTGTCATTACAATCGTGGCAGGAATATTTTTGATTATTAACACTATTATCAAGAAAAATTATTTAGCTTGGCTCAATTTGATCATTGCAGCCGGACTTACCGTTATTCTCTGTGCGCCAATCCTATATCGACTGATGAAGATCACGCAGACTGGATTATTGTCACCATTTGGATTGGGCCACGTTGACAGTCTCAGTCTTTGGCAAATTTTTTGGACTTCACGCTGGAATTCTAAATCAACAATTTCTTGGCTTTCAATTATTTTATTGTTAATTGTTGTCTTCAAATTCAACCGACAAAAGTTAAAACAACTACTTCCATGGATCAGTGTTGAAATTGTTTTGATCTTATTTTCTAGCAATATCGTTCCCTGGAACCTATTAGGAAAATTACCGATTATCAATAACTTCCAAAACGCCGCCTGGCGCTTTGCCCCCTTTTTAGGAATCATACCGATAATTTTGGTACTAATTAATTTCAATTCAAAGACAGCTCGTAAAATCTTTTTTGGAATAACAATTATATCTTATTTAATGGCTGGCTATACAGGTTTTCAAGCCCAATATCATAAAACAGCCAAACTACCAATTATTACTCAAAATTCAACTACTCCAACTGGTTTGAACGGCTATGCCAAAGTAACTTCTAGTGGTATTACTAGCGATACACTTTCACGGACCTTGATTCCTGACTACGCTCCTAATTCGGTCCCACTAGAAAAAGGCACTAATGGCTTAAGTCTAGATCCACAAATCACTTACTTAATAAATGGTCATCTGGGAGTAACTAAGATTCGTGACATTCCTCTAAAACATAACAGTACTGATGTTAATTCGATTATTTTAACTGCTGACAACGTTCCTAAAGGAGAAATAATTTTACCAGTCTACGGCTATAATTCATTGATCTATCAAATTAAGTTGAATGGACAAAGGGTTAAAGCAAGTCGTAGTCCTGAAGGTTTCATAACTATTCATTCCAATAAGAATCTTCAACACGCTACTTACCAAATCACACAAGTTCAACCTAAAATGTATCGACCTCTACTTTGGATGTCGACAGTCTTACTAATTGTTTTAATCGGTTTGTTAATCATTCCCAAGATAAAGAAAGCTAGACAACTGTAAAAAGTCGTCTAGCTTCTTTTTTGATTATAAATCTTACCCCAATTAGCCATAGAAGTAATTACTGGTTCTAACGTTTTACCAAATTCAGTCAATTGATAATCTGTTTTTAGAGAGTTGAATTGATGGATATTTTTCTTAATAATTCCATCTTTTTCCAAATCATTTAACTGTAGAGCTAACATCCTTCTTGAACAATCTTTCAATTCATGCTGCAATTGTCCAAAATGACAAACTTTTTTATCAAGTAGATGGTAAATAATGACACTCTTCCATTTACAAATAATTTGCAAGGTACTTTCCACCGGACAACCTTCATTACAATTGAAAATGTGTCTTTGCATCGATTTTCTCCTCATCAATTTATCTCTAGACTACCCTTTTTTAAAATTCATAACAACACGTTACTAGTAACAAAAATTTCACGATTGTTTTGATTCTTCAATGAGCCGATACTAATTGTCGAGGAGGAATTTATTATGAAAGCTATCGGATTTTTAGAACATCTACCTATTCAAGATACCAACAGTCTTATCGAATTTTCTGAACCAATGCCACAAGCTCACGGTCACGATCTATTGGTCAAAATATCAGCTATCTCAGTCAATCCAGTCGATGTCGGTGTCAGAAAAAGTGGTCACAAAAAACTTACTCATCCTAAAGTTATTGGTTGGGATGCGGTCGGAACAGTCACGGAAATTGGAGAAGATGTTACACTCTTTCAAAAGGGTGAAAGGGTTTTTTATGCAGGTTCCTTTATTCGACCAGGTAGTGACAGTGAATACCAACTAGTCGATGAAAGAATCCTTGGTCATGCACCTAAAAATTTATCAGACGCTGAAATCGCCGCGATGCCGTTAACTTCTTTAACCGCTTGGGAAGCAATCTTTGAACAACTAGGAATCGACCCAACCGATAAAAACAACCAACAAAAAACTATTTTAATTATTAATGGTTCTGGCGGTGTCGGATCTATTGCCACTCAATTAGCACACTGGGCTGGATTAAAAGTAATTGCCACAGCTTCTCGAGTGGAAACAATTTCTTGGGTCCAACAAAATAATGCTGATTTAATCGCCAATCATCGCAAAAACCTTGTCTCTGAAATTCACAACTTAGGTTTCAAATATGTCGACTACATCTTAGGACTCAACGACTTAGACGGACACTGGCAAGAAATTTCTCAACTAATTAAACCACACGGAAAAATCGTTTCAATTACCGAAAATCGCCGACCAATCGATCTCAAGAAATTAACTAAAAAACGAGCTACTTTTGCTTGGGAATGGATGTATTCCAAATCCTACTATCAAACTCCTGATATGATTACCCAGCATGATATCCTCGAACAAATTGCTACAATGCTTGACGAAAATATTATTCACAGTACTCTGACTAAAGAATTATCCCCTATCAATGTTGATAATTTGAAAAAAGCTCATCAATTAATAGAAACTAATCATATGATTGGCAAAGTCGTCGTCAGCAATTAAAAGTAATTGTTATTTTATGATTTAACATCAATATTTCCTATCGTTATAACGGTTGTAAAGCTTATCTGTCTTTCGTTGTTCACACCTTTAAATTATAATTACTTATATAATAATTTTTTATCGGAGGGAAATATATGAGTCTAGGTACTACCATTTATAAAAACCGAAAAAAGCATCACCTATCTCAAACACAACTTGCAAATCAACTTCATGTAAGTAGACAAGCAATCTCTAATTGGGAAACTGATCGATTTTTTCCTTCAATGGATAATCTCTTTGAGTTAAGTACAATATTTGATATTTCCATAGATAATCTTCTCAAGGAAAACGACGATTTAAAAGATGAATTTGAAAAACAACAGATCATTAAAAATGCAAACTTTTTTAATAACTTTGGAAAAGGGGAAGAGTTATTATTCTCATTAACATTAATATTCATTGGTTTTAAATTAGCTCCTTTAGGTTTAGCTATACCAATTATTTACTGGTTTATCAAAGTAAAAACAGTAAAGAAAGCAAAGAAATATGAGAAATAATATAGATATAATATTTTATATTTGTATTGGCTTAATTTTAGCAATCCTTTATTACTTACTTAGTCAAAGTGGACAAACTATATACCTCATCTTTTTTATTATTGTTTGGTTAGGATTTACTACATACGGTTTTTATATAATAATCAAAACTTTCTTTAAAAATAAAAAGTAATAAAACCTCGTTCACAAGTTTGAGCGAGGTTTTATTACTCTAAATTTTCTATACATTTTTAAAAAACTAACGTCATTATTGCTGCCGTAACAATATTAGCTATTGTTGCATTCATACCCACGTTTCTACATGCCTTATAAATAGCATCCTGCAATGTTCCAGTAGCATTTTCCACAAAGTCTAACAAAGTATCTAATCCCGTATGTGCAGCAATATATTTCTTCACACTACTTGGAAGTTTACTGTACCCCTTTCTTATTACTTTTACCGCCCAAGTAAATTTACCGCGACTTATTCCATCACCCTGACCATTAATTACCATACCATGATCAATTATTAAATTATCATTTATATTATTATTATAATTATTTATTTCTTGATTGTTGAATCCCAAATCTTTTAGCTCTTGATCTGTCAAACCCTTAAATTCATCAGTTTCACCCTGAACAACTGTATCATCAACTTTTGCGGCTCTTACCTCTGTCGTTATAGATGGCGCGCTTACTGATAGCGCCGTTAATACAACAAAACCAATTGATATTGTTTTATACATTTTCATGTTAACTTCCCCTTTTACTTTTGTATTTACTACAATACAAACAATATAATGCGTGTGGCATTTTAAAAAGAAAGTAATTCCTTACATAGGTCTAAAAGTACATATATTTATGTACTCATCAAAAAAGAGCTTTTATTTTTTTGTTTATTGAATATTAATTAAATTTTCATAACGATGATATAACGTATAATATCTATAATATCCCAATATATTTTCTGACAGAAATAAAAAAATAGATATGAAATACATTTCAAAATGAATTTCATACCTATCTATTATAAATAATTTAAACACAATCAGCTTCTGCTAATTGATTCAACTTACGTAAACGGTGATTGATTCCAGATTTTGAAATCGGACCACTTGGTACCATATCGCCCAACTCTTTTAGTGAAACTTCTGGATTCTCTAGTCTCAAGACCGCAATTTCACGTAATTTATCAGGCAAGTTATCCAAACCAACTGTTGCTTGCAAATGCTTGATATTTTCAACTTGACGTTCAGCTGCTGCCACGGTCTTATTGATATTAGCATTTTCGCAATTAACTAAACGGTTAACCGAATTTCTCATGTCACGCACAATTCGAATATCTTCAAATTTCAACATTGAATTCGTAGCACCAATCAATTGTAAGAAATCAGCAATTTTTTCTGCTTCCTTCAAATAAACGATATAGCCGTTACGACGCTTCGTAGTTCTAGCATTCAAATGAAAATAATTCATCATTTGAGCAATACCTTCATTATGCATTTCATACAATGAATAAATCTCTAAATGGTATCTAGAAGTTTCCGGATTATTGACACTTCCAGTTGCTAAGAATGCCCCACGTAAATATGAACGCATTCGTTGATCTTCATTGATAACTTCTAACGGTACATTAGTATTAATCGACAAACCAGATTCATCCAAGATATCCAAATCGGTCAAAATCTTATTAGTATCTTGATTGATTCGTACTAAATACTGATTGTTTTTCTTTAACTTCATCTTTTTACGCACTAACAATTCCGATTCAATGCCATACTTTTGCTTGACCAACGAAAAAATTCTTCTGGCAATTGCGGCGTTTTCAGTTTGTGCGGTTAAGACGAAATGATGGTTTTGTAAACTCAAAGAACCATTCATTCTCAACAACGCTGATAACTCTACTCGAGCATGTTCAGGATGAACGACTAATTTTGTGAGCTCTTGTTTAACTTCACTAGCGTATGAAACCACTAACGTCTCACCTCATTTTTTCTATTTCCTGATTGCAAAGAAAGATTAATAATTTCTTTAGCAACTTTTTCTCCATCGTGGAAAGCTCCCTTATCATGCAACGACAAGAAATCATCTTGAATTACTTTGCAGCCCATTTTTCTCAAGCCATCAAAGTCAGTTTCCACTTGGTTGACGTATTCGTCATACTTTTTATGATCCATATAACCGTCAGGAATTTTACGCGTATTAACTAAAACTGTATCGATAAAATTCCCACCTAAATGACGATTCAATACTTTTACGTGATCCGCATCAGTAAAGCCTTCTGTTTCACCGATTTGAGTCATGATGTTACAAATATAGACAATTTCGGCTGAAGTTTGTTTAACAGCTTCACCAATTTTTTTAATCATTAAATTAGGCAAAATACTAGTAAATAAACTACCAGGACCTAAAACAACTACATCAGCTTGCATAATAGAAGCAATAACTGGAAGCACTGATTTAGGTTCTTGATCAGGATTATCTGAATCAGTAACCCAAACTCGTTTTACGTGCTTACCTGAATGTGTTATCTCATGCTCTCCTGACAAAGTCGTTCCATCAGTAAACTCTGCATTCAATGTTAACTTCGTGTTGCTGGCTGGATAAACATGACCATCAACTTGCATCATTTTAGATAGTTCTTGTACGGCGTCAAAAATATTAGGCGACATTTCTGTTAAAGCGGCAATTATCAAATTTCCAATCGCATGACCAGAGAAGAAATCATCATTGGTCTTGAAACGATATTGGAAAACGTCTAAATCCACTTTAGGCAAATCAGACAAAGATGCTAAAACGTTTCTAATATCCCCAGGAGGGACAACGTTGATATAATCACGAATGATACCAGATGATCCCCCATCATCGGCTACGGTAACAATCGCAGTAATATTAGCATCCATCCTTCTTAAACTGTTCAAAACAACTGGTAAACCAGTACCCCCACCTATAACTACAACTCTTGGACGACGTCCTTTAACAACCCGAACTATCCTATTTGTTGCCATGTTCAATTACCTTCTTTTGAGATTTTTCCATGTCACGATGAGTAATATCTACGTAGTAATCTAATTTCTTTAGATCAGTACCTAGACGTTGAGCAATAGCGACTGAACGATGTTGACCACCAGTACAGCCAATTGCAATCGTCAAACTGGTCTTACCTTCTTTTTCATAGCCCGGAACAATATCTTTTAGTAAACCATAGAATTTGTCATAGAAATTCTTTGTTTCTGCATCATCCATAACATAATCGTAAACTGGTTTATCCATCCCGGTTTGAGTCTTTAATTCTTTAATATAGAATGGATTTCTTAAAAATCTAACATCCATCACAATGTCAGCATCAATTGGTAAACCATATTTAAAGCCAAATGACATCACTTCGACGTGAAATGTTGGCACGACAGAACTTTCTTGAAAATTATCAAAAATTTCTTCTCGTAATTGTCTAGGAGTAAGATCAGTCGTATCGATCTCAACTGAAGCCCGACTCTTGATTTCTGAAAGTAATTCTCTTTCCTTTTCAATTCCATCTAATAAACGGCCTTCCATAGCCAAAGGATGACTACGACGAGTTTCTTTATAACGAGAAACCAATTCTTCATTAGATGCATTTAAGAAGAGAATCTTCATATCGACCTTTTGATGTTTCTCTTGTTCATCCTCGTCCATTTTTGAAAGCATTGAGAAAATTTCATCATAAAATGAACGTGATCTAATATCTACAACTAACGCTACTTTTTTTATCTTACCGGATTCATGAACTAGCTCCCAAAATTTTGGAAGTAAGTTAGGTGGCATATTATCAATGCAAAAATATCCTAAATCTTCAAAGGATTGCATCGCAACGGTTTTTCCCGCACCACTCATTCCGGTTACGATAACCAAACTAAGCATATCTTCTGCCATAATGCACCTCACATTCGAATATAAGCATAACACAACAAGCCGGGCGTGTCAGTTTTTAGTATCGACTTAATAAAAAAGACTCCTACAGAACTTAGACAAAGCTTCATTCCATAGAAATCATTTACTCATAATATTTTATTGTGCTTCTTTAGTACGTTTAGTATCACGCTCTAAAATAGGTTTCAAGTATTGGCCAGTATAACTAGCTTTGACTTTGGTAATATCTTCTGGTGTACCTTGGGCAACAATTTTACCGCCGCCTTCACCACCATCAGGGCCAAGATCAATTAGCCAATCTGCTGATTTCACAACGTCTAGGTTATGTTCAATAATCAAAACGGTATTGCCTTCATCTACTAAACGTTGCAATACTCCCAATAAACGTTTGATGTCATCCGTATGCAAACCAGTCGTTGGTTCATCAAGGATATAAAAGTTCTTACCACTTGATTTTTTATAAAGCTCTGAAGCTAACTTCATTCGTTGAGCTTCACCACCAGACAATTGAGTAGCTGATTGACCTAGTGAAACATAGCCTAAACCAACATCTTCAATTGTTTGGAGCTTACGTTTGATCTTAGGGATATTACTGAAGAAGTCCAAAGCTTCAGATACTTTCATATCCAAGATTTGAGCAATATTTTTACCCTTATAAGTAACTTCTAGGGTTTCTGAATTGTAACGAGTTCCATGACAAACTTCACAAGGTACATAGACGTCGGGCAAGAAATTCATTTCAATTTTAATAATCCCGTCACCACGACAATTTTCGCAGCGACCACCTTTAATATTGAAAGAGAATCTGCCCTTCTTGTATCCGCGTAACTTAGCTTCATTGGTTTGAGCAAATAAGCCACGGATATCATCAAATACACCTGTATAAGTAGCTGGGTTACTTCTTGGTGTACGGCCGATTGGACTTTGATCGATAGCGATTATCTTATCTAAATTCTCATAGCCAGTAATTTTCTTGTATTTACCAGGTTTTTCAGAATTGTGATTCATCTTTTGTGCCAACGCACGTTTCAAAATCATATTGACCAAAGTAGATTTACCAGAACCGGAAACTCCAGTCACAACAGTAAATTTCCCCAATGGAAATTTAACATTTAAGTTTTTCAAATTATTCTCAGCAGCACCGAAGACTTCAACGAATTCACCATTACCCTTACGTCGTTTCAATGGAACAGGGATGAATTTTTTACCAGCCAAATATTGACCTGTCAAAGACTTAGGATTTTTTTCAACTTCTTCTGGTGTACCGGCAGCCACGATTTGACCACCATTTTCACCAGCACCTGGGCCAACGTCAATCAAATAGTCAGCTGCCCGCATGGTATCTTCATCGTGTTCCACGACTATCAAAGTATTACCAAGATCACGCATTTTCTTCAATGAGCTGATCAAACGGTCATTATCACGTTGATGCAAACCAATTGAAGGTTCATCTAAAATGTACATAACACCAGACAAATTAGAACCAATTTGTGTTGCTAAACGAATTCTTTGTGCTTCACCACCAGATAACGTTCCTGCTGAACGAGAAAGTGTTAAGTACTCCAAGCCAACATTAATTAAGAAACTAAGACGATCCTTTACTTCCTTTAAAATTGGCTTGGCAATAACAGTATTTTGTTCACCAAATTTCACTGACTTGAAAAATGGAAGTTCATCTTTGATCGACATATCGGAAGCTTCAGCAATGTCTTTCCCTCCAATTTTGACCGCCAATGCTTGACGATTCAATCTCTTACCATGACAAACTGGACAAGTTAATTCAGTCATATACTTACGCATAACTTCACGAGTAAAGTCACTGTTAGTTTCATGATAACGACGATTGATATTAGGAATAACACCCTCAAATGGCACGTCAACGTCACGAACACCACCAAAATCATTTTCATAATGGAAGTGGAAGTTCTTACCATCAGAACCATACAAAATAGTATTTTGATCCTTTTGTGGCAAGTCTTCAAAAGGTGTATCCATATCAATCTTGAATTCTTTACATGCTTGGGCTAACATTTCTGGATAATATTGTGAACTGATTGGATTCCAAGGAATAATAGCTCCCTCATTTAAAGTCTTACTTTGATCTGGAATAACTAAATCCAAATCGACTTCAAGTTTAACCCCTAGTCCATCACAGTTATCACACGCACCGAATGGAGCATTGAAAGAGAATAAACGAGGTTCTAGTTCGCCAACTGTGAAGCCACACAATGGACAAGCATTCTTCTCAGAAAAGACCATCATGTCAGAACCAATCACGTCAACGTTCATGTAACCATCGGATAGTCTCAAAGCTGCTTCAACTGAATCAAACAAACGAGATTTAATGTGGTCATTGATTACGATACGGTCAACGACAACGTCAATACTGTGTTTTTTATTCTTATCTAGTTCGATATCTTCAGCAATATCACGAGTCTCACCATCAACTCGAACTCTGACATAACCTTGTTTCTTAATTTGATTCAAGGCTTTTTTGTGTTGTCCACGTTTTGAACGCACAACTGGTGACAAAATTTGTAGTTTAGTTCTATCACCTAATTTTAAAATAGCATCAACCATTTGTTGGGCTGATTGACTAGTAATTTTGGTCCCATCATTAGGACAAATTGGTGTACCTACACGAGCCCACAACAAACGAAGATAATCGTTAATTTCTGTAACGGTACCAACGGTTGAACGAGGGTTTTTGGAAGTAGTTTTTTGGTCAATCGAAATAGCTGGACTCAATCCATCAATTGAATCAACATCCGGTTTATCCATTTGACCTAAAAATTGTCGAGCATACGATGAAAGACTTTCAACGTAACGCCTTTGGCCTTCAGCATACAAAGTATCAAAAGCTAAAGAACTCTTCCCTGAACCAGATAAACCAGTCACAACGACTAATTTATCACGAGGAATCGTCACGTCAACATCTTTCAAATTGTGCGCACGTGCACCATGAATTACAATTTTATCATTTAACATATTAATTACATTTCCGCCTTTAACTCTAAAATCGTGTCACGTAAATTAGCTGCGGCTTCAAAGTCGAGCTTCTTGGCAGCTGATTCCATTTGTTCTTTTAGATTGGCAAGAAGTTCTTTTTGATCCTTCTTACTCATATCCTTAAAGTCGATATCATCGTCGATCTTTTCTGTCTCTGATGAAGTATTATCAACCTTCTGGAACATCGAAATAGCATCCCTGATTGGCTTAACAATTGTTTTTGGAGTAATACCATGCTCTTCATTAAATTTCTTCTGTAATCTACGACGACGAGCTGTGGCATCAATTGCTCCACGCATGGAATCTGTAATAGAATCAGCATACATAATAACTTTACCATGTTCATTTCTGGAAGCACGTCCAATGATTTGAACTAGTGAACGCTCAGCTCTCAAGAAACCTTCCTTGTCAGCATCAAGAATAGCAATCAGAGAAACTTCAGGAACATCGATACCTTCACGCAATAAATTGATACCAATCAAGACATCAAACTTACCTAAACGCAAATCACGAATGATCTTTGATCTTTCCAAAGTCTTAACATCACTATGCAAATATCTGACTTTGATACCTAAGTCCTTGAAATAATCAGTCAAATCTTCGGCCATTTTTTTCGTCAAAGTAGTGACAAAGACTCTCTCATGTTTAGCTACACGGTCATTTATTTCCGCTACCAAGTCGTCAATTTGTCCCATGATAGGACGAACTTCAATTTTAGGATCAAGCAACCCAGTTGGACGAATGATCTGCTCAGCTTTATGATCAGTTCTTTCTAATTCATAAGGACCAGGTGTAGCTGAAACATAAAGGATCCGGTTAACGTGTTTTTCAAACTCTTCTAGTTTAAGTGGACGGTTATCCAAAGCACTAGGTAAACGGAAACCATAATCGACTAATTGTTGCTTTCTTGCACGGTCCCCATTGTACATTCCACGAATCTGGGGCATGGTAACGTGAGATTCATCAATCATAATATTAAAATCTTTGGGGAAGAAATCTAGCAATGTAAATGGAGGTTCCCCTTCAGCACGACCTTCCATATGACGAGAATAATTCTCAATTCCGGAAGTATACCCCATTTCGCGCATCATTTCGATGTCATATTCAGTTCTTTGCTTAATACGTTGGGCTTCAAGTAATTTACCTTCTTTAGTAAATTTAGCTACTTGTTGATCCATTTCATCTTTGATTCTTTTGAGAGCTTCTTCCATCTTAGAATCACTGATCATAAAGTGAGTAGCTGGAAAAATCCCGATATGATCCATCTGACCTTTAACTTCACCAGTCAAAGCATCCATTTCAATGATTCGGTCAATTTCATCGCCAAAAAACTCCACACGAATAGCATTATCATCACGTGAAGCTGGGAAGATATCCACAACATCTCCACGTACTCGAAATCTACCACGTTGGAAGTCAATGTCATTTCTTTCAAATTGATTTTCGACTAGTTCTTCTAATAACTCATCACGAGCAATTTCTTGACCAACACGTAAAGAAATAATGCTGTCAGCGTATTCTCGTGGATCACCTAATCCAAAAATACAAGATACTGAAGCGACCACAATTACATCATTGCGTTCTAGTAATGAACTAGTTGCCGAGTGACGCAATTTATCAATTTCATCGTTGATACTAGAATCCTTTTCAATGTATGTATCACTAGATGGTACATAAGCCTCAGGTTGGTAATAATCATAATAACTGACAAAATATTCTACCGCATTATTTGGGAAAAACTCTTTCATTTCACCATAAAGCTGACCTGCTAAAGTCTTATTGTGAGAAATAATTAATGTTGGTTTATTAAGATTTTTAATAACATTAGCCATCGTGAAAGTCTTACCAGTACCAGTGGCACCTTCCAAAATTACTTCCTTATCACCTTTTTTAAAATCTTTAGTGATAGTATCAATTGCTTGGCCTTGATCTCCGGCTGGAGAGTATTTAGAAACCAAATCAAATTTATTATCAGTAACTCTATCTATCACGCCGTCAGTCCCCCTTTAAGCTAAAAAATACATCTAACTCGCACATGAATTAGATGTAATTAATGTCAGGCATATTTCGCTGGCTCTATAGTACCATAGCGAACATATTTTCGCCATAGATTTACCTATTCCTTTGTTAATCGTGGCAACATCAAAAAAATCACCAAACCAACTAGGAACAAGGCACTCAATGAAGCGGCTCCAATCGTTGATTTGCCAGTAAATTGCGTCACAATACCAACTAAAACTGGTCCTAGAACAGCTGAAAATTTACCTAAAATGTTATAGAAGCCAAAGAATTCACTACCAGAATCCTTCGGAATCAATTTACCAAAATAAGATCTACTCAAAGCCTGGATACCACCTTGACTAGTTCCTACTAGAACAGCTAAAATCCAGAAATCCTTTGCTGTTTCTAACTTCAAAGCATATAAACAAATTCCAAAATACAAAATAATTGCTAATAAAATTCCTTTTCGAGCAGAAAAATGATTGGCTATCCAACCATACAAAATGGAGAATGGAAAAGCGACTAATTGAACAACTAACAAAACTAACATCAAAGTCGTCGTCGTAATACCCATATCCATTCCGATTGAGGTTGCCATCGTAAAAATCGTATCAACTCCATCAATATAGAAGAAGTACGCTACTAAGAACCAGGCAGCAGCTTTATATTTACGCAAATGAGTAATGGTTTCCCAGACACGCTTAAAACTCGAAGTAATTGGATGAGGATTTTCTGGTAATGAGTAAACTTGTTGAACGTTTTTCAATAATGGAATGAAAAATATCAACCACCAAACTGCTGCTAAGAAGAAACTCCAGCGAGCAACACCGTAACTAGACAACATCCCAAAACCACTTGTCAATTGCAGTACGAGAAATAATAGAAATGCCAAAACTCCACCCAAATATCCATAAGCGTACCCATTTGACGATAATGAATCCATTCGTGAGTTATCAGCCACATCGGTCAAAAAACTATCGTAGAATAAGTTTCCCGCCGAATAACCAATTATCGACAGGATATACACAGCCAATAATATTTGCCATTGATTAGGTGGTAGTAATGCTAATCCAAATGTCATTAAAATTCCTAAAAATGAAAAGCTAGTCAATAATTTCTTTTTGTGATGTGGATAATCGGCCAAAGCTCCTAAAACTGGTGCCAAAATGGAAACTATCAAAGTCCCAAAACTATTGGCATAACCCCAAAAAGCTGTCGCATTAGCTTGTGATACCCCTGAATTTTGAGCTACTGATTTAAAATAAACCGGCAAAACTGCTGTAGTAACAATAATTCCATAGCCGGAATTAGCCCAATCATAAAAAATCCAGCTCCACTGTTTTTTATTGAATCTCATAAATTCCCTCAATTCTAATCTTTAAAAATCCCCTCGATAGCACTTCCAGCCAATGGTTCAGGGAATTTCAATCCCAATAATTTAGCAAAAGTAGGTGCTTCATCGACTAATTTGGCCCCATCAATCGTTTGATTTTCTTTGATCATTGGTCCATTAAAAATAATTGTCGTTTTATAACCAGGTTTTAATGGATCATAACCGTGAACCCCTCGATAACGGTCAGGGTGTCCCATCATTTCCGGTCTGACTTTTTCCACAACATTAGAACGGCTACTTTCGTCAGTAAAATAATAACCAGCTTTGGCTTCAACCATCAAAGTACACTTAGGGTCAGCTCCTCGAGCAATGGCTTCTTCACTAGAATAAATCCTCTCAATACCTTCTACTCCAGAGATCACTTCACGTAAACGTTTGATTTGACTGAAGTTTCTTGTATAAATATAGGTTGAACCATCACAAGTCTTTGCCAAAACAGACCAATCTTTTTTAATCGTTTGATCAGGATTTCCTGATAACCAGCCACGTTTAGCAAATAAGGTATTCAAATGAATCATCTTATCAACATTTATTTGATAATGGTCGCCCAAGATCACAAAATTAGTATCCTCAAAAGTCCCTGCTGCTTCAGTGGCATCAACAACTTGTTTAACGTGATTATCTAGTCGATGTAAAGCTTCCATGCTTCATCAGAACGAACGCCATAGCGATGACGCATACTGTCCATGTCTACGAGATGCAATAAAGTTAAATTAGGTTTCTTATTCTTGATCGTATCGACTGCACAAGCTGTAATAAATTCATCCAGTTGTGGTTGTTTAATGCCATTCCGTAATTTACCGTACTTTTTATCCATTTCCAAAATAAATAATGGTGAACTAGCTCTCAAAGATACCAAAACTTGATTAGTCCAAATCCGATTAGGAAAAATTTCTGCTAAGTTGTAAGTGATTTTACTACCAGCAGTTACCGGCCACAAAAAAGCTGCCGTTTTCATTTTATTTTTGTGAGCTAAATCATAAAGTGTTGGTACTTGAACATCTTTTTGATACCAATACCAATCTGGGGAACGACGTGTCGTTTGAATCTTGGTATTATTAACAATTCCATGAACATTCGGATATTGACCAGTAATGATGGTCGTATGTGAAGGATAAGTCAAAGTTGGATAAATCCCACTAACTTCTTTGACCCAAGTTCCTCCATTAACTAATTTATTTAATGTTGGAAGTTCTGATTGATGTTCATTAATATCGTTAAAACCCAATGAATCTAACGAAATAATTACTAAATGTTGATTTGTAGACAATTTGATTTCCCCTTTTCACAAAGTACATTAAAGTATTATATCGCAATTGACAAACGACTGTAACGTGGATAAAACGAAAAAAAGACCTCATTAGGATTACATTTCCCTAACAAGGTCTAATTTATTTATTCCCAGCCTTCAATTTCTTTAGCAAATTCAGCTAGTTTCTTAGCAGCACCATCTTCAGTGTCACTCTTTACACCAATGTAGAACTTCATTTTAGGTTCAGTTCCTGATGGTCTAGCAGCAACCCAAGTATCGTCAGCTAGAACATACTTCAAAACGTTGGCCTTTGGTAGACCAGTTTCTTTAGTACCGTTAGCTGTAATGTCAGTGTCGTTTAAGTAATCGATTGATTCAACTACTTTAACGCCATTGATTGACTCGATACCTTCCTCACGAAGTGTCTTCATGATTTGAGCCATCTTATCCTTTCCAGAAATACCTTCAAAAGTCTTAGAAATTGTCTTTTCAAGATAATAACCAAATTCTTTGTAAAGGTCTTCTAGAGCATCATAGATTGTCTTGCCTTTTGACTCATAATAAGCAGCTGCTTCAGCCAACAAAAGAGTTGATTGCATAGCATCTTTATCACGAACGAAAGGTTTTACTAGATAACCGTAGCTTTCTTCAAAGCCAAAGAGGAACTCATGGCTGTTTGTATTTTCAAATTGTTCAATTGTTTCAGCAATGTATTTAAAACCTGTCAAAACGTCGAACATCTTAATATCATATTTATTAGCAATTGCTGTAGCCAATTCTGAAGATACAATTGACTTCACAACTGCTCCGTTAGCTGGTAAATCATTCAAGTCTTTTTTAGCCATCAAAAGATAGTTCAAAAGAACTGAGGCGATTTGATTACCAGTCATTAATTTATAAGAACCATCCGGTTGTCTTACTGCGGCTCCTAAACGGTCGGCATCA
Source organism: Companilactobacillus futsaii JCM 17355 (assembly GCF_001435505.1). GTDB lineage: Bacteria > Bacillota > Bacilli > Lactobacillales > Lactobacillaceae > Companilactobacillus > Companilactobacillus futsaii. The sequence goes on along the minus strand of NZ_AZDO01000080.1, from coordinate 57,696 downwards.
GGATCAGTGGCAATCAAAATATTAGCACCGATCTTTTTACCTCGTTCGATAGCCAAATCAAAAGTTTGCGCAAATTCCGGATTAGGGAAAGGTGTCGTCGCAAACTCTGGATCAAGGATGGCCTGTTCAGTTACCATATTGAAATTCTTGAAACCTAATTTTTGGAAGATTCTTGGAGCAATCATCTTACCTGTTCCATGAAGTGGTGAATAAACAAATTTCATCTTGTCACCAATATCTTCAATCAATTTAGGATTTACGATAACTGTTTCGAGATTTTTCATATAATTCAAGTCGACATCTTCACCAATCAAAGTCAACAACTTGTCAGCACGCAATTGTGGTACTGACATAACTTTGATGCTAAAGAGATTGCTAGCTTTACGAGCAAAACTAGTAATATTGTCAGACTCAGCTGGAGGCATTTGTCCCCCATCTGGACCGTAAATTTTGAAACCGTTGTATTGCTTAGGATTGTGGCTTGCTGTAATCATGATTCCTGCATAAGTGTGCAAGCTTCTTACAGCAAAAGATAATTCTGGGGTTGGTCTCAAACTATCAAAGACGTAACTGTGAATTCCGTGAACACCCAAAACTTTAGCTGATTCGTAAGCAAAATCTTGTGAATAGTAACGTGAATCGTAACTAATTGCTACACCTTGAGCCTTCACTTCTTCGTCCAAAGTGTCCATAAATGATGCTAGTCCTTCAGTAGCTTGACGAACTGTATAAATATTCATGCGGTTAATACCAGGTCCAATCAAACCACGCATACCGGCCGTACCGAATTCCATAGGTTCATAGAAAGCCTCTTCAGCTACTTCTGAGTCATTTTTCATCTCATTGAGCTGTTGTTTCATATCTGGATCTAAATCTTTGTAGTCGAGCCATTGTTGCATATTATCTTGCCAAGACATTAACTTCGTCCTCCTAATTTGTAAGTACCTATAGTCATTATAGCAATCCTAAAGTACTATTAAAATTTGATTTACACAACTTTAACAATAAAAATTTAAAAGAGACTTAAAATTGTGCTTCAAATTTACAAATTAGTAGGCTTCACTACTGATGATTCTGTTGATATCCGTATTATAGTATCTAGCTAAAGCAATCAAAGTATCGATATCTGGCATTCTAATACCAGTTTCATAGTGAGATAACGTTGTAACATCAATATTTAAATGTTGAGCGACTTCTTTTTGAGTAACGTTTTTTTCTCTTCTGAGGATCTTTAAATTTTTTGCAATATTAAAGCCGGATTCGTTCATCAAACGATCCATATTATTATTTACTACTTCACGCATAAGAATCACTTCCTATCTTTTTATACATATTATACTATATGTTTAAACATGTACAAAACGGAACCACTTTTAAAAAAATTATTTTTCAATTATTAAATAATTACTATAATCTCAAATACTAAAAAAAGGTTATGTAAAAGAGATAAATTCTCCTTTGCATAACCCTCAATTAATTAATTTTTATAAAATGATTACTTAGCTGAAACTTCACTATCAGAAAGCTCTTGAATATAGTTGTAAGCTTGTTGTCCAGCAATTCCACCTTCACCAACAGCAATAGCAACTTGACGCAAGTCTTTCTTTCTAACGTCACCAACAGCAAAGATTCCAGGAACCTTTGTCTCCATATGTTCATTAGTATCGATCCAACCATCTTTATCAAGCACACCCAAGCCCTTGAATGGTTCAGTCATTGGTTTGATACCAACATAGATAAAGGCACCCTTAGCTGGTACAACGTGTTCTTCACCAGTCTTCTTGTCAATGTAACGTACACCAGAAACCTTATCGTCTTCACTTGTGATTTCTTTGACGTCAGCATTCCAAACGAATTTGATCTTGTCATTCTTAAATGCACGATCTTGCAAAATCTTTTGGGCACGTAATTGATCACGACGGTGAATAATTGTTACGGACTTAGCTAATTGTGTTAAATAAATACCCTCTTCAACGGCAGAATCGCCACCACCGATAACAGCAACGTCTTGACCTTTGAAGAATGCACCATCACAGACAGCACAGTAAGATACTCCACGGCCTGATAATTCTTCCTCACCAGGTACGCCAATCTTCTTGTATTGTGAACCAGTGGCAATAATCAAAGCCTTTGTTTCATAATCACCATCATCTGTATGGATAATTTTGACATTTCCTTTGCCTTCAACTGATTCAACAGCGCCATAACCAAAGTCAGCTCCAAATTGAGTTGATGATTGATACATCTTTTCACTCAAGTCTGGTCCTAAAATTGAATCAAAGCCAGGATAATTTTCGATTGCGGCGGTGTTGTTCATTTGGCCACCATAAATACCACGATCAAGAATCATTACTGACAAATTAGCACGTGAAGCGTATAGAGCAGCTGTTAAACCACCAGGTCCCGCACCAATAACTACTACATCATATGTTTTCATCGTCGAATTACCTCCTATTACTCAACAAATATTACCATTATTTTTCAACTTGGCAATTAAGTTGCTCACAATTCATTGTACCAAGGCTGTTTTTGTCGTTTGCGTCGATAAATAAACAAACCGATTGCAACAACGAATAAAACTAATGATAGGACTTGTGAAACTCTAACTCCAGGTAAGATATACAAACTATCCGTTCGCATCCCCTCGACAAAAAATCGAACCGCTGGATACCAAATCAAATAAGCTAAAAAAACTTCTCCACGTTTAAAAAGATGTTTTCTATTTCTTAAAACTAAAATCAAAATTAAACCAATCAAGTTTCCAACCGATTCATACAAAAACGTTGGTTGGCGATAAGCCCCATTGATATACATCTGTTCAATGATGAAATGTGGCAGATGCAACGATTGTAAAAAGTCTAAACTAGTTTTGGCACCAAAGGCTTCTTGATTCATAAAGTTACCCCAGCGACCAACGATTTGACCAAGTAAAACCGATGGTGCAGCAATATCTAGCATCAACCAAGGAGAAATACTTCTCTTTTTACACAAAACTAACAGCACAATAAAGGCCGCGATTAAGCCACCGTAAATAGCAATTCCACCGTGCCAAATTTTAATGATCTCACTTGGATTAGCTAAATAAAATGGTAATTCAAAAATCACATAATACAATCGAGCACCAACTAAGGCAATCGGTACCCCATACAAGACTAAATCCAAAATATTATCTGGGTCTAGATGACGTCTTTTAGCCTCACGCATTGCCATAATAACACCAACCAAGGCGCCCAAAGCAATGATGATGCCATACCAATGTACTTGTAATCCCCCCAGATTAAACGCAATCGGATTTAATGCTAATAGGTTAAAACTCATTACTTACCTTCTCCATCATTTTTTGTTTTGGCTTCATTTTCTTTAATCAATAAGCCCAAATTATCCTCGAATTTCTTAGTAGCATCGTAGCCCATCTTCTTAGCACGATAGTTCATTGCTGCAACTTCGATGATAATAGAAATATTACGACCGACTTTAACGGGAACGGTAATTTGTGGAACATCAACATCGAAGAAAGTCCGCTTGTCTTCCAAAGTTCCGATTCGATCATAATTCTTATCTGCTGACCAATTTTCCAAATTGATGATCAATTGAATTTCACTCTTGGAACGAACGGCACCAGCACCAAAGAGATTCATCACATCGATAATTCCGATACCACGAATTTCTAGCAAGTGGTTCAAGATCTTAGGCGCTTCACCAACAATCGTCTTCTCATCACGTTGATAAACATCGACACGATCATCAGCAATCAAACGATGTCCCCTTTTAACTAGTTCCAAAGCAGTTTCACTCTTACCAATTCCAGAATGTCCTGTCAAAAGGATTCCAATACCATAAACATCAACTAAAACCCCATGGATTGATTCTCTAGGTGCTAATTTTTCATCGAGGTACTCAGTAATCATACTAGAAAGTCTAGTTGTAGGTAAAGTCGAACCAATTACTGGCACGTTGTGTTCCTTAGCCGCTTGCAAAATTTCTTTACTAGGTTGGATATTTCTAGAAATAAGCAATGCCGGCGTATCTTCACGACACAACTCCAACATGACCTTATACCGGTTGTTGCTTGTCATTGAACGCGAATAAGCCGATTCAGTTTGTCCAAATAATTGAATTCTTTCACTAGGGTAATAGTCAAAGTAACCAGTTAATTCAATTCCTGGACGAGAGATATCACTAGTAATAACTTTTTTACCCTCAAGAAGCTCTTCGCCACTATAAACTTTTAATTCATTATCTTTTACCAATTGTGATACAGTAACAAAATTTGTCATAACCCAGCCTCACTAATTCATGTTTTACCTTAAGTTTATCATTAAATGATACAAAAAAAACGCGTTCTAAACGCGTCTTTGAAAATTATCTTTCGTGTAATTGTTAATAATAGAATAACAAATTGCTAAAATAACTGCCACGACTAATGCCGAACCAAAACCATTAAAATGAAAACTTGCTGATCCTACTAAAACAGAAGTCAGTTCCAAAGTAATAGCGTTAATCACAAAAGAAAACAATCCGAAAGTGATAAAAGTAATCGGCAATGAAATGATGTGCAACAGTGGTTTGATAGTTCCATTCAAAATTACCAAAACCAAACTTGCTAAAATAGCCGTACCTAAACTATCGATTTGAAACATCCCTGGCAAGACACGCGCAATTGCTAAAAACAACAACGTTTGAATTACCAGTCTGATTAATAACTTCATTGCATACCCTCATTTAATTAATATTTAAATCAATAATATTTTTTGGATGCCTTAGGTCGACGATATTTCCTTCTAAAATCAGTTTCTTGAATATTGCGTGTCTCTGGAAATGAAAAAACGCAAACTACATAAACTAAAATCGTCAAAAAATAAGTCAACGGTGTTAGGAAAATAAACAGCAGGCGAATCCAAGTTGAGTCGATTCCAAAGTACTCACCTAATCCTCCACAAACACCTGCAAGCATCCGATTTGTACTAGATCTCGTGATTCTATTTTTCATAAAATATCACCTCAACTCGTTCCAAAAATATTAAACACATGCCTATTCAGCAATGTGCTTCCGATTCAGTTCTACCACATGTCCGGTGTTCAAGTAAACTACCCACTCACAAATATTAGTTGCATAGTCTCCAACACGTTCCAAATAACTAGCCACTAACATGTAAGAAGAGCCACTTAAAACGTTCTCAACCGTTTTTTGCATATCCTTGATACACAATTCATTGATCATAGTACTCTTAGCGTCGATTTCAATATCGCGATGAGCTACTTCTTCAGCCATCTTACTGTCTCTTTTAAGATAAGCTTCTAGCGAGTCTTCAACGATTGATGTTGCCATATTACCCATTTCGGCAATAAGTTTTTCAATTTCTGGAATTCTAGTTTCACCTTTTACTCGAATCGTTTCTTGCGCAATACTTACAGCATGGTCACCCATTCGCTCTAAATCAGAACTTGCCTTTAATACTGTCACAATCATTCTCAAATCGGATGTCACAGGTTGTTGCAGAGCAATCATTTCAAAAGATTCTTTTTCCAGATCCATTTCACGTTTGTTGATCACATGGTCATGTTGAATTACATCTTTTGCCAAAGCCTTGTCATGATCTATATATGCTTTAACGGATTTCATAATGGCTTCACTGGCCATCATACCCATCTCTGAGAACCGTAAATGTAGATTATTTAATTGTTCTTCAAAAGTAGTACGCATTTTCTTTTCTCCTAACCGAATTTTCCAGAAATATAATCCTCCGTCTGTTTTTCTTTCGGATTTAAGAAAATATTTCTAGTTTTATCCGCCTCAATCAATTCCCCATTTAGGAAGAAAGCGGTCTGATCTGATATTCTTGATGCCTGTTGCATATTATGTGTAACGGTAATAATTGTGTAATCCTCACGTAAACGAAGCATGGTATCTTCAACTTTGGATGATGATATTGGATCCAAAGCTGAAGTTGGTTCATCTAATAAGATAATATCAGGTTTCACTGCTAAAACTCTAGCAATACATACTCTCTGTTGCTGACCACCAGATAATGACAAAGCACTTTGATGTAATTTATCTTTGACGTCATCCCAAACAGCGGCACTTTGCAAACTAGTTTCAACAGCTTCATCCAAAACAGCTTTATCTTTTACGCCCGCAAGTCTTAGTCCATATACTACATTATCATAGATTGAGAATGGAAACGGATTTGGTTGTTGAAAAACCATTCCAACTTGCTTACGTAGTTCAACTGTATCAATATTTGGAGCATAAATATTCTTTCCGTTCAAACTAATAGTTCCCGTGATTGTTACATCAGGAATCAAGTCATTCATACGGTTAAGACATCTAAGATAAGTTGACTTACCACATCCAGAAGGTCCTATCAAAGCTGTGATTTCATTTTTATTAAAGTCTAAATTAATGCCTTTTAAAGCTTCTTTTTTACCATAAAATAAATGTACGTCAGATGATGTTAAAATTTTTTCTGTCAATATGAGTGCTCCTATCCAAAGTGTCCAGAAACATAGTCTTCAGTCGTCTTAATTTTCGGACGAGTAAAGATTTTTCTAGTTTCATTAAATTCAACAGCATGTCCCATGTGGAAAAATGCTGTGTAATCACTGATTCTAGCTGCTTGTTGCATGTTGTGCGTAACGATAATGATCGTAAATTTATCCTTCAAGCTCAACATTGTTTCTTCAACATTTGACGTTGATATTGGATCTAGCGCACTTGCAGGTTCATCCATCAATAAAATATCCGGTTTCATCGCAATGGCTCTAGCAATACAAAGTCTTTGTTGTTGACCCCCAGAGAGTGCTAATGCACTTTTATTGAGATCATCTTTGACTTGGTCCCACAATGAAGCCTGTTTCAAAGTTGTCTCAACAATTTCATCTAATTTATCTTTGTCATGTAAGCCATGACGCTTTAGTGCAAAAGTAATGTTGTCATAAATTGATTTAGAAAATGGATTAGGACGTTGAAAAACCATTCCAATATGTTTTCTAACCTCATAAATATCAACATTATCTTTATTGATATCTAAACCACGATACATGATCTGACCTTTAACGCTAGCACTTGGTACTTCATCGTTCATCCGATTTAAAGATCTTAAATAAGTTGATTTACCAGAACCCGAAGCGCCTATCAAAGAAGTAATCTTGTATCTTTCAAATTGAAGCGATGCTTTGTGCATAGCTTCTTTTTCACCATAAAAAACTTGTAGATCCTTAGTCTTCATGGCGATTTCATGTTTATCCTCGTCTAAATGAAGGATGTATTGTTGTTCATTTTGTTCAGTCATATTCTACTCACCCGTCATCTTTTTATAAACTAAATTGCCAATATATCTTGAGAGAAGATTAAAAATCAATACGGCGATAATCAATACGGCTGAAGCTCCTGCAGAAACTTGCACTGCATCAGGAATCAAACCTTCCGAGTTAACTTTCCAAATATGTACCGCCAACGTTTCAGCTGGTCTCATTAAATTCAATGGACTTGTGATACTAAAGACGTTGAAATTAGTGAAATCTAGTGGTGGAGCAGACTGACCGGCTGTATAAATCAAGGCTGCGGCTTCACCAAAGACTCTTCCGGCACCGATGATCATCCCAGTAATAATTCCTGGTAATCCATCGGGAATAATGACATGAATCACTGTTTCCCACTTTGATAGTCCCAATGCAAGGCCTGCTTCTCGTTGAGACTGAGGAACAGACTTCAATGAGTCTTCCACATTTCTCGTTAGGATTGGCAAATTAAAGACTGTCAAAGTTAGTGCACCAGAAAGAATTGAGAATCCAAATTTAAAACTAATTACAAAAATCAAAAATCCAAACAAACCAACAACGATTGATGGTAAAGAACTCAAAACTTCAATTGAAACACGGATCAATTCGACGAATTTATTCTTCCCAGCGTATTCAGACAAATAAATTCCAGCACAAATTGAAATTGGAATCGAAATCAACATTGATAAAATCAAGAGAAAAAATGAATTGAATAGTTGAATTCCAACACCACTTCCAGCTTGAAAAGCTTTTGAACCAGAAGTCAAAAAATGCCAATTCACATATCTCAAACCGCTACCCAAGATATAGATCAATAAGCCAAGTAAGATCAAGACAATAATGCCTGACATTGCATAAATAACACCTGTAGCAATTTTGTCTTTCTTTTTCTCATTAAACACTAGAATTCACCTCGCTTAGCAATCGATCTGATGATGAAGTTGAAGAATAGAGACATCAACAACAACAGTAAAGCTAACGACCAAAGCGCATTGTTTGGCGTTGATCCCATAATGGTGTTACCCATATTCATCGTCAAAACACTAGTCAAAGTCGATGATGGAGATACTAAATTTTGTGGTAATAACATGGCATTACCGATAACCATTTGAACAGCCAAAGCTTCACCAAAAGCCCTTGCCATCCCAAAGACAACTGCCGTCAATAGTCCAGGAGTTGCAGCTCGTAAGATAACTTTGTGAATCGTTTGCCATCTAGTAGCACCTAGTGCCAAAGAAGCTTCACGATAATATCTTGGTACAGCTCTTAGTGCATCAACTGACATTGAAGTAATAGTTGGCAAAATCATAACGAATAGAACAAATGATCCGGCTAAAATACCAAATCCACTACCACCAGCAATTTTTCTTACGAAAGGTACCACAATTGTTAAACCGATAAATCCATAAACAACTGAAGGGATACCCACTAATAATTCAATCACAGGTTGTAAAATTTTGCGCCCCCATTTAGGCGAAATTTCAGTCATAAATAAAGCAGCCGCAATTGCAAACGGCGTACCGATTAGAGCCGCAATCAAGGTAACTGCAAACGAACCGACAATCATCGGTGCAGCTCCTACAATTGGATGTCCAGCACTATCGAGTTTGTCTGGTGCCCAGACAGAATGAGTTAGAAAATCAATTGGGTTTACTCCATCTTTAATAAAAATCAAAACCCCACGTGATGCGATAAAACCAATGATCGTAACCACTAATAAGACGATAACGGCTGTAAAACTGAAAGATATAATCTTACCGCGAGTTTCACGTTTAGCGGAAACTGATTTTTTCGTTAAACTTTCTTTGATTGGATCTTTCAAATTACTTTACCCCCTTTGAAACGGGCGTAACATTGCCCTTATAATCCTTTTGATACTTCATTTCTTTGATTGGAACATAGTTCATTTTTTTAACAACTTTATTTTGAATCTTATCTGTCATAATGAAATCAAGAAACTCTTTAGTCATAGAACTTGGTTGTCCATTTGTATACAAATGCTCATATGACCAAATCTTCCATTTATTGTTTTCAATATTTTTAATTGTTGGCGCAATACCATTGATATTTACGGTCTTAACTGCGTCATTTAAATAAGGCATAGCCAAATAACTAATTGAACCAGCTGTATTGTTGACAATTTGACGAACCATTCCACTAGAATCTTGTTCTTGTGAACGGACGAATGGTGCCCCATTCATAACGTCACTTTCAAAAGCAGCTCTAGTACCACTACCGTCAGCACGATTAATTATCGTAATCTTTAAATCTTGACCACCAACTTGTTTCCAGTTAGTGATCTCACCAGAGAAAATCTCACGTAATTGCTTAATAGTTAATGATTTAACTTTGACGTCTTTATTAACGATTGGAATCATTCCAACCGCAGCTATTCGATGATCAACAAGTTTACTAGCGTCAATACCCTTTTTCTGTTCAGCGTACAAATCAGAATTACCGATATTTACGGCACCTTGTTGAATTTGGCTCAGTCCTGTACCGGTCCCCCCACCTTGGACGTTAACGTATCTGTTAGGGTTGCTCTTCGAAAATTCTTCCCCTGCCAGTTCTACTAACGGTTGAGCAGCTGACGAACCAACTGCTGTAATAGTCTCTTGGCTTGATGTGCCTTTGCAACCACTCAAAATAAAAATAATTGGAATCATAATTGCAAAAAATGCAACAAGTCTCTTTTTCAATGTTCTCACCTCTATCCGACTAGAATAATACACAATTGTATATTTTTTGTATAAAAAAAAGCTGTAACAAAATAAAATATTTTGTTGCAGCAATTTTATTAAAGTGGTATGTCAACTGTAAATGTTGTCCCTAATCCCTTATTAGACTCGATTCTAATATCTCCATCTAACGTATCAAGGGTCTCTTTAACGATAGCCAAACCTAAACCTGTTCCACCAGTTTCCAAACTTCTAGAACGGTCAACGCGATAAAATCTTTCAAAAATTCGACCTTGATCTGCTTCAGAAATTCCAATTCCGGTATCTTTAATAACAAATTTAATACGATTTTCAATTTCATCATGATGTACTTCCAAATCGATCTCGCCATTTTCTTTGTTGTAAGAAATAGCATTTTTGATCAAATTACGAAAGACTAAATTAATTTTTTCTTTATTGATCGTTACTTCAGGATTACCAAAGTATTGTTGCTTAACCGTTATATTATGTTTCTTGATTGCAATCGATTGACGGTCCAAAATCCGATCAATATCATCATGTAAATTAATCGTGTCAGCTTTTTGCGTATCACGTTTAACTTTAGATAATGACAAAATGTCTTGGATCAAATCAGATAAACGGACACTTTCACTGTGAATAATTTCTAGAAAATGATTTAATTTTTTAGGATCATCTTTGGCACCATGAAGTAAAGTCTCTGAAAAGCCCTCTATTGAAGTTACTGGTGTCTTTAATTCATGACTAACATTATTTACGAAATCCACTTGCATACGTTCAATTTGACGACTTTGCGTTAAGTCATACAAAATAACTAACACTTGTTGTTCATAATCTTCACGTGAATGAATTAAACGAATAACGTTAGCATCAACGAATTTTTGCGAATTACCGACTAATTGAATCTCACGATGATGGTTTTTATTCTTCTTCAATGTATGCTCAATCATTCGACTTAAGCTATAAGTTTTGACATCTTCAATGAACGGATGGATATCATTAGATATATTTTCATCTAATAAACTAGACATTGCTTGATTGTGTAATAGGACATCCCCTTGAGAATTCAACAGCATGACCCCAATAGGCAAATGACCAACTAATCCACGAAAACGTCTTTCACGTAATCTAACGTCGTCACGTAATTCATTGATGTCCATACTGATTTTGTTTGTTTGTTCTACCAAACCGTATAACTCATCTGTAGGTGACAAAATCAGAGAAGACATTTCTTTATCCTTACGAACTCGACGCAAATTCTCAGTTACATTTTTAATATCAGCGCTCAATTGCTGACGCTTACGATAATAGAATAAAATTACCGAATCAGTTATCAAAAAGTACATCAAAGTTACGATAACAAAAGTCATTGGGCTTTGACTCCAAAAACGATTATACGTCTTAGCTACAATGTGACGACTAGAACTCGACATGAAATACATTGTTCTAGTAGTAAAACTCTTATCAGTGACATAATTCTTGCCCGGAGTAGTCCGACCACTATGGTACATATCATAAGCTTTTTTTTGCATAGCAGTATTTTCTTGACTAGCATCAACATAATCCAAGCCAGCAATTCTAGCTGCATCTGCTGGTTCATGATTTTTCTTTAATTCTTTGTAAGAGATGGTTTCTTCTGTAAACATATTATTTTGAGAATCTGCCAAAATGCTATCGGAGAAAGTAACTAAAATCAAAAATATTGCGACAGAAATCAAAATGGCAACTATTGGTCCAATTCTTTTCTTCATAAGATGTCATACCTCTAAAATATAACCGAATCCATGTACGGTTTTTATTATTTGTGGGTTCTTTGTATCCTGTTCAATTTTATCACGAAGGTGGCTAATTTGAATATCGACCATCCGCATTTGCGAATTAGAATTTATCCCCCAGACATTATCGAAAATTTGCTCACGAGAAACGACAATACCCTTATTTCTAATTAAAAATTCCAATAGTTCATATTCTTTTTTAGTTAGTGATATTTCCTTACCATCTAGAATGAGTCCCTTGACATCGGTGTTAAGTTCAAAGGTCTTGCTCTTTTGTTCACTTGAAGTACGACGCAATACGACTTCGATTCTAGCTAATAATTCCTTAACACTAAAGGGCTTGGTGACATAATCATCTGCACCACTGATCAATCCTTCAATCTTGTTATCTTCTGAATCTACAGCTGTTAAAAAAATAACTGGTGTTAGATTACCGGATTTACGCATTTTTTTCAAAACTTCAATTCCACTCATCTTGGGTAGCATTTGATCTAGTAACATTAAATCAAAAGTCTGACCAGTTACTTTGTCAAAAGCTTCCTGACCGTCTTTAGCAGTGGATACTTGATAATCATTACTTTCCAAGTTATATTCAATCAACTCTAAAATCGAAGGTTCATCATCGACAACTAAGATTTTTTTCTTCATCTTTATTTGGCTCCTTGTAATTTCCATTGGAGATAAGCATAAATAAATGGATCTAAATCACCATCCATAACGCCTTGACCATTGCTAGTGGAGTAATTTGAGCGATGATCTTTGACCATAGTATATGGATGAAATACATACGAACGAATCTGTGAACCCCAACCAATATCTAGTTGTTCACCTTGGATCTCGGCATGCTTCTTGGCACGTTCTTCCTCTTCTCTTTGGAACAACTTAGCCTTCAACATGTTCATAGCTGTTTCACGGTTTTGCAATTGTGAACGTTGTGCTTGCGAACTGACAACGATACCTGTTGGCAAATGAGTAATTCTTACCGCTGAAGAAGTCTTGTTGATGTGTTGACCACCAGCTCCAGAAGATCTAAAGACATCTACTCGCAAATCGTCGTCATTAATATCAACGTGAATACTATCGTCCAATTCTGGCATCACGTCAACTGAAGCAAATGACGTGTGACGGCGGCCAGCAGAATCGAACGGAGAAATTCTAACTAGTCGATGAACTCCTCGTTCGGAACGCAACAATCCATAAGCATTTTTACCACGGATCATCATCGAAACACTCTTGATTCCAGCTTCATCACCTGGTTGATAATCTTCGATCTCGACTGAAAAATTATGCTGTTCGGCCCATCTTTGATACATTCTCAACAACATAGAACCCCAGTCTTGCGATTCAGTTCCACCAGCTCCAGGATGAATTTCCAAAATTGCATTGTGGGAATCATATGGTTCAGCTAATAACATCATTAACTCATATGAACGTAGTTTTTCAGCCAATTTAGACGAATCGTCTACTAATTGTTGCATCAAATCATCTTCAGGATCATCTTGATAAAGTTCAGCTAAAACTTGCAAATTTTCCAATCCTTCACTTAATTCTTTAAAATTATCAAATTTGTCTTTCAAAGTATTAGTTTCATCAATTAACTTTTGAGCTTTTTCATGATCATCCCAAAAACCATTTTCGGTCATCTGATGTTCATTTTCAGCAATGCTCTCTTCAAGATTTTCTAAGTCAAAGAGACCCCCTAAACTGCTTTATTTTGTCTTCCATCTCGGAAATTTTATTTTTAATTTCACCAAATTCCATAACGTCACCTATAAAAAAAGCAGGCCATTTGGCCCGCTTTTATCTTTCCATATTTTGTCTAATTTCGGCCTTCATGAATAGTCTTGTAACATCATATTCAATATCTGAAACCATTTCTTCAAACATACGATATCCTTCTTCTTGGTACTCAACCAAAGGATTCAATTGTCCGTATCCACGTAAACCAATTGATTGACGTAATTGATCCATAGCATCGATATGATCAGTCCAATGTTCATCAACGACTCTAAGTATAACAACTTTTTCAAATTCTAGCATTTGAGAAGGATCACCAAGTTGTTGTTTCTTCTGTTCGTAATTCTTGTGAACAAAATCCATCAAATACTTAACAATTTCTTCGGGTTTCTTAAGTTGTAAGTCAACAACACTCATTTGATCGTCATTGACCAAGGCAGCTTTGGCAAAGTCAGCAATAGCTTCAAGTTCCCAATCTTCTTCCTTGCCTTGTGTATGAACGTCAACTTGCGCTTTGATAGTTCTTTCAATCATAGGAAGCAACACTTTATCAAGATCTTTGTCTTCAGTGATAACTTCCATTCTTTCTTTATAAATAACTTCACGTTGTTCACGCATAACATCATCATATTGAAGAGTGTTCTTACGTGTATCGTAGTTATTACCTTCAACACGCTTTTGAGCAGATTCAACTTGGCGAGTCATCATCTTACTTTGGATAACAGCATCGTCATCTTCAATCTTCAAAGTTTTTAGAACACGTTTGATTCGATCTGAACCAAAACGCTTCATTAAGTCATCTTCTAGTGACATGTAAAATTGTGTTACACCAGGATCACCTTGACGACCTGAACGTCCACGCAATTGATTATCGATACGACGTGATTCGTGACGTTCAGTACCAATAACACATAGACCACCTAGTTCAACAACACCAGGTCCAAGCTTAATATCAGTACCACGACCAGCCATGTTAGTAGCAATCGTAACAGCACCACGTTGACCAGCGTTCATGATGATTTCAGCTTCTTTAGCGTGGTTCTTAGCATTCAAGACAGCATGTGGAATACCTTCCTTATCTAATAATTTAGATAAGTATTCCGAAGATTCAACCGCAACGGTACCAACTAGTAATGGCTGACCTTTAGCATGGCGTTTCTTGATTTCACGGACAACCGCCGCAAATTTACTCTTCAAAGTTGGATACAAAACGTCATCTTTATCAACACGGATAACTGGTTTATTAGTAGGGATTGAAATAACTTCCATGTTATAGATCTCTCTAAATTCTTCTGCTTCAGTCTTAGCAGTACCAGTCATACCAGCTAACTTATCATACATACGGAAGAAGTTTTGATAAGTGATGTTAGCCATAGTCTTAGTTTCGTCTTGAATCTCTACGCCTTCTTTAGCTTCAATAGCTTGGTGTAGTCCATCAGAGTAACGACGACCATCCATAACACGACCAGTAAATTGGTCAACGATTTTAACCTCGCCCTCTTGAACCACGTAGTCGATATTCAAACTCATGATGTAATTAGCACGCAAAGCTTGATCCAAATGGTGATTCAAAACTGTATTATCAATATCATAAAGATTATCTAGGCCAAAGTAATCTTCAGCTTTTCTAATTCCTGTTTCAGTCAAACTGATTGACTTAGTTGGCCAATCAATCTTGTAATCATCTTTTTCAAGAGTTTTGGCAAAACGATCAGCACGAACGTACATAGCCGTTGATTTTTCAGCCGCACCAGAAATAATCAGAGGAGTTCTAGCTTCATCAATTAAAATTGAATCAACTTCATCGACAATAGCATAGTGAAGTGGACGTTGAACCATTTGTTCTTTGTAAACAACCATGTTATCACGCAAATAGTCAAAGCCAAGTTCACTATTAGTTGAATAAGTAATATCACAATTGTAAGCATCACGTTTCTCTTCAGAACTCATACTATTAATGTTTAGTCCAACTGATAGACCTAGCCAATTGTACAATTCACCCATTTGTTTAGCATCACGGCCTGACAAATATTCGTTAACTGTAACAACGTGTACACCTTTGCCTTCAAGAGCATTCAAATATACTGGCAATGTAGCTGTCAAAGTCTTACCTTCACCAGTTTTCATTTCAGCAATATTACCTTCGTGCAAAGTAATACCACCAATTAATTGAACTCTAAATGGATAGAGTCCAAGTACTCTTTTTGCACCTTCACGAGCTGTAGCAAAAGCTTCAGGCAAAATATCATCTAGAGTTTCACCTTTAGCTAATCTTTCTTTAAATTGTGGAGTCTTAGCTTTTAGATCGTCATCTGACAGCTTACTGTACTCATCAGCATAGCTTTCAACCTTATCGGCAATCTTGCCCATACGTTTGACTTCTCTTTTATCACTTTCGACCCATCTTCTTAGTGGATTTGCCATTTTAATATATCTCTCCTAAGTGTTATAAACATACTCTTAATAGTAGCATTAATTTTTAAACTTTTAAACTTAATATCAATTAAACAGACTTTTCAGGATTACTATGATACACCATTTGCACAACTTTTTGTGTTAAGAAAGCTTTACAATTCAGCCATAAGCGCAAAAAAAGCCGAGGCATCAATTAACCTCAGCTTAAAAATTATTTTTATTCGTTAGTTTCAATTAGACCATATTTACCATCGTTACGTTTATAAACAATGCTTGCCCCATTTGTTTCTGAATCCTCAAAGATAAAGAATTCATGGCCCAACATTTCCATTTGTAGAACAGCCTCTTCGGCATCCATTGGTTTCAATGATAACCGCTTTGTTCTAACAATTTGTGATTTATCTTCTTCTGTATCTTTTGGTGTAATGTCATTCAAAGGAAGATCCTTTACACTGCCGCCCTCGCGACTCTTACGATTTACACGTGTCTTGAATTTCTTTACTTGTCTTTCAAGCTTATCAACAACTAAATCAATTCCGGCATACAAATCATCATTTACTTCCTCAGCTCTCAATGTGATATATGGTAGTGGAATTGTTACTTCAACCTTTGTACCTTTTGAAGGGTATGTTTTCAAGTTTACATGAGCAATTGGATTGCTTCCATCACTAAAGTATTTTTCCATTTTGGAAAGTCTTTTTTCGACGTATTCGCGAATTGATGAAGTTACTTCAATATTTTCACCACGTACATTAATAGTTAACATAATAATCTCTCCTTCCGACGATAGGAAATTAAAGAGTGTCCTTACATCTCTTTAATGTAATTATAATATTCTTACGCCTTTATGACAACGTTTACACTACCTAGATAATGAAAATGTTGAAATATTAGAAAAACCAGCTCGCTTAAATATTTCATGACTATGCATCAAAGTACGTCC
Source organism: Companilactobacillus futsaii JCM 17355 (assembly GCF_001435505.1). Lineage (GTDB taxonomy): Bacteria > Bacillota > Bacilli > Lactobacillales > Lactobacillaceae > Companilactobacillus > Companilactobacillus futsaii. The sequence goes on along the minus strand of NZ_AZDO01000080.1, from coordinate 40,849 downwards.
AGTCGTATAAATATCATCTAAAATCAAAATGCTTTGATTTTTTTGAATTTGTTTTAACTCTGGTAGCGGATAAAAAGTTTGTGGAGTCTGCAGGCGTTCCAAGCGATTTTTTTGAGCTTGTGGTTTGTCAGCATCTCTCTTTGCCAAAAGTTCTTTCAATTCAAAAATATCTTTATATAATTCATAAACTGGATCAAAACCTCGTGCTTGAAGATGACTCGGGCTAGCAGGAATGTAAGTAACTACATCAAATGAATGCTTTAAGGACCATTTCTTTATATCTTGATAAAATAATCGTGCTAACAAGACATCTCCGTATCTTTTATACAGCTTGAAGTAGCTGTGTATGAACTGATTATACTCGAACAACGCCTGATGACAATTGATTATTTGATATTTATTCTCCCACATCAGACAATCAGAACAAATTGTCCCAATATTTGGCTTATGACAACGTGGACAATTATCCCGCCCTGCTAATGGTTGCAACTGACTGCGGCATAAATCACAAATATAATTTGGTATTTGAGCTTTAAACGAAAATATTTCTGATATTTTTAAATTATTATTTATTTCTGAACCACAATTAGGACATTTCATTTTTTGGCCTGCCGATTTAAGTATTTTATTTCTGCACAAGCTAAGCGTATTTGATCCGTATAATATTGGTAATAAAAATGTACTTCATCATCATAGGAATCCTTACCACGACCAGCTCGACCAGCTATTTGAATTAATGTTGTCTTCGTAAATTCCTTGGCCTGTGCTTCCAAGACAATTACTGTGATTTTTTTAAAGGTTACTCCACGCTCCAAAATCGTCGTTGTTAAAATGGCTTGAACTTTTTGCTCGCGAAATAGTTGAACTTTTTCTAATCGTTGTTTATCCTTGGAACTTACATCGACAAAAGTTAATGTTGGATATAATTTTTCTAATTGTTTGGCGAATGATTTCATAATTGGAATTTGTGGAAAAAATAACATAAAACGTTGTTTATTATTAATCATTTTATTTAATTTATAACGCAGTTGAGGATTAATGCCCCAAAAATCAATTTTTTTAAATAATAAATGACATCTTGGTTCAGGTAATGGGTGTCCGTGAAATCTTTGATACAATTTACTCAAGGTGATTTTTTCTTTTTGAACATCTTGAATTAATTTTTTAGGTGGCGTGGCTGATAAATAGACGATCATCCCACTAGTTTTTTTAGCCTTATTAATAGCTCTATGAAGCATTTCGTTTCCAGCCAAGGGATATGAATCTACTTCATCAATTATCAAAACATCAAAGGCATGCTCAAAACGAATCAATTGATGAACTGTCATAATGGCAATCTGAGTCAAATGATATTTTTCTTCACTCTTGCCATGAAAAAGTCCAATTGAAGTTCTAGGAAAAACTTTTTGAATTCGTGGGAATAATTCAATACAGACATCGACCCGAGGTGAACACATTGCCACTCGTCGGCCTTCTTTTAAAGTTTGTTCAATTAAGGGAAAAATCATTTCTGTTTTACCAGCGCCCGTTACAGCCCAAACTAAATGATTTTGCTTCTTTTGGAAAGCATTTATAAGCTCTCTGACACCTTTTTGTTGATTCGAAGTTAATTGCCCATTCCATCGTAGGTATTGGCTCTGAACTGGATAAGAGACGTCTGTTGGAGTAATTATTAACTTATCGTTTACTTGAATTTTTCCTAAGTTAATACAGTGGCGACAATATTGAAAATCAATCGGTAACTTTTCGATTTCCATTAAACAACGCCGACAAAATAATTTATTGTCTTTTTTAAAAGTTGCATCACAAATTACGCCTCCCAATGTTTGGAGCCTATATAAATCTTCATTCTCTAAATTAGCCGCATTGAGTATGCGACCACCCAAATATTCATTTATTTTATCCATATAAAAAAATACGCAAAGGAGTCATTATTTTTGGAAAATTATAAAACAATCGCCCAAACTGGCAGTCACGAAAAAGACATTAAAAAATCTCGTTTCATTGCACATGTCGCTCAAGTCTTTTCTGAAGATGAAGCTAACGATTTCATCAAAAAAATTCGTCAACAAGAATCTGGAGCAACTCATAATTGCACGGCCTTTATCGTCAAAGAAAATGTTCTGATCGAACGTATGTCAGATGATGGTGAACCCAGTGGAACTGCCGGATCACCAATTTTAAACGTCTTGCAACAACAAGAATTGCAAAATGTGGCAGTCGTCGTTACTAGATATTTCGGTGGTATCAAATTAGGAGCTGGTGGCCTCATCAGGGCTTATTCTTCAACCACTGCTGAAGCAGTCAAAGAAATTGGCTTAGTTGAAAATCGTATTCAACAGGGATTCGAACTAACGATTCCATATCATCTGTTTGATAAATTCGACAACTATGCTAAAAATGAAAAGATAAACCTTGAAAATAAACAGTTCACTACCGATATTAAATGTGAAATTTATTTAGATTTAAATGTGGTTGATCAAGCTGTACAAAATATCAAAGACTTATTCCAAAACCAAATTCAATTAAAGGAAACTCAAAAAACTTACAAACAAGTTCCAATTGAAGCCAATTAAAAAATCCGATTCGCAAAAAAACGAACCGGATTTTTTTAGTATCTACCTGTCTGCACAGTAAAAACTGGAGCATTGCTTCCTTGATGCGCTTTTTGGCTTTCCTTAAAGATTTGATACATCTCTCGATATTTTTCATAATCTCGATACATATTATTACGAATAGATTTAGGAATTGATCCCCAATCGACAAAATTAATTCTAGAAACATAGCTACCACGATGTTTTACCATTGCATAAGATTTATTTTTAGGAGCTAAGCCACCATAAAAAGTCAAAAATGAAGAGTCTCCCCAAGCATTATCAGTTACAACCATATTTTTATAAGGCGAACCCAAAATCTTTTTAGTTTTACCATGAGAATTTTTAACAGTCTCATAGTCTGAAGCAACAGCGGTCTTTTCAGTTGGCAAAGCAGCATAACCAATTTTTGTCTCTAGCAGTGGATTAAATCGATCAATCATAACATTTTTATATTGGTAAGTTGATAAAAAATAAAAAGCTCCTCCAACAGCAAAAACTAATACTAAAATTGCTATTAACCATTTTTTATAAACCCGCTTTAATTTCAAATCTTTATCAATTTTTTGCACCGTTTTAAAATCTCCTTTTAAAAATTCATCTAAGGAAACATTCAAAATAGAACTTAAATTGATCAACAGGGAAATATCAGGATATGTTCGTCCAGTTTCCCAACTAGAAATTGTCTTATCAGAAACATTTAATTTCAAAGCTAATTCCCGTTGAGTTAAATTATTTTGCTTGCGATACCTCTTCAATTGTTCACTTAATTCCATGTTGAAATCCTCCTCGATTAAAATTTAAAGGGAGCTAAGTATATTTACTACCTACAAAGAGTAGAACGCAATCTTTAGGGCGTCTAAGATTTGTAGAATATCTCCAGAGACAAAAAAAGCAGGCGCTATAACGACGCTTGCTAATCTTTCTTTTCCATTCTTTTAACGAATCTTTGGATTGCCCGTAATAAAGGCTGACGATCATCACCAAGTAAACCAATCGATTCAATAAATAATTCCAAACCAATCAATACGCCAACTGTTAATAAAACGCTACCCCACAAAGTTGACAATGGATACAACAATGAAATAAAAGCAAAAACTAATGATAGTCCGTAAATTACTAAAACAGTCTGACGATGAGACAAACCTAACTGCATCAAACGATGATGTAAATGATGTTTATCTGCTTGCATAATCGGCTTTTTATTCAATAATCTTCTTAAAATTGCATAAACAGTATCTGTAATTGGTACACCCATAATAACCACTGGCATCAACAAACTTATGAAAGTTACGTTTTTTAGCCCCTTCAAAGAGAACACGGCCATCATAAAACCAATAAAGAGCGAACCTGTATCGCCTAAGAAAATACTTGCTGGATGGAAATTATGTGGCAAGAAACCAATCAAAGCCGCTACCATCGCAAAAATCCAAATTGCGACGTAGACATTTGTCATATTCAAGAAGAAATATGCCATAACCCCCATGGTAAACAAAGCTATGATTGAAACACCCGTTGCTAACCCGTCAAGTCCATCAATCAAATTGACGGCATTAGTAATGGCTATGATCCAAATGATGGTAATTGGTAAACTCCACCAGCCCAATTGGAATGAACCAAAGATTGGCAAAGTGACCTCATTCATTCTTATTCCCGCTAAGAAATAAATCACTAAAGATGCTGCTAAAATACCAGCCAACTTAGCTTTGGGAGATAACTCTCTAATATCATCAATAATCCCCGTCAAAATAATAATACATTCAGCCAAGAAAACACTGAACAACTCATGAGTAGGAAATTGTTCACGCAATAAGACAAACGTTGAGAAATTAAACGCAATAAAAATAGCCAGTCCACCCATTGTGGGCATTGGCTTAATATTTACTCGCCGAGCATTTGGTTTATCCACAGCTCCTAAAATATAGGCTAATTTCACTACGAAAGGAGTTATTGCGGCCGACAGGATCATCGTTAAAAATAATTTTACTATTACACTAAACATAACCGACATTTTAGAAAAACTCACTTTCCATTGATAAAACAATTATACAATACCAGACCCTTAATCTAAAAGAAAATAAAAAAAGAGTGTACCCTTTTGATACACCCCTCAATAATAATTATTATTTTGCTAATTCAACTTTTCTGACTTCACGAACAACTGTAACTTTGATATGTCCAGGATATTCAAGGTTGTCTTCAATCTCACCTTTAATATCTCGAGCCAAAATTGCAGCTTGATCGTCAGAAATTTGTTCAGGTTTGACCATGACACGAATCTCATGACCAGCTTGAATAGCATAACTATGATCAACACCTTCATGTTTATCAGAAATTTCTTCCAATTTCTCAAGACGGTGAATGTAATTCTCCATCGATTCTGATCTAGCACCAGGACGCGATGCAGAAATTGCATCAGCCGCCGCAACAATTGTTGCAATTAATGATGTTGGTTCAACATCCCCATGATGTGAAGCAATCGTATTAATGACCACTTCTGGTTCTTTATACTTAGTTGCGATATCCACGCCAATTTCTACGTGGGACCCGTCAACTTCACGATCGATAGCTTTACCGATATCGTGTAATAAACCTGCTCGTTTTGCTAACATAACATCTTCACCCAACTCTGAAGCCATTACAGCGGATAATTTAGCGACTTCAATTGAGTGATTCAAAACATTTTGACCGTAACTCGTACGATATTCCATACGTCCAATAATCTTGATCAAATCAGGATTAACTGAACTGATTCCCAAACTATAAACAGTTTGTTCACCAACTTCACGAATATGATCATCCATTTCTTTTCTAGCCTTATCTACCATTTCTTCAATACGGGCTGGATGAATTCTTCCATCTTCGATCAATTTTTCCAAAGCCATACGCGCAATTTCTCGTCTGACTGGATCATAAGCACTTAAAGCAACTGCTTCTGGAGTATCGTCGATTATCAAGTCAACCCCCGTTAACGCTTCAATAGTCCGGATATTTCTACCCTCACGACCGATGATTCTCCCCTTCATGTCTTCGTTAGGCAATGTAACGGTTGTAACGGTCGATTCTGAAACAGTGTCAGCTGCACTTCTTTGTATAGCTGCAACGATCAAAGCTTTAGCATCTTTTTCAGATGTCTGTTTAGCCTGTTCGTCACTTTCTTTAATCATTTTGGCACGTTCATGAACCAATTCTTTATTTAACTTATCAAGAATGATTTTTCTCGCTTGTTCACGAGTTAAGTTACTTACTCTTACCAGCTCCGCTTGCTGTTTTTCAAGAGTATCAGTCAATTGTTTAGATTTTTCATCAAGTTTTTGTTGACGTGCTGTAAGATTATTCTCGTTTTTCTCGATATTGTCCTCACGTTTTTCAAGCGTTTGGTCTTTTTTATCCAAAATGTCTTGTCTTTCGAGAACACGATTTTCTTGTTTCTGAATATCTTTACGACGTTCCTTCAATTCATCTTCTTGTTTCTCACGATACTGATGAATTTCGTCCTTGGCTTCAAGCAATGTTTCTTTTTTCAAAGACTTGGCAGCCTTTTTGGCGTCTGAAACGATATCTTCAGCCGTTTGTTTAGCTTGTGAAAGTTTTTTCTCATAGGCATCTTTACAGAGAGCATATCCGAAAAGGACACCCACAATTAATGTTACTAGAGCGAAAGAGAAGGTTATGATAGCAGGATACATGCCATCACCTCCATATTTGCTTTTAAAAATGTGTTTGTAAAAATTTAAATGTTGCAGATTATTACATACAACTTAATATTATAGAATAAATATCGCCTGTCAACCAACTAAAAAGAAAAAAAGAGACACAATCGGCCTCTTTTCTCTTATTTATTTTCTTTTTTATCAGCTTCAAGATTTAAATCTAGCGCTTCGTCATCTTTTTTAGTTGATTTTTCATCTTTTTTTGTACTTTTGACATCTTTAGTATCATCAGACTTTTCTTCATCTTCTGATTTGCCATCCATGCCATAAGCTTTACGAACCTTTTGCTTAATTTCTTCCATTTTGTCAGGATTATCAGCTAGGTAGGTCTTAGCATTTTCACGACCCTGACCAATTCGTTCTTCACCATAAGAGTACCATGAACCACTCTTATCAATAATATCTTTGTCGACCGCCATATCGACTAATTCACCAGTTTGAGAGATACCATGACCATACATAATATCTACCAAGGCAATCTTAAATGGTGGGGCAACCTTGTTCTTAACAACTTTTATTTTAGTACGATTACCAATTACATCAGAACCATCTTTGATCTGTTCAGCACGGCGCACTTCTAGTCTGATTGTTGAATAAAATTTCAAGGCACGGCCACCAGGAGTAGTTTCTGGATTACCAAACATGATTCCGACTTTTTCACGAATTTGATTAATAAACAAAGCAATCGTCTTAGTCTTGTTGATTGAACCAGATAGTTTACGCAAGGCTTGTGACATTAAACGTGCTTGAAGACCAACGTGGGAATCTCCCATTTCACCTTCAATTTCTGCACGTGGAACTAAAGCAGCAACAGAATCGACAACGACGATATCGACTGCACCACTAGATACCAAAGCATCAGCAATCTCTAATCCTTGTTCACCTGTATCAGGTTGTGATAACAATAAGTCATCGATATTAACACCCAAAGCAGTTGCATAAGCGGGATCCATGGCATTTTCAGCATCGATATATGCTGCAGTACCACCTTGCTTTTGAACTTCAGCAACGGCATGTAAAGCAACGGTTGTTTTACCAGAACTTTCAGGTCCATATATTTCTACGATTCTTCCTCGTGGAAAACCACCGACACCTAATGCATTATCAAGTGCAAGTGAACCACTAGAAACAGTTGAGATCTGAGTATTCAAGTCATCACCCATTCTCATAATGGCACCCTTACCAAAATCCTTTTCAATTTTCTTTAAGGCTACATCTAAAGCCTTTTGTCGTTCATCTTTAGCCAAATTGCTTTCCTCCTAATGCATTCATCAATAGTTATATTATTAGTAATTCATCAAAAAAGCAAGAAAAAAGCGAACAAATGTTTGTCCGTTATAATATTTCTTGAACGAGAGCAAATCCACAAAGAACCGACTTTTCTCGAATAGCCTGACGAGATCCTGAAAAATGAAATTCTTTGACGATTTTTTCGTTATTTTTCCGGTTATAAGCACTGATAAAGACTGTACCTACAGGGTTCCCTTCCAATGGATCAGGACCAGCTACGCCTGTAAATCCAACGCCGATATCAGCTTTGATTTTTTCAGCAGACAATTTGGCCATTGCCAAAGCTACCGGTCCACTGACGACTGTATTATCCTCAATCAACTGTGGATCCATTCCCAGCAATTGGACTTTGATCGAATCCGCATAGGTAACAAAACCACCATCAAAAACGTTCGATGCACCTGGAATTGTCGCAACAGCTGCTTGAAACATCCCTGCAGTCAAACTTTCTGCTGCAGTGATCTTCAAATTCATTTTCTTCAACAAATCAACTGTTTGTTTAGGAAAATTCTTGAATTCTTCTGGGATCCCCTTTTCAAAATCTTGACGTTCAATTTTTTTCAAAAACTCTATCTCTTTTTTCATTGCTCTCTCTTTCAAATTACGTATTAAGATTTGAAAATATCTTTACTTTGAATAAAGTAATCAGCACCTGAATAAATAGTGAAAATCAAACAAATATATAAGAAAATCTCGCCAATTGGAATATTGATAGCAGAGAAGAAAATATTGTGCATCAACAAGAAAATGATGGCCAACATTTGTGTTGTGGTTTTGATCTTACCTGGCATTTGAGCAGCCATTACTTTACCACCAGCTTCCAAAACGATAGTTCTTAAACCAGTAACTGCTAACTCCCGACAAACGATAATTGCAACGACCCAAGCCGGAGCCATCTTAAAACTTACTAAGAAGATAAAAGCTGTCATAACTAACATCTTGTCAGCTAACGTATCGGCAAATTTACCGAAGTTAGATACTAAATGATACTTACGAGCAATTTTACCATCCAACAAGTCTGTCAACGAAGCAATGATGAAAACAAAAGTTGCCAAAACATGATTGACAGGGATCAAATCATTTGCAACATAAATATCTCCCAAACCACTCCAATTAAAAGCTAATAAAATAATAAATACCGGAATTAAAATAATTCGTAACATGGTTAATTTATTTGGTACATTCCAAACCATTGAAAAATCCTCCAAGAATAATAATTTTGACAAAATAATGGTGTCTACCCATAAAGATTAGACACCATTATTTTATTTTTCAATATTAAATGTCAAAGTTTTGACGATAGTGCTACCACTTTGTGATTTAGATAGATCAACATCTTTACCACCGATGGTAATTTTAGTGTTATTAACATTACCAGTTTGAATAGTGAAAGTTGTTGTATCACTAGGAACAGTAGTTTCCTTCTTTTCGTCAGCACTAAGAGCTTGTTGCCAAGTAGTGTTGTCGCCTTCCTTGAATTGAATCCAAGCTTGACCATTACTACCTTCAACAACAACTTTTAAGCCATCACTTGGAACATTAGTAATCGTATATGTTCCTTCAGTGTCAGACTCTTTGACTGTTGTTTCTTTAGACTTAGTTTCTGTTTTCTTGTCTGCTTTCTCAGCAGTCTTCTTTTTAGTTGTCTTCTTGGCTTTCTTTGTCGTTTGTTCAGTATTGTCCTTTGGAATCGTCACACTTGATGAACTTTGATTCTTGTGAATCATACCAAATGCAATAACACCAATAATTACAACAATTATGATACCAACGACAATTTGAGGAATATAGTTACCCAAATTGGAGAAGAAAGAATTTGATTCTTCCTTGATACTTCTAGTCTTAGTTTCCTCAGGAGCAGACTCTTGAGTAGGTTGGGAATTAGGAATGTCTGACTTATATTCTTCCAACAAGTCATCACTTGAAATACCAACGGCATCAGAATATTGCTTGATAAAAGCTCTGACATAGAAATCACCAGGAAGATGATCAAATTGACCTTCTTCAATAGCAATTAAATATCTTTTTTGAATTTTTGTGATTTGTTGTAAATCATCAATTGTGTATCCTTTTTTGATACGCGCATTTCTTAACTTTTGGCCAATTTCGTCCATTATTTACCACCGATTAACTAATTTTTCTAAGTATAACATATATTATTATCTAACTACTAGCGAGCTTACAGCAACCAACCACCTGCAAAATAAATTGTCTGGCCTGTTAAATAATTTGATTTTATATTAACCAAATAACTAACCAAATCAGCTATCTCATCAGGGTTTGCTAACCTATCAGCTGGAATTTCCTCTTTGACGCTTTCAAGATCTTCACTTGAAAATTCTTGGGTATTCATCTTAGTATTAACAGCTCCTGGAGCAACAACATTTACAGAGATTCCTAAGGAAGCTACTTCTTTAGCATATGCATCTGCAAACGAAGACATTGCTCCTTTGACAGTGCTATACACTACTTCCATCGCTGAACCAATTTTTCCATAAATTGAGCCAATAAAAACAATTCGACCATGATGCGTCTTGGCTAACTTATCTTGTAGTGCCTGTAAAATTAAAATAGGTAGTTTTACATGAATATTCCATAAAGAGTCAATTTCTTTCTCAGAGATATCAACTAACAATTTATAGTAAGTGTTGCCTTGAGCGAAAACTATCGCATCTAGCCCAAAAACCTGACTGGTTAATTGTTCAACTGAATCTTGTTCCATATTGAATTTGATAGGAATAAAATCTTGTTTCGGATATTTTTCTACAAGTTCGATTCGTAATTTTTCGATTCGTTCACGATTTTGATTGTAGTGCAAATACAATGACCAGCCTTTATCAGCTAGCTTTTTAGCACTACTTGCACCAATATCACCGGAACTTCCCATAACTAATGCATACATAATTTACTTCCTATTTGGCAAAAGATTGTAATAAGTGCTGTTATTATCTTTTAGAAATTTCTCTGCAATCATTAAGACATCTTCTTTTTTTATTGAGTCAATCATATTGATCAATTCTAAGTAATCAACATCATAAAAATAAAGTTCAGCCATCTGATTAGCAATTGCTTCAGGTGCATTTTGAGCAAATAAGTAAGAACCAATCGCATCACGTTTAATTCTGTTAAATTTTGCATCGGTTAAAACTTCTTTTAATGAGTCATAGGTTAAATGATTACGTAGATATTCTTGAAATTTTTGGGGATTATTATTTGATCCACTAATTATGATAAAACAATAGTTATTTTCTGCAACTACATTATAAGAAAAACTATCATCAATTAGACCTAAATTACTCATTTCTTGATAATTCTTAGAAGATTCTCCAATTAAAGTCTCCATAATCATATTTAATTGAAATTGTTCCTTCACTAAATTATAGCCAGACATTTCTGTATCGATTCTAATTCCATAGGCACTGCGAGCTTGGCTGATATCCATCTTTTCAAAGCCGCCTCGACCAATTGGATCGAACTGACGATTGATCTTTTGTAGTGGCGTATCAACTTGATGAAAATTAGACTTTTCAACAATATTTTCAACCTTTTCAAAATCCACATCCCCAACTAAAACTAAATTCATATTATCAGGTCGATAATTTTGTTGATAAGTTGACAATAAATTCTGACGGTTGATTTGTTTCAATGAATCACTTGAACCAGCAATATCCTCTGCGATTGGGTCATTAGGATACAATTTACTTAAAATTCGCTGTTCCAAAACCCACTCCGGCATATCGAGATACATTTGAATTTCTTGGTCAATTATTCCTCGTTCAGATGCAACATTCTTATCTGTAAAGTAAGGATTCTGAATTAAATCCAATAAAATTTTCAGATTATCATAAGGATTATCTAAAGTCTGGAATAAATAGGCTGTTTTCGTATAACTAGTATAGGCATTAGAATTAGCACCATATTGAGCAAATTTCTCTGACACATCATAGTTAGGTTTGGCAAACAATTTATGTTCTATAAAATGGGCAATTCCAGCAGGTAATGTCCCTTTGTTTGTTTGCGTATCTACTGACCCAAAATTTGCCATCGCTACACCATAAACTTGATTAAATCCTGGCATTGGTACGACATTAATTTGCAGTCCATTATTTAATTTTTTAGTTTGTTTTTCTAACTTTTCAGTCATTTGAATCTCCAATCAACTGATATTGTGCTATAGCATGCAGATTATTAGCTACACTGGCAATATGTTCACGATCTAAATTATCTAATTCTGCTTGAAATTGTTCATCACTCATCAAAGTCTTTGGATAAACGGTTTCCCAAATACTACGCATAATGTAGTATTGAATCGAATCCGTTGCTATCTTTCGTCTTGTCAACATAACTTTTTGAGCGTGTTGGACTTGATTATCACTAAATTTACCATTTTTAATAAAATCAATTTGTTGGCTAATTAATTCTAAAGCTTTTTGAACTGAATCAGAATCTAATCCGGCTTGAATCGTAACCAAATGACTCAATGGTTGGTATGTACTAGAGACTGAGTAAGCTAAACTATTTTTCTCACGAACTTGTTGAAACAATTGTGATTGGTCGTCTCCACCCAAAATTAAATTCATGATTTGAGGCGCTAAACGATTAAACTTCTTAGAAACACCTTCAGTTGCGAAAGCTAACGCAATACGACTCTGATTAAGATGTTTATGTTCGATTTTTTCAGCCGGATTAGCAATCAATTGATTAAACTTATCAAATTCAATTTTTAAATCAGGACGTTCACTATTCATTTGAGTATAAAAACCACTAGTTAAAATATCTTCTGCAAATTTTTCTTCATCAACATTTCCAACGACATTAATGACAATAGTGTCGTTTTGAATTACATCTTGATACATTTCCAATAATTTTTCATTCGTTAAATTATTTAATTGATCGACACTACCAAAAATTGGTACCTGACGGTCAGGATTATTTTGATAGATTAATTTCGTTAAACCTAAAGTGCTAACTAAATCTTGATTATCTTGAATTGAAATTAAATTAGATATTAAATTACGCTTTTCAGTCTCAAAAGATATGTGATCAAATTCTTTTCCAGCTAAATTTGGCTTAAAAATTATTTCATTCAACAATTCCAAATTATCTTTGATCTGCGTTTGACCATCAATCAAAAAATTAGGATCAGCGAATTCAACACTGAAAGCTAAATCATTGAAATTTAAAAGATTCCGCGTAAAGACATTGATTTCAGAACCGTACAATTCCATTTCGCGGTCATTTATCGATCGAAAACTGGGATAATTGGCCGTTGAGTTAGACATGACGTTGGCTAATAATCGACGACTTGTGGTCTCCTCTTTTTTCAAAGGACGAAGAAAATCGACTTGAATTTTAATAGTTCGAAATTTTTTGATCGAATTTATATTTAAGAAAATATTCTTTGCTAATGTTTTTCTCAATTTTTCACCTGATTTTTTCTTATTGTTTCTAATTGTTCTGGAGTAATTAATACTTTTCGTGGCTTACTTCCTTCTGATGGTCCAACGATACCCTTATTCTCCATTTCGTCAACCATTCTTGCAGCTCGATTATAACCGATAGCGAATCTTCTTTGAAGCATAGAAACACTAGCTGATTGTCCTTTAACAATCATATCGACAGCATCATCCCAATATTCATCTTCTGGTTTATCACTATCACTGCCGCCTTCTTCAATATCAGTAGGAATCATTTCTTCATCGTAATGAGCTTCTTGTTGTTCACTGACAAACTTCACAACATTTTCAACCTCTGATTCGGAAATATAAGCTCCCTGAAGTCGAATTGGCTTACTCTTCCCAATTGGTTGGAAAAGCATGTCTCCTCGTCCTAAGAGCTTCTCAGCTCCAACTGAGTCTAGAATTGTTCTTGAATCGACCCCACTGGAAACGGCAAAAGCCATTCTCGATGGAATATTGGCTTTGATCAAACCTGTAATGACATCAACTGATGGACGTTGGGTTGCAATAATAATGTGTAATCCAGCCGCACGGGCCATTTGAGCTAAACGAACGATAGCTGCTTCTACTTCATGTCCAGCTACCATCATCAAGTCAGACAATTCATCAACGATAACGACAATAAATGGCAAGCGCTCCATCTTATCCTCGTCAGCTGCAGTTTCATTGAACTTATCAACGTCGGCGTTATACTCACCAATGTTACGGTGACTAGTCTCAGCAAATAATTTATAACGGCGTTCCATTTCTTTAACTGCTTTTTGTAGCGCTCCAGCAGCTCGTCTAGCATCTGTAACTACTGGTATCAACAAGTGAGGAATTCCATTATAAACATTTAATTCAACCATCTTTGGATCAATCAAAATCAGTTTAACTTCATTTGGTTTAGACTTCATTAAAATACCAGTGATGATCGTATTGATAGCTACTGACTTACCACTACCAGTAGAACCAGCAATCAGTAAATGGGGCATTTTAGTAATATTAGCTTCTATAATATTGCCAGAAACGTCCTTTCCTAAAGGAACTACCAATGGATGAGTCTTATCCTTTTGATTTTCAGTAATATCTTTAAAGGAAACTGTTGAGATAGTCTTATTAGGCACTTCAATTCCAACAAATGGTTTCCCTGGAATCGGTGCTTCAATACGGATATCTTTTGCTGCCAAAGCTAAAGCCAAATCATCAGCTAAATTGACAATTTTACTTACTTTAACACCAACAGCTGGTTGAACTTCGTACTTCGTAATAGTTGGTCCCAAACTAGCCTTCTTAACTTCAACATCAACGCCAAAACTCTTAAAAGTCTGACGTAATTTATCTTTATTTTCCTCGATCAAATGAACTTCTGAAGTTTGATCGGTCTGAGGAACTTGCTTCAACAAATCTACTGAAGGCAATACATAGCCATCATTATCAACTTGATCAGTTTTCTTATAACTTACTGGATCTGGTAAATCTTTATCCTTAGTACCATCGACACCGTAAGGCTTGGAAACCACCGTGGCCTCAGAAGTAGATTGCTCTGGAGACTTTGGTGCCCCTTCAATCTCAAACTCATCTGGTTTCTTGTCTTCTTTTTTCCCTTCAGCAAAACTATTGAAACCATCTTCAGTTTTGTCGTCATCCCTTACTATCGGAACAGTTTTCTTAGGTTTATCTGAACTAAGCGAAACTTTTTGAGTTTTCTTTTGATCAACATAATTACTATAATGACCAACTAAAATGTCCTTAATTTTAATAAATAGATGCTTTAAAGATACTAAAATATCAGTCGTTACAACCGAAACTTGTTTCATCGTAACGTTTAATAACATCAAAATTCCAATAAAAATAATCAATGCAGTGACAAAATAAGTTCCCAGACTTGAAAACATTGGCATAAAGAAACTGTATAAATAAGAACCTATCATACCTCCGCCAACTGTTCCACTAACATCAACCTGCGTTATATCGGCAGATAAAGTATTCCATGTGACGAGATTATAATTGTGATATAACGACATATTGGAGAAGAAAATGCCGTGCAAAATTATTAATGTTCCTAAATAAACAAACAAAAAGCCAAAATTTCTTTTCGGTGAAAACAAAGGGAATCGCCCTGTAGCAATGATAAACGCCGCTACAACGATACTGATAATCAACAATACTGGATAACTATCCCCAACAAAAATTCGGTAAATATTATCGAAAGTTTTGCCAACGAGACCAAACTTGAATAAGCCTAGAATCGCCAAGATTATCCACACTAGACTGACTAAAGATCTAATCAATCGTGAATTATCAACGGTTTTTTTACTCTTTCTAGGCCTTGAACTTGCCTTTTTTTTAACCATAAGTACCTCACATGAATTTAAAAGTAATCATCTAAAATTATACCTTTTTTGAACACTAAAAAAAACAGCCCTTGAAGGACTGTTTATTTATCTTCTTCATTATTGGGCTTGATTTCTGCATCTTTAGTAAAGTTTAAAGAAATACCATGATTCAACGTTACACTCGTAACTTGATAAGTTAAGGTCTCAATGTACTCGACCGCAGAACGAGAAATTTGTTGGACTTGTTTGCCATCTAAATCTTCAGCTTCTCCATGAAAACCTACCGGTTGAACTACTTGACCAACTAAGCCTGAAACCTTGAACGGAGCTTCTTTCATGTGAATTTCAAATGGGATAACAACCTGAAAAATCTTACCTTCATCTTCGTTCATTGGTTGTCCATTTTCATCTTTAAATTCAGGATGCTCAATACTAATGTTCAAAGTGCTTTTTTCATCAGCACTGGGTGATTCAACATCATAATGAAATGATTGAACGCTAACTGCACCTTTATTAATTTTCATAGTTTTTCTCCTAATCTAATTTATCGTGTTCATAATGATGACTTAATTCCAAACCAGCAAAATGTTGTTGGCGTACAGCTTCATAAATAACTAAGGCAGCACTGTTAGATAAGTTTAAAGCTCGAATATTGTCGCTCATAGGAATTCGTAAACACTTTTCAGGATTGCGACGCATGAAATCTTCTGGCAAACCAGTAGTCTCTTTACCAAATAAGAAATAATGGTCAACCGAAGTATCTGAGAAATCCTGATCACTATATACCTTATCAGAGAATTTTGTAATCAAATACAAATACTTATCATCAGGAATTGACTCCAAGAAAGCATCCAAATCATCATGATAAGTGATATCGACTTTTTCCCAGTAATCCAAACCAGCACGTTTCATATGAGCATCATCAGTATTGAAACCTAATGGTCTGATCAAATGCAATTTAGTATTAGTTCCCGCGCAAGTTCTAGCAATATTACCAGTATTAGCTGGCATCAATGGTTCATAAAGTGCAATATGGTTCGTCATTATTTAATCTCCTTTTACATAAACAAAAAGCGCATGACCTCGGTGAAAACCACAGCAAGGACATGCGCTAGTATAGCCTCTTGTTTACTTGCTTTTGTCAAAATCACTCCTGAGAAAAACAAATAACCCCAAAACTCATAAAACATTATATACGTTTTATCCGGTCTAGACAATAGTTTTTGAATTATTCGTGATTTTTCTTCGAAATTTCTGTAGCTTTTGTGACTGTTATATTATCACTCGGTTCAACATCTTCATCATCGTACCAAGAAGAGTTGCGTTTAAACCAATTAAAAATGCGCGTGCAAATAATTTTTAAAATAGCAAAAATTGGAATACCGGCAATCATTCCTACTAAGCCATACAATCCAGCCGAAACTAGCAAGACTAAGATTGTCGTTACAGGGTGCATTTGCATCTTATTACCAACGATGATCGGTGAAATAACACGTGTTTCAATCGTCTGTTCAACCGCAAAAACGATCAACACCTTGATAACCATCGACGGAGCAATAAAGGCCGCAATTACTAGTGAAGGAATCAAGGCCAAAGCCGAACCAACATAAGGAATCAAATTTAAAATTCCCGCAACGATTCCTAAAATCAAAGCGTATCGTTGTCCAATAATCAAATAGCCAACAAAGAACATAATCGCTACCCAAAAAGCTACTGTCAACTGTCCAGTAATGTAAGAACTCAACGATTGACTGATTTCTGAAAGCATATCGCTAACCGATTTCTTCAAACGATTAGGAACGAATTTAACAACTGATATCTTGAATTTCTTGTCGTCTTTTAACATAAAGAACAATATAAAAGGTGCCGTTAACAAAATCATAACAACATTCGTCAAGACACTTACTGCTGAACTTAAATTATTCATTGTCTGTGGCAAAATTTGGCTCATAGATTTTTCAAAACTTTTCGTGATGCTGGCATTAGTCGTAGCTAGTCGCTCTTTAACAATATGTAATTTTGGATCAGAAAACATATTTTGCAAGCTCTTATTCAAAGAATCCCAATATTGCGGCCAATTCTTAACTAATGAATCAACTTGGCTTTGTACGAAAGGAATCAAAGACATGACGCCCCAAATCAATAATGCCAAAATAATAATAAAAACAAAGGCAATTGAAATAATTCGATTAATATGAAACTTTTCTTCCAAAACATTGATCAGCGGATTGATTAGATAATACAATACCAAGGCCAAAATAACTGGTGGCATTATAATTCCTAAAATCTGTCCAATTGGTCGAAAAACAAAACTGACTTTTGAAAATAAAAAAATAATCAAAAATACTAAAAAAATATTAATCAAAATCACCGTCAATTGGTTGTTTAAGAACCATTTATAAAACCAACTTTTATTTTTTTCCGGTGTTTCTCGCATAGATTGCTCCCCAAAAATTTTATACAAAGATTATACTGTATATTATAATACTATACATTATTTGGAGGAATTGTAATGATTGAAAAGCTTCTATTAAGCGGTTACACAAAAAAGACAGGTAAAGGTGTCTATTCTGCCGACTTCGATTCAGAAACCGGCGAATTGACTACGCCTAAGGTATTGGTTGAATTAAATGGACCAACATACATTGATGTTACTAACGATATGAAACTAATTGCTTTAGCTAAAAAAGACGACCGTGGCGGTATCGTCGTTTATGATATCAACAATGAACCTAAACTTTTAGACGAGGATTTCTCAGAAGAAACTTCCCCATCTTACGTTAAATTTGACCCAAGTCGTAATCTGATTTTTAGTGCTTATTTCCACTTGAGCAAGGTAAAAATCGATCACCTAACTGATGACGGTAAAATTGAACACTATTCAGAAGTTAAATTTGAAGGTCATGGCCCTCGTGCTGAACAAGATCAATCTAAGCCTCACTTTAGTGCCCTAACTCCAGATGGTAAATTAATTATTTGTGATTACGGTGCTGATCGTATTTATATTTACAATATTGACAATCCTAAAGAACCAAAATTGATGAACAACTACATTGCACCTGCTGGATATGCTCCTAGACATTTAGTCTTCCATCCAACAAAACCAATCGTTTACGTTGCTTGTGAATTAGCTTCAAAAGTTTTGGTTATGGAATATGGTGCAGAAACTGCTGGTTTGACATTAGTTGATGAAGTTGAAGCTGCTAAGGATGAACAAAAGAATACAACCGCTGCTATCCGTATTTCTAAAGATGGCAAATTCTTGTACGTTTCGACTCGTGGTGCTGACACAATTGCTACTTTCAGTGTTGACAAAAATGGTGACCGTCTCAAGAAACTCAACACAATTTCAACTAATGGTAAGGGACCTCGTGATTTTGAGCTAGATCCTTCAGAAAAATATTTGCTAGCTGCTAACCAAGATAGTGATGATTTAACAATTTTTAAACGCAATCCTAACAAAGGAAATCTAACCCCATTAGAAAATAAAATTTCCATTCCTGAGTGTGTTTGTGTACACTTTATCTAGTTCCAAATTTAATTCAGGAGAATATTATTAATTATGTTCATTGAAATTATTAAAACCATCATTTTGGGTATTATTGAAGGTTTTACCGAATTTCTGCCTATCAGTTCAACTGGACATTTGTACTTAGCTGATGAGTTCATCAAGTTAAATGAATCAACAGCTTTTATCAATATGTTCATGGTTGTTATTCAATTCGGGGCAATCTTAGCGGTAATCCTCATTTACTTCCACAAGCTGAATCCTTTCTCACCTAAAAAAAATCATCGTGAGAAAAATCAAACTTGGAGTATCTGGTTTAAAGTTTTGGTTGCTATCATACCTTCAGTAGTTATTGGACTTCCTTTAAACGACTGGATGGATGCCCATTTAACTAGTTGGCAAGTTATCTCTGCCACATTGTTAATTTACGGTATTTTATTCATTGTCGTCGAAAATTGGTTGAAGAATAAACGTCCTCAAGTCGAAGACTTAGATCAACTTTCATACAAAACTGCCTTTACAATAGGTCTTTTCCAAGTTCTATCATTAGTCCCTGGTACTTCACGTTCTGGAGCAACTATCTTAGGAGGTATGACAGTTGGTACTTCCCGATTTGTCGCAACTGAATTCTCATTTTTCTTAGCTATTCCAACTATGTTTGGTGCTAGTCTTTTGAAGATTGGTAAGTATTTCTGGAATGGCCACACTTTTACTGGTGACCAAACTATTATCCTACTTGTTGGTACATTAGTTTCATTTATCGTTGCCTATGCTTCTATCAAGTTTTTGCTTGATTACATCAAACGTAACGATTTCAAAGCTTTTGGTTGGTATCGTATCGTCTTGGCAATTATTGTCATCGCATACTTTGGAATCAAATCCTTTGCATAAAATTAGGACGTCTTCGGACGTTCTTTTTTTGTATAAAATTGTTAGAATAAAGATACTGATAAAAAGAGGGGTTGAAAATTATTTATAAAGAAGTTGCTGTAGAAAATTTCACTAAGGTTCCTGCTGCTGTTTTAAAAGGTGCTAATCGAATCGAATTAAACGATAATTTGAATGTTGGAGGGACTACTCCTAGCTTTGGTGTTTTACAAGAAGCTACTAAATATCTTCAAGAAAAGTCCGTCCCCGTTGTTGAAATGATTCGGCCTCGTGGTGGAGATTTTGTTTACAATGATCTTGAAATCAAGATGATGGAAGCTGACTTATTCCAAGCTCAAAAATTGGGTATTGATGGAGTAGCATTTGGAGCTTTGACAAAAGATGGAGACTTAGATGAAGATGCTATGGAACAATTAATTGCTGCTTCTAGTGGCATGCAAATCGTCTTCCACATGGCTTTTGATGCTTTAGCTGAAGACAACAAAAAAGATGCTATCGATTGGCTAGTAGATCACGATGTTGATCGAATTTTAACTCATGGTGGACCATTATCTACCCCAATCGATCAGACCTTAGACAATATCAAAAAATACATCGACTACGCTGACGGAAGAATCACTATTCTACCTGGTGGTGGCATTAATTTTGAAAATTGCGATACGATTGCTAAAAAATTAGGTGTTAAAGAATTACATGGCACAAAGATTATCGATGGAATTTAAAAAAAGCTGTACTGACTAAATTCATAGTCAATACAGCTTTTTTCACACTTTGATAAAGTATTGCATAAATACTCCCGCAATACTGAAATAAATTAAGACACTAGTTAAATCACTTAAAGTTGAAATAAATGGGCCACTAGCAACTGCTGGATCAAATCCAAAGCTAGACATTAACATAGGAATAAAACTACCAGCCAAGTTAGCTACCGTAATAGCAGCACACATCGCCATACCGATAACCATCCCTAAGACAAAGTTGTGTTTCCAAATTCCTACTAATAAAAGAACTGCAACACCTGTTACTAATCCAGTTACAAAACCAGTGATTAATTCTTTGACCAACAATTTTAAAAACTCATGACGGTTTATTTCCTCAACTGCTAGACGCCTAACTGCCACAGCCAAACTTTGGGTACCTGCATTACCGGCCGTACCAGTGATTGTTGAAATGAATACCGCCAAGATACTAGCTTCAGCTAACAAATTTTCATAATGATTGATCAACGTAGCTGTAATCATACTCAAAAGTAACAATGTGATCAACCAAGGCAAACGTTTTGAAGCAGCTTTGAATGGACCATCGTTATTAGTTTCGTCCATACTAACACCGGCCAAACCAGAGTAGTCTTGTTGGGCTTCGTCATCAATAACCTCGATAACATCATCAACTGTAACGATACCAACTAATTTATTCGAATGGTCAACAACGGGAACGGCTAAAAACTCATAATCTCTAAAGACTTGAGCAACTTCAGCCTGTTCAGCGTCAACATTGACCGTAATAATATCACTATTCATTTTTTCACTTAAAGTATCATTATCTTCAAGCAAAATTAAATCACGCAACGACATAACGCCAACTAAATCATCGTGATGATCCAAAATATAAATATAATAAATCGTTTCAGCAGTTTTAGCGAACTTCTTCAAGGCTCTGATCGCCTCTGCTGCTGTTTCTTCCTCATGAAACTCAACGTAGTCGGTCGTCATGATACCACCGGCAGTTTCAGTGTCATAGTGCAACAAACCACGCAAATTATTAGCGTCGTTACGTGGCATCTGACCTAGAAACCGATCAACATCGACCTTATCCAAATGTTCTAAAACATCGGCAGCATTATCATCATACATATCGTTCAACATTTTAGAAGCATAGTTAAGATCCATTTCCTTCAATAGCTCAGGAATTTTAGGATCGTCATCTTCAATAGTATCGAACATATCCCCCATTTCGTCCGGTTCCAAAATTGAATAAAGCGTCATTCGTTCAGGTTTATTCAACGTGAGGTAAAAAGTGCTCTGGTCATAAAAATGCATATCTAAATAAGTTTTTCGAAATCGTTTTTTATCACCTTCATCAAGATAACCCTTCAATTGTGAAAACTTATCTTGGAGTCTTTTTTCGTTTTCATCCATTCTTCTCACCCCTTAACACACCCTTTAACATTACCATATCTTTTGGCAATGGCGCGGTTAATTTTAATAACTTTTTAGTAACGGGATGAACTATATTTAAGCGATAACAATGTAAAGCTTGCCGACCCATTCGAGAATCATCTTTTTTGCTATACATATCGTCTCCAATTATTGGGTGTCCAATCGCTGTCAAATGAACACGGATTTGATGTGTTCGACCCGTCAACAACTTCAGTTTTAACAAACTAGCATCGTCAAACTTCTCAACCGTTTCATACAAAGTTTTTGACGGCTTACCAAGATTATGATCGATATTTCGCATATAAAAGGCCTTGGGATCAATTCCAATCGGCAAATCAATCAAACCTTTTTCTGGTGATACCTGACCGTAAACCATTGCCAAATAAAATTTCTGAAAGTCCTCGGTATGTAAGATTCGATCCAATAACGAATGTGCATAAGAAGTTTTAGCAAATACCATCAATCCCGAGGTATTTCTATCTAATCGGGTGACTAAATGAATTGAACTGTTTTCTTTTTTATCGATCAAATACGACTTGACCACATTTGCCATCGTCTTACTATCTTTGGCTTTGGCAGGTAAACTGGCGATCCCTGGTGGTTTGTTGATAACCAATAAATAATTATCTTCAAATACGACATCTACTTTACCAGACATTGGCTCAATCAAATCTGAGGGTTCTTCTGAATTAAGAACTATCAAAATTTGATCACCCTTTTTTAACGGATAATTGAAATGACGCTTTTTATGATTCACAAAAATTTGTCCACCTTTATTTTTTAGGTTATGTAATTGACTAGAGGAAAATTTGTGTTGAACTAAAAATTTGCGGACTATTTTTTTGTCATCGTCACCAATCGTAAATTTTAAAAAGCGATTATTTGGGTTCATCTTGTCCTAAGAAAGCTGTCTCTACTCTAGTCCAAAAGTGTCGATGTCGATATTGAGCAAATTGGGCTCGTTGATAATTTAGCTTAATCGTAATTCGACGAACGTTTTTTAATTTCGTAGTGATTCCATCACAACTGATCACATAATCGTCAGCAGTTTGTGGATAAAGATCAACTCTTTGATTATGAGGAATGATAATTGGTGAAGAAATCGTCCGATAAACTCGATTATTGATCGAAGCAATTTCAATCATTTGAAAAACACTGATTTTAGGGTGAATCAAAGCCCCACCAATGGATTTAGAATAAGCGGTTGAACCTGTAGGCGTTGCAAAACACAAACCATCTCCACGAAAGTTCTCAAAGAATTCTCTATCCAAATCAACTCGTGTTTTCATCGTTAAAGAAGATAAACGTCTGACTACTATTTCATTGATAGCAATACCGTGGAACAATGAGCCTTCTTTATTTTCGACCATGACGTCCAAAAGTGGATAGCTAGTTGATGGAATATTATCTTGACATTTGATGATCAAATCAGCTAATTCGTCAATTTCTGTATCAGTCCAATCTGAATAAAAACCCAAATGACCTGTATGCAAAGCTAAAAATTTCACTTTATCCAAATGTGCAGCATAAGCGTGAAATGTACTCAATAACGTACCATCACCACCAACGCTAATGACTAATTGTGGATCTCGTCGATCCAAAGTTAAACCAGCATCTAATAATTTGCTGCGTAGTTTGTTAGCTGCTGCAACTGACTGCTCTTTACTATTATTATTAATCCATAATTTCATTATTTTTTGTGCTCCGTAGGGTTATTTAAATCACGTTTTCGATCAGTAAAATACTGTTGTGCATCTTGAATTTCTTCTCTAATTTTGGACATTTCTTCATCCAACATAAATGAGGCTTCTGCAGCTCGTTTGAGTCGCTCATTGATTTCTTCTGGAAAATCACCTTGATATTTGTAATTCAAAGAATGTTCAATCGTAGACCAAAAATTCATCGCCAAAGTTCTGATCTGAATTTCCGCCAAAATATTCTTTTGACCAGAAGCGGTTTGAATCGGATATTCAATCACGACATGATATGAACGATAACCGCTAGGCTTACTATTAGCAATATAATCACGTTCCTCAATCACGCGCATATCTTCACGAATATGAAGTAATTTAGCCACATCATAAATATCCTCCACAAATTGACACTGAATCCTAATTCCAGCAATATCCTGCATGTCTTGTTCCAAAAGATCTTCCTTGATAAAACGGCGACGCATTTTTTCTTTAATGCTATCAACCGTCTTGACTCGACCTGTCACGAACTCAATTGGCGAATGTTCATTTTTTTCTAAAAACTCTTTACGAAGATTTCTAAATTTGATTTTTAATTCGTCGACTGCCTGTGAATAAGGTATCAAAAATTCATTCCATTTAATTTCTGACATAATAACCTCGCTTTACTTACTTTAATATATCGTACATTTAAGAAAGATTCACTCAATTATGAATATTAGTGCTTGAGTTTATAATTTTACCTTTTGAAAAATTGTTGGTAGAATGACTATGCAATAGAGAGATGGAGGGAATCACAATGTGGGAAGTATTCTTATATATTAATCCCTTATGTTCGTATTGTTTGAAGGTGGAACAAGCAATTATTGATTTCACAAGAAAGCATGACATAGACACACAATATCATTTCGTAACGAACTATAATATGGCAACAATTAATGATTATATGAAATTACAAGGCTGCAAGATTACTGACATTGAGGAACGTAACACAGCGTCACAACAAATTGTTGAAGCAGCGAAACTTTACAAAGCCGCTTCTTGTCAAGGTAACAAAAAAGCTCGTAACTTTTTAATGAATCTTCAAGAACAAGTAAATATTTTGAACAATCCCTTTGATGATAACACTATCAAACGCGCAATTAACAATAGCGGGCTTGACTATAAATCAATCATGGCCGATAAAGACAGTACTTGTGTCGCTCAAGGTTTGAAACGTGATCAACAGTTATCGATGGAAATGAATGTCAAAAAGGCTCCGACTGCAATCGTTTTTGATTGTGAAGATGAAGAAAAACCTGGTGTTATGATCGATGACTTTGGAGACTCAACTTCTCAAGAAAGCATCAGTAAGAATATCAATGCTATGTTGGAACGAGAACTTCCTCATACTCAAGATTTTGCTCGCAATGATACTGTCATTAGTCTGGATAAATTCAGACGATAGGCAAACAATATGACAAGGATTAACCCTACACTAATAAAGTGCAGGGCTTTTTTATTTCTAAATTTATACCAAATTATTGATTTATATATATTTTTAAGCAAATTAATAAACAAAGAATTTGACAAATTGACTATTTCACTTTCTAAAAAATAAATTGTCCGCTATACTTGGAATTGGTTTAGACCATAATTTGAGGAGGACATTTTATGAAAACAATCTCATTGTTATTGAAATTCATTTTGCCATTAATTTTAGCATTATGCCTCTTTTTTATTACACATCCAGAATCCATTTTAGCGGATGACGCAATTGCCAGCGTTCAATACCACACTCCTACACCTGACCCAACTGGTGGCTTTGGCTTCTGGGCTACCGGTGGTTTTGACAGGCAACCTAAAACTAGCTATTACACCACGGTAGGAGCTCCGATTGAAATAACTACTCATACCGTTCGTTCTACTTTGAGTTTTGGCTTAAATCCATTTGAAACAGTGTATCACAATTGGTTTATCTCCAATGACGGTGGTAAATTCAGCCAAATACCCAATGAAACAAAGAATTCTTTAGTTTATACCCCTCAACAAACAGGAACTTATTACATTCAACTTTATACTTATTACGCTGGAATTTTTACTAAAGATAAATTTTATTCCGATGTCATTACAGTTCACGTTTTAAAAAAATCAATTGATGCCGTTTTTTTAAATATCACTATCGATAAAAATTATCTATATAACGTTAAAGATTCTTCCAATAACGCAATAGTTCCTAAAGATGCTTACGCTACAGCAAGCCCAGATCCAGACGACGCTACCGGTGATATTAGTTGGAGTTCAGACAATCCTAGTCTTGCCACTATTGATGAGAATGGACATATTGTAGCTAATTCTGACAATAAATCAGGAATAGTTAAAATTACTGGTTCAATCAAAAATAGCGATGGAAGCATCGTAACTAGTAAACCTCAAAATATCAAAATTGGTGGTGGTTTAGAAAATCAAACAGTTCATGCTAATCAACCGGCCACTTTTCATTTGCAGACCGATGAGGATGACAAGCGAGATGATACGAAAGCAAAAATAACTTGGTATAAGCGTTCTACGAATGGCCAAGTAAAACAACTAGAAACTCAAGCTGATCCAACAACTTACGTGACCTCACCAACTACCAAAGCCGAAAATGGTGATGAATTCTATGCTCAGATCACTGTCAAAAGAAATACCGTCAGAACTAATAGTGCTGTTTTAAACGTTTTGCCACCTACTGATCCCAACATCAACATCAAAAGTTCCATCGAGGACACAACCTTTCATCCAGCAGAAAATACTGACTCAGTCATAAACAAAGTCAGTTCAAACGATAAACTAGTAATTAATTCTAAAGTTTACAATTCTGGTTACAAAAATTTTCCTAATTCATCGCTCTCAATTCCGCTTTTTCCATTAGATGACAATCGAAATTTCAATATTGATGGCATAACGGTAAATAAACAACCATTAACTACTGACGATTATCAAATAGTAAATAATAACTTTAATAATCAAAAAGAACTTATAATTGATTTAAAAGATCTAAAAGTTAGTGATACCCAAAATGTCAAAATCGATTTGACGACACCCACAATCAACACCGAACAAACTATAGACTCTACGCCTTATTTTTCTGGATCCACTGATGACGGCAATGATTTTCAAAGTGAAGGCAACAAACTTCAAATTAATTTAACACCCAATCAAATCACACTCAATCCACACAGTATCCAATTCGATCCTATCACTCAATTTCAAAAAGGTACCACCAAATACCGCACAGCAGCTACAAATGCTCCTTATGCAGTAGTTTCCGTTGACGGAAGTCAAAGAAAAACTGGCAATAAATATCTCTTTGTAAAACAAGCTTATCCACTAGAAGATAAAAAAGGAGATATCCTCGGTGCTAATTTATTTTATAAAATAAATAATTCCATCCAATCCATTAAAAATAAAGTTTTGGTCGAAGAAGCCGATGGTGACATACCTTTAACTTCGGTTATTTGGAATAAAAAAGATGGTCTTTTATTAAAAGTAAATAGTAATCAGATTGAACCCGGACAATATTCAACTAAATTGAATTGGACCGTACAAAATTCCATTTAAGCTTCCTAATCAGGAGGCTTTTTCTTTGTTTTAAATTCCAATAATGGCTGTCGCAACAATTTCTTCCCTTGTCCACAGGCCATTTGCCAAGCTGGATAAAAGTAAATTGGTGCAATGGGAACAAAATAACGATTATTTAAATAATCCTCAACCGTTATTTGATGATTTTGGAAAAAATCCATTTTCACTTGTTGAGAATTTCTATCATTTTTTTGTCGTAGACGGTGGATAAAATGTTGATTCATTAACACTGGGTTCAAACGATAATTTTGTGGTGCAAAATTTAAAATATCCGCCAATTCTGCTTCTTGAAAAATTTGTCGTTGAAAAAAGATTCGATTAAATGGACCAATAAACTTAATATGATGAAAAATTGTAAAAGCTTTTCTCTTAGAATCTAACATGATGATGTAATAACCCAATTTGGCGCTATAACTAATAAATTTAAGGTGTTTTTTATGAATTTGGTCATCTAAATAATTACCACCTAATATCCAAATACTTTTAATTCCAAATTGTTGATAACCCAAAACACGCTCTTCTAGTGAATCAATTTTTAAGAGTGCACATTGATATTCAATAGCAATTTTTTGATCAGTTAAAAAAATATCTGGACGCTGTTGAATTGCTGGCAAAAAATATTCTTCTTTAACATCGGAAAAATTTCTCAACAAATCCAATATTATTTCTTTACCAACCAAATGAATATCTCGTTCATTAATATCATTATTAACTTTATTCAAATGACGAAAATATTTACGAGTTTTAGTAGTAATTAATTTAACTGGTTTTGCACAACGACAACATACGTAATGTTCCTTTTCTTCAGCATTTTGCGCATAAATTAAAATTCCTGATTTGTTCAAAGCAGCATACATTTTAATCACCTCGAACAAAATTACGCAAAAAAAAATCAACCCTAAGGTTGATCTACTTAATTACCAAAATAATATCTTGTCAATTCAAGCGCAGTCTTGGACATGATCTCTTGACCATATTCAGATAAAACAGCCGCCGTAACTTTAGTCTTGAAACTATATTCACTAAGTAATGCCAAAACATCGCTATAAGTCATTTCGTGCATTTCATCAGTAAAGAGAATCAATTGTAAGTAGTACTTGTCGTTGTACTCAAACAAATTAGAAATTCCGCTCTCTAAGTGTAACAAATTAGCCAATTGGACATAATCTTCAAAGTCTTTGAATTCAACAATAACTGTCTTAGTAGGTGTATCCGGATCATTCAAATATGGTGCTGTATCACTGTCATATTCTTCTGTTCCAACCTTATCCAAATTATTGTTTGTACTTGCGCCGACTGAATTTTGTAGCCCACTTAATGGCAATGAACCTGAACCTTCAGAATCATCGCTCTTACTAATCAACAATTCCAAACCTTCTTTGTTTGGCATTATTTGGAAAGTAACGGGCTCATTATTCGTGAAGACATGATTCTTATCAACTTCATCCAAAATACTATAAAAGAACGTTTCAATTTGTTTCTTGTTACCCAACAAGTCTAAAACTGTTACGCCTCGTTCTTGCAAATCCTCTGTACTAAGAATGACTCTGATTGTGTTCTCATTAAGTCGATCCATTTCCATCATAGTCACCTCAATTCTGTATCTACATTTTAACAGTCTGAAAAACTATTTCAACTATCGTATATCGATATTTAAAGTCATTCGAATAATATACTAAATGTCGTAGATAAGGTCAAAGAAAATGTATTTTTTTAGAGACTATCGGTCAATTCCCAGTTCAACGTTGTGGAATAATTTCCATTGACTACATTCTTGTCATCTAGTCTCAACATTATGCCACGCTTTTTATCCCAAATTAAATTTTTAGTCTCATTTCCTATAGTTCCCGTATAAATTGGTACACTGTTTTCTAGTGAAGTATCATTTCCTTTATCATCACGAAAAATCAATGTTCCCGGCAAAGTATTATTGCCATCTTCAGTCTGTAAAGGATGAGCCATCGAAACTAATAACTTGTAATTAACATCAGTGGTTGGATAAGAATACTTTGTTATCGTAACTGGATCATTATTTTTACGCTGATAAACCCCTTCAAAACCACCAATAGTTCCGAAATCAATATCGGGAACACTTAGCGACATTCGACGATATTCTTGTTGTTGCCAAACAAAAGTTTTTATTGGTTGTCCCTGAACTGAATAATCATTTAATATTTCTTTGGAGTCATACAAATCTCCTAATGGCTTATGTTCTGTACCTCCATTATCAGCGCTAACCTCTTGCCATTTAGGACTTATTGCTGTGTAACCAGGATGGTCAGCATCAATAATTACTGATCC
Organism: Companilactobacillus futsaii JCM 17355; assembly: GCF_001435505.1. Lineage (GTDB taxonomy): Bacteria > Bacillota > Bacilli > Lactobacillales > Lactobacillaceae > Companilactobacillus > Companilactobacillus futsaii. The sequence goes on along the minus strand of NZ_AZDO01000080.1, from coordinate 11,325 downwards.
TTGCTCGTGTTCAGTAAAAGTATTGTTCCCTTTAATAACAGTGTTGGGACCCAAAGTTATACTCCAAAGTTGACTAGTTCCATTAAGAAAGAAATCCATACTGCTAGCTTTTCTAGTATTCCAATTAGACAAATCTAGCTTTACGACTTTACTATTGTTAAACGTATTACCAAAGTTAGTTACAGAGCTCATATCCCAATTTTTAACAAAATCAAGATTCTGCATATCACTATTCATAAACAACATATTCACAGCTGTCACTTTAGATGTATCCCAATCGGCGATATTCAATTCACTTAAATCAAAATTACCCGTTTCACTAAACATTGACCCCATATTTTTTACTTGAGAGGTATTAAAGTTACCAATAATTTTAATAGGATTATCATTTACGGAAAACATCGAATTCATGTTAGTTACCTTTGAAGTATCAAAACTGCTCAAATCTAAAGTTTTAAAACCAACTTTATTGGAAAACATATAAGACATATTAGTAACATTGCTAGTATTAAAATTCTGCAATCCTTTTAATCCGTCTTCATCCAAAGCAAAATCATAAGCAAACATATAACTCATGTTTGTAACCTTAGAAGTATCCCAATTAGATAAATCTAACGTCTTCAATTTAGAACACCCCCAAAATAAACTAGCCATATTAGTTACATTTGATGTATTCCAATTACTGATACCCGGAATAGAGTCCATTTGTGTATAATAAAATGTCGAATTCATATTAGTAACATTACTCGTATCCCAATCAGACAAGCCGTCAATTTGAGTAATAACCCGACAATTCTTGAACATAGATCCAATATCAGTAATATTGTCCTTTTTCCATTTGGATATATCTAAACGTACTAGAGAACGGCAATTATTGAACATATTAGCAGTTGTCGTTACATTAGAAGTATCCCAATTAACCAATTCGTCTCCATTAATTAACCAATTCGTCTCCATTAATTAACCCAGAGGCATTGAAAACACCATTCAATGAAGTAACTTTACTAATATCCATATTTTTTAATCCTGATATATCTGCATTACAATTAAAAAACATGTTGTCCATTTTTATTAAAGATTCAGTATTAAAATTAGAAACATCTAATTGAGTCAATTTACTAGTACCACTGAACATGCTTGACATGTCTGTTACCTTAGACGTATCGAAGTTTGAAACGTCTAGTTGAGTAACTGCTTCAGCACTTTTAAACATCTCATTCATTGATGTAATTTGAGAGGTATCAAAATTTGAGACATTTAAACTAGTTACTTTAGCATCATTTAAGAACATACTTGCCATTGATGTAACTTGAGAAGTATCAAAATTTTCCAAACCTTTAATTGTTTGAAGCGAATTAGCTACGTCAGTCTTTTGCGGCATTGAAAACATCTTTACTAAACTTACTACATTAGATGTATCAAAACTAGAAACATCAATCGCAGTTAATTTATATGCATTACTAAACATATTACTCATATCAATTGCTTTATTCGTATGCCAATTATTTAACCCAATTATTTCAGTAAGATTCGATGTATCTGGCATAGAAGATTTTTTTACCTGAAAAGAAAACATAGAGTTAAAATTTTTTACATTGCTTACATCCAAATTACTAACATCAATCGTTTGAGCATTCACTAAATTAGCAAACAAATTATTTGAATCAGTTTCACCAACTACACCTGGTTCAACATAAACACTTTTAATCAGATCAACTGAATTTATCCAATTACCTTGTCCAGTTGCTAAAGTCCCAGCGTGTATCGTCAACTGACCATTATCGTCAATATCCCAATCACATGTTCCAAAAGTACCATTAGTAGCTTGAGTCGCTGCTAAAAAGCCCGTGCTTACGGATTGCCCATTTTTTAATAACCTAGAATTATCATTTAACAGCACCTGGATACCACTATCATTTGTTTCTGCTCTAACAATATTCGCATCAGTGAAACAAATTTTTAAAAAAATAATGATATTTACTAAAAATAAAAATACGAAATTAAATTTCTTTTTCCCCGTCCAATTCCTATCAGCATTCGTCGTCATAATTATTCTCCTAATTAAATAATTATATATGATTAAACAGGGATTTATAAATTAAATCATATAAGAAATTTTTACCAAATGTGCTATTTTTTGTAACCGTTCCCATAACTCTCTCTAAGCGGCACAGCCGCAAAGAGAGAGTAAAAAAAGACCACCCTCCAAAAATGGAAAGTGATCTGGTAATTTTTTTATAAGCCAGCCATAAGTTGAGCCTTTTGAAGTTCCATAGTTCTGACACTTCTAGGCAAGAATCTTCTGATTTCATCTTCATTGAAACCAACTTGAAGACGTTTGTCATCCATGATGATAGAGCGCTTCAAGAGACCTGGGTTTGTTTGAACTAGATCCAACAATTGATCAATTGTTAAATCATCCAAATTTACCTTAAGGTTTTGGAATGCCTTTGAACGAGTAGAAATAATTTCTTCTGTCCCGTTTTCAGTCATTTGAAGTACTTGTTTGATTTCTTGCTTATTTAAAGGTTCTGAGTAAATGTTTCTTTCTTTGTAAGGAATATCATGTTGTTCGAGCCAAGCCTTGGCTTTACGACATGAGGTGCAACTTGGAGATGTATAAATGGTAACCATATATAATCTCTCCTTTCCTGTGTAGTATCAAACTCTTTAAACACATTAATATTGTAACTTAAACGTATAATAAAATCTATGGTTTTCACGAAAAAATTACGAATATTTGTTCTTAAATTATTTGTTTGTGAAAACATGTACCCGACAAATAGCCATCTATATAATCCTTTCACAAATTATATAGATATTAGTTTATTTATTCCATTAGTTTTAATTAATGTCATTTTCATTGAAAGTCTAAAACCTATTGCAAAGCCTTATACTTCAATTTCCAATCCCTGGAATGCATGAATAACTGGAACATTTTCTGCATATTTTTGTGATTGACTTAACATAGTGTCAGCATCAACCGTTTGTGGTAAGTGACTGATCATTAAACGTTTAACATTACTTTCTTTAGCTAACGTTCCGGCTTCCTTTGTATTAAGATGGGCTTTACGACCTGTAACGTCTTCTGGAAAGTTAGTATCCGCAATCAATAAATCAGCATCTTTAGCAAAATCAACCAAGCCATCAAAGTAAGTTGTATCAGCTGTATAAACGATCACTTTGCCATTCTTATCAGTAATACGCATTGCATATGCTGGAACTGGATGAACGGTTTTCATAAACTCAAATTTCAAATTATCGATTTGAGTTGGTTCATAATCGTTATAGGCAATTCCTTTAGTAGCATTATCGAATGAAAGTTGCGCAAAGTTGACAAAATCTTGAGTATGACCATAAATAGGTAGTAGATTCTCTTTTTTAGCTGCAAGCCATTCGTACTGCAATACACCAACATCTGCGGTATGATCGTGGTGATAATGTGATAAGATAACACCATCTAGATCAGTTGGTTTCATATAACTTGCTAGTGAGTTCAAAACGCCACTACCGCAATCGATCAAGTAGCTCTTATCGCTATCCCTTAGTAAGTAACCGGATGTTCCGATTCCCTTATAAGGATAACCACCATAAAAACCTAAAACTGTAACTAACATAGAAAACCTCCAAAAAATTTTATAATTGAAAGGATTTCAATAACTATGAACATAACATTAAAGCTAGGCACATATCTCTTTTTGAAGAGTCAGATGTCACCATCCGATACTTTATTAAAACCCTTATTTCATGCCAATGCAGACCATCTTTTGATAAAAAATTTATCAACATTTGCACAATATCGTGGTATCAGTGGAGTCTATGACCATTTGAATAATCTATATTCCTTGACTTATTTAAAATTAAATCCTGATCAAGCCAAATTATTCGAAGATAAATTGTTTAGCATCCACTCATACTCTTTTAATTCTACATCAACCGCCGTCTTGCAAAAAAGGGAAAGTCCAAGAGAATACTTAATTATTAAAACTTTTGAAACGACTTCCCAAATCAAAGTTTGGCAAACACTACTACAAAAAGAAATTCAAAATCAAATTCAAGGTTCAAACGAAGAAGATTTCGGATTCTTTTCTAAAGCTTATGTGGTCACAGACGAAACTTCTGCTTAATACTACGCCAAGAAACTTGATAACTGATAATCCCAAACAATCCATACAAAACGATATAGCCGGCAAAAATCAAAATAATATTTTTAGAAATGTGTCGCCCACTATCAAACATCGCTATGGCTGTATATGACTGTATCAAGGCAAAAACAATTGGGATCAAAAATGTCCACGTATTTTCTCGTAAGATAATTCGTTTGATTTCTTTTTCTTCAATACCAATTTTTTGTAAAGTCCGTAATTGTCGGGATTGATAATCATCTCGCAATAAAATTCTCAAAGTCAAAACACTACCTAAAGCTATCAATAAGGCTACGCTGAATAAAGCTACGATATATAAGTAAAAACCGCCGCCTTGCTTAAAACGTTTTTTGACATTACCCTCACGCAAATATCCGACCTGTGTATATACAGAGGCATCATATTGTTTGGGGGCTTTTTTGATAACTTCAACTGTCGAATCTTTTAACGATGATTTAAAATTCACCTTCATGTAATAGGCATCTCGATAATGTTTCAAACGTTCAATCTGAGATTTTTGTAAACGATCACCCTTCTTAAAGTCCCAACCATAAAAGGCATCGTTGACTTCGGCTGGCATTTTTTGATAATACTTGTCTGGCACGATCATCATTGGACCAAAATGCATTGATCCACCGTATGGAAAGGCATGGCCACTCTTAGCTTTAGCAATCATCGGCGCACCTTTTACCTCAATATTGTAGTTTGACTCTGATTCTTGATCACGATACATAAGCCCAGTTGGTGTATCTATTTTCAGAAATTCGTTAGCTTTGATCTTACTGTTGCCTTTATGCATTCGTTTAGGTAAAGATTTGTAGGCTGAATAAGACATAAAGGTCATCGGTTGCTTAGTGTAAGTTGAACTATTTTTATTATAGTAAGAAGTTAAATTTATCTTAACGTCAGTCTTATAGCTACCCTTTACTTTGGCATCGGTCTGTTTGAGCTCTTTTTTGATAAACTGGACCGTATCTTTATTGGCTGCTAGTTCAAAGGGATAAGAACTATTATAGCTTTCATGAACAGCTTGATATCCAAAATAACAAAACGTCAACAAGGCTAAAGCCAAAGCCGATAATTCGGTCACGAACCATAAAATAGAAATATTTTGGAATAGGCGTTCTTTTAAGTATTTGAATGAAAATAAATTCAGACCTGAGTAAGAAATCGCATGAATTTTCTGTAACAAATTTAAAATAGTTGGTAAAAAGCCATAATAAACTAAATAAGTTCCAAAAATATCAGCTAACAAAATAAAAAGAATTTCATTGATCGGTCGGGATGAATAGCTGATCATCCTTATGTCAGTAAATAAAGCCCAGGTAAAAACTTGAGCACTGAACAAGAGAATAATTCCAAAAATTCCGGCTGGTATACGTAACCACCAACGAGTTTTGACATTGACTTTACGCCGCTTCTTTTTCAAAATTCGAACTGTTTTGAATGCATTGACTAAACTCAAAATGACTGTAGAAAAGAAAAAAGTCTTAAATAATGTGAGTAATGTATAACCATCAAAACTAGTAGTGAAATTGATCCGAATCCTCATTAAGTAAAGCAACAGCATTCCCATGAATTTTTGAAAAATCACCATCAATAGGAGACCACTACCCCAGGCAATGATCTGAACGATAGCTGTTTGAAAAAAACTGATCGTTACTATAACCCAACTGGGCATCCCTAATTTTTCAAAGGTCAAGAACTCATTTTTTTGTCTTTGGATGAAAAAACCACCAACATAAATCATGTAAATAAAGGCAAAGAAGGCAAATAATCCACTCATGATGCTGGAAAGTTCATAAATAAAATTGTCCCACCACCCCATAGCTTCGTGGAGTGATGGATTGCCTCCCATTGATAGCAATATACCAAAAACACCAATGGCAAAACTGCAGGCTAAGATATAGATCAAATAGCTATCACGCATATTCGAGAGACTACGTTTAATAATTTTGCGATACATTGAAATAATTTCCTCCGCCAATTGTTCGTTGCATATTGATTATTTGTTCGAAAAATTTATCTCGATTTCCTGGATTGATTATCTCTGAAAAAACCACGCCATCTTTAATAAATACGACTCGAGTACAATAGCTTGCTGTGAAGGCATCGTGAGTTGCCATTAAAATCGTCGTTTTCTCTTTTTGATTGATCAACTGCATGTAATTCAACAAAATAGTCGCTGACTTAGAATCCAAACTACCAGTTGGTTCATCAGCAAACAGAATTTCTGGTTTATTGATCAAAGCTCTAGCTGCTGCCACCATTTGTCGTTGACCAAGGGACAATTCATCAACTTCACGTTGAGCCAATTTTTCAATATTTAGTAAATTCATCATATATTGAAATCTCTCTTCAATCACTTTTTTATTGGCTCGACTCAAAGCCAACGGCAAAATGACATTTTCTTTAACATTCAAAGAATCCAGTAATTCGAAACTCTGATAAATGAATCCCATCTTATTACGCCGATACTTTGCTAGATCACGATCATGCAACTGCGTTAAATCAAGGCCATCAATAATAATTTGTCCGTGATCAGGACGCTCATTGGTTGAAATCATATTTAACAAAGTCGTTTTGCCCGCTCCAGAGGGTCCCATTATTCCTAATAACTCTCCATGTTCAACTTCCAAGGTGATATCCTTAATAGCATGAACAGCATTTTTCTTTTTTCCAAAATCTTTTGAAATATTCTTTACAGCAATTTGCACAGTAAACTCTCCAAAATTAATTATTTATTGTTATCATACTATATAGTGTCTTTATTCTAGCACGGAGGATTTTTTTAAATGGTTAAAATTATGATTATTGAGGATGATTTCTCTATTGCCAAGTTGATCAGCGAGAATCTGGCAAAGTGGCAAATGGACTCCTATATTACTAAAGATTTCGACAATATTATCGAACAATTCAAAGATTATCAGCCCGATTTAGTGCTATTAGATATTAACTTACCTGTCTATGACGGTTATTATTGGAACCAAGAAATAAGAAAAATTTCTAAATTACCAATTATTATTATTTCTTCACGTAATTCCAACATGGACCAGATCATGGCAATGAATATGGGAGCTGATGATTTCGTCGAAAAGCCTTTTTCAGTCGATATCCTAGTTGCCAAAATCAATGCTTTATTACGTCGGACTTATGATTTCTCAAAAAATTCTAGCGATACGATTGAACATAACGGTTTAAAGCTCAATTTATCGAGTGGAACAGTTGAAATTGGCGATGAAAAAATTGATCTTTCAAAAAACGAGTACAAGTTATTACAACGTTTACTAAAAGATCAAGGAAAAATCGTTACTCGTGAACAATTGCTTAATTTCATGTGGGATGATGAAAGATTCGTTGACGATAATACCTTAACTGTCAATATCAATCGTCTACGTGGAAAAATCGAAAAATTCGGTTTAAAAAATTATATCGTTACTAAAGTCGGACAAGGATACATTATTCCTTAGTGAGGTTAGCAGATGACATTCTTTAAATATTTGCGCGATCATATTTATTCAATCTTGATTGTCTTAGTGGGGATGACCTTCGTTGAATTAGTCTTGTTTCTAGACCCCAGAGTTAACTTCCACATGGGTACTCTCGTTTATACTTGGGTCTTAGCCGTTATTTTTTTGGTCGTTAATTTATCTCTTTCTTATTTACATAAAAAAAATTGGTATGATCAACTTTCAAATTATCAAGATGACCTTTCAAAAGAATTATTTGGCGCTAGAAATAATGAACAACAATTCATCCAAGACAAAATCAACAATATTTCTCTCCAGTATCGAAATGAATTGACTGAGTTATATCGGAACCAAAAAGATCAACGAGAATATACCGAATCTTGGGTTCACGATATTAAAGTTCCTTTGGCAGCTTTAAAATTGTCACAAGATAATAATTTAGATCAAGATTTGATTGCTGAAGAATTAGAACAAATCGACTATTTGGTTGATCAAGCCTTGTATTTTGCCCGTCTAAATAATTTCTCCAATGATTATTTGATTCAAGAACAGGACTTAAATGATATCGTCAAATCTTGCATTAGAACCAACAAACGTCTCTTTATAAGTAAACGAATTGCTATCCATTTCGATATTACTGATAAAAAGGTCTTAACTGATGAAAAGTGGTTGAGTTTCATTATTAATCAAATTCTTTCCAACAGTTTAAAATATACTGAATCCGGTGGCAAAATCGAAATTTTCACAACTACTCATAATAATAATATTGAATTACATCTCACAGACAATGGTATTGGTATCAAAGACCAAGATATCAGTCGTGTTTTCAATAAAGGGTTTACTGGTACTAATGGTCGTCAAAACGGTAGTAAGTCGACCGGTATGGGGCTTTATTTAGTCAAAAAAATGATTGATAAACTCGGTCACACGATTCAAATCAAATCACAAGAAAATCAAGGTACCGAAACTATCATTACCTTCTTGGATTTGCCATATTACAAATAAATGCGTGTAAGCTATTAAACTTACACGCATTTATTCTTTATCATTATTTCTTGGACTTAACAATAGCTGCTCATCTCTTTTTCTAGAGCATCTAAGGAAACATCTTGAGGATTGTCCTTGAATTCTCGTTCAGCTTTCTCATAGAGTTCCCTGTCGATTTCGTCTTCAATTTTTTCGACTGCAGCAGAACGAAGAAAGGCTGAAACGCTCATATTTTTAGATTTAGCGTAATTCTTGATCATTCGTTCGTCACGTCCGTCTATGTATACTGAAATAGTTGCCATTTTCGTCACCACCCCTATGTCGACTTTAGTGTATATTGTTCGAACAAATTTTTCAATAGTTATGCTATTCACAACTTAATATTATATAAAAAATATTCTATTATTTGATTACATACTATATTAAAAAAATGCTTTAAAAATATACAAAATTGCTGTGGCATTGATGTATAACAGTTTTATATTCCAGACCAATTTCACAACAAAGAACCAACTCAAATCAATGAGTTGGTTCTTTTGTATTAATTATAAAAATTTAAACGTTCATTTACATTTTTAAAGTCAAAGCATTCAAAGCAACAACAACGGTTGAAAGTGACATTACTACGGCACCGACAGCTGGACTCAGAACAAAACCAATTCCTGCTAAAATACCAGCAGCTAATGGAATCGCGATGATATTGTAACCAGCACCCCACCAGAGGTTTTCGACGGTTTTCTTGTAAGTATTATGTGACAACTTCAAGAATTTGATAATATCACTAGGATCGCTATTATACAAAACAACGTCCGCTGAATCAATTGCAACATCAGTTCCGGCTCCAATAGCAACACCGATTGTAGCTGAAGCCAAACTAGGTGCATCATTGATACCATCACCGACCATCATAACGTGGTGACCAGCGAGTTCTAGTTGTTTAATAACTTGGTGCTTGTCTTCTGGTAATAATTCAGCCTTGAATTCATCAATTCCCATTTGTTTTGCCATAATAGCTGCGGCTTCTTTATTATCACCGGTTAGCATGATAGGAGTAATATTTCTTGCCTTTAGTTCTTTGATAAATTCAATGGTATTTTTCTTGATTCGATCACCTAGAGCTACGAATCCGAGTACTTTTTTATCAGCTACTAAGTAACTGATCGTATTTCCTTTATCTAAATAAGTTTGTACTAATTTCTTATCAAGTGAAATTCCTTTTTCATTCAAATATTTCATATTAACTAAGTAATATTGACGATTGTCAAAACTAGCACTCATCCCGTAACCCTTTAGTGCTTGGATATTATCGATTGCTGCCGGTTGAATTGTTTGTTCTTTAGCATAACTGACAATACTACTTGCGATTGGATGACTAGAACCGCCTTCGATACCGGCAATAATAGATAACAAGTTCTTATTGTCGATTGACTTATCCAAACTTTGCAAACCGTTAACGGTAAATTTACCTTCTGTTAGCGTTCCAGTTTTATCCATTGCTATATAGTCGATTTTACGACTATTTTCCATTGCTTGATTGTCACGGATAATTAAACCATTTGTGGCAGCAATTGAGGTACTACGTGACATAACTAAAGGAATTGCTAAACCTAAGGCGTGCGGGCATGCAATAACTAAAACGGCCACTAATCTGTTCAAAGCTGTATTCATATCGCCAAAAATCAACCAATAAACAAAGGCAATGATTCCGACTGTCAAGGCTGCATAGAACAACCAACTTGATACTTTATCAGCTAACATTTGCGTCTTAGAGCGATTATTTTGGGCATCAGATACTAGTTTACTGATCTGTGACAAGTAGCCCTCACCAGCAGATTTATCAACTTTTACACGAATCGTACCTTCACCGTTGATAGATCCTCCAACTACTTTACTACCGATCTCTTTTTTGATAGCTTTTGATTCACCAGTAATCAAAGACTCATTGATATAACTTGAACCACTAATAATGTGTCCATCCAGTGGTACTGATTCACCAGCACGAACTTCAATGATATCGTCAGCTTTAACCATTGAAATATCGTGATCCATAGTTTGATCATTATGAACCATATGTACCTCGCTTGGCACTAGTGATGCAATCTTTTGCAATGCATTACCGGCACTCATGGTCGATTTCATTTCAATCCAGTGCCCCAAAAGCATGATAACGATCAATGAAGCTAATTCCCAGAAAAAATCCATGATATGCGTTGTAGAATGCAATAAATTATTCTCGACAAAAGCATATATACTGTAAATGTAGGCAACACTGATACCTATGGTGATCAAAGTCATCATTGCTGGCTGTTTGGACATCAATTCTCCCTTAGCACCACTAATAAATGGTTTACCGCCATAGAAGAAAAGAATTGTCGCTAGTACTAAAACTATCCAATCAGAACCAGGAAATTGAACTTGAAATGGCAGATTCAAACCCATAAATGGTGAAAGGATAAATACTGGTATTGCTAAAACAAGTGAGATCCAAAATTTCTGTCTCAAGTCCCCCATATCCATCATATGACCGCCGTGCATCATCATATGACTTCCCGACATATCCATAGTTGAATGGTTCATGTCCATATCCTTCATATCGTGCATTTCTTCGTTATTCATTCAAATCACTCTCCAAACAATCACACTCAACAACTTCTGGAGCGGATTTCTTTTTTTGGCGAATTTTATAATCAAGTTAGCCACCTTAAGAAAAAATAAATAAAAAA
>NZ_AZDO01000079.1 GCF_001435505.1 Companilactobacillus futsaii JCM 17355 | reverse complement strand
AAAAAGTGCTCCCAAAGTTGTTAGATTATGTCTAACAATTTTAGAGCACTTCACAAACGGCTAGCCTTCTTTATCATTATCTCCTTTGATGAGTGCCTTTAACTTGTGTTTATTCAATTAAGTTACCCTCATCATTTCATTTCACCTTGACGCAGAATAATTGGGTCATTATTGGTCACAGCATCTTTACGAATATCGAGATTAATTTTAGCTATTCTTATCATCTACTTCGCCTCCTTCAACCTTATAATCTTCATTTGTAATTTGTTTATATTGATCGACAGTGATATTGCCTAATTTTACAAAATAAGCCACTCCTTCATTATCATAACCACTAATATTGAACATCAATTTAATAAAATCAAACATTAATTAGTACCTCCATTTGCTGTATTTGAATTAGTTTGTGCAGCTACTAAAAGTGGTGCTATAAGTTTCCCCAATTGTGCCGCACTAGCGATAGCACTATCTGCTTTTTTATCAGCACTATTAGCTGTCACGATTGCTTGACCAACATTCTTACCAAGCAATGCATTAGCTTGAGTTGTTTCTTCATCTGGTGTCATGCCTGTTGAAATGTAGACTAATTTATTATCGGATTCTCTGATCGTCCATAAGTATTCAGTTTCAATAGAAAAGGCCGGATCACTTTCAACGAGTGTCCAACCTTCTTTTTTTGCCTGTTCTTTAGCAGCTTTTTCATTTGTATTGTTTGTGTTAATAACAATTTTATCTTCGTTTAATTTAACAGCAATCTTCATTTATATACCTCCTTAATATGGCGTTACCCTAGAAATTTCTACTTTAAACTCTTCATCACTCCACGCATTTAGTACATTGCTCCCCAGTATGATAGTCATATTAAAAGTTATTGAATTTGTTCCAATTTCAAAATATCCATTCTTAATTCCTCTAAAATATCTTTGGTAATGATGTGATCCAACGTCTTCTGCAATTGGAGTATAGTGTTGACTCATTGCAGTAGGATCGTACAATTTATCGGCAACTTCCATCATTCCTGTGGTAGGAATATAAAATTTATTACCAATAACTAATTCTTCTTTAGGAACCTTAAAAACAGAAGGTAATCCAATTGCGGTGTACTTAACATTTCCACCGGTGGTCTCTGTATTCATGGTAATTTCCAAACCATTCATAGTATTTGAATAGTAGTTATCTGTCCCAGACAATGTAATCGTTCCATTAGCATTACCAGAAAATAAAACTACTGATGGCGGTAATTGGGCAATTGGACCTTGAACATAAAAAGTATTAATCATAGAAATACCGAGATCATATCTTTCTCCCGTTTTTGTATCTGTTAAATTATCATATGCATAACCCGAAACCTGACTAACATCAATAGAATTATTTCCAGAATTATATTTGATATGTAACTCTGGGCTTTTTAATTCAGTTGCGGATTTGTCATTTTCTCCAATACCATTAAAAGTTACTACTAATTCATTCCCTGCAATTAAATTTTCCCTGCTAATTGATATAGGAAGATATTGAGTTACGACATAGCTGCCATCTTTTGCTTTATTATCCTTATCAAAAGCTAACGGTATGTCAGTCTCTTCTCCAGCTACTCCACGTGTTACTAAAATCTTTTTTAGATAAGGTACAAATTGTAACCCGTCTCCTACTTGATTAAGATTAGTTCCTAAATCATCTTTGAACGATAAAGTATTAACTTTAGTAGAATCGGTAGTACCAGTCCACTCAAGTTTTCTACCAGTTAAAGTACCATCTGATAAAAGTCCTGGTACGTAATTAACACCATTATCAATAGGGTTGTCTGGATCTGTATTGCCACCAGTATTGTTTGATGATGAGCCAAACCATTTTGATTCTAGAGAAATATAATTAGTTTTCAAGTCTGTTCTAGCAGTATGTGTTGTATTCCCTTTATCATCAATTATTTTAATTCCAACAGGCATTTTATTAACGCGTCCCCTTGCTGTATTATCAATCACGTTTACCATTAATCTGCCTCCAATTCTGATAGTATATATTGCCAATGCTTTTCAATGTCAGGATCAACTTGGCCAATATCAAAATCACTATTTAAAGCTGTTTGAATAGCCTTAGTAAAATCGTTGTTCTTGATAGCCTCTTCAATAACAGACATACGGTTGTTGTAGTCAGATAGCTTTGCCAAAACAATATCATCTAAGTTCTGAATGTTGTTCATAATCAAATCTGTATATGACTTTTGAAGCTGTCCTAACTCGTATAAAGCTCTTTCACCCTCACCCCAGTATTCCTTATGAGGAAGTTCATCAGGATAAAAATTACTGTCTTCTAAAATTCTCACATTGAAAAATAAAGTTTTAACAACATTTAAATTCTTATCTCTAAATTTGAAATAGGCGTTTCGATAATCTCCTGCATGAATAGTTGCTTCTTTTGGTAATGAGAAACTGATCAAGCCTGTGGTTGGATCTTTGGAATCAAAATTATTATCAGTTGTAATTGGAATACCTGCTGAATCTGTTCCAACGAAATCTCCATGCCATCCTGTTAGATCCAATTTATTACCATAATTCAACATCTGAACATCAACAGTAGCCAAACCACCCTCACCTTGCTTAGCCAAAAGAATCGGCATAACCCGTTTTGTAATCTGCCGCATATAAACACTTTGAGGACTGTTCATATTGTTTTCGTCAGATGAATCTAATCTGTCTAAATAAAATGCTTCTTCTTTACCAATATCAAAAATCATAATTTGAGGAATTGGTAAATCTGTTGTTACATCCATATAATTACTTCCTTTCTAAAATACTCCTGGTTTTTTAACCCCATTAGAAGTAGGATTTTCATTTTTTAAATGATCTATTTGTGACTGCAAGATACGTACTTCGTTATCAATTTCTTCTTTTTTATAATATTGATCAGAAAATTTACTTAAAAATTCCGCTGTTTTAGCAGAAATAATTGTTTCAACGAAACCTTTAAAGTTTCCGAATACATCTTTCAACTTATCAAAGTAGTTTTTTTGGCTAACTGAATAATCAACAACTGAATTAACAGTTTGTTGAATATGCTTAATATTATTGTTGTAATCATCCCTGGCATCAGAATTGACAATACCGTTAAATCCATCTAAATTCAATTTTGCTAAATAATCTGGAAACTCTGGAGAATCTGGCCAAACGACATTATCTTTAACGTCATTAAATTCATAAACTTCTGATTTATAACCTCCATTCTCATCTGGACTAGATATGATAACGTCTTTACCATTTTTGAACGTTAAAATTACACTCTTACCGTCCTTAGACTTGAGTTTCATATTTTGAGGAAATTCAGACTGCAATACTTCTTTTACTAAATCATCCAATTTATCAACTCCTTTCCTTCAAATCTGATAGTTGACCATCTGCCACTTCTAAATATTTATTGGTGGTAGCAACTTCAATCACGCCATTTTTCGAATCCTTAAACATAGCCTGTAAGTAACCATTTTCGATATCTGCAGGTTTATTTTTCGTATCTTTGTCAAAATAAAAAAGGCCTGAATTATTTAATAATTCAAAGTCTTCAATATATTTCGCATAATTATTTTTTTCATCGATTCTTTTATCCACAAACCCTGTTAATCCTTTAACAGCTAAATAGTGAGTCTGAGGATAATAATATTTTTGACTGATTGGATCCGCAATCCTTCTAATATCTGTCATTAGATCTCACCTACCTTTTGAGTCCAAGGACCAGCAATAAGTCCATTGGATAATGATATTGAGGCATTCCTACTAGCATTGACTAACGAACTTTGAATCGATAATTCATAATCCGTCAACGTTGTTGGAGTGGAATTCAAACTAACCTCATAAACATTCGAATAACTTAATGGATTGTATTTAACACTCACGACAGTAACCCAAGTAGTAAAATTCTCTGCAGGTATATCACAAAAGACCATATCTCCAGTTTCAAAAGAATCACTACCACTGTAGGTCAATGAAATATTAACTTCTGGTTCAGTCTTCATTTGAGCTAAGGCATATTTTCTCATTTCGACTGGATCCTCTATCTTATCATTGCTAACAGCTTGCCCTGGACGTTCTCCCCACTCGCTAATTGATTTAGAATCATAAACGATATAAGGAGGGAATGAATAACTTTGATTGTCTGAAGCATCATCACTATCATTTTCTTTTACTTCTTTTGGTTGAACATCCGTATCACCAGAAAAGGTAATATCATCAGCACAAATCCATTCATTAGTTGCAACTTGATACCAGGTTTTACCTCCAGCACCATTGCTAACTGAGGCATTAATCCGATATTGATTACCATTATTCAAGGTTCTACCAGGTACTTCATTTTGAGGTGTAAATGGAGAATCATAGACTTTAACGGTAGTTGGTTGAGTTGTAGTTGAATCATCCCTACCACCGTTATTTGTTGTTTCTGCAGCTTTAATAGTTCCTTGTCCTAAAACGTCAGTAATAACTCTATCTTCAGGTTGAATATCCCCTTCTTTATCAAAAGTTAGATATTTCTCATTGACCCATCCATTTGTTGAAACTCTATACCAGGTCTCATCATTAGAAGTAATTTTCGAATCCATAACCCACTTACTTCCATTAGGCAAATATTGAACAACATTTGTTGGATTGTCTGGATCAATTACTACTGGAGCACCATCAGCTTCCATTGTGCTAACAGAACCAACAGCAGTACCAATAGCGGTTGAATCTGCTGCAGCATTCGTCTTACCAAATACTTTTGCAATATTCTGTAAATCAGTAGTATCAATGCTTGCCTTAAACGTGGGAGTGTCATGAATGTATCTAAACGTTTTGTTAGTCTTATGTTGCCATTGGTCCATAATTACTAATTTAATGTGTTTATTGTCAGCAACCACTACTAAATTAAATTTCTCAATACATTCATTAATACAATCTAGTCCAGATTTATTACCATAATCTTCAAAAGTTGCGGTCTCATTTGAACCAACGACCTCCCAGGTATACCCCATATTTCCTAGCTCATTCTGATCAAATATAAAACTCATCATGTCGGTGGCTGACAATTTTCTTTTACCTGGTAACGTATCATATTGATAAACATATCGGCAATCAAACCAAATATGAGTGGCTGAAACCGTGCGTTTATTATCGTAGGCCTCATCGTCCTTATCGGCTTGTTTTATTCGATACTTCTGACCATTAAAGCAAATATAGTTTTCATTCTGCAATAATTGATAACCAATACTACCATCATTTTTAGCAGTGAAATCTATTTGATCAGATTGATTCATTTCCTTGTGATTACTTAATGAATCTCTTTGAATACACGTCAGTGTTTCCTGATACTGGCCTTTTCTATCACTGACAATATAACGAGGTAATTTAATCATAGATAAATGAAAGGAAAGTCAAAGGTAACTGTTCCAGTAAAGCCAGTCAAACTGAAATTGTTCCAACCCTTTTGTAAATTAATGGATCCATGATTAGTATTAATTTCGCAAGCATTACCATTCAAGAATGGATGAACTCCTTTCAATATCAATTTATCAGTATTAATTAAACTACCATTAAATTGAAATATATCCCCTGTATCACTATTAGTTAATACAGGACTTCCATTTCCCTCAAAAATAATGTTCAATTCATGATTCTGCTCATAGGGCTGAATATCAAAATCGGATGGATTGAATATTTTAAAAGAACCCTCATGTTGCGTGTAATTTAGATCCTCAAAAGGAAGATTCAAATTATTACTTAAAACATGGGGTTCTTTTTTTGTATCAATAGGAAAGTCGCTACTTCTGGCAACTGAATATAAATAAGCGCTCGGAATATCAAATTCAACACTAAACGTCTTATCTAAATATCCAATTGCTGTTATATCAAATGGCTTGGCAATACCATAAAAACATCTAGCAATATCATTACTTTGACGAACTCTTACTAACTTTCTGTGGAAAAACTTGTTATAAAGTTCATGACATTTTGCTTCAAAATCAATTTCATCGGATGTTTCTAGAAAAAAATTAGCCGTTGCAGTTCGAGAATCATATAAAATCGGTCCTTGTTGCTGCTGACCGTCAACACCGGTGTTACTGATCAAAGTTGTTTTTGTCTGTGGCGAACTTATTTTTAAATCTAAAAAATGCAACCCACGATAATCTTGGATTGCAAATTCATCTTCATTATTTGGTTTTAATAAAAGCGTATTAACACGAAACTTGCCATTAGTTAATATGGCCAAGACTATCACCCCATTTGATATTTAGTAATTTTTCTATCTTTTAATCCTAATTCATTCATCATTTTGTAAAGACTTTTTAAAACATTCGAATCATCAGGTTTTGAAACATCCCTTGAAATAATTTCAAGAATCTTGGCTAAAATTCTATTTTGAATTTGAGTCAACAATGCCTGCTGCTTTTGGTTTTCTTCAATCCTACTTGTATCAAAACTAACTGCAGAATTATTACCATCTCCAAATTTAGCCTGAGCTTCACTTAGAACTTGCATGGCTCTGGTTCTGTTAGTCAACGGAACAACCATTTCTGGACCTGCTTCACCGATGATTGCATTTGTTGCTTTAGTAATAACTCCACCTGCAGCCATTAATCTTGGACCGGAAGGACCACTAGCAGTACCACGCCATTCGCCATACTTACCGTTATAGCCCATACCCATATCAGAACGCCATGTAGCATCATTAAACAGTGCAATTAGTTGATCTAACGGATTCCAAATATTCTTGTGTCCAGGCATAGCGTAATTATTAAATGTTGGGTCAATATACTGCAAAATTCCTTTTGATGGTGTACCGGCTTTGGCATTATTATCAGTCAAATTAATAGCGTGTGGATTACCGCCAGATTCATTGCCGATAATGCGTTCAATCATATCTACATTAAAATCAGTTATCTTTTGGTGCATGTAAGCGGCGGCAGCCTTAATCATTGGGCCGTATGCAGTAGCAGGCATTGATTTGCCACTTCCACCCATAGACTCTACCATCTTATCCATAACACCTTGAATATGGTCTTTAACCCAGTCCCCGGCTTTTGAAGCTGTTTTATCCAAAGTTCCTTTGGCAAGTTCAGCATAAGACTCAATCTTAGGCATTATCTTGTTACCAGCAGTTGTCATTAAGGCCTTAGTATTTTCAATTGGATGTTCCATGAATTTAGACAAAGCTTCAAACTTATCGCCAATCCAAGAACCGACATTTTCAAGTGAGCCTTTAGCCCAATTAATCAATCCACTACCAGCACTCTCAATTTTGCCAATGACACCACCAGTAGCATAATGCTGAATTCCAACAGCATTCATAATGCCTTTAGTCTCATCGCCATTATAAATTCGAGTTCCTGCAGGTAACATTCCTGTCCAATTACGTTTGTGACTCATCATTAATTCACCACTAGGTAATTGAACTAGTTCCTTCCAGTTAGGACCTTTACCATCATTAATGACTGATAAATGTTGTTCTACAACACCACCTTGAGCAAATTTAACTTTACCAAGATGTGGAATATTAGTCTTCTTACCAGTGAAAAACTTCCATACTGAATCAATTGCATCAACACCAGAATTGATAACGCCAATTACAGCATTGATTCCATCAGCTGCAGTGGATTTGATTCCTGACCAAATTCCACCAAAGAAGTCGGCCATTCCTTGCCACATCTTAGACCAGGTTGAAGAAATAGCACTCAAAGCACTTGAAATAGAATTAGAAATGCTCGACATGATTGGACTAATAAAGCCTTTAATTCCATTAAAAATATTTTTAAAGAAATTGCTAATTGCGGTTAAACTCACATTCCAAGCATTGCTAATTCCATTCATCACTGAAGTAGCAATATTTGAAATAGCATTCATTATACCAATGAAGAAACTTCTAATTCCATTAAATATTGATCTAAAGAAATTACCAATACTTGATAATATTGGTCTGAAGAAATTACTAATACTAGTCCAAGAACTGCGCCAAGTGTTAGAAATACTCGACATAATTGACTTAAACCAATTTGATATGGCAGTCATGCTAGTTCGCCATGTATTACCTAATCCCGTCCAGAAATTCTTAAACCAATTTTTGAAAGGATTCCAGATCGCTTTGATACCATTGACCAATGATTTCATTAAATTCTTCATTGGCTGAATCAATGGTTTAGTAATCATAACGGCAATTCCGATTGGTAAAGCTAACGCATAAACTACTAATTTTCCAAAGCCTTTAAGAGCACCGACTAAAGCATTGAGCATCTTCTTACCAACTTTAGTAAAGTCAGAAACCCATTTGGATGTAGTATTAGTGACACTACTCCAAGCCTTATTTAATCCGGCAGATAATTGAGAGCCCCAGGTACTCATACCAGCAAAGATGGCTTTAAATTTACCTGGTATTTGACCTAACCATTTAACTAAATCATCAAATACTTTTTTAATAGTCTTGCCAACATTATTAACCGCATCTCTGAATGGTTTTATCTTATTGTAAGCAAGGACAAATGCGGTAACTAAAGCAGTAACAGCTACAACTGCTATACCTATTGGACCAGATAGACCTATGCCTACAAATGACAAAGCTCCTTTTATTGCACTAAAAGCTTTAATTAAATGGCCAACACTACTTATTATTGACCCAATAACTATTAATACTGGTCCTAGTGCTCCAACTATCAATCCGGCATTAACAATAAATGATTTTGTTCCTGGACTTAACTTAGAAAATGAATTAACTAAACTAGTCAGCTTTTTAATTAATGGAGTTATCGATGGTAATAATTGAGAACCAATAGTTGTTGCTAAAACATTCAAAGACTCCTTAAATTTACTCAAATTAGCATTAGCTGAATTATTCATTGTATTGGCAATTTTTTTAGTCGACCCAGATGCTTTTTCAGTCTTATTAGTCAAATCTGTTAATGCATCGCCACCCTCAGAAACAAGTGCATTCATACCTGCTTGAGCTTCGGTACCAAAAGCCATAGCTATAGCTGAAGCTTTTTGTTCCTTAGTCCAACCTTGTGTGTTTGTCTTAATCTTATCTAAGATTTGAGGCAATGTAAGAGCATGATTCTTAAAATCTTCGGCATTAATTCCCAGTTCTTTCATACCCTCAGCATTTTGTTTCGAAGGTTTCATCAATCTCGTTAATGCTGATCTAAGAGCAGTACCAGCAACGGAACCTTCGATACCTTGGTTTGACATCTCACCAATAGCTGCAGCAGTTTGTTCCAATGAGATACCAGCAGCATGAGCTGTTGGACCAACGTATGTCATAGCATCTCCCATGTCTTGGAAACCTGCTGCCGTTGCATTAGCTGTATAAGTCAAGGAATCAGTAACACGCTGAGTATTTTTCAACATTCCGGAAGTAGAAGTAGATTTTAATCCAAATTGCTCCAACGTTGAGGTGGAAACTTTCATTACCGAATTAAAATCATCCCCACTAGCTTTGGCAGCATTAAGAATTGAAGGCATAGCACCTAAAGTCTGCTTAGCTGAATACCCTCTTTTTACTAATTCCTCCATACCAGAATTTATAGAATTGGTTGAAATACCGTATTGAGTAGCCCATTTCTTTGACTCATCTGACATTTCCTGAAGTTCTTTTTTTACTTGCTTAACACCTTCACCATTTGTTTCTAGTAATGGCCTTATATTAGTCATTTGAGATGAAAAATCAGATGCACTTTTAACGGCATATCCAAAACCAGCAGTTAATGGTAAAGTGAATCTCGTTGTCATTGTCGAACCAGCACTCTTTAAAGCACCACCGACAGCATTCAATTTACCAGACAACTTATCTAAACGATCAGCTAACTGTGCCTGACTTGTTGAAAAGTTTTTAACTTTTTTTCCTAACTCATCATATTGAAATTGAGCTTTCGACTGTTCAGCATTCAATTCAGCAATCTTTGAACGTTGATTTTGTGTTTCTCGTGCATCACTGCCTTTAGCATCGATTAAATCTTGTAATTTAGCTCTTTCAGAAGCAATAATTTTGCTGTAATTATCAACTTCCTTCCCCAAAGCACGATACTTAACCAAATTGGCTTCAGTTTGTTTGCCTTGAGTCTGTAAACTATCAACTTCAACTTTAGACTGCTTTTGAACACGTTGAAGTGCTTCACGATAGGAATCAGTTCCACGTTCAGCTTCTTTCATCGCTACTTTTGCATTATCAAGTTGGCGTTGATATTGAGCTTGTTGAGTTTCGGCTTTATTCAACTGAGTAGCTACTTTCATAGCCGAATCAGAATACTCACCATTAACCTTGACCACTGTATCGTAGCGATCTTTCAAAGCTGAGATTTGTTTTTCATTTACTTCCATCAGCTTAGATAATTCTTCAACTTTAGAACTTGCCTTCTCATAGCTAGTGCCAGTTGTATCTAAGACTGATAGATTGGCTTTCATTTCACTCTTGGCTAATCTAAATTGATTTTGAATAGATTTCAGAGAATTTTCAAACTTGGTTGAAGTCATATCCAATTCAACAATCATTGAACCAATAGGTCGCCCACTACTTGCCATTTTACTGACACCCCCTTTAGAAGTTGTTGTAGAAGTCCTGTGCTGACATCATTTGAGTATCATCCGTTGAACCATCATCATCTGTTGATTTCCAGTGCAAATAACTTAGAAAACTATCAGCGTCTACATCATCAATATCTTTGTACGAAATACTATTTTGCATTTGAGCATCGGTGATTTGTTCACAAAGCGTGAGAGCTTCAGCTGCAGTTATTTTTTTGCTGGATGATTGGCGTCAGCTTCAACACCACCCATTGCATCAGCAAGAATATCACTTAACGTTGACATCCCATCAGATTCCAAACCATCATCAATAGCTTGAACAGTGACCTTAGGATTTTTGAATAATGAAGCAACTAATTCTTCCATGACATCCAAATAGACATCATCTTTACCTGACAGTTCAACGTATTTCTTTTCTTCCGCTGAAGTTAGTGCCTTACCGTTATCCATCTTCGTATTGAGAATTTTGAGCGAAGCGGCATCCTCTTGTTGCATCTTGTTAAACTTCAAAACTTTCTTTAACTCACCAAAAGAAATACGTGATTGTTCATAGTGTTTAGTTTCGTCAGTTTCTGGATCGTATAAATTAATTTTGATCATTATGCAGTTGCTCCTTCACTAGTTGTTGAACCGTCTGTTTTGTGGCCTTCTTTATCAAGTGTTTGGGTTGAATCGTCCAAATCACCGGTAAATCCTGGGAACATAACTTTGGCAAATTGTGCCAAAGTAGTTCCATTCGAATTTGAAGCTTTAGTTTTAACTAATTTCCCTAAACGTCTTGTAATGGCACTACCAGTAATAGATGGTTTTTCGGGTGTCATACCCTTATCTTCAGCTGTTTTGAAGTCATTTCCGTCTGTAGTAGCAAACTTAGCCTTAGCAATCCCAATCCACATAGGATTTTGATTCAAATCTTGAGCTTCAGCAATGATAGCAACATAGGGTTGTTTAACATCTGAAGTAGTCATATAAACGCCATCTTCATTAACTGTGTCGCCCAAAATGTCGGTTGAAACTTCAGAAGGAATTTCCATCATTGATAATTCAATTTTTCCTGTACCTGTCCCAGCGTCTGAAACAAAATAAGCAATATTTGATGCGTATTCAACGTTTAGTTGACCTGAAAAACCAGATGTTTTGAGCTCGATAGTACCACCTGAATTTTCATCAACAGTTACTACCTTTACGACATTTTCTTGATCGTCCATGATTCCAAGAAAAACACGTCTAAATCCCATGGAACCAATAGCCTTTAATTTATCTGCCATTTAAAAAATCTCCTTTATATTTTGAGTTTTGTTAAATCTAAGAATCAGACGTTGAACTTCGTAATTTTCATCCAATTCTTGAGTATCAAAAAAGCACTCAAATTGATGAGTGCTTAAATTTTTTTCTATTAAATTGTGATATTTTTCTACTTCTCTGTTAGTCGCTACCAAAACATTTACTTGGCAACTAACTGTTTCAAAATTCTTTCTATTACTAGCGTAGTCATTTGAATTCGTTGGTAAGGTATTAATTTGAATCATTGGAAATTCCTTATTCTGTAGCATCTCTTCTGGAATCTTCTTATTAATAAACAAATTAGTATCATTAAATCCCAGATTCATGTTTTTAATTAAATTGCCAACCTGGATTGCTGCAGAACGAATCATAATCCCAGTTCCTCCCTAACAGTTTTCTCCAAAGTATTTTTATACGCCTCTTTGCTTTGAGTAAGGGTGTTAGAAATAAATGGTTTAGGAGCTTGATTAATAGTTCCCAATTCAACGAAATGAACACGCCAATAAGTATCCTTACCGAAACCAACTTTTACTGCTCCAGTCTGATCAATCCCTGAATAAACAATATCGTCCTTCAAATGTTTAAATGTTGTTTTATGACCGGTTCGTTTATCCATTTCACGTTGAGCTTTCCAGGAACGATCCGATTGATTTTCATATGGAGTATTTTCTTCCAAATTATGAACCACCACATCCCGACCAGCTCGCAATGCTTTATTTCTAATCGTCTTACCTTTTCGACCAAGCGAAGAAAGATTTGAAGTAATATTTTCATCCAAACTAAAACTCACTTTTGACCAATCCTTTCACATAGAATTACATCCCATTCACCGTATTGAGTATCATAATCGACTGCTTTAATTTGATACTCAATATTTTCCGGGTTTACCAAGTGAATTAGGTGCATGTCAGACGTGATGAGTGGTTCAGTTCGCTGTCTATGACGGATAATGAACTGTACTTGATTCCTGAGGGCTTCCAAATTTTGGGCAATTTCATCAGCTTTTTTGGTTCTCTCCATCGCATACAATTTTTCATAGATAACTTTATCTTCACCTGGTATTGAATCACCATAATCATCAACTGAATCTTTACCTTTTGAAACGATACGAATTCGTTCATTCAAATCACCAGTTTTAGCTATCGCCATTATCTTGAGTCTCCTTCCAAATTTTAAATTCGGGTTTCAACTGTAAAATAAAAGTCTGCACGCCATAGTAAGTTTCTTTCTCCTTACTTGAAGTCGTTGCAGACTTATTTTTGTAATAATAATCGGTTAACATTTGAACTGCTAAATCAAATCTTTTGTTATTTTGATAAAATTCATCCTCTTTTGAGCCACCAATAGATGAAATCATCGTATCAATAGCAACATCATGATACATTTTAATTTCATCATTATCGGTATTATCAATTCGAAGATTGTCCATAAGTTGATCTATATTATCATAAGCCATTTAATCACCAGCCTTACTTATCGGCAGGAACCAGTCCTAATAAATCATCCTTAGTTGTTTTACCAGTTGTATCAATTTCATGAGCTTTCAACCAAGCGGTGATTTCGGCTACCGTTTGAGAATTTGTTGGTTTTACATCGCCATTGGGATCAAAGGATTCTATTTTGTCCCCATCTTCGTTTGATGGGGGATCTATTTTCCCGCCGTAACATTAGCCAAACGGAATGCTGAGGCTAACAGAATTTGATGATCAAACCATGCAGTCAATTGGAAATAATTAATACCTTTATCGTAATCTTTCCATTGTTCGTACAATGTTTGAGCAATTTCGTAATTCAATTGAGCGTACGTAAAGTTACCTACAACTGGTTCAGTTGCTAATTCATTGAAACGTACTGGATAACCAAGAATTTCTTCGGGTTTCTTACCGAACAAATCACCGCTATTATTTACCAATTCTTTAATCATAGACATGTAAGTAGGACGTGTCATATAAATCTTCATACCGTTTTGGAATCTGTCCTTAACGTCAGCGGCTGCATTAGTAATAGCATCAAAGGTAGATGAACCATCAATTGACTTGATTCCAACTTCTTTAGCATAGAAGCTCATATGTTCTTCACCAGCTTTAGGAGTCTTAGCAAATGCTACACGCTTTTCCTTAGCTGCTAAACCTGCTTGAAGTGCTGCGTTTGTGTATGAAACTAATGCTGAATCAGTACCTAATAGGATTGCTTCTGAAAGTGCGGCTTTAATCTTAGTTTTGAATCGTCCAAACGTAACTGTATCGCCTTTAGTTTTCAATTCTTTAGCAACTTCCTGATCGTTAACAAAATCATCATCATCAATTTGGAAACGTACACGTGGCAAAATCAAATTAGTAATACCTGATACAGTTTCATCTTGACGTAATGGATTATCATCTAATGGTTCAGTGATAATTTTATTTGACACAGTTACAGGTAGAAATGCTTGACCACCAGTACCATTGTCGCCAGTGCCGTTATCATCACCAAGAACTTGAAGAATTTCTTTAGACGGAGCTTCATTACGCATAACTGAGCGAATCAATTGAGCATATGCATGAGTCTTCTTTTCCTTTGGATCAATATTAATAAATCCCTTATTCTTATTCTTTTCAAGTTTTTCCTTTTTATCGACTTGAGCTTTCAAAAGATTATAACGATTTTCAAGCCCGTCAGCCTTTTGACTAAGTGCATTTAAGTCCTTATCAGGAAATGATGGATTACCAGCTTTCATAGCAATTTCATCATTAACTTGTTGAAGCTCTTGACCTACTTGAGATAGGTTATCTTTCATTTGATATAGAGTTACTGTCATTACATTATTCCTCCTAATGTTTGTTCAATTTGTTTATTTTTATTTTTAGCTTTTTCAATTAGTTTCTTTCTCTCGTCAGAAATATCGTTGATTGGTTTGTTGTTAACTTGAGATGGCAAATTATGAAACATATCCTTGAATTTATCAGGGACAACACAAGCAACTGCTTTATTAGCTTCTAAGACTTCATCAGCAAGTCCATAATTGACTGCCTCTTCTGCCGTTAACCAAGTTTCATCATCCATTAATTGTTTTAAGGTATTCTCATCAATTTTGCCATCAGATTTAGATAAGTAAGTTGAAACTGAAGTTTCTCTGATTCGATCTAAATCATCAGCTTGTTTTCTGAGTTCCTTTGCATTTCCCATAACAAATGTCATTGGATTATGAATCATTAACATAGAATTTTCAGGCATATAAATAGTGTCACCACTCATAGCGATGACACTTGCAATTGAAGCTGCTAATCCGTCAACGTAAACATTAACGTTCGCTTTATTTTGTTTTAATTGATTAAAAATTGAAACTCCTTCAAATACGGAACCACCGGGACTATTAATGTGTAAATTAATAGTTTTAACATTACCTAATTGCTTTAAAGCATCACGAAATGATGTCCCACTCGTTTCAGAGTCATAAAACTTATCAGCAACGATTTCACCATCAATATTAATGTCAGCTGTATCACTGCTTGTTTGGGTCATTTCCCAAAACTTTTTCGGTGTCTTCTGTTGTGGCATTCTTTGTCACCCCCTTTCTTTGTGTTGGATCCATATCAATTGGATATAAATCGCCAGAAACAAATAATTTATCAGCAAATTCATCTGAAGATTCAGGCAAATCCTCCAAATCCAAAATATCATTAGTCGTGTATACACCGTTTCGTCTCATAATTTGATAGAAATTGGCACGTGCCTGCATATCACCGCGAAGTAATGAGTTCATATTGAACTTAAAATAACTACCTGCAGTTAATTCTTCAGTAGTTAAAAGTTTCTTTTCAAACTCTTGTTCATATTGCCGAACGATTGGCGTTAAAGTCATTTGAACGAATTGAGTCATTAATTGTTCATTAGAACTAAACGTTCCACCTGAACTAGCATTTAAAAATTGAAGTGGAACATTAAAAGCATTAGCAATTCGCTTGTCGGTAATGTCATCTTCATTTTTTAAATCCGCAGAAACAAAATTTCTATCAATCGAATTAATTTCGACACCAGGCTCTTGAAAAAGAACACCAGAATTAGAATCATAATATTTTTTAAACATATCAATTACTTGTTGTTGTTTTTCTTCAGAAACGTTAGCTCCATATTTCAAAATAAAACTATCTTTTCGACTCATCTCACCTAGTGAGAATTCCTTAACAGCGTTATCAAAATCTAATGCTCCTTTTAAGACATCAAGTGGAGAAATTCCAGCATATCTTGAGGATCCTGTAATGTGCTTAACGTGAATAATATCCTGGTTAAATACATAAACGTTTAGATTAAATAGTGCTGAAGTGACATGATACCAAAGTGTTTGATCATCCCTATTAATCATTGGTTCAACATCCAAAGGATTAATTGGAATCAAACTTTTAGGTGCATTATAAATATCTCTTTCAATGATCGCATAGCCATTACCATAAGTGTTTCTATCGGCCTCAAGTCGATTGATAAAATCATATGAAGTCATATTCTCATTAGGTACGTGTTTAAGTAAATTACTAACACTGTTATCCACTTCTTTTCGCTTCTGCAGTTCTTTTAACGGCAATGAAGCCAAAGTATTAGATAAACGTGTAATAACACTAAAAACGGTCTCATTAGTTTCTAGTGTGTGTTGCTTTGAGCCATTTAAATTTTTTCCAAACCAATCAGTAAAATTAAAAGCCTTACCTGACCAGGGCTTTTTACTTGATGAATTGGATTGAAACAATTGCTTGAACCTACTCATTAGGCCCATTTAATCACCTCCTCACTAATCGAAAGATAGAAATTTAATATCACTACCTTGTTTGCTAATCAATTTATTAATCACATCAACGTGAGCATCCAATAAAGCTGCAAAACCATCAATCTTTCTCGATAAGGTTTGCTTTTGTGGCATCCAATTATCATTACGATCTTTAATTAACTTGATGTTGTTCAAATACCATCTAAACAATTTAGAATTGTTATAAATTACCTTGCCATCAAGTAGCAATTCTTTTAAGTTTTGCATTGGTCCACCAAGTGTCTTAAAACCTTGTCTAACCTTTTGAGTATCAAATCCATAATCAGTCATGGCTTTATTCAAAAGTAAGGCTTTAGCAGGGTCAAACATTACCTTAGTTATCTGATAGATTTTGCTCATGTCTTTAAACCAATCTAAAACATACTCATACTTAACGTAATCTCCTGGTATTATTTCCAGATATCCAGCTTGTTCCCATGCTTTGATACGCTCTGGATTTTTGTCACGTTTGTAACGTGCTTCAGGAACCCAGGTCTTTTCGAGTACAAAAATACCGCCGTCATCTAATGGGAATTCAAGACAAGCAGCGGTAAAATCTTCTGTTTCTGATAGATCATATCCACCAGTACAATCTCGACCTTCTAATAATTTAAGGTTGAGATTTTTATTATTTTTAAGGATAGTTTCGGTATTAACAAAACTTAATTCGTCAGTTTCACTGAAAATATTGAACTGTTTCGTTATCCAATCGGCCAACTCTTGTGGGTTTTTATGATCTTTCTTGTAATCACCAATCATATCAACCATTTCCATCAAACAAATATTAGGATTGGCTTTAACCCACATCTCAGGATCATTAGCTTCTTGTGGATCATCAAGTTTGGCCAAATAGTAAAACGTTCTTTCATCAATATGGTCATCATAATTCTTCAAACAATCTTGACCGTTATCAACAAAATCCATCAATGGACCATCCAAAACTGTTCCGGCGGTAGAAATATAGATAATTAATGGCTGTTTACGAGTACCACGGGAACGTTTCATAACATTGATTAATTTATAATCCTTGTACTCATGAATTTCATCGAAAACAGCGAAATGTAGGTTCTCACCATCCTTGTTAGTTTTTTCAGCTGACATAGGAACAATGGTACATTTACGTTTAGGAAATCTGATCTCGTTATTATTTGCTACAAAACGATTAGATAAGAATGGCGATGCATCAATCATAGCTTTAGACTCATCAAACAGCTTGTGAGCTTGCTTTTGAGCATTAGCAAGGAAATATACATTAGCTCCTCGTTCGCCGTCAAAACCAGTCATATAGTCAGCAAGACCAGACTCTAGTGTTGTTTTACCATTTTTACGACCAACAAATATCAATCCTTCACGAAATCGTCGATAACCAGTATCACGATGAACCCAACCAAATAGACTTCCAACAACAAAATGCTGCCAGGGTTGAAGAACCAATTGCTTAAAATCACCCTTAGAAGGCTTACACTTCGATTCAATAAAACGAATTGGTCTCCAGGCTTTTTCCTCATCAAATACCCAAGGAAAATCATCTGTTCCTTGACGGTCCAAATCTTTTAGATGTCGTTCACATGTAGCAACCACTTCTTTACTTGCAGGGATATCACCGTCAACAACCATTTTGGCGTAATAGTTGGTCAATAAAATAGGGCTAGGCTCTTTTAAATAAGCCCAACCCTCACGATCACTTCGATACTTATCCCACCACTTTGTAAGTTGCGTATAAGAATAATCTAAGATATTAGTCGAATTCGTCATCATCATCCCCTTCATTATCATCAGGCATATTAATTGCTAACGATGCTCTTGACCCTGGTGTCAATCCTAATTCATTTGCTAATTTATCCAGCAATTGAGCCGAATTACGTTTTTCACGAATAAATGGATTGACTCTGCCTTTCATCATGTAACCTTTCTGCTTTATTTTTCTATCAAATGAATGATAGTCAGCAAGCGTATCACAATAAAGAGCCAGAGTATTTACATCCCCATTAGTCAAAAGTTGAGTAGGTTCCATCATTTCAACGATTCTACTAAATTCTTTAGCGCCTGTTTTAGTCAACCAAGATGGAGGAATCAACTTATCTCGTGGCAAGGTCAATTTGTCTTCATTTTTCTTTCGTTTATGTAATTCTTTTTTGGTAATGTTGTTTGGATTGCCTTCCATTAAATGAATCAATGAACTTTTTGCTGTTTGTGGCAAAAATTTTCCTCCTTTCCACCCGACTAAAAAAGCTCAAACCATTGATACATAATGGTTTGAGCTTGAAGTGGATTAATATTTTTTTATTGAAAAACGAATTTATTGCGAAAAAGGGACCACACCGTTGTCTGGGATTTCAATAAAATATTTTTTGAGATAGGGGGGGCTACCAAAATAATTTGTCATCATCTTTGTTCGATGAGAATTTAAAAACATCAGAACGTTTTTTGACTGCCACTTCATGTTTAAAATATTTCTTATTTCCAGAACTCTTTTCAGGGTGCTCTTGATTATGGTGTTCTAAACATATGACCTCCAAATTATCTTGATCAAGTCTCTTTGACCAGTCATCCTTTAAAGGAACAATATGATGAACTGTTTTAGCAACTGTTATCTTTCCTTCACGTAAACAATCTTGACAAAGGTAATGCTGACGTATGAGTGTTAGCATCCGTGCATCATGCCATGCCTTTGTGTGATAGAACTTAATATACCTATCAGTCTTTCCAAACAATAGATGCACTCCAGTTAATGTCCGAGCCATCATCTGGCTTAACAAGCTCATATTCTCTAGCTTTCAATGCTGCTTCTAAGTCTGACTTATGTATTGTGATAGTTGATCTAATAAACTTACCGTTGCTAGCTTCAGTTCTATCAGTCTTGAATGGTATACCATCAAGTCCTTGCATTGCTTGGTCATATTCATCTTCAGACATTACAATTACTTTCTTCATAAACAATTACTCCTTCGACCAAAGTATGAGCATTTGCCGTCCAAATATAGATTCTTATCCCAACCTTGATGTAACAAGATTGGACAATTAGTATCATCAGACCAATAACTTAGACTCATACTGTTAACTCCATCAGGATCAGGGTTATCAGTATCAGTCACATAATGATAATCAAAGTCATGTATACCTTCGATACGTTTACCAAAATCATCATAGATAATTGGTGCTTTATTAGGATGTATGATTATCTTCACGAGTCATTCCTCCTTTGAATACAACGTACTTCTTTAATATATATCTATCACTATCAACCTTGTAATATTCCTTACCATTAATTCTATTTATCGATGTTAATCGCCAGAATGTATCATTAGGCATACTTCCCACTGTTTTGCCTTTACCATTGACTACTGGTACATCTAGCTTATCCTTACTACGTACCGTACCTACTGCCACTCCAATTGACTTCATATGTTTGTCCCTCTTTTTAGTTTGCTTATCAACATCACCAATCATCTTAGCTTCTTCCTTAGTCATATAACCAGCCTTTGTGTGAATCATCTTAGCCATCATTAACTACTTCCCAATCGTTGCTAAATAGTTCAATATTCGTTTCTTTCCAAGGGACACGGCCAAATCTTGATTCAACGTATAAATACGGTGCTGTCATTTTACTGTGCTCATCCGGATACTGAGCCTTAATAGATACATCCTTATTCCATTGTGGTAATCGCATTGCCTTGCCATGTTTAACTTCTTCAAATGCTTTACTAAATGTCATATTCTTTTCCTCCAAAATAAAAAGACCAGCCATAATTGACTGATCTTCTTTATATAGTCAGGCATGGAATCGAACCATACACCATCATTTGTATTTAGCGTTACCCTTTGCGCCACCGACTACCGTTGTTGTTTTACAAAAGAATCAATTAACGTTTTCTTTTATATTTTATGACCGTTTTCCGCCGGCCAATGTGAGAATGAGGATTCGAACCTCAAGCTAAATTGGAAGGAAAAACATTTAAATATTGTTGAGGGAAATACTAATTATTTTTTTAATTTAGCCCACCCATGTGTTCTCACGAAATGAAGAGCGTTATCATAACTCTTCTAACAAATGAGCTCCTTTTAAGCGGTAGAGTAACCGCATATCTCTTAATCTTTCGATAATACTAATATAACACGTAAAGTGGTCGCTTGTGTAACGCTCTTTCATCGCTAAAACATCGCTAATACGTCGGCATTACATCGCTTTTTTTATTTTCTGGAATATAAACATGCAAATCGTAACAATCAATAAAAGCGTCAGCAAAATATAGCAAAGCCATATTCTTTAGTTCATTACATCGCGTTTGTCCATAGCCTAATAATTCTTGCAAATCAATGTTCGTCATATTATGGATATAATAATTTTTCAAAATAACCATATAATCATGTGGACAGTTGCTAATAAGTTTCATCGTTATTTGGATATATTCCTTTGCACCTAATTTACCCACAATTTTATCCTCTTGAGTATTTCTCGTATTAATTCCGCTCCCAATACGATCAAAACTTGGAGACTGCACATACGTGAGACTCATGTGAGATTGAGCAATTAATCTTGGAAATTCATGCTCAAAATAATTTTTAACATTCTTAATTGTTTTTTCTTCATCAATATCTGGTAATAGTAATCCCACGATATATACAGCCTCCACTTATGATATAATTGATTTGCTGGAACCAATTAATTAGCTGCTCACGTTGTGGGTGGCTTTTTTGTTGTCTATTTACCTGCCTTGATATACTTTTTAATCATTCCAATCACTTCCCAATGCCGGTAGAATCAAAATAACCATCATGAAGCCACTTCTTAATACTCCGATAACTGAACTAGCAAATATAAAATTAATTAAGGCACCTAGAAAACCAATTATAAATACCCAGCCCCAAACGTTAATTTTCATTTCTCAGCCTCTGGGAATAAGTCATAAAAATCAAAAGGCTCTAAAATCATTAGCCTACCTGCTGGTGTAGTAACAATATATTGGCCAACACGTAAAGGTTGATTGTATACTTCATCTTCCTCATATCTACTAGATAACTTTAAAGCATAGCCAATACCACCGTAATAAAGACTTGACTTCCAAAACTTAATTGGATAACGTGACATCATTTCTTTACTACCGTCAAACGCTTCTGCTTTAACTGTTGTTGTGTATGTTTTAATCATTAGTCTTCCTCCCAAACGACAGGCGTAATAGTCCTAACCAACGCATTCATAGGACAAAATATTTCAGCATATTCCAGCACCGCGTTTATATCGTCTTCACTTAGGCCTCTTTCATCACAAAGCTTTTCTCTAGCCTCATCATAAACACCTACTGTCATTTCATTTCGGATATTACAGCGACTATTTAGTATTGATTCCATCGGGATTGGTGCTAATTTTTTTGCTTTCATTTTTCTAACCCTTTCATAAAAAATATCCAACGTGTCTTAGAACGCTTGTCACCAAACTCTGGATTTTGGCCAAACAAATCTAATACTTCTTTTAATGGAATCTGTTCAGTCTTCCTCGGCTTTATGATAGTTATCCCAGACATAACTATAATTCGCATCTTCAAGATATCCAGTAATGGAATGTAAAAAGTCACCGAAACTTTCCGTGTATTTTGTTTCCTCTAGTTCCTTTCGTTCATCTTTAGTCCAACCATTTAAAATTCTCATATTTTTCACTCCAAATGTCTCTTTCTTAACCTCTTATTTCTTCTGGCATTCAATCGCTGCCACTCATCATCTTCTCGATATAATTTTTTACCGATCCTGTTGTTTTGACGTATTATGTCTTCTATATAAAAAAGCTCTTTATGCATAGCAGCTGCTATTTCTTTATTCTTATATCTGTTTTCTCGCATTTGATAGACTGCTAAATTGTCATCTGTCATTTTCATCATCTAATTAAAATCGCTAAGATTTAACCGTCCTAACCTAATCATTTCTAATTTTGCCAAATGTTCTTGATTGGCCTTGTCAATAAGCTCAACATCTTCATCGCTAATATGTAAAGCATCAGCAATTTCAACACACGGATACTTATTGCAACGCATTTCATACACGGCACAATTTAAATCTTTTAGCAAGTTCGTCTTCCCACAGAATTGATTGAATTATTCTGTTTTTAGTCTCATCACTAAGCTCTCTGTCGGCATTTCTAAATTCTTTTGGCATAGCATAAAAATGCTTTTGAATATAAATAATTGCTCGAACAATGTTGTGACATTCATC
>NZ_AZDO01000010.1 GCF_001435505.1 Companilactobacillus futsaii JCM 17355 | reverse complement strand
CAACAAGTTGTCTTACCCATCAAAGATTCAAATGTTCTCAAGGAGGTTCAAGATACGTTACTCAATAACTTTAGAAGCTGTTTAGTATCTTTGATTTTGACCAAATAATTTGATAACTACTGTCAAAAAAGTTGGTGATCATATGCAACATTTTAGTCATCATTACCAAAGCAATATTTCTCGGCAACAATTCGATTTGATCCGCCAGGATCTGGAAGCTTCAAGGTCCCCAATTCCCCCCTCACTCAAAAAGGAGTGAGCGAAGCCCACGCTCACATTTAACTGCGCCTCCCGTTGGTCGTTGCTAAAATCAAGCCCATGGTTAGGAAACTTCGGTCACACCCTCAGGCAGAATTAAATAGCGTTAATAGCTGATCTGGCCCTTTGAAGTTGTTTGAATTCTTTGGACGTTACTTCAGTACCGTCTTCTAGCTCAACTGATTTAGCGCCTTTAACCCAATTCCGAATTGAATCGGCTGAAGGACCGTATTCCTTGGATAATTCATCGGATCGTCGTCCCGCTTTAACCATCTCCACAATGGACTTTTTTAAGTCCTCTTCATAACGTGTAACCATAAATAAAAATGCTCCTATGATGATATTTTACCAAACTAGCAAAACTAGTCCGGAATCTCATCATAAGAGCATGTATACTTGTGTATAGTAAGTTTGTTGAACTGCAACAAATACAGGAGGAACAAATGTTTTTAGCAATTAGAGAGATTAAAAAAGAAAAACTACGGTACGGCTTGATTCTAACAGTCGTCGTCTTAATCAGTTATTTGATTTTCATTTTAAGTGCCCTGGCGCTCGGGCTGGCAACAGCTAACACCGCTGCGGTGGACAGCTGGCAGTCTAAGTCCTTTGTAATGACCAAAGACGCTAATGGCAATGCCGGACAGTCATTACTGACAACGAAACAGGTGGATCAGTTAAGCGACGACAAAACCGCAACACTTGGCATTACACCAGTTAATATGAAAATTGGCGGAAAACGTGAATCCGCACAATTCGTTGGGATGAATAACGACGAGTACATCGCTAAAAACCTACAATTAACCAAGGGGCACTTGCCAAAGGCAGCTAACGAAGTCGTCCTCGCTGACTCAGTTGATAAGGATATTTACGGTATGGGGGATAAAATTTCGATTGGGTTATCTGATACGAAATATAAAATCGTGGGTTATGCGAAAAATGCCACGTATAACACCGCACCTGTTATTTATGGCGCGTTAGCGCAATGGCGTGTCATTAAGGGCGTGTCAGATCAATTCCAAGGTAGCGTAGTTACTTCAAAAACGTCACAATCGGTCGATGATAAAGCATTAAAGACTTATTCATACCAAGCCTTTATCAATAAATTGCCAGGTTATACACCGCAAAAAGCGACGTTTGGTCTCATGATTGGCTTCCTGATTGTCATTTCATTGATTGTGATTACCATCTTCCTCTACATTCTAACGGTTCAAAAATTGCCTAACTTGGCAGTTTTGCGTGCACAAGGCATTCCAAATCGTTTCTTGGCCCAAAATACGTTATTTGAGACGTTCTTTATTATGGCAACTGGTATCGTCGTTGGTGCTGTACTATCGGCATTAACTGAATTTGGGATTCCAGATAGCGTACCAATGGCATTTGATTGGGGATTGATGGGACTCATTGCGGCCGGATTGATGGTAACCGGGTTACTGGGTGCAATCATTCCGATTCGTGTGATTAGTAAGATTGATCCGGTATCAGTAATTGGAGGTTAAAAAGATGCGTGAAGAAAAACTAGCCCTTGAACACGTGACGAAACAATTTGGTCAGAAAACCAATTTAGTTACGGCACTAGAAGACGTCAGTTTAGCGTTTAAAGCTGGTGAGGTGTCGCTTATCATTGGTCCTTCAGGATCTGGTAAAAGTACCTTGCTAACCATTTTAGGCGGGTTACAGACACCAACAGACGGCTCAGTTCGTTTGAATGGTCACGACATCAGTGATTTGAGTACCAAAGAAGCCGAAAAAACACGACTTGAACAAATCGGTTTCGTCTTACAGGCGTACAATCTCGTGCCATATTTAACCGTAGCAGACCAATTCAAACTTGTTGACCAGGTGAAGCCTAACAATAACCTCAGTCAAGATGGATTTGACAAAATTATTGAAACGCTAGGCATTCAAAAATTATTAAACAAATACCCTGGCGAATTGTCTGGCGGTCAACAACAGCGCGTTGCAATTGCCCGTGCGTTGTATACAGACCCGGCGATCATCCTAGCCGATGAACCTACGGCAGCATTAGATACGGCACGTGTCAAAGAAGTTGGCCAACTTTTTGCTAATATTGCGCATGACGAGGAAAAAGCAGTCGTCATCGTCACGCACGATGATCGTCTGCGAGAGTTTTCTGATAATGTCTACAAAATTGTCGACGGAAAACTATCTAATACGGACTGATTAACACACTTGCTCTTATGCTGATATTCCGGACTAGTTTTTCTCGTTTGGTAAAATATCATCATAAGAGCAATAGATTATTTAGTTATGTTTTTGTCGAGCTTGCATTTTTGCTAGTCCGCTTGTAGCAAGGGTTTCAGCCCAATATAATAACTAAAATTTATAAGGTTACTTTTCAAATGTGTTGATTATCCATTGCAGAGAAAAGAACACAATAAAAATGATAAGAGTAGGAAGCAGTCTAGCCAGCCAAATATTGATGTTTGGATATTGTGACAGAGTATGATAGAGCCATTGGGCAATTATAAAAGCGCCCAATCCGCTGACGATTTATTTGATGTTTTTATACATGTTATTTCTCCAATATATTCATACTAATATAGTACCTATAATACCATTAAACAAAAAAACAGCCCCTATTATCTATCCACTAGATAACGGGGGCTGTTTTATAGGGGCGATTAAAAAAGGCACAAATAGACCCTCAAAATCATTGTTAAAATAGCCCCCAATATCTATAATGTAGATATTGGGGGCTATTTGTCGTTATATACTAAAAATAACTTCTTCTATTTGTCATCAATACTAAACAATAATTTGTACAAAGTGATTATTTCTTCTAGTTCTTCACGCGATACATGATCGACAATAGTTTCATCAGTGACATGTCTTGCCCGTAAATCTAAGGCTATGGTTTGATCTAATAATACTTTTCCATATACTGTTTGACTACTAGTTAGTCGATGATACATTGGAAAATTACGCTTGGTACTGCTAATTGGAGCCACAATCGTCATGTTACTTGTCTGACAGACTAGATCATTGCTTAGAGCAATGGCTGGTCGCTTATTCATCTGTTCATGACCACGCCTTGGATTAAAGTTAACATAAAATATATCACCTTGGCTTACCATTGAAGTTCATTACCTTCTGACTTTCCCCAATCAAGCTCGTGATCCCTTTTCCCGTCATCTTGCCAATCTTTAAATAGTTCGTGAATATTGGTTGGGTTCTTTTTTATTGGTGTCAAAACAATTGATCCATTTTCAATGGTTATTGTCATATCTTGGTTATCATCTAATTTCAGTTGTTTAATAATTTGGCTAGGAATTCTAGCAGCTTTCGAGTTTCCCCACTTTGCTAAGCGTGTTTGTTCTTTAATAAGTTCCATATTTTCCCCTCCTAAATTATTATTACAAGTCAAGTATATCCCGTGTAGATACACAATGCAAATATTCCTACTGGAGGTCATTTACATGCAACAAGTTGTCTTACCCATCAAAGATTCAAACGTTCTTAAAGAGGTTCAAGATACGTTACTCAATAACTTTAAAGCTGGCCGACGTAACTATACGATTTTTCAAGTTGGTAAAGCTACGCTACTGCGAGTGAGTGACGTTATGGGTTTAAAACAGACCGATATTTTTAATCTGGACGGTTCTATTAAACAAAATGCGTTCATTCATGATCGAAAAACTGGTAAGCCTAATACCTTGTACCTTAAACCAGTTCAAACAGAACTCTTATTGTATCGTCAATGGCTGCTTGATCATCAGCTGGATTCTGAATGGCTCTTTCCCTCAATTCA
>NZ_AZDO01000078.1 GCF_001435505.1 Companilactobacillus futsaii JCM 17355 | reverse complement strand
CAATCCATGATTTCTTAAAACTTATAAAAATGTCTAACTTTTTTATTGCACTTCAAGAAGACTCTTTTTTAAATAGATTTTTGATTACGTTTAATTAAATTCATTTTCTGATCGTATAATTTCTGCGACAAATCAACCGGATACTCTTGAGGATTCAATTGACGTTTATATTCACTCCAAAGTCCTTCAAGTTCAGTTGCAGTGAAATTCCTAATTTCTTTTAATGATGGCTGTTTGTAGACTAATTTGCCTTCGCGAAAAATTTCATGCAACAAAGGTCGAGCTTCAAATGAACCAACTGTCTTATTTATGTATGGTACTTTTGGATTAAACATATAGATGCTTTCCATAGTTCGTGGATCTTCGTCAGCGAAAGTCACGTAATCGCCTTCAGATTTACCATCACATTTACGAGTGATCCGCCACACTTGCTTTTTACCAGGGGTGGATATTTTGTTTGCATTATTGGATAACTTGATTGTACCTTTTAGATTACCATTATCATCTTCAACAGCAACCAATTTATAAACCGCACCTAAAGCTGGTTGATCAAAGCTCGTAATTAATCTGGTGCCAACGCCCCAAACATCGATCTTGGCATCTTGCATTTTTAAATTCATTATCGTCTGCTCATCTAAGTCATTTGAAGCAAAAATTTTAGCATCATAAAAACCTGCTTGGTCTAACTGCTTTCGAACAGCCTTAGATAAAGCTGCCATATCACCGGAATCGATTCGGACTCCTAAAAAGTGAGTCTTATCTTTGAATTCTTTTGCAACTTTTATTGCGGCGGGAACACCACTTCGCAAAGTATCATATGTATCTACTAAAAAGACACTATTTTCGTGTGTTTTAGCGTATGCTTTGAAAGCTTCATAATCATTGCCAAAAGACTGAACTAATGAATGAGCGTGAGTACCACTTACTGGTATATCAAACTTTTCACCAGCTTTGACATTACTAGTGGCATTAAAACCACTGATGTAAGCTGCTCTAGCTCCCCAAATGGCTGCGTCGGCTTCTTGAGCTCTACGGGTTCCCATTTCTAATAACGGATCATCACCAACAACATTCTTGATTTTCGCTGCTTTGGTTGCAATTAGAGTTTGATAATTGACAAAATTTAACAACGCCGTTTCAATTAATTGTGCATCTACAATTGGACCTTCAACCTGTATCAAAGGTTCATTAGCAAAGACGACTTCACCTTCTTGAACTGATCTAACAGTGGCGGAAAAATGATACTTCGATAAATATTTTAAGAAATCCTCTTTATAACCTATTTTTCTTAGATAATCGATATCTTCTTTATTAAAATTAAGGTTTGTTAAATAGTCAATAATCCGTTCTAATCCAGCAAAAATAGCATATCCATTTTTAAATGGTAACTTTCTAAAATACAATTCAAAGACAGCCATTCTATGAGCCACATTTTGCCGCCAATAAGTTTCAATCATATTAATTTCGTATAAATCTGTATGTAGCGTCAAGTTGTTACTACTTTGCATATTGCTTGCCTCCAAATTAAAATCTTTATTTGATTTAATAGTTTAGAGGATAATTATATTAAACTTAAGAACATTATTGACACTCTGTATTTTTTTGGACAGTATTACAAAATTGTAGTTTTTTAGTTAAAAAAAAGCCACCTACCCTCTTTTCAAAATTGGATAAATTGCTCTTATTTTTTATATAAAATATGTCGACCTACTAAAATCAGCAAAATTGTAATTATCAAATATTGCATCCCAAAATGAAATGCAGTGGGGATCGATATTATCACCAAGCATGAAATGAGAAAAAATAAAACCAACAAGCTTACTTTTTTCATAAAAATGTCCCCCATCCCGCTTTCTAAATATAATTATAACTTTTCAAAACATTAAAGGAATTCTGATCAGCTGGTTTAAAGCCTTGCTTAATCATATCCCCAACATAAAGACGATTGTAGAAGAAGGCAAATACAAAGGTAACCAAAAAGGCTCCACCACCCCAAGTGAATGATCCAAAGAGTATTTCTGCCAAGACTATGACACTGGCCCATTTAAAATCACCACGAAAAACAGGTGTCCAAAAGCCAAAAATCATTTCTGTCCACGAATAACCAATTTTAACGGTTTTATAGGCACTTCTTTTTTCATTAACTAAATTAGCAAACATTTATTTCTCCTTATTATTTGTCATTAACAATATATTTGATTGACTGGTCATTTACTGCAGCAATCACATTTTCTGCAACGATCACGGCCATCGCATCACGAGCTTCAATAGTGGCATTTCCAAGATGTGGTGTCAATAATACGTTTTTCATTTGTTTTAATTTTTCTGATACCTCTGGTTCATTTTCGTATACATCTAATGCCGCACCTGCAATAACGTGATTTACTAATGCATTCGTTAAAGCCTCTTCATCAATAATAGGACCACGAGCCGCATTAACTAAAATAGCACTATCTTTCATTTGTTTAAATTCTTTAGCTCCTAGTAAATGCTTAGTATGTTCATTCAATGGTAAATGCAAAGTTACAATATCGGATTTTTCTAGGAGTTCATCTTGTGAAACAAATTTAGCTCCTAATTCTACTTCACGACTAACCGGTAATTGATGATGTTGCGTATAAAGAATTGGCATGTCAAA
Organism: Companilactobacillus futsaii JCM 17355; assembly: GCF_001435505.1. Classification (GTDB taxonomy): domain Bacteria; phylum Bacillota; class Bacilli; order Lactobacillales; family Lactobacillaceae; genus Companilactobacillus; species Companilactobacillus futsaii. The sequence continues at coordinate 2,345 of NZ_AZDO01000078.1, read as the reverse complement.
GGCGTGCATTCTCTTGGCAACCGCTTGACCAATTTGACCCAAACCAATAATTCCCAAAGTCTTACCTTGTAATTCATGTCCTAAGAAGAATAATGGTGCCCATCCATTAAAACCGGTTGTTCTCATCAGATGATCACCTTCAGCAATTCGATGCATCAATCCAATAATTAATCCAACTGTAGACTCTGCTGTTGAAACCGTCGAAACCATTGGTGTATTCGTAACTGGTATTCCTAATTTTTTTGCATAATTTGTATCAATATTATTAGTTCCAGCACCAAAATTAGCAATCAATTTTAACTTAGGTGCATGATTCAGTACATCACGATCAACCTGTGTTGAAAGTGGTGTTATTAGAAAATCACTATCAATTACGCTTTCTTTCAAAGCTTCTGTACTAATTAATTTATCATCAGTATACATATCAACTATTAAATTAGCTGCTTTCAATAAAGCAACTGCTTTATCTGGAATTTTTCCCGCGATAAATACCTTTGCCATCGCTTACCCTCCACTACTTGAATAACTTTATTTAAGTATGAGCCTTGATATTTTTTCTGACAAGTTTTTGATTCTCAAATCAGTCTTAAAAACCAGTTCACAATATATAATTAAATTTTTTTGACATGAAAAAGTTTTTTTTATTACAATGAAATCGTGTACATTATTTAATGGAGGCTTTTATGAAGAAAATAGTAGTAAATGGAATAGATGGAAATTTTGGCTCATTAGTAGCAAATTACGTACAAAAATTAATTCCAAAAGAATATTTAGTATTTACAGCACCTCGTAAAGATAAATTAAAGAAATATTCTGATCAAGGAATCAAAACCGCTGTAGCTGATTTTAATAATCCTGAAACTTTGGTCTCAGCCTACAAAGATGCAGATAAAGTATTATTAATTTCGATGCCTTTCGTTGGTAAAAAACGTCGTCAAGCACATAAGAATTTTGTTGAAGCTTGTGTTAAAGCACACGTTAGTCAAGTAATTTATACTTCAGTACTATCTGCCGGTAATCCTTTCAATCCAAGCGTAGAAAATGCAGACCATGGCTATACTGAATCTATTATTCAAAATACAGATTTAGACTACATTTTCTTACGTAATTCATTGTTTGCTGAAGCATTCATTTCAGATTACATGCGTGCTGTTAACAGTAATGAAGATAGTATCGAAAAGAATATGGGTGATGGCAAAGTTTGGTTTATATCAAGACGAGACGCTGCTTTAAGTGCTGCTTGTGCGTTGAATAACGATTTATTGCACCGTGCTATTTTAAACATTAACGGAATTGAACCATTTACTTATGATAAATTCTTAAAGGTTGGTAATGAAACTACTGGCAATAATATTAAATACATTAGAAAAACTGATCAAGAATTATATGATTATTTTGATAGTATTGGTGTTCCCCGCGATACTAATGGTGACTTTTCAAAGAGTCCTATTCAAGCAACTTCTGAGGGTATGGTAACATTTGGCACTACTGTTAGAGAAGGATATTTAGACGTTCCTGTTAGTGATTTTAGTAGACTAACTGGTCATAATCCAATCACTATTAAACATATGTTTGAAAATAAAGATGATTTTCTATTGGGAGATCGTCATTCTACAGAAAAGTAATCTAAAAAGTTCATTGACTTATTAATCCTAAGCCAATGAACTTTTTTATTCACATTAAATTTAATTAGTATGTACTTTTACCGTTATCATCTACATGATTAATTACCAATGATGGAATAGTTATTTGTCCCCCCATTGTAGATTCATAACTCTTCAATCCCGCAGAAATACCATAAATGATCACACTATCATCTTCTAAAATATGAGTATCATGCAATATACTAGTAGGCACAATGCAATACACGATTGTATCATGATCATTATTAACAGCAACGCGTAATTCTGTCATCTTATCATCTTCTATTACTTGAACAACTTCACCAGCAAACTTCACTTTTTTTCCGGTATATTCTTTTGGAGTTCTAGCAAGGTTTTCATAAGTAATTGGAGAATCATAATCAGATGCTACAAATTTATTTTCAATTTTCTCAGCTTCTTGCTCTGGTGTAGATTTTTCTACCTTTTTCTTCTTTTTTATCTTAGGATGTTTCTTCTTGCTTTCAACCTTATTATCTTTCTTTTTTTGGATTTTTGAATTTCTTACATGTGAAGAATTACTATTTTTATTACCATTATTTTGTTCAAAAAAGATAATAACAAATAAAATGCAAATAATCCCCACGGCATTCAACCAAAATTGCCATTTTTTATAAAATTTTTCTTTATGGCAGATTGCAAGAAATAACCGAACACTTTTTAAAACTTAATATTTTCCATAAA
>NZ_AZDO01000077.1 GCF_001435505.1 Companilactobacillus futsaii JCM 17355 | reverse complement strand
TTTATGGAAAATATTAAGTTTTAAAAAGTGTTCGGTTATTTCTTGCAATCTGCCATCTCGATTAAAAAAACATTACTAAAATGAATTGAAAAAACGTCTAAATGGGCGTTTTTATTTTGCTCTAAATTATTAAACGTTGTTATACCAACATTTCAATTTCATTTTGGCAACTAATAATCTTTATCCGGATTCGTTATATTAATTCCACACAAGGCCTTGTGAGTAAAAATAGGAGAACTCACAAATGAATGAGATGGAATTAGGATTTAAAGATGCATTACAAAACCAACGTTTGATCCACGGTGCTTTGAAAAGAGCCCACATTTATACGACAAGGGTAGATTACGAAGATTATTTTCAAGAAGCCATGATCAATTATGCACAAACTTATCAACAATACGTGCAAGATAACGGCGATATGACGAAGTTTCATAAATTTGTTTTTCAAAAATTAACTTGGCGTTTGATTGATATGTTACGTCAGGAAAAACGTTATTTTGATTTCCACAGCCTAGAGGAGTTTGATTTCCAAAGGGTTCCTGAGGATTTATCCGAAAATAAATTGGACTTTGTAAACTTTTCCGAGCTGACGAATCTTGACCGTACTTTGTTGCAGGAACATTTCATCGAGGATATTCCGTTAGTAATATTGGCGAAACGTTATAACCATACAACAAGGGCTTTAAGATACCGCCGTGACAGTCTTTTGAAAAAATTACGACATATGAGCAAACATTGAAGTTTACTATCTGATTACAGGTTTATTACTTTTATCAAATTTGTGAAAAAAGTTGTTATAATTTATAACGTTAAGGAAATTAACGGTGGGAAGGAATATTTATTATGGTATCAAAGAAGAAATTTATGACTACTCTTGCTACTTCAGTCGCATTAGCAAGTATTGGTTTTACAACCGTAGGACAAGTAGTTCCACAAATGGGGGCACAAGTTCAAACAGCCCAAGCTGCAACTTCAGCAATCAATGACTTTATTACAAACAACAACATTACTCCAGTTTCAATTACTAACGAAGAAGGTACATTCAGTTACTGGACACCTTATGAAAATGGTGTTGGTAAGCCTGAGGGTGTTGTTATTCATGAAACAGCTACTCCTGGTGCTACTGCTAGAAACGAAGCAACATATTTCAACCGCGAATGGCCAAATATGTACAGTTATGTGCATGCTTTCGTTGATGCTAATGAAATTTTAAACATTAAGAATACTGATTATGCCGTTTGGGGTGCTGGTCCAACTGCTAATGCTAAGTTTGTTCAAGTTGAATTGTGTGAAGTGAATACTACTTATTCATTTGCTAGATCAGTTGCTAACCAAGCTTATTACACAGCCTACAAGTTAGTTCAATATAACTTGCCATTTACACCTGGCGTTACGGTTATGTCACACAACGATGTATCTAAGAAGTGGGGCGAAACAACTCACACTGATCCTGTTGGTTACTTTGCAAAATGGGGTTACAGCATGGATCAATTCTATGATCTAGTTGGCAAGTATTACAATCAATTGAAGGGTAATACTAATAGTGGTAGTTCTAACAATAACAGTGGCAATACTAACAATGGTGGAACAGCTACATCAAACGTTATTACTGTAAACAATTCTCAAGGTTCATACGTTCCATTGGTAGCTTTCCAAAGTGACGGTAGTACTAAAAAGATCACTAACCGTGCTTTAGCTAACAACACTCCATGGTACACAGATCAAACTAAGACTTATCAAGGTTTGACTTATCGTCGTGTTGCTACTAACGAATGGGTTGACCAAGGTTACGTTACAAAATAAATTTATAAAAAACTATTCGAAAAGGCGCGCTGAAATGCGGGTCTTTTTTTGATATCATACTTAATAATAGAAGGTGTTTGATGTTGTATAATTGTCGTATAAGAAAGGCTTAATCGATATGGGAAAAAAATTTTATATTGTTTTGAGTGTAATGTTTCTTTTTTGCGTAATTTTAACTGGGTGCCAAAAGAAGGAAACTAGTAAAATCGTATCGTCCAATAAGACTTGGTATTTGTTTCAAGACCAAGGTGAAAATGACACAGTTTCGATTAAATTTCTAAAAAATCAGCGAGCTGAGATCAAAGACATCACCAATATTGATGGCAAAGTTGGGATCAATCGTTTCAATACACATTTCAACAATCCTCAATACGTTTTAGGGCGTGATGGCAAAACAATGACTTTTAAAACTGCTAAACAGAATTTAGTCATAAAGCTCGTCAAGACTTATCACGAAAATGTTTATGGTAAGCATATGAAGGGTTACTATGTCCAAGTGGGCAATGAGAACTACAAATTCGCTTATATTACCAAGCGAGACAAGGCCAATATCAGTAAATCCACCAAACACAAGTCCCAATCGATTTCTTACAAACAGATGGCTAATCATATTATCGACGTCAATCAAAACACTAAGCCTTTGAGTACTGACAACAATTTAATCGGCAATTTTTATTTTTCAACTATTATCGATTATCGCCGGACCGATGGCAATTTGACTATCAACCAAAATGGAACTTATCAAATGACTTTGACCCAGCATTCAGCACAAAAATTGTCCGATACGACTGATAGCAAAGTAGTCATGATGACGACGGTTGAATCAGGAAATGTCCAAAGTCTTTACGGCAAGATGTATTTGACACCAAAAAATCTCGTGACGATCGACTATTACTATCATGGTCAGAATCAAAGTCGCTTGTTGCCAAAAGAAGTTAATTTAAAAGTTAACTCCAAGGCGACTGGCAATCAGATCGATCGGGCAAAGATTCGGATTGAAAATGATAATAACCAATTGTATTTGTATTCGAGTGACTTTACCGTCAGAACTCGTGATAATCAAGCTAATACGAAGGCTAATTTGTTAACAAAGTCTGATGCAACGCAAACTAGTTTGGAGGATTCAATCACTCAGACAAAAGATTATTATGACCAATATGTAGCCAATCCGATTTCATCGAACGCTGACTTAATGCAGTTAGCAGCGGCTATCTCGGATAATAATGACAAAAAAATCGGTAATCTTGGGGTCAATTTTGGCGACCAATATGGTACCAATTTGCAGCCGAGCGATTACCAGGGGATCAGCATCAGTGGTAGTAAGCAGCCCTTGATGCAATATATGTTTTTAGTTTCACCTTCAGCTTATTCAGAAAATGGACCAGCTGTGACAACTACTAAGGGGAAGTTTTTGATTTATGGTTCGTTAGATAATAAATTATTTTTGTTAAAACAACCAGATAAGGATTCGACAACTGTTACTTGGACGATGGTTAAAGATTTTCCACTTACTGTACCTAAATTGAAATTCAGCTTGAATTAAGCTGTGGAGGAAAAATGATTTTTTTAATACTACTTGCAATAACCGTTGTACAAGCAATGATTGTTTACAAAATAAGGTACATTTACAGTCGTCAGCCAATTTTGGGGATTGGTGTCGTGGCTGTCATTATATTTATATTCTATTTAATTTCTAATATTTCATTGAACAAATTTTTAGGCGCTTATACATTCGGACTTGCATCTTTAAATTTGTTCTTTTTATTTATTATGCTAGTTTACATGTGGCTAATGCATCGAGACCAGAAAAAGGTTAATATGAAACAAGAAGCTGATTTTTTATTAGTCATGGGTAACAAGTGTATGACTGAACGGATTCCGCCGATTTTGGCTAGTCGCTTGAATAAAACGATTGAAATTTTTAAGGCATCGACGAATAAACCGCAAATAATTGTCAGTGGGGGCAAGAATCTGCATAGTCTTTCGAACAAGACTGAGGCTGAAATGATGAAGGAATATTTGTTGCAAGCAGGTATTCCGGAAAATCACATTATTGTGGAAGAAAAAGCCATGAATACGATTCAGAATTTGGAATTTTCTTCTATTAAGATTCATCGTTTCTGGTCCAAAGAGATTCGCCCAAAGGTTATTATAGTTACAAGCGATTACCATCTCCCCCGAACGAGACTGCAAGCTAAGAGACTAGGTTTCAAAGTTCAATATGCATCTGCTAAAACGATGAGCATGTTGAAATGGCCAGCAATGTTTCGTGAATTTACAGCCTTGTTGTGGTACGACCGTTACGTTATCGCGATAGTCGTTGGAATCGATGTGTTGTATTCGTTGAGTTTGTATATTTGAGGTGCGTTATATGAGTTTGTACGATAAGTTTGTTGAAAATAAGCGCTTGCGACGAGTGGTATTATTAGCTATCGTTATTGGCTTGTTTTATTTGTTCAAAAGTATGATGAGCATGTTCTTATTGACGTTCATCTTTACCTTTTTATCAGTTCAATTAGTTCGAACGATTCAAAAAAAATTTCCTAGAATAAGACCAGTTTGGATAATTACACCAACCTATTTGATTATTATCTCTTTGTTGGTATTTGTGATTGCTAATTATGTGCCACAGTTGGTTAGTCAAACGGTCAAAATGTTTACTTCGTTGCAATCATTTTATGAGAGTGAAGATGTCCGTTCGAATCCTTATTTGAATATTATTTATAGTTATTTGCAACAGATCAATTTGGATAATCAGATAAAAGTCGCTGTTACTTCTGTCGTCAATTATATTAGTAGTGTGGGAGCAGTTGGTTTCAATATTGTGATATCGTTCTTGCTCAGTTTCTTCTATACGAGTCAAGTTGAGCAGATGAATGCATTCGGTCGTCAATTTTTAGATAGTAAATACAGCTGGGTCTTTGCGGACTTACAATATTACGGCCAAAAATTCGTCAATACTTTTGGAGTTGTTTTGGAAGCTCAATTGATGATTGCGGTTGTTAACACAGCTCTAACGACGATTACTTTGTTATTTATGAAGATGCCAGGAATTATCGCTTTGGCTGCCATGGTCTTCATCTTGTCATTGGTGCCAGTAGCTGGAGTGATTATTTCCTTGATACCATTGAGTTTCGTAGCTTATTCGGTCGGTGGGATTCGTTACGTTATCTACATCGTCATCATGATTATTGTTATTCACTTAATTGAAACGTACTTCTTGAATCCACAATTTATGTCCAGCATGACACACTTGCCAATCTTCTTTACTTTCATTGTCTTGATTGTTTCCGAAGAATTGCTTGGTACTTGGGGTTTGATTGTCGGTATTCCAATTTTTGTTTTCTTTCTCGATATTTTGGGCGTTCACTCGATTGGTGGTCCCAAAAAGCGCAGAATAAAGTTAAAGAAAACGTTATAATTAAGATTAAACAAGTTTTGTCATATATAATGGAGATAAATGTAGTCAACTGACGTAGATGGGAGATTAAATTATGTCATTTTTCGATAGAAAAAAGAAAGAAAACGATGATAATTATTCTGATCTAAACAATCCTTCATATCAAAATCCTCAACCGGATCAAAATAATTTTGATCAAGCACAAAATCAATATAATGATGCTCAGATGAACAATGGTACGCAATTTGGGGGCAATGATTTTAACCAACCCAATCAACCTAATAACGATTATTTCTTTGGACAAAATCAACCACAAATGCAGCCACAACAGCAGATGGATCCTAGCCAAAATCCACAACCGGGGATGGATAACGGCGAAGAGTGGCAATACACTGAACAAAATTTACAAAACACTTTAGATCAAAGTGCTGATTTGAAGTCACAATTGCGTAGTCAATTATTAGCTGACCGTAGTTACTGCAACCATATTTTAAGAAATGTTGGCAGTGACCAAGTTGATGAAAGAAAACAAGCTACTGATAGAATTGACCAAATCAACGCCTCTTTGAAGGAATGGTTTGGAACCGATGAAATGGCTAATGAGATTTACTTAGATGTCAATAGTGACTATTACATTTTCACTGATGATCTAGCTGCCAACCCAGATAGTGATACCACTAATATGTGGCAACAATTGACAATGACCATGGCTGACAAAGGCTTAATCGCTAATGCAATTTCAGTAACTTACAACGATCAAATCGATGAGGCTTGGATGAATTACCAAAATGCAGGCTTTGTAGATGGCAATGCTTATCTCTTGAATATGTACAATGATTTGCAAGGTCGTAACATGAATACTCCAGTCGCACCTGCTGAAATTCCGTTCGATGCTGACTATCGTGTTCAACATGTCAGTGATAAGGTCGATAAGATTTTGGATGCCGATGATAAATTAGTTATGGAAGTTTCCAGAAATTCCAATCATCAATTACAAATCATTCGCCACTACAAAGATGGCAGTCAATTATTGAGTCGTGATATTTTCGATGTCAACGGAGTAATTTCAGCTACCCAATTTTATGACCACAGAAATGCTAATAAAGTCGTTCGTGAGAACTTTTATCGTCAAGATGGAACATTGGTCTTGATTAAGAGTTACACGGCTGAGGAACCTTATATTCAACTATTCAGCGAAGGTAACGTCTTAATCAGTACCTTTGATAACGATGAAGATTTGATTTTCTGGTGGTTGAAAAATCAAGCCTTGAAACAAAATGCTTCAACGATTTTTGTTTCAATTAATTCTGAATATTATAAGAAATTATTGGAACTCAGAGATTACGGTTTTGAAGTAATTCCAATCGTGATGAAACAGAGTGAAAACGCTCAAGAAGTGTCTGACTTGATTGAAGGTAAGAACAAAGTTAACGCTGTTTTAGCTGGTTCTGATCAAGTTAATACTTATTTGAACAAGAACTCAAAGAATAAGTTGGATATTACTACTTTGAAAGAGTTGGATATACCTATTTATAAGGAATAAGGCTATCGTCGCCGAATAAAAAATCTATTCAGAATTTCTATTGTCTGAATAGATTTTTTTATATTAAAAGTTAGAATTACTATCTAGTCCGGAATAGCAAAGAAAATTGGCTCAAATGTGAAATTTCTCTTGGCAATTTATTGCCTAGTGAAAGGTCGAGCTTGAAGACTTTGCCCGAACTTGGGCTTAACAAAGGCTCCAAGTCGTGCCCACATTGTTCCAGCCAAATTTTCTTTGCTATGGAGGACGGAATATAACCATTTATTTTGCAATTTAGTCAAACTTAACAAAGAAACTTTTTTTTATTGCCAAATTCGTGTAAAATGTACTTTGTTAAAGAAATGAAAAGAGGATCATATAAATGGCAAAATTAGTTTTCATTCGTCACGGACAAAGTGAATGGAATTTATCAAACCAATTTACTGGTTGGGTTGATGTTGACCTTAGTGAAGAAGGTGTAAAGCAAGCTCAAAATGCTGGTAAACTTCTTAAGGAATCTGGCATCCTATTTGACCAAGCTTACACATCAGTATTGACACGTGCTATCAAGACATTGCACTACGCTCTTGAAGGCTGTGACCAATTATGGATTCCTGAAACAAAGACATGGAGACTTAACGAACGTCACTATGGCGCACTTCAAGGTCTTAACAAGAAAGAAACAGCTGAAAAATACGGTGATGAACAAGTTCACATCTGGAGACGTTCATACGATACATTACCTCCACTATTGAAGGCTACTGATGAAGGTTCAGCAGCTAACGATCGTCGTTATGCAAACCTTGACCCAAGAATTATTCCTGGTGGCGAAAACCTTAAAGTTACTTTGGAACGTGTAATTCCATTCTGGGAAGATGAAATCGCTCCTAAGCTATTAGACGGCAAGAACGTAATCATCGCTGCCCATGGTAACTCACTACGTGCTTTGACTAAGTACATCGAAAACATCTCTGATGCTGACATCATGGACGTTGAAATGACTACTGGTGAACCAGTTGTTTATGACTTGGATGACAAGTTGAACGTTGTTAACAAGACAAAGCTTAACTAATTTTTGAATTAGTTTGAAATTAAGACTGCACATTGTGTGCAGTCTTTTTTTTGTACATGAAAATAGTGATTGTGAGAAATGATTCTTAGAATTCTCGTATTTTATTTATAAGCATCGTAATTGAATTATAAGTATTGATGCGTATAATAATTTATGAAGGGCAAGTTTCCTATGACTATGAAACCCAAAGAAATGGTAAGACTTTTAAAACAAAATGGATTTATCGAAAAGTCGCAACAAGGTTCACATTTAAAAATGTATAATCCTTTTACTAAAGTTACCATCATTATCCCCATACATGTTGGAGAGATGAAAAAGGGTTTTGAAGTTGCTATCTTGAAGAAAGCAGGTCTTAGATAATGCCAATTATAGGAGGTTACGAAATGCCAGCAAAGAAAAATGTTTTAGTTTATCCAGTAATTTTACATCCAGAAGATCAAGGCTATAGTGTAGAAATACCTGATATTGATAATGGTACTTGGACGCAAGGCGATAATATGAAAGATGCCTTGTTAATGGCTCAAGATGCAATTGGCATTATGCTTGATGATAAGATGGAATATCCTAAACCTACTGATTTAGAAGACATTAAAATTAAAGCCAATGATATTAAGACAGTCGTTTATATTGATATGGAAGAATATCGTCGTAATAATCCTAAGACGGTTCGCAAAAATGTAACTGTACCAGAGTATTTGGTGGTTCTAGGTAAGAAAAAGAACATCAACTTTTCTGCTGTTTTGACTGAAGCTTTGAAAAATAAATTGGAAATGTAAAAAACATCTCTTTTAGAAGATGTTTTTTGTACGTTTTTTGTAGATAAGGTTATTTAGCGTAATTTAAAATTGTAATGAATATCGGACTTTTGATATCAATTGATTGCAAAAATGCGTGATATTCGTTAAAATAATTTTGAAATAGCGATGGTAAAATCCATGTCTTCGACAACTAGAAATACAATAGTTTTGTTTCTGATAGAAGTTAAGATGGCAATTTCTAATCGTGAAATAGAATGGGTACCGAGGATTTTTGATGGTATTACTCGGTTAGGAATTGACTTACAAGATGCTTTAGAAATAATTCAAGCACTGACACCTAATAATTATTATCGTGGACCTAGTCCGGATTTTAATGGTGATGGTACACGAGTCTGGGAATTTATTTATGAATTAGATGGGATGCCGATTTATATAAAAATAAAATTTCAAGGTAATGAATGCAAGATATTATCTTTCCATAGAAGCACTAAACCGTACTATTTACCTTATTTTAACGATTAAAGGGGTGAAGTAATGACAACTCACATTGAGAAACGTAAACAAACTTTTAAAGTACGTGATGAAAATATTACGGTGGAAGCCGATGCTTTGATTGATGACAAAACTAATAAGATTTTGTTTGATTTGGATTTAGACAATCAAGCTATTGATTTAGCTTTTAATGTATACCGTCGAAAGAACAATCTTATTTCACCCGCTGAAATGGTTGCTTTTAGAAAGAAATATCAATTGTCTCAACGTTCTCTAGCCAAGTTACTGGATGTAGGGTCAGCCACGATTGCCAGATATGAGAAGGGCGTTTTGCCTTCTGAAAGCATTAATAACTTATTACGAAAAATAAAAGATGATAGTAGCTATTTTGTAGGTTTATTTCATCAAAATAAATCTAAGTTAAGTGCTAAAGATCAAAAAAAGATTGAAGCGGCTATCTCAAAAGTAGATAAACAAATCAAAGGTGATTCTTTATTAAATGCTTATTTGTTCAGAAACCAAAATGATCAACATACGATTGAAGATGGATTTTCTAAATTTGATTTAGATAAGTTTACGAATATGGTTTTGTATTTTGTCCAGCATAATCCTAAGTTATCTAAAACAAGGTTGAATAAATTATTATTCTACAGTGATTTTAGATTTTTCAAGGAAAATTCTGTTTCTATCAGTGGGACAACTTATATCCACGACTACTATGGTCCGGTTCCAAGTGATTTTGAGTTACTATATACTCTTTTGAAAGATAGTGATGAGGTAGAAACGAAACCGTTTGGTGATGGACATGGAGAAATGTTTATTAGTACGCAAGAATTTAATAAAAATCTTTTCCGCAAATTGCAAGAACAAGTTAGCCACTTTGGAAAAATAAAGAAAAGTTAAGA
>NZ_AZDO01000076.1:15815-43610 GCF_001435505.1 Companilactobacillus futsaii JCM 17355 | reverse complement strand
CAAGTTAATGTCAAGAACTTTTTAAAATAATTTTTCTAACAAATCATCAAGCAAATGATGAAATGTTAGATGATGTCTAACAGACAACTTAATTATCTTATCGAAGATGCAAGAACAAGTCAAGCATTTTTTAAAATAATTTATGACGTCTTGGAAAGCTGTAAGGCTTGAATCCGTTGACGTTGTTGCATCTGTCGTGACAACAGGTAATATATTACCGTTAATAATAAGTCGTTGCAAGTACTTTTTATTATTTTTTTCAATTTCTTTTGCAAAATTGACTAATTGAATAGTTTCTTCCTATTAATTAACAAAAAACAAACAATTACAAAAAACTACAACATGACTTTATTGACTATTACTATATCACGAATTTTGACAAATGAAACCCCTTTTATACAAAAAGACAGCCACTAAGTTAATCAACTAATGACTGTCTAAAAGTTAAAAGAATGTTTTACTTACGATAATTGTAAAGATCAATAAAATTACTGACGCAGATAATGAAGCCAAAACAGCTTTCTTTCCACTGCTGAGAAACACTTTAAAGTTCACACTCATACCTAAGGCGGCCATTGCCATCCCTAATACAATATAAGCTAATTTAACTAATCCATTTAAAAGACCAGCTGGCATCGGAATAAATGTTCCGATAACACTGGCTAATAGAAATCCTGCCATAAACCATGGAATTGGAAGTTTCCCTTTGCTGCCATCAACAGGTTTTTCTTGTTTTTGATACCAAAAGCCGATAACTAAAGCTGCCGGTGCTAATAATAGAACTCTTGATAGTTTAGTAATAATAGCCGCACTTAAACTGACTGATCCACCAGCACCACCAGTAGCAATCGCATGAGCAATTTCGTGAAGTGATCCACCTGCCATGACTCCAAATTGAGTTGGTGACATATGCAACATAGGTTTAATAGCTATTTCAATCAAAGTAAAAACCGTACCTAAAATAGCAACAATCGCTACAGCCAATACTTCATCGTTGTGTTTAGCCTCTTCCTCCTCTTTTGAAACCTTGATTTGAGGAGAAATACCCATAATGGCAGCTGCCCCACAAATTCCCGTTCCACTGGCAGTCAAAATTGCTAAACGTTTATTAACGCCAAATTTTCTAGCAATATTATAAGTTAGAAAGATTACACCACTGACAATAAACATCGCAAACAATATTGTTTTAACCCCAGCGTGTGCCAAATCAATCAAATTTAATTTGAATCCTAATAAAATAATTCCTAAACGTAAAAATTTATTGGAAATAAAACCAATCCCCATTTTTGATTCTTCAATCAATGGTCGACTAATTTGGAACATCATCCCTAAAATCAAAGAGATAACTAAAGCTCCAATAATCGTCAAATAAGGTAGTCCACCTAAGAGTGTTCCAATAATCGAACAAAGAAGCGTTATCCCAAAGGCATATAAAAAGCTTCTTTCAAAAAGTTTTGCATACATACTAATTCCTCCGTAGCTAAGATGATAATATATAAGTACCATAAGTAAAAATTAGTATTTCTTTGGATATCATAAGCACAACTTATAGGAGGTACATATGCTCGACAGAAGATATCAAACTCTGATTGCTCTAGCTAAATATCAATCATTCACTAAAACTGCTCAAAAGCTTTACATTACACAACCGGCCGTCTCCCAACAAATAGCTTCCTTGGAAGAAGAATTAGATTTTCCTTTAGTTATCAGAGAACATGGCAAGGTTCATCTCAGCCCTGCCGGAAAAAAATTAGCCCAATTTGCAACACAAATAGAGTTTGAGGGTAAAAAGGTCATCGATACTTTACACAGTAATATTGAACATTTAAAGATGGGTTGTACTCTCTCACTCAGTTCCACTATTCTGCCCAAATTTGTTCAACAATTATCGACTAGAACTAATATCGTTACGACAAAAATTAACAATACTCAACATATCTTACAAAATATTCGTGATGGAAAAGTCGACTTCGGCTTAATTGAAGGTAATTTCAACAAGAAAGAATTCGATGCTTTCCTATTACAGAAGGAACATTTCATCGGTGTTGGTCATAATAAATATCGGTGCGATTCAATTGAAGACTTATTTAATCAACCATTATTACTACGAGAAAAGGGTTCTGGTAGCCGGGAAATATTTGAAAACTGGTTAGCAACCCAAAACTACAATATCAATGATTTTAAAAATACTATTGAAATTGCCAGCCCTTCTGCCATTATCGAATACCTCAAGCAAAATGACGGTATTAGTTTTATGTACGAATCCCTAGTCACTAATGAATTGGAATCCGAACAATTAAAAAAACTAGATCTACCAGGATTTCACGTGGAACATCCCATCAATCTAGTTTTTCTCAAAAATTCTTATTTCAAAAATATTTATCAAGAAATTGTCGAATCAGTTTAGTCTGCGATTTCAACACTTTCCATTACGATATCTTCATTAGGTTTGTCATTGTTATTACGTTTAGTACGAGCAATGTCACGAACAACGTCCATACCATCGATAACCTGACCAAATACTGTGTGGCGATGATCCAACCAAGGAGTTCCACCATTTTTATATGCAGCAATGATTTCTTCTGGATAACCAGCTGAAGCCATTTCCTTGATCATGCGTTTTGGCATATTTTGGTTAGAAACAATGAAGAATTGACTGCCATTAGTATTAGGACCAGCATTAGCCATTGACAAAGCACCATCTAAATTGAAAAGTTGGTCAGTGAATTCATCTTCAAAACTATCACCATAGATGCTTTCACCACCCATACCAGTTCCAGTTGGGTCTCCCCCTTGAATCATGAAATCAGGAATAACACGATGGAAGATAACCCCGTTGTAGTAACCTTTTTTAGCTAATTCGATGAAATTTTTTACAGTCTTAGGTACCAATTCATCGAAAAGTTGAATTTTGATAGCTCCGTGATTGGTATTAATTGTCGCAACACTGCCAGTAGCATTGTCTAAATCTAATTGTGGATATGACATTTTAAAGTTCCCTTCTATATATAAGTAAATTTACTTTACCACATTTAACCAATAAGCCAAATCAAAGAAGATTCTAATCGACTTTGATAAACTAAAAGAAACACCTTTGGAGGTCATTATGCCTAAAAAAGATATCACGCAAATGTATTTCAACGATATTTATCCTCTATATGTCAAAAAAGTAGAAAGAAAAGGCCATACTCAAGCAGAGGTAGATCAAATTATCACTTGGCTAACTGGATATAACCAAGATTCTTTGAGAGCCATTTTACAAAATGAAATCACTTTTGAAGATTTCTTTAACCAAGCGCCTAAATTTAATGACCAGGCAAAGCTTATCACTGGTACTATTTGTGGCGTAAAAGTTGAAAATATTACAGATCCACTCGTTCAAAAGATTCGTTATTTGGACAAATTAATTGATGAACTCGCTCACAACAAACAAATGGCCAAAATTTTGCGTCATTAATTTCCATATAGTACAAAGGACTATAATTTACTCTCCTCATATGTTATGTTATATACCCATTTCAATTGAGGAGATTTTAATTTGGTTACAGAAAATATACAAGATTACACTTTAGGACAAAATAAACCCACTTTAGATATTACCGTGACTGGAAATAGTGAAATTGACTATTCCCATGACGACTTAAAAATTGCTGCTGCGATTAAATTAATCGAATCGTGCGATAACTTGAATTTCACATTAATGACTGGTGAACACGAATTGTACAAAAAGTTATCCGATAGATTATACGTGGCAACTGAAGATTTTGTCCCGAAAAGTTATTTACAATAACAAATTCAAGTCAGAGAAGACCGTTTCTCTGACTTTTTCTTTTGTGATAATATTATTTGAGTAATTATTCAGAAAGGAATAAATAATTTGTCACTTAATCTTAATACCTTAATCAAAAAACTCTTTCTCAAAGTCGATTGGGAATCAGTCTTACAGCACGTTGCTTCAGTTGCTTTCCAATTAATATTATTAACTATCGTCTTACTTCTAATCAATTGGATCGGTAAAAAAATCATTCGTCACATTTTTAAAACCGGACTTAGAGGCACTAAACGTCAAATCTCTCCTAAAAAACTTGATACCATTTATACATTAGCTCTCAATATTTTCAAATATACATTAATGTTCTTTTGGATCTACGCTATACTTTCGGCCATCGGAATTCCTGTCGGTACATTAATAGCTGGAGCCGGAATCTTCAGTTTGGCAATTGGTCTTGGAGCTCAAGGATTCGTTTCCGATATGGTCAACGGTTTCTTCATTTTATTGGAGCAACAAATCAGTGTTGGTGATTTAATTCAAGTCAACAATATCGAAGGCGAAGTTACCTACGTTGGTATTAGAACGACTCAAGTCAAAAGTTTCGATGGAACTCTGAATTACATCCCTAATCGCAACATTACTATTGTCAGCAATCTATCGCGTAACAACATGCGAGCTCTAATGGAAATTCCTGTTGCCAGTAACTCTCCTTTTGAAAAAATTACGCAAGTTATTGACGACGTTAACGACAATTTAAATTTAAAAGAACTTCAAATCACACAAAAACCTTATATCTTTGGCTTTTCAAATTTAAATGATGGCACTTTATCAATTCAAGTTGCTTGTTACACCACTCCTGGTGCTCAATACAACGCCAGAAATGTATTATTAAAGAAGTATTTGAATGCATTAAAAGATGCTGGGATTAATCTACCTAAATAGTTAGCTTGGTTGGTTTCCTACATTATAAAAGTTATAATTAATTTATTAGAGATTATAAAAAAGGAGCTAATTAATAATGGAAAAACGCATTAAAGGTTCTTGTACTTCGATTTTAGTTGGTAAAAAAGCTTCAATTGACGGTTCAACTCTTATTTCAAGAAACGATGATGGTCATGAAGCCTTAGATCCACAACGTTTCGTAGTCGTAAACACAGAGGATCAACCTAGAGATTACACTTCAGTTATCAGCAAGGTAAATGTTAAATTGCCTGATGACCCACAACGCTACACTTCAATTCCTAACTCAATTTTGACAAATGGAATTTGGCCAGCCGCTGGTATCAACAGTTCAAACGTTGCTATGTCAGCTACTGAAACTATTACTACTAATTCACGTGTTCAAGGACTCGATCCTTTCGTTGAAAATGGTTTAGGTGAAGAAGATTTAGTTACTGTCGTTCTTCCTTATGTCAAGAGTGCTCGTGAAGGTGTTAAACGCCTAGGTTCACTTTTAGAAGAATACGGAACTTATGAACCAAATGGTATTTCATTTGCCGATAATGAAGAAGTTTGGTGGTTAGAAACTATCGGTGGACACCACTGGGCAGCCGTTCGCATTCCTGATGATGCTTACGTTGTAGCTCCAAACCGTATGAACATTGATCAATTTGACTTCGATTCAAATGACACACTTTGCTCAAGTGATTTGAAAGACTTGATTGACAACAACAACCTCAACCCAGACTTTGAAAACTACAATCTAAGACATATCTTTGGTAGTGCTTCTATTAAAGATACTGTTTACAACAACCCTCGTACTTGGTACGGTCAAAAATTCTTCAGTCCTGATGACACAGCTGACGATCCAATGGAACAAGATCTACCATTCATCTGCCACGCTAACCGTAAGATTTCCGTTGAAGATGTGAAATTCGTTTTGAGTTCTCACTTTGAAAATACTAAATACGACGTTTACGGCAGTGGTTCCCAAAGTGATAAGAAACTCTTCAGACCTATCGGTATCAACAGAAACCACAACGTTCACATTCTTCAAATCAGAAACAACGTTCCAAAAGAAATTGCTGGCATTCACTGGTTAGCTTATGGTGCCAATACTTTCAACACGGTCGTTCCTTTCTATGCCAACGTTAACGACACACCTGCTCAATACAAAAACGCCACTGATAAATTCGATTTGAACAACATGTACTGGTTGAGTTGTACAACTGCATTGCTTGGTGATACTGACTATGACTTCTACGTTGATATGAGAAACGATTATGAACTAGATGCCATGAGCGCTTATCGTAAAATTCAAAACGATACCGATGCCGATATTTCTGGACAAAAAGATATTGAAAAATACCTCGAAGATGCCAATAAGAAATTAGCTGACGTAGCCTTTGAAAAACAAAATAAATTGCTCGGAGACATGGTAACAACCGGTTCTAACAACATGAAACTTCGTTACAATTTGAATGATTAATCACTAAAAGTCGATAATTTTTTTATCGGCTTTTTTTTGCAGTTTTATCGAACATACGTTCTTAAGAAATGATATACTTTAAATAAATCTTAGTTCTCGGAAATTTTACGATACAATAAATTCAAATGGAGGATTGGATATGAAATTATTA
Organism: Companilactobacillus futsaii JCM 17355; assembly: GCF_001435505.1. GTDB lineage: Bacteria > Bacillota > Bacilli > Lactobacillales > Lactobacillaceae > Companilactobacillus > Companilactobacillus futsaii. Next base: position 37,259 of record NZ_AZDO01000076.1, on the reverse strand, counting down.
CATACTGCTGACTGGCATATCGGACGAACATTGAACGGTTATCCCCTATTAGATGAGCAAAAGGAAACTTTCAAACAAATCTTAGATATTGCAAAACTTGAACACGTTGACGGCATCGTTATTGCTGGAGATATTTATGACCGGGCCATTCCTAGTCCTGAAGCTGTCACTGCTCTAGATGAAATGTTTCGGAAAATCAATTTGGAAAGTCAATTACCTATTTATGCCATCTCTGGTAATCACGATAGCGCCAAACGCCTTAACTACGGCCGAGCTTGGATGAAACAATCTGATTTTTATCTTAATACGCTTTTAGAGGAATCCTTTAAACCAATTGAGACTTCACAAGCACAAATATTCTTACTGCCATTCTTTGATCCAATGGATGCAAGAGCTTACTACTCTCATCAAGGTATGCCTGATGAACAAGTCCAGGAAATCAAAACTATTTCTCAAGCAATGAATTTAGTCGTCGCTGATATGAAAAAGAATTTTGATCCTAATAAGAAGCATTTATTAGTAACCCATTTTGCGGTAACTCCTAATCAAGATACCGAACTAGAACTAACTAGTGAGACTAATTCAAAAGTCGGTGGCTTAGCAACCTTAACTAGCGACGAATTCAGTGATTTTGATTACGTCATGTTGGGACATATTCATACCCGTTTCGCTTCCCCAACTGACAACATTCGTTACTCTGGTAGTCCCGTCAAATTCAACGTCAAAGAAGCTCGTATCAAGAATAAAGGTAAAGGCGTCGATATCGTAACGATTGACGACAATGGTATTAACCGTGAATTTAAACCTTTAATTCCTAAAACTGACTTAATTGTCCTAGAAGAAGACTGGGATACTCTTTGTGATGAGAAATTTTACAGTCAACAACCACTTGATTCAGCTTGGTTTGCTATTACTATTAAGAATTTTGACCCGAGTGAACACGTTCATACCAACATCCGAGCTAAATTACAAAAACACTATAAAACAATCGTCGAATTAGACTATCAAATAAAAGCAAATGACAATCAGATTCAAAATATCAATACTAATATCAGTGATCTCAGTCCCGAAGAAACTGTCGACCGATTCTTCAAAACCATTACTGGAAAAGACTTATCCAACCAACAAAAAACACTTGTTGAAAACATCTTCAACGAAGTAGAAAGAGCGTGCAAATGAAACCAATATATTTAGATATCAACTTCTTTGGTCCACACGAACATTCAATTATTGATTTTAGAAAGCTCGATGAATCACCGATTTTTTTGATCGGTGGTGATACTGGAGCTGGTAAATCGACTATTTTTGATGCTATGACTTTCGCCCTCTTCGGTAGTACAACTAGTGAACGCGAAGCTAAAGAAATGCGTAGTCAATTTGCTGAAGGCACTGATACTACTAAAGTAATCTTTTACTTCGAGCAAAATGGCAAGATTTTTAAGGTCGAACGTACCCCGGAACAATTTTTGGCTAGAAAAAGAGGTACTGGTTTTACCAAAAAAGCCCCTACTGCTAATCTGTCGATTGTTGACGAAGTTAATGGCGTTGAAGTGGAAAGTATCGCGACTAAACCGGTTAATGTCGGTAACGCAATCTCCGAAATTCTCAATTTAACTGCCGATCAATTTAAGAAAATTATTCTTTTGCCACAAAATGACTTTTCAGAATTTTTGAAATCAAATACTGCTGATAAAGAAAAAATTCTCAAAAAGATCTTCGGAACTCAATTATTCACCGATTTCACAATTAAGCTAAAGGATCACTACGACCAGGCTACTTCTAAGGCTCAAGATTTTGAAACCAAAATTCAAAATCAACTATCTGCTTCTATTTGGAGTGATGAGGAAAAGGCTCAATTAAAAGATATTGACAATGATCAATTGAACGATACTTTGGAAAGATTCGTTACTGTTCGTCAATCTAACTTAGATGAAGCTAAAAAAGCTGAACAAGTCAAACTTGCAGCCAAGAAAAAGACTGATGCTACTTATCAAAAAGCTTTAGATATTAGCAAAAAATTCGATCAATTAACCGAATATCAAACACAGTACCAAGACCACATTACTAATCAAGCCGACAATATCAACCAAAAGCAGACTCACATTTCTGAATTGCAATGGGCACAACCTCTTCAAGAAACAGTTCGTGATTTGGAACGTTTGGAAAAAGATCAAACAGATACTTTGAACAATGAAAAAAATCTCGAGCAGAAGTCACAACTTTCTCATAAGAATTTAACTGCTGCTCAAGCTAAAACTACTGAGTTAACTAATCAACAAGCCGACTTTGACGAAAAAAATAAACAAGCTCAAAAATTAGCTGTTCTAATTACTAAAGTCCAAGAAATTGAAACTATCAAAAAATCTCTTTCCCAGTTGCAGCCTCGCTTTGAAAAGATCACTAAGACAGTCCAGACAAAATCTCAAGAATTAACGACTATTAATGATTCAATTCAAGCTAAGAATGAGGAATTATCTAAATATCAAGATTTTCCTAATCAAAAGGATAAATTAGTTCAAGAAAGATCCGACTTCATCGACCAATTTTCACCTCTTGAAACTGACCGTCAAAATGCTGCCGATGCTGTAGCTAAAACACAAAATAAACTCAAAAAATTACACGCTGACTTAGATGAAAAAACTAAGTTATTTGAGGACGCTAAAAAAGACTATCAAGAAAAAATCCAAACTAGACAATCACTAATGATTGCTCAACTCCGTCAAGAACTAGTAGATGGAGAAGCCTGCGCTGTCTGTGGTTCAACTGATCATCCCTATGCTAAAAAAGCTGCCGTGGCTGACGAAAAAGAGCTTCGTAAATCAATGGATGCCGTCGATAACTCTCAAAAAGTCTTTGCTGCTAAAGAAACTGATTTAAAGAACATCCAACAAACAATTCAAGAAGTTTCAGATGAATTTGATCAACAGCAACAAAAAGCTGTTTCTACTCAAATTGCTTTATCAACTCACTATACTCAAGAAGTCGCTAATACTTCAGTCGAGTTGCCACAACAATTCGACTTAGCGGCCATCAAGGATACTTTCCAAGAAAATATCAATCAATTGAATATCAAGATTCAAACTTCTCAAAAATTGACTCAAGAAATTAAGGATTTAGAGAATAAACTCAATCATCAGCAACAATTGCTAAATCAAGATAAATCAGAACTGGACAAATTGACTGCCCAAATCCAAACTCGAGAAAAAGACTTACAAACTAAGTCCGCTGACTTATCCGATTCAACCACTACAAGTCAGCAATTGATCAAACAGAAGAACGAATTAGTTTCAGTATATGAAAAGTTCCAAAAAGAATTGAAGTCTGCTCAAGATGCTGTTCACAAAAATGAAATTAACTATAGTAACAATCAAACTAAACTAACTGATACTCAAGGACAGCTAGATAAGTTAACAACTAATTTGAGAAATCTCTCAGATAAATTACATCAAGCGCTCAATGCCGATAATGCTAAGACCAATGACCGCAACTTACTAGATAGATGGATCTTAGAACTTTCTCAAAATCAACTAAATAAACTCCAAAATGATGTTACTAGCTATCAAAAAGAAAAAGAAATTTTAACTAATGATATTACCAAAATTACTGCTCAGCTAAAAGATCAGACTAAGCCTGATATTATTGTGCTAAAACAAGCCAAAGATGAAGCTGAACAAAATCACTTGAATGCTGCTAAACAAACTGATTCATTCAGTCGCGATTTAAAAGAAGCTACCCAAAACTTCGAACAAGTTCAAAAAATCCTTCAAGCTCAAGGTAACTTCACTAAGGAATTAGCTGCTATCACTAGCCTCTATAATATCGTCACTGGTAAAGACGGTAATGAGAATAAACTAAAACTAGAAACTTACGTTGTTCAAAACTACTTATTGAAGATTTTAAATTATGCTAATCGCAAGTTCTTGAGTATTCTCTCCAATGACCGCTATTATTTCCAACTATCGACTCAAAGTACTAATAAGCAACGTGACCACGGTCTAGACATCAACATTTACGACCGTCAAACTAATGCTACTCGTTCTTCCGACACACTTTCCGGCGGTGAAACTTTCATCGCTGCGTTGTCAATTGCTTTGTCACTAAGTGAAGTCGTTCAATCCTCATCTAACGGTGTCCAAATCGACGCACTATTTATTGACGAAGGATTTGGATCACTAGACGAAGAGACACTCAATGAAGCAATGAAAGCTTTAACTGAAATCGGTCAAAATCGAATGGTCGGTGTTATCAGTCATATCGAATCAATGAAACAAAGTATCGGTCAACAACTCTTAGTTCAAAAAGTCGGTAACGGTAAAAGTACAATCAAAATTATTACTAAGTAAAAGAAAAAACATCCCCAAATTGAGGATGTTTTTCTTATCTATAATGGATTTACACCAATAAAGCGTTTTTCAAGTACTTTCAAAATTGCATTAGCTGTATCAAGTGAAGTATAAAGTGGCACTGAATTTAAGACCGCGTTTTGACGAATAATGTAACCGTCTGAATGATGACTTCTACTTTCGCCCAAAGTATTGATCAACAATTGAATCTTGTTATGACTCAAATAGTAAACAATATCTTCATCAGCTTGCCCTACTTCAGGAACAACTTTAGCCTCAACACCATGTTCATTGAAATACTTAGCAGTTCCCTTAGTAGCCAAGATTTGGAAACCAACTTCATGGAAACGATGGGCCAAACCACAGGCTTCAGCTTTGTCATTGTCATTAACTGTTATCAAAACATTACCAGCATCCTTGATATGTTGATTAGTAGCCTCAAAAGCTTTGTACAAGGCTTCAGTATAGTCTTTACCTGAACCCATAACTTCACCAGTAGACTTCATCTCAGGTCCTAAAGCACTATCAACATTGTTTAATTTATTGAAGGAGAATGTTGGTGCTTTAACGTGAATCAACCGAGATTCTGGTGCTAATCCTGGTTCTAATCCGAGTGCAGCAAAATCAGCTCCCAAAATTAGTTTTGAAGCAATTCTAGCCATTTGAATTCCAGTAACTTTGCTCAAATATGGCACTGTCCGACTGGCTCTTGGGTTAACTTCAATAACATAAGCTTGGTTTTCGTGGATAACGAATTGCACGTTCATGATACCAATACATTTAAGTTCCTTAGCCAAAAGCTTCGCGTACTTAACGATTTGGTTTTGAACTTCTTCAGGGATATTTTGTGGAGGATAAACAGCCATTGAATCTCCTGAATGAACGCCTGATCTTTCAATGTGTTCAATGATACCTGGTAATAGAACATTTTCTCCATCACTCAAGGCATCGATTTCACATTCACGCCCCGTCAAGTAAGTGTCGATCAAAACTGGATGGTCATTAGAAACGTGAACTGCTTCGTGCATGTACTTGTCGAGTTCTTCATCAGATCTAACGATTTCCATCGCACGACCACCTAGAACATAACTAGGACGAATCAAAACTGGATAACCAATCTTATGAGCAACTTCAACCGCACCTTCTTGAGAAGTAGCTGTACCACCAGCTGGTTGAGGGATATTTAATTTCTTGATGATTCGGTCAAATAAATCACGATCTTCAGCACGGTTGATATCTTCAACTTGAGTACCCAAAATCTTAATACCATTTTCTTTGAGTGGTTCAGCCAAATTAACTGAAGTTTGTCCACCGAATTGGACGATTGCTCCGACTGGTTGTTCCAAATCGCAGACATTCAAAACATCTTCTACTGTCAAAGGCTCAAAGTATAACTTATCAGCGACTGAATAATCAGTTGAAACAGTTTCTGGATTGTTATTGATAACGATAGCTTTGTAACCCATCTGTTGAACCGCTCTGACACAGTGAACTGTTGAATAATCAAATTCGATACCTTGTCCGATACGAATGGGACCAGATCCAAGGATCAAGACAGATTTCTCGGAAGCCTTTTGTGATTCATTTTCAGTTTCATAAGTGCTGTAGAAATAAGGAGCTTGAGCTTCAAATTCACCAGCACAAGTATCAACCATCTTATAAGTTGGCAAAATTTCACTTTGCTTTCTGAAGTGACGAATAATATCTTCATCCAAGCCATTCAAACGAGCAATTGTCTTATCAGAATAGCCTAGTTGTTTAGCTTCTAAGATGATATCTTTGTCCAAAGTTCCATTAGTCAAAACTTTTTCGTAGTTGATAATATTCTTCAATTTAGCTAAGAAGAAGGGGTTGATAGCTGTTAGTTGATTAATTGTTTCATAAGAAACATCTCGTCTCAACAATTCAGCGATGTAGAATAGACGGTCATCAGTTGGTGTTTGAACGTATTTTTCCAATTCTTCTAAAGGTTTATCGGCAAGTGAATCCATGATCAAATCGTGTTGATCGATTTCTAGTGAACGAACGGCTTTTTGGAAAGCTTCTTCGATATTTCTACCGAGAGCCATCACTTCACCAGTAGCTTTCATTTGAGTACCGATAGTTCTGTCAGCTTTAGAGAATTTATCAAAAGGCCAACGAGGAATCTTGCAGACAACATAATCTAGTGCTGGTTCAAATTGGGCAAACGTCTTACCTGTGATTGGATTGATTATTTCGTCTAAAGTCAAACCGACAGCAATTTTAGCCGCAATTTTAGCAATTGGATAACCAGTAGCTTTAGAAGCTAAGGCTGAAGAACGGCTGACACGAGGATTTACTTCAATAATGAAATAGTTGCTTGTTTTAGTATCGATGGCGAGTTGAACGTTACAACCACCTTCGATTTTTAGTGCACGAATAATTTTTAGAGAAACATCACGCAATTTTTGAACTTCGTCGTCAGTTAAAGTTTGAATTGGTGAAATAACGATTGAATCCCCGGTGTGAATACCGACTGGATCAACGTTTTCCATGTGACAAACGGCCAAAGCATTATCAGCACTGTCACGCATAACTTCAAATTCAATTTCTTTGAAACCGGCGATACTTTGTTCAATCAAAACTTCAGTTGAAGGTGAAGCTTTCAAACCACGACCAACGATTTCTTCTAGTTCGTCATAGTTGTGAGCAACACCGCCACCAGTTCCACCCATGGTAAAAGCGGGACGGATAATGACCGGAAAACCAATTCCATCGACAAATTTCTTAGCTTCACGATAGTTGTGAGTCGATTTAGAAGCCGGTACTGGTTCATGAAGTCTATTCATCAATTCTTTGAACTCTTCACGATCTTCGGCTTCGTTGATAGTGTCAAGTTTAGTTCCAATAATTTCAATTCCCAATTGGTTCAAAATACCTGATTCTTGTAATTGAACCGCCATGTTTAAGCCCGTTTGCCCACCTAGTGTTGGGATGATGGCATCGGGATGTTCCTTAACCAATACTTTTTCAACGAATTCCAAAGTGATTGGCTCAATGTAAACTTTGTCCGCGATGTGTTTATCAGTCATGATCGTAGCTGGATTGGAGTTAATCAAAACAGTTTCATAACCTTCTTCTTTCAAAGCTAGACAAGCTTGTGTTCCTGAGTAATCAAATTCGGCAGCCTGACCAATAATAATTGGACCGGAACCGATAATCATAATTTTTTTAAGGTCTGTTCTTTTTGGCATTTAATTCCCCTCCAGCTATTTGTTAATCGCATTCCAGAATTTGTTAAATAAGAAATCAGCATCGTGTGGACCTGGTTTAGCATCAGGATGGAATTGCACAGAAAAAGCATCGTATTTAGTATGCTCTACTCCTTCAACTGTTTGGTCGTTTAGTTCCACTTGTGTAACTTTCAAATCAGTATCTTCAACTGATTCAGCGTCAACGGCATAACCGTGATTTTGTGAAGTGAAGTAGATACGACCAGTTTCTAAGTCCTTAACGGGATGGTTAAATCCACGGTGTCCAAATTTCATCTTGAAAGTCTTGGCACCGTTAGCTAGGCACAATAATTGATGACCCATGCAAATTCCAAAGACTGGATAAAGTTTTTCCAATTCCACAATGGTTGGCAAAATATCTGTATGTCTAGTTGGATCTCCAGGTCCGTTACTTAACAAAATCCCATCTGGGTTAAGATTTTTTATTTTTTCTAGAGAAGTATTGCCTGGTACGATAGTGACTTTCAGACAACGCTTCTTTAGTTCGGAAATGATACTTTCTTTGTATCCGAAATCTAGTACAACGACGTGTTTGCCGCTGCCTGCAAATTCTGCTGGTGTAGGGGTGATACTTTTTTCTAACTGTGAATCGTCTAATTTCCAAGTACTGATTTGGTCAATAAGTCCTGAGTCTAAATCGTCAACGATAGCTGCTTTTAGTGAGCCAGCTTTTCTAATCTTTAAGGTAATTGCACGTGTATCAATTCGTCGGATACCGGGGACATTCTCTTGCTTTAGAAATTCATCGATAGTCATTTCGCTTTGGTAGTTTCCTGTGACATCGGTTATTTCTCGGGCTAATACGCCCTTTATAGTAGGCTTTTTGGATTCATTAAATTTCTTAGCGACACCATAATTACCGATCATTGGTGCACAAAAGTTAATAATTTGTCCATTGTAGGATTGATCAGTAATTGCTTCTTGATATCCGCTCATCCCTGTTGTAAAAACAAGTTCGCCGATTGTTTCTGTGTCGCTTCCAAAAGCCGTACCTTCAAAGTATGTTCCATCTTCAAAAACTAGGTATCTTTTCATATTTGTCCTCCGAATTGATAAAAATTTGGTACATAAAAAGGGATGCTGATAAGCATCCCTAAAGTTAGTCCTAGACGATTGATTAGACTGAACTTTTGGGACCTCTCTGGATCCAATTAAAAATTCAAATTTAAAGACTTTTCACCAGTACGAATTGCTCAGAGAATCCTCTCTGTGGTTCTTTCGCCTTCAAGATCTCACAGGGTCCCATTAAAAGTTATTGTTCCCATAATACAAACATCTTCGTGAATCGTCAATAGTTTTATTAAAACAATTTTAATTTAAATCATAGTTTTATTAGATATTTTTAAATATATTAAACCTAAAGCAATAAAAAAAACTTTCTCTGCCAGCAGACAAAGAAAGTTTAGTTTGAGAAGGTTCCCCTCCTAATTGTTACTTTCTAAGCCTCTCTGGACTTAATTAAAAGTTGTTGTAATTATAATACAAATCACTTGTTGATTAGTCAATAGCTATTATTGCTTAAAAATGTGCTCACGGTGGTATTGTAAATATTTTTTATTAGGAGAATATTCTCTATTCATATGTATTTTTCTATTTTTGTATTTATTTAGTGTTTTATTGAGCTCTGGATCGTCTGAACTTAGATTAGATAAGATTATATGCCCTTGGTTGGAAAACGTGAAATAGCCCTGTGTGAAAGCTTTTGCGAACATTTTTGTTAGACAAATTCCATTGCGATAATCTAAGCGAGTGGTTTTGTTGTCTTCCCATGGGATGATTCTAGTTGCAACTAATTCATCTTCATCAGAAGTTCCAGTTAGAGCTGATTTATAATGATAATTAAATTTTACTTGGTCGGAAAAATATTTATCTGCGGCTCTGCGAGTGGGGATTCCTTTAGCAGTATCTTCTATTGTATATAATTCGTGCCTTTGAGCTTGGTAACATTTGACTGATAATAACTCTTCATCATTAGACAAGTCGGCAAATTCTGGAGATAGATTGTTTTGCCGATTCAATAAGCCAAGGAAATCTTCTTTAGTTATTTGAGTAATGCCGTTCATGTTGAAAAAGTTAGACCATTTGCCTTTGAACTTGCGGAATTTCCAGTCAAAGGTCCGTAAGTTTTGTTTCATTAAGCGATGAGAGAAAAGATAAGGATTCTTTACTTCTAGTAAGCTGCTGCCTGTTGTTGGGTCCGCTTGGACTACATCCCCTAGTTGAGCTGCTCCGTATAAGTAGAACTCGTTGCCCCATTCCGATGCACTGCCTGATCTGCGATAGATTATCAGGTCTCCGGTATGGAGTTGCTTGTTGATTTGATTTTGGTAGCTGTAGTATTTGAAGTCTACATCGTTGTGGTTGGGACTGGAGCTGGAATCTATTATGAAGTAGTTGATTTTGGGGTTGGTTGTTTGAGATTGATATTTGTACATAATTTTCTTCTCCCATCTTTTAATTATTATCTATATTCTATACTTTGAATTCAGTACATACCTACATTTGATATACTATATCTATTGAAATAACGATTAATAGGAGTGGTCATATGAGTAAAATTCAAGTTGTAGGAGCAATCATTATTAAAGATCACAAATTACTTGCTGCACAACGTGCATCTAATCGAGTTCTTGGAGGATATTGGGAATTTCCTGGCGGAAAAATTGAACCTTCAGAAACACCAGAAGCTGCTATGTCACGAGAATTAAAAGAAGAATTCGGTGCAAAAGCAACTGTATTTGAAAAATTTTCTATTGATGGAATTGCAGAATTAGAATTTGGAGAAGTAATACTTCATTGTTATTACGTCAGATTAGACAGTAATATTTCTAAAACTATCGCGCATGATGAATTGCGTTGGGTTACTCCAGGTGAAGCTCTTGCATTAGATTGGGCCCCTAGCGATGTTGCTATAATTAAGGTCCTAGCAAAGACTGGGTTCAATTATGAATACTGATTACGAAAACAATATAAGAAAAGGGATAGATTTTGGCTTTATTGATAACTCAATCGAATCACTAGATCGTTATCAGCCTTCACTTGTAACCAATCATAACGGAACCGTCCTTGATACATTGGAAGAAGAATTACGCAGTACTAAATCATTTACCATTGCAGTAGCGTTCATTACATCCGACGGATTACTGGATTTAAAAAGTACATTAGCAGATATCGCATCTCATGGCATACGGGGCAAATTAATCACCTCAACCTATTTAAAATTTAATAATCCTAAAGTGTTCGAAGATTTAACTTACATCCCTAATCTAGATGTCAGACTTTTACATCAAAACGGATTTCACACAAAAGCTTACTATTTTAATCATGGTAATTATGAAAGTATTTTAGTTGGAAGTGCTAATTTAACTCAAGATGCTTTAAAAAAGAACTTTGAATGGAACTTAAGAGTAACATCGACCGAACGTGGAGATATTGTTCAAAGTGTCAAAAAAGAATTAGATTACCTCTGGCAAAAGGCAACACCTTTAACTAGTTCTTGGATAGAAAAATACAGGCAAAATTGGGAACCACCAGCTTCTTCAGTATCAGAACCTTCTCCAGAAAATCAGCCACCTGGTACAATTTCACCTAATGAAATGCAGAATAATGCCCTAATGTCATTAAAAAATCTAAGAGAAAAAGAACATGCTAAAAAAGCTCTAGTAGTCGCAGCAACAGGAACTGGAAAAACATACTTAGCAGCTTTTGATGTTAGAAACGTTAAACCTAAAAGAGTCTTATTCGTTGTACACCGTGCACAAATTCTTGAACAAGCAAAAGAAAGTTTTCAAAAAATCCTAGGTGGTCCTGATAAAGACTACGGAATACTTAGTGGAAATAAAAAACAAATTGATGCACGTTATCTTTTTGCTACAGTGAACATGGCTTCTGATGAAAATATTTGTAAGCAATTAGGCTCAAAGAGATTTGACTATATAATTATTGATGAGGCCCATCGAGTTAGTGAAAATCAAGTTAATGAAAAACAAACTATGTATCAAAAACTCATGAATTTTTATCAACCAAGATTTATGCTTGGTATGACTGCCACGCCAGAACGTACCGATGGTACAAATGTTTATGCATATTTTGACTACCACCTGGCCTATGAAATTTCTCTTTTAGATGCATTAGACCATAATTTCCTTACCCCGTTTCACTACATTGGCGTAACAGATTATGAGATAGATGGTCATATTATTGATGACAAAACCAGTCTAAAATATTTAGTCTCCGATGAAAGAGTCAATTATATAGTAGAAAAAACTAAATACTATGGCCCGCGTGGAGAAAATGTCCATGGACTAATCTTTGTTAGTCGTATAGAAGAGGGTCGCGATTTAGTAGCCAAATTAAAAGTACGAAGTATAAATGCCCAATTTGTTTCAGCTGTGGATTCAATCGATACTAGAGAAAAGGCTGTTCGAAAACTAATCAAGGGTGAACTCCAATATATTGTAACTATTGATATCTTTAATGAAGGTGTAGATATTCCATGCCTAAATCAAATTGTTATGATGCGTCCTACTAAGTCAAGCATTATATTTTTACAACAGCTTGGACGAGGATTACGTAAATTTCCTGGTAAAACATCAGTTACCGTATTAGATTTCATTGGAAATTATGACGAAAATTATATGATTCCGATGGCTTTTGACCAATCTAACACTAGCAATAAAGAAAAAATACGCAAACAAATTATTAGTCCTAGCATTTCTGGAGTCTCCACCATTCATTTTGAAGAAGTAGCTCGTAATCGAGTACTCAAAGCCGTCTCAAAAGCTTCATTAGAAAGTATGAAAAGGTTCAGAGATGCCTACAATAATCTAAAAGATAAAATTGGCCTTCAACCACCCATGTTTATGGATTTTGCCAAATTAGGAACTATCACCGTTTCTGATATAGTGCATAAATTTAACACTATATACGATATGCAACTAAAATTTGAAAAAGGGTTTTCTCAATCATTAAACGACAAGCAATATGCATTTTTAGATTTTATCTCCAGGGAAGTCACTGTTTCAAAACGTCCAATTGAAGCTTGGATTTTAAAACAATTATCAACAAAAAAAATATTAACCGATAATGAAATCTTATCTGGGCTTCGAGCCACAAATATTTTTTATGATGATGACTCTTTAAAAAACGTCGCTTCTATACTAGATTTAAGTTATTTCATGGATAGAAATCGTCAGAAATATGGTGATACACCTCTGATCAATCACTTTGACAACAAATGGGAATTAACCCCTGAATTTAAATCAGCTTTAAATTCAGAAGAATTCAAAAAATATTTTGAAGATGCTATCAATGTAAATTTATTAAAACTTAAAAATCATCCATTAGCTTTCAACACTCGTTTTATCATTGGTGAAAAATATTACCGCACTGATGTCATTAAATTACTAAATTGGCAAAAGGAGCAAAATGGTCAAAATGTTGGTGGCTATATCATGCGACCTGATTCCAAATTTTTACCTGTTTTTATAGCATTAGAAAAAACCGAAAACTTTCAAAATAAAATGGCCTATGAAGATGCATTCTTAAGTCGTTCAACAATGAGATGGTTTTCAAAAAGTGGTCGTTCAACTACTAGTAAAACCGAAAGTAAAATTATTAGTAATAAAAACTTTGAAATGATTCAGTTATTTGTCAAAAAATCTGATGATGACAAACGTGAAGGTAAAGATTTTTACTATTTAGGTTCTGCACGTGTTATAAAGGCTGAAGACAAAGTCGCTAAAAACTCGGATAATAAAAAAACAAAACTAATTGACTTTACTCTCCGATTACAACAAGAAGTGGATTTAAGTTTGTATCGTGCTTTGATAGAAAGCTGACAAAAATTTTTAATTTTAGACTCCCCTAGTTAGGAGTCTATTTTTATATAACAAGTTTCTCCTTAATTTTCACATCTGCTATACTTATCCCAAAATCAATCACAATTAGGAGCTCACTAATGAATACCAACCAAGAAATCAACAAAGGCGTAAATTTTGGCTTTATCGACAACTCAATCCAATCGCTATCCCACTATCAACCAGCCTTAGTGACCAACCAAAATGGTACGGTTCTCGATACGATTGAAGATGAACTGCGCAATGCCACAGCTTTTACAATTGCAGTCGCCTTTGTTACTTCTGGTGGTCTATTGGATCTAAAAAGTACTTTGGCCGACATTGCAACTCACGGTGTTCATGGAAAACTGATTACTTCAACTTACCTTGGCTTCAACAACCCTGAAGTTTTTGAAGATTTACTTCAAATTCCCAACCTCGATGTCAGAGTTTTGGATCAAGATGGATTTCACACTAAGGCCTACTATTTCAACCACGATGACTACGAAAGTTTAGTAATTGGAAGTGCCAACTTAACTCAAAACGCCTTGAAAAACAACTTCGAATGGAATCTGCGCATCACTTCAACTGAGCGTGGTGAAATCGTCCGTAATGCTAAATCTGAATTAGAGAAACTTTGGCAACAGGCTACTCCACTGACTCAATCATGGATTGACGAATACAAAGAAGATTGGCAGCCAAACTACTCATCGTTTTCTCGAAAGAAAAAAGTTAATAAATCTGGCAAAATAATTCCCAATCAAATGCAAAAACCAGCCTTGGAAGCTTTGAAACACCTTAGAGATATCCAACATGCTAAAAAAGGTCTAGTTGTTGCGGCCACTGGAACTGGAAAAACATATTTAGCAGCTTTTAACGTCCAACAATTTCAACCTAAACGACTATTATTTGTCGTCCATCGGGAACAAATTTTGCGTAAAGCGATGTCCAGTTTTCGTGAGATATTAGGTGGTTCTGACAGTGATTACGGTATTCTCAGCGGCAGTCAAAAGAACCTCAACGCTCGTTATCTTTTCGCTACGGTCAATATGGTTTCTAAAAAGTCAGTCCGTGAACAACTTGGTGCCAAAGCTTTTGACTACATAATCATCGACGAAGCTCATCGAGTTGGTCAAAATAATCACGGTGAAAAGGAAACTATGTATCAGCGTTTGATGAATTTTTACAAACCACAATTTATGTTAGGAATGACTGCCACTCCCGAACGAACTGATGGAACGAATGTCTACGAATATTTCGATTACAATTTGGCTTATGAAATATCTTTGCTGGATTCATTGGATCATAATTTACTGACGCCTTTTCACTACATTGGTGTCACTGACTACGAAAAAGATGGCGAAGTGATCGATGATAAGACTAATCTCAAGTATCTCGTATCCGACGAACGAATTAATCATCTAATTGAGAAAACTAACTACTATGGTCCCAGAAAAGATGATGTCCACGGATTAATTTTTGTCAGTCGCATCGCTGAGGGACGTGAATTGGCCATCAAACTGACTAACAAGGGTATCAAATCTCAATTCGTTTCCGCCGAAGATACTGTCGAAGCACGCGAAAAAGCAGTTCACCGACTAACTAAGGGTGAACTGCAATATATCATCACGGTTGATATTTTTAATGAAGGTGTCGACATCCCAATTCTCAATCAAATTGTCATGATGCGTCCCACCAAATCTAGCATCATCTTTTTACAACAACTAGGTCGCGGTCTGCGTAAATTTGCTCATAAAGAATACGTCACGATTTTAGATTTTATCGGCAATTATGATGAAAATTATATGATTCCAATGGCCTTTGACCGTTCACACACCAATAACAAAGAGAAAATTCGCAAACAAATCATCAGTCCTAGCATCTCCGGTGTTTCAACGATTCACTTTGAAGAAGTTGCTCGCCAAAAAATTCTAACCTCAGTTTCTAAAGCTCGTTTGAATGATATGAAACGATTCAAAACTGCTTATCAAAATCTCAAGGAAAAAATCGGTTTGCGCCAACCAATGCTTTTGGATTTTGCCAAACTTGGTAGCATCGAAGTTCCCGATATAATTGATAAATTCAGCACTCTCTACGATATGCAAAATAAATTTGAAGATGATTTTTCAAACGTCCTCACCAAGAAACAATACGACTTTTTAAAATTCGTTTCTGCAGAAATCACGGTTTCCAAACGTCCAGTTGAGGCTTGGATTTTGAAACAACTTTTAGACAAGCCAGTTTTAACCGATAAAGAAATATTATCCGGATTAAAAGCTCAAAATATTTTTTGCGATAAAGAAACTTTAGATAACGTGGCATCTGTTCTGTGCTTCACGTATTTCTCAAAAGTAAAACAAAAGAAGTACGGTCAAATGGCTTTGATCAATCGCATTAACAGCGAGTGGACTTTCACTTCCGAATTCCAGCAACTACTGCAGTCGCTAATTTTTAAAAATTATTTCGAAGATGCCCTTGATGCAAATCTCTGGAATGTATCACAAAATCCAAAGCTTTATCAAAACAGATTTACTATTGGCGAAAAATACTATCGTCCCGATATTATCAAGATGTTAAATTGGCCAAGGGAACCTAACTACATAAATATCGGTGGCTATGCTCTAAGGGATGATGAACATTTCCTTCCAGTCTTCATTTCTCTTCAAAAAAATAAAAAAGTTCAAAATAAGCTGGTTTATGACAACACTTTCCTTGACCGTTCCACGATCCCTTTATTTTCCAAGAGTGGTCGCACAACTTCTAATACAGTAGAAAGTAAATTACTTAAACACAAAGACTTTGGAATGATTCAACTATTCATCAGAAAATCCAACGATGACCGGATAGATGGCAAGGATTTCTACTATCTCGGATCTGCAAAAACACTCAGTGCTAAAGATATCATCAAAGAAAATGTTGACGATAAACCAACGAAGTTAGTTGAATTTATCTTGCGCTTGGAACATGAAGTCGACTTAGGTTTATACAGATTTTTAACTGAGGACTAAATCGGCAATTTTTCTCATAGCATTATTGAATTCTTTTTCTGTGACGTAAGCAAACGAAATCCGCAACGACCGATTGTGGCGAAAGTCATAAATATCACCAGGATTCAAAAGTATTCCTTTATCTAAGGCTTCTTCGAATAAATCGTCAGCTTCCACACCTAGATTAAAAGTTAACCAAATATAAAAACCACCGACCGGCACATCCCACGTAGCGATATCCTTAAAATATTTTTCCAAAGTTTCTAAGGCGTTATCACGACGTTTCTTCAAAGTAATCTTCAAATCGGCCAAGTACTGATCATACATACCACTTTCCAAAAACTCCGCAAATACTAGTTGCGATAAGGAACTAGCTCCATAGTCCATTTGCATTTTGGCATCTCCTAGTCGCTTGATAACTGCTGCTGGAGCAATCACCCAACCAATTCTCAATCCCGGCGCCAAAGCTTTAGAAGCACTGCCCAAATACATCACCATACCATTTTCATCAATTGCTTTGAGTGGTAATGGCTCTTTTTCAAAACACAACTCCTGATAGACTCCATCTTCAATGATTGGCAGTCTATTTTTTATACAAAAATTCATCAATTCCTGACGACGTACGGAACTCATCGTAATACCGGTAGGATTTTGATTGGTTGGAATTGTATATAAAATTGCCGATTCGTCTTCACGCAAATACTTTTCCATTTGCCAATATTCCAAGCCTTCGCGATCCATCGAAATACCATTCAAATTCAATCCGGTCGACTGAAACATCTGAATCGACTTCAAATAGGTTGGTGCTTCAGTAAAAACAGTGCTACCTTCTTCCAACATGCATGACGAAATTAACTGCAAACCTTGCAAAGCACCTGATGTTATTAAGACATTATCCACTGAAACATCGACACCAATTTTTCGCATATGTTCAACTATTGCCAAACGTAAATTCATCATCCCCAAAGGTTCCGCGTATCCTAAAGACGTAATTTCTGTACTCAATTTTTGCATAATTTTTGACCACATTTTTTGTGGAAATAATCGTGGATCCAGTTCACCTGTTCCTAAACGAATAATATCTGGTGAAAATTCTAATTGATTTATTTGTTGCAATCTACGGTCGCTTTCTTTTAAATATCCGGCTGAAATAAATTTCTTCCAACTTGGTTTGGTTGGCAACATCACCGACCACGTGTTACTAACAATTCTCGTTCCCGCACCGTGTTGGCCAGAGATAATCCCATAAGACGTCAATTCATCGATAGCTGTTGAAATGGTGCTGCGGTTAACTTTAAACATTGTTGCTAAAGCCCGTTGCGACGGCAATCTTGAATTGATAGGCCACGTTCCACTAGCGACTTGATCACAGACGTACTGCACGATTTGACGATAAACTGGAATTTTAGATTTTTTATCAGGTTGCCAAGTAATTTGTAGTGGTATATTTTTTTGCATGATTAACTCCTTTTGGTTGGGTAAAGTTAATCAATTTGGCTGGTTACTTTACTCTCTAACACTTATATAATCGTTAATGTTGGTAAAAATCAATACAATTTGGTTGGTAAAGGGGGACTAATCATGAACTTTTTCTTACAAGGATTAACTATGGGGATTGCTTACGATGCGCCAATCGGTCTAGCAAATTTATTTGTCATCAATTCAGCTCTGACCCAATCGCGCAAAAAGTCACTGTTGACGGCAATTATCATCATCTTTTTTGATGTCACCTTAGCCTTTGCCTGCTTCTTTGGTATCGGTGCTATCATGAAAAAATTGGAATGGTTACAACTGATCATCTTACTGGTCGGCAGTTTAATCGTAATTTATATGGGAATAAATCTTCTACGCTCGCAAACAACTGATATTAGTGCCGAAGCCACTACTGAAATGACGCTTTTCAAAACCATTTCTTCCGCTTTTGTAGTCATTTGGTTTAATCCGCAAGCAATTATCGATGGTTCAATGATGCTGGGAGCTTTTCAGGTGACTTTACCTAGTTACAGCCACCCTATTTTTATCGCCGGAGTCGGAATTGCTTCAGCTCTTTGGTTCATTTTATTGAGTATTATTGTTTCTAAATTTAAAGATAAATTCAATGCTAAAGTATTAAGAATTATCAATTTAGTTTGTGGAATAATTATTATTCTTTATGGCGGTAAACTATTTTGGAATTTCATTACTTTGTTAATAGCCTAAAAAAGCCTCAAGTTCTCAACTGAACTTGGGGTTTTACTTATTCTTTGAGTTTTTCAATATTTTGGATCAAAGACTGACTAGTTTCAATTCGTTGATTGATTTTGTCGATACCTTCAAGAAATTTTTCAAATGATTTCTCCGATTTTGGATGGTTTTGAAAAGCTTGATATTCTATCTGCAAGTCCAACATCAAACCATCCAAATCGTCACGCAAATGGATTTTTTCTTTAGCCAAAATACTATCTAAAGATGGCCGCAACAAATTCATCATTTCATCGCTCAACCCATTAGTTTTATTGAATGGATTGTACGAATAAGCTGTTATGACAATGTATTCATCCACGTTCAAAACTACCAAAACATCATCTAATTTAAAAATTTGTAACTCACCTGATTTACTATTTTCACATTCTTTAAAAAAGGTAGCTTGTGCTAAAAAACGATCTACCCATGCTTTAACCCGGTTTTTAGGAATATTGAATCTCGTATGAATTCTCATGGTAGCGTGTTTACTAATAGTATATTTTTGCGAATTCGAAACTCCCATTTTGCTCATCCTTCAACTAAATATTTATAGTTATTATATCATTAAATACGAATGTATGTTCGTATATTACCATTAATTATCCTCTAATAATTCATGCCAAAATTAATAAAAATCAAATTTAATTGTTTACATTTTCAAAAAAGATGCTAATATTAGTGTCACAAGATAAAAAACGACAAGAAAGAGGAGTAGAATCTTCCACACTAACAGTGAGTTGGGAATGGTGAGAACCCAATTAGTAAATGGATCTTTCGAATAACACTTTCTTAATGTTTCTGGCTAAAATGAGCAATCAAAGTAAGTACAGACGTTAACCGGTACGTTACCATCGGTGGAGCATGTTAGTGTTCTTATTGAGCTGGTCTATTTTATATAGGCAACTTGGGTGGTACCGCGAAGTCTTTCGTCCCAGTTATTATTAATTTAATAACTGCGATGAAAGACTTTTTTATTTTGCAAAGAATAAGGTGGACTAATCAGCCACTAATTGGAGGAAAACAATATGAACTTAATTATACCTAAGGATTATGATCCAAAATTATCTGTTAAAGAAACACAAAAAGCTATTCAATACATCCGTGAAACATTCCAAGATGAATTTGGTAAAGAATTGAATTTGTCACGTTTATCAGCACCTATGATGGTTGAAAAAGGTACTGGTTTGAATGATAACCTTAACGGTGTGGAATCCCCTGTTTCCTTCACTATGAAAGGTCTACCTGGCGAAACTATTGAAATCGTCCACTCTTTGGCTAAATGGAAACGTCTAGCTTTGAAACGTTACGGCTTTGGTATGCACGAAGGTATTTACACAAACATGAATGCTATCAGAAAAGACGAAGATCTTGATAACATCCACTCAATCTACGTTGACCAATGGGATTGGGAAAAAGTTATCGCTAAAGATGAACGTAACACTGCTGCCTTGAAGCACACAGTTCGTCAAATCTTCAAAGTTATCAAGCATATGGAACACGAAGTTTGGTACAAATTCCCTAAGGCTGTTCACCACTTGCCTGACGAAATCCACTTCGTAACAACTCAAGAACTTGAAGACAGATGGCCTGACAAAACACCTAAAGAACGTGAAGACGCTATTTGTAAAGAACTCGGTTGTGTCTTCTTAATGCAAATCGGTGGACCTATGAAGAGTGGTAAACGTCATGATGGCCGTGCCCCCGACTATGATGATTGGAAACTAAATGGTGATATCTTATTCTGGTACGAACCTCTACAACATGCCCTAGAAATCTCAAGTATGGGTATCCGTGTCAGTGAAGAATCAATGAGAGAACAACTAAAGATTGCTCATGAAGAAGACCGTGAAAAACTTCCATTCCACCAAATGTTACTAAAGGGTGAACTACCATACACAATCGGCGGTGGTATCGGACAATCTCGTCTATGTATGTTACTACTCGGCAAAGCTCACGTTGGTGAAGTTCAAGCTGCCGTTTGGCCAGAAGACTTACGTAAAAAATGTGAAGAAAACGACATTCACTTGCTATAAAACAAAAAAGTCACTGATTAATTTCAGCGACTTTTTTTAGTTAATATCGAATAATTTTTTCATAGCTTCAAAATTATCGGGATACTTGTTGGAACCAAAAATTTCTTTATTCTTACCATTATCAAAAGAAATCTTCAAACTCCATTGGGTACCGTCCAAAATGTCATTGTCACTGTATTCAGTTTGCCAATCTTCCAAATGTAAATCGGCGATTCTTTTTTGTAGCGATTCGATTTGTTCTTCACTCAAATCATTTTTTACAGCCGAACCCGAACGTTCAGAATCCAGAATTCCCTTGCTATATTTAAACGTTTTATTCAGCAAATCTATTTCACCAAATTCTGGCACGCCAAAAAATCCGCCTTCTTCGAAGAATAATTTAGTGATTTTCATAGTCTCACCTCTGGCTAATTTTTCTTCATTATATCAACGCTAGCTTAATATAAAAATAAACAGCCCTTCTCGACAAAAGAGGGACTGTTTTTAATTACAAATTGTAAAGTTGATGGTATTGTGTTGACATACCTTCTTCTAACCAATTGTGAGTTTGTTGTTCCGGTGACCAGTGAACTACATCGGCACTAAAGTACCGAACTTCTAGGAATATTCCATACTTGCCGACTAGTATTTCAACTAGTCAGTAGAGGCTAGAACTATTTTACTAAGGCTTGTTCCAAGCCATTGTTCAATATGTTTTTACTTGCATTGATATCACGATCATGATGGATACCGCAACTAGGACAATCCCATTCTCTAATATCTAACTT
>NZ_AZDO01000076.1:15231-15752 GCF_001435505.1 Companilactobacillus futsaii JCM 17355 | reverse complement strand
AGTCTTAATGCTCTCCATGATTGATTAGTGATAGCACGTGATAGTTTATGATTACCAAGAAGATTTTTGGTTTTCAAATCTTCAATAACAATCAAATCATTATTTTCAACTAATTCACGAGTTATTTTATGAAGGTAGTTTTTTCGTTGGTTAGCAATTTTCTCACTATACTTAGCCACCATGAGTTTAGCTTTCATATAATTTGAATATTGTTCTAAAGGCTTTGGATCAATTAATCCAAATTTCTTTTTATACTGGATATCTTTTAGAGCTTGAGCACGTCTTCTAGCTAATCGTTTTTCCCAATAATGTTTTTTGGGGGAAAGTTTTTTATCAAAACGGATAGTCTTGTACTCACTCCCGTCTGAACAGATTACTAGGTCACAAACACCCATATCAAGACCGACAGACTTGTTTGTCTTTGGTAATTGAACTATTTCTTCATCAACTGTAAGAATTGCATAATACTTGTTAGTTGATGATTTACGGATCGTCACGTACTTGATGATACTAGGGATAGC
>NZ_AZDO01000076.1:0-15221 GCF_001435505.1 Companilactobacillus futsaii JCM 17355 | reverse complement strand
TTCTTGTTCTTATATTTCATTACTCCAAGTTTAGGTAATTTGATATAAGAATCATCTAGTATCTCAATATTATTATTAACAAATTTACATTGATAACTTTGCTTTGGAAACTTCTTGCTTTTGAATCGTGGGAATTTGCGTTTTTTACTAAAAAATCCTTTGTATGCTTCAAATAAATCTTTATTAGAAACTTGAAGACTCGTGCTTTCAGCTTTCTTTAGCCAAGTGTGTTCTTTTTTGAAAATTGTTAAAATATAGTTCAAGTCGAATGCTTTCAAAGATTTCAAATCAGGATTATTTTCATGACGTTTGATCATCATGTCTAACATATTGTTCCAAACAAAACGATTAGCACCAAAGTTGTATTCAATCAGTCCCTTCTGGTAGCTATCTGGATAAATACGTAGTTTGATACCCTTTAAGACCATATGAACCCTCTCCCATGATTTGGTATCGTAATTATATCACACAAAGGGAACACACGTTTGTAAAAACACCTCAAATCGCATAAATCATTGATTCATCACTGCAATAAATTATCGTGTTTTCTTAATTAGCGATTTTTATAAAACTCTCCCGCTGAAGCAATAAATTGACGATTCGAAAAAGCTGTACTAGTGGCACTAGCAGTTGTTTTCTTGGTAGTTTTTTTAGCTTTCTTTTTGTGACCAGTCTTTGCTACTTTCTGTGTCGTAACCTTCTTAGTATCACTTGTTTTTGATTGATCATGATTGCCACATCCAGTCAAAGTGACTGCTACCAAAATGGCACCTAAAATTCCCCAATATTTTTTCACCATTATCCCCTAACTTCCTTTAAATAATTACTGATTTCTTCGTATTCCCCTAATTTCATAACCTTATGGATATTTTCTTTCGTAATAGCTGAATCATTGGAAGAAAATTCATAGAAGTAATCAGTTAATAAGTTAAACTTGGCGGCTAATTCTTCATCCTCCAAATTGGTTCTTTCACGTAAGGCCTGCATGATAACTTGAGCCCATTGATCATAATTTTTGAAAATGAAAACTGGCTTAGCGCTGATCGAGAAGTCCAAAATACGGTCGATAACTAGTGATGCAGCGTATTTAGCCGATTTTAAATCTGCATAACTCTTATCAGTTTTTAAAGTAGCATCTTGATAAGCTAACAAATGTAAATCACAAATCTTCAAATTATCAAAATAAGTTTTATCCGCTCCATTTTTCAAGAAATCATAATATTTAACTTTTGAATCTTGGTGTAATAAGTAAAAGTAATATGAATCTAAATAATAATGTTCACTCTTGCCCGCTTTTAAATTACGCAATTCTTGTCCCAAAATATTAGTATCCGTCGAAATAACTTCTTGAGAATAATTATTTACTTCTGGCTTCAACAGACACAAAAATAAATTAGCTGATTGCCAACGACCTGACTTGGATTGACGTCTGTTTTATTAAAATCCAAAACTTCTTTATCCTCATCTAAAATTTTTTCATCCGTTTTAGCCCATGGGTTAACATTTACTTTTAATCCCATAATTCCCTCCTATTCAATAAAAAATCGTTCTGCTTGTTGAAAATCATCTGGTAACCCTGTCACTATGTCCCCAATACGACCAAAATCTAATAAACTATGTTGGTATAAATTATTGCGATAAATACTAGTCACGATAAATCGACCATCGCTGTTTTTCCAAACTCCGACGACATATTCATCAACTTTAATATCTTTTAACGAACCTAAAGTAGCTTCCTTTAAAATCCGAAACTCTTGCGGTTCTAAAAAGAAATAAGTCGTACTTTTCATAATGATTCTCTGTAATTCAGATTGTTTTTCTACCATTAAAGGTACAAACAATACCGGACCCAGAGGAGAATCCTGATTACTTCCAATCTGCATAGTGTCCTCCTGTGATAACATCTACATTGTATAAAATAGGTACGACACATTATGTCGTTTTGAGCCTTAATAATCAAAAAGTTATAAATTCAAGCAGTTTCCTAATTTTACGAGAAATGTTATCCTATTGTACAATTGTTATAATAGTTAAAATAGAGGTGGATTATATGCAAACAATAGACAAAGTAAAATCCGCTGGTTTGGCTAAATTCACATCCTTAGTATATTTGTATACTGGTTTGGGAATTGCCTTTTGGATGATCAGCGCGCAAGCCATTGCCAATAACCAAGCATTTTCAATGGCAATATTCCAAGGAATGGCACAACATCGTATTATCTCAATGATTTTGATGATTGGTGTACCAATTGCTTTCATTAGTTTATGTGGACATTTCGCAACGAGATCATACTTCTTAACTTTTCTTAGTTATTTAGCTTTCTTGTTCACATTGTCCTTTATCGGAGTTCCAATTTTCTACATTTATTCAGCTAGAAGTATCATTCAAATGTTATCTCTTACTTCAGTTGTCTTCGTTGTTTCAGCTGCTATTGGTTTCTTTACTAAAAAAGATCTGATGAAGTGGAATCGTACTTTGATGATTGGAATTATCTCAATTATCGCAATTGAACTTATCAATATGTTGATTTTCAAGAGTACTCCATTGATGATGTTAGTCAGTGCAGCAATCGTTATTCTCTTCTTGTTCTATATTGCTTTTGATTCTCAAAACATCAAACGTATTTATCAAAGTAACTCAACTTCAAGTAGTCTTGGTGCAATTGCTTTACTTGCTTCAGTTACTTTGGTGCTTGACTTCATCAACGTCTTCTTGAGCTTGTTACAACTATTTGGGGATAATAACTAATCATTTACAAAACGTATCTTTTGCTTTTAAGAAAATAAGATAGTATTATATGGAATCTACAAAAAGACTCGAAAACATTTAGCCCTCAGCTATGATTTCGAGTCTTTTTGCTTTTTAATATTTAAATTGTATCGGATAAAACCCAGTTCATTTCTCCGGAGTAATTTCCACTAATATTACTTCCATTAGAACGTAGAAGCAATCCTTCCGAATCATTCCACATTTGGCTGACGTTAGTAACTTGCTCACCTTCTTGAGTCTTACTACCATTAGCTATCAATGTTTTAGAATTGTTATTTAAGACTTTTTCTATTCCGTTAGCATTTTTATAAATCACATTACCATTAAACTTAGCACCAGAATCATACAAACCACCAGTCTTCGCCGATAAATTCCAAGGATTGGAACCTTTCTCTCGGCTATCATCAACCATGATCTTCCAATCACCTTTTCTAGGAATCAATATAGAAGAAGCTACTTGGTTGATAGAACCAAAGGAATAATTGTCAACTTTTAATGCTAAAGCTCCTCTTTTGGATATCTTAACTGTCGAAGTAGCAGTTTTATTGCCATTAGGATCAGTTACGTAAACTTTCAAAATATTAGTATCTTCGGTCAATTTGTCCGCTGGTATTTCAAAATTTAATTTTCCTGAAGCATCATCATTACTCATCTTGAAATTATCCAAATCGGTTCCATTTAAATTGGCATGGACAGTCATTTCAGAATTCGTTATTGCTGTTCCATCTACATAAGAAACAGTTCCAGTAATTGGAGCTGATTTGTTAGGGTTTACTGAAATATTATTTTTATCCAGCACCAGATTAATAGGCTTACTTTTTAGAATCGTAAATGGCAACATATCGACATCTTTAATAAGAGTATCACTATTAATTGTTGAACGAACTGAAGCCACATCAGTATTAGTGGTTACATTATTAGCAACACCATTAATCGTAATTGTTGCTGTAGTTGGACCCCCACGATCGCTACTATCCAAATTTCTTTTCAAAATATGATCTAGCGTATTAGTACCAGTTAATTCACTAGCATAAATCGGTTCAGAACCTTGACCATCACCGTAATCCACACTACCAATAACATCTTCATAATTACCTGTTTGATAAGTAACATTTTCTGGCAAAACTACTTGTGCATTGATATTACTCCACTTATCACGACCACTATCGTATTTTAAATTATACTTGATAGCTAATTGGTCGTTAGAGTTGACTGTCCCATTAGATGCAACTTCTTTTTGTTGAGTAGTATCAGTAATACTAGGTGTGGCATCCCCTTCAACTGAAGAAGGGATTGATTCAAAAGCAATCAAATTGGCTTCATAAGCTGAACCAGTGGTAGCTGTAAAGCCCCACCTTAACTTGTGGTCACTCAAATTATCATAACCACCGAATTCCGCTGCTTTGACTGAAGGTACGTCAATTTCTACCGGATTAGTCCCAATTGAACCATCAGGATTTTTATCATTGAAAACACAAGTGGCTTGAAATTTAACCGGGTCCCAAGTGACAGTTAAATGATGCCAAGTACCATCGTGTAGATCGACTTGTTTGGTTCCTTCGTGATTCATTCTGTAATAATATCCACCACTTACGTAAGTTCCTATAATAGGCAGATATACAGGAGAAGAACCTGATCTTGTATATGTTTCACTATCTCCTGGATACCCATAAGCAATATGTTGTCCAGAAACACCTTTATCAAAATAGGTAGCATTACTAGGAGACGCATCATTATTAGTATGCGTATCAAATTCCAATGCCCAACTATTTTGAATTGCTGTAGCCGCAATACCAGCAGTCGTACTCATATCTCTATTATCATCAATACCCCAAACACCTAAGGATTCACCTGTACCAATACTAGATCCATCATGAGCAATAGCATTTGCTCCATCACTGGATTTTTGCAAGACAAATGCCATCCCATCACCAAAATCTTTACCATCAGTATGCTTTTTAGGTCCAAAATACATCCACATAGACATGGTTTGCTTCTTAGTGATATCAACGTAATTTCCACCCTCAAGATTTGACCAAATAGCCCCGACTTGAGATGGTTGGCTAGTCATAAGAATGGCTCTAGAATCACCACCCGTACGAAGATTAGCATCAACCAAATTAGCAGAATTAAATCTACTACCATATTGACTAAAATCCGCTTTAGTAAACATTGCTCCATCAAGTCCCAAATTATCTGGTGCTGACCTTGCTCCAGCTTTAGCCTCTTCCAGAGCTGTACCAGAATCCGCCAAAACTTGCAAAGGACTAATAAAAAACGTCAGGATACTAAATAATATGATTATTAAATAACCATAATTCTGTTTACGCATAAAATCCCCTCATTACGAATAACATACTTATTATACATCCTTATAAATAAATATATATACAAATAAAACTAACGACCATATACAAATAATCGTTAGTTTTATTTATATTTATTTTAATCCGTCGTAAATATGATCAATATTCCACTTCATCATCGAATAATAGGTATCTCCATCACTACCCTTTTTAGCTAAAGAGTCAGTGAACAATTTAGAATAAATTTTTAACCCAGTTTCTTTTGATACTTTTTCCATCGATTTAGGTGAAACAGAAGATTCAACGAAGAGATTTTTAACATCAGAATTTCTAATTTTACTTAAAACTCGCTGCATTTGTTCAGGCGTTCCTTGTGATTCGGTATTGATTTCCCAAATATAGGCTGGTGTCAGGTGATATGCCTTAGAGAAATACTTGAACGCACCTTCTGAAGTTACTAACAGACGCTGTTTCTCAGGAATTTCTAAATATTTTGACTGTGCTTGATGATGTAATTTCTCTAACTTAGCAATATATTTATCAGCATTATCTTGATAGTAACTAGCATTCTTCTTATCTTTATCTTTTAAAACTTTGGTAATGGCTTGAACGTATTTGACTCCGTTAGCTAAATCTAACCAAGCGTGTGGATCTTCTTCTTTAACGTTGGTCGTCAAATGTTCTGGTGTCACTTCACTACTAGCTGAGAAAACATCTTCACCAAATTTCTTGTGAGAAGTTTCAACTAATTTCTTGAACCAACCATTTCCACCAGTTTCCAAATTCAAACCATTGTGGAAAATCACATTAGCTTCAGTTGCGGCTGAAACATCACTCGGTTGCGGTTCATATTCGTGCGGATCAGTACCTCGTTTAACGATACTGTACAATTCAATTCGGTCGCCACCAACGTTTTTGACCATATCTTCTAAAATCGAATTAGTCGTTACGACTTGCAACTTATCTCCAGCAGTTAAGTCGGCAGAATGATTATCTCGACTATGCAAAAAGTAATAAACTCCACTGATCATCGCAATCACAGCGACTAAGGTTATCCAAATTCTTTTCATCGGGCCACACTCCTTTTCAACTTAAAGAAGTTTTGTTTTGGTGAAAAGATAAATGACAAGGCAAACAAACTAGCTGCCACGATAACGATTGCCGGACCAGATGCCCAGTTGAATGTGTAACTAAAGTACAAACCAGTTATCGCTGAAATTATCCCAACGACAGCTGACAAAATTAACATAACATTTAATTTGTCAGTCCATAAAAAGGCTGTTGCGGCTGGTGTGATCAACATTGCCACGACTAAAATAATTCCGACCGTTTGCAAGGCAGAAACGGTAACCAAAGTTAACACTAACATCAAAGCGTAGTGAATAATTTGAACTTTCAAACCATAAGTTTTGGCATAAGTTTCATCAAATGACGTCACTAATAGTTCCTTATAGAAAGTAACCACGAATAAGATAACCAATCCCAAAACAACTGCTGTCGTCATAATGTCGCTATCACTAACTGCCAAAATATTTCCAAATAAAATATGATGCAAGTTAGTGGAACTTTCAGCCATCGAAATCAAAATAAACCCTAATGCATAGAAAGCACTAAAAACGACCCCAATTGACGTATCGGTTTTGATTTTACTTCGAGAGGCAACAAAACCAATCAACAAAGCTGCCAGAACCCCAAAAATTGATGCACCGATCAGGATATTGATTCCTAACATGTAGGCCACGGCAACTCCAGGTAAAACCGCATGCGAAATGGCATCTCCCATCAAGGACATCCCACGTAAAATAATGAAACTACCGATTATCCCTGACATAATTCCGACCATCACTGCTGTTAGTAAAGCACTTTGCAGAAAGTCGTATTTGGTTAAAGCGTTAAAAAATTCTACTATTGATGCCATCACTGCACACCTTCCTTTTCCGCAAACAAGACTGAAGAAAGATCTGCACTAAAAGCTCGTTCGATATTTTTTGGATTATAAACTTCATTAGTAGGTCCAAAATCCACGATGCCATGATTCAAAATTACCAAATCATCGAAATAATCGTGAACTTTATTCAAATCGTGGTGGATGACGATAATCGTCTTACCAGCATCACGCCACTGTTTCAAAATTCTCATAATAGCTGTTTCACTTTGCAAGTCAATTCCGACAAAAGGTTCGTCTAAAATGATAATCTCTGCTTGTTGGACGATTGCTCGAGCCACGAAAACTCGTTGCAACTGCCCACCAGATAGATTTCCAATTTGACGTTTAGCAAACTCTGTTAGTGAAACTCGTGCTAAAGCATCTTGAGATAGTTTCTTCTCAGCTTTGCCAGGATTTTTAAACAAGCCTAATTTTCCATAAGTCCCAGTCAATACAACATCAAAGACATCGATTGGAAAAATTAAATCTAGATCCTTTCTTTGTTCAACGTAAGCAACTTGCTTTTGAACTGATTTCATTGTCTGACCATCATAGTCGATATGACCATTTTTTATTTTGATCAGATTCAAAATTGCCTTAATGAGTGTAGATTTTCCTGCACCGTTCGGTCCAATGATTCCAGTGATCTTACCTGCGTTAAAGTTAACGGCAACATCAGAAAATACTGGTGTGTCATCGTAAGCGACAGTGAGGTTCTTAACAGTTAACATAAAGAGCCTCCATTCTTAGGCGGATTGCCCGCTCTAATCAAAGAGTAACATATACCTTATAGTGTTTCAAGAAAATTATTAGGTTGGCTTAATTTGTATTTTAAATGTGCTTTAATATTTTGTAAAAGATAAATATGCCGTCGTCCGCAAAAATTCAATTTCTATTTGGATAGAATTAGACATATACTTTCTGAATAACTACTCTATTTCTTTATAGCATAATAAAAAAAGAAGATATTACTAAAATCGCAGCAATATACTGCAATTCCAATAATATCTTCTATTAATTTCTTAAATTTACTTATATAAAGATAGAAACTACTATCTAGTCGAGAGTGAGGTCCTGGAAAATGCTCAGTTGTGAAATTACACTTAGCGATTTATCGTTTAGTGTAAGGTCGAGCTTGAAGACTTTGCCCGGTTTTGGGCTTAGCAAAGGCTCCAAGTTGTGGGTGCATTCTCCAGCGTTTTCCAGTGCCGAACGGACGACGACTGCTTAATCTCTAAAAAAAAGATTATTTATTTTCAGCAACTGCCTTATTAACAGCATCTTTTTCGCTTTCAACTAATTGAACCTTAGTTTCAACAATCTTAATATCCATCTTGATTTCACGTGTCAAACCTGGTGTATTAACTTTTGGTTCAAAGAAAGCTTTAAATTCAGCCAAACGTTCTGGTGTATGGAAAATCATTGAAGTAACGGTGATGTAAGTTGAGAATTCCATATCTCCACCAACAGTTTTTTCAAGCCAATTCCATTCATTTCTGATCCAATCCCAAGCATCTTGTTGAGCATTCTCGTTAGCCAAAGTACCACGATACCATGCACGCAAGTCTTGAGGTTTAATAACATCAGCGTTTTCAAATTGTTTAACAAGTTTTTGAATCAAGTTAGCATCTGGTGTACTTGTGATAGCTACTGCCAAGTCGGCTTTGTAACTAGGATCACTTGATTTAACGTAATCATTCAACAAATTGTCGAACAATTCTGCACTGCCATAATTCTTAACTTCATTTCTCAAAACTAATAAACGAATATCAGCTGATAATGAACCTAAGTTGTCTTTGTTATTAGTAAAGATTTCGTGAGCTTGAGCTACGGCATCTTTGTTCTTAGCATACAAAGCAGCGTTGAGAATATAAGGACGAGTCAATTGATCATCATTTGATTCGTTTTTCTTTGGTTCCCACCCTAAACGAGCAACTTGGTTAGCACTCAATTTGTTGAAGAATGCCTTCAAGTTTTCTTCAGCTTCTGAACCTGGTGTAACGAATTTCTTCAAGTTGTTAGCTGTACGATACAAAGCAGCGTTAACAACATTTGACTTGCTGTCAGAAACTTTTGTCAACAATGGCACGATTGAAGCGTAAGAAATTTGATGAGCATCGGCTAATAATTGTAAGTCTTGGATGATACCGAGTTGGGAAATAGCATCGATTGAATCAATGTTTTCCAAAATATCATTCAATAGAGTTTCATCATACTTAACAATGAAGTGAGAATTGTTGCCAACATTTAGAAGGAATGGAACTCCGGCATCTTTATGCAATGTCTCATAATCGCCGATTGTGATGGTTTTATCAGCCATAATCTTAGGAGCAGCACCGTAGTTACTGTTCAAAGGAATTTGCCATAGACGGCCTTCATCTTTACCAGCACCAATAAAGAATTGTTGTTGTGACAATTGGATCTTACCGTCAACGACACTAGCTGAAACTACTGGATAACCTGGTTGTTGGAGCCATGAGTGCATGATCTTACCAACATCGATACCAGAAGCATCACCTAAAGCGTTCCAAAGGTCATCACCTTGAGCATTGCCGTACTTGTGAGCTTCAAAGTACTTCTTCAAACCAGCACGTAAGTTATCGTCACCTAACAATGAACGCACCATAACTAGCATACGAGCACCCTTGGCATAAACGATGGCTGAGTCAAACAAAGCGTCGATTTCAGCTGGATTGTTGACTTGAACGTGAACTGATTGAACACCGTCAGTCGCATCACGTTGTAAAGCAGCTGGAACATCGGATGTTTGGAACAATTCCCAGACATTCCAATCAGGCTCGATAGCATCAACAGCAACGTATTCCATCATATTGGCAAAACTTTCGTTTAACCATAAGTCATCCCACCACTTCATAGTTACCAAGTCACCGAACCATTGGTGAGCTAATTCGTGAGTAATAACAGTAGCGACTAATTGCTTAGTATCAAGTGAAGTATTGTCAGGATCAACCATCAAGTAAGCTTCACGATAAGTTACTAGTCCCCAGTTCTCCATTGCACCGGCAGAGAAATCAGGAAGTGCCAATTGCCATGAATGTGGTAGTGGATAAGGTGTTTGATAAAAGTCTTCGTAAAATTCGATGGCACGTTTAGCAATGCTCAAAGCAAAATCTAGTTCGTTAGCTTTGTGAGCCTTAGTTGCGAAAACACCGACTTCAACGCCACTCTTAGTTGTAGTAACTTTACTTTGAAGATCACCAAAGGCAAAGGCGATTAAGTAAGTTGACATCTTAACAGTTGTATCGAAGTAGTGAATGCCATTTTCGGTTCTAATTTCAGGCATGTTAGCTAAAATTGTTTCACCAGGTTTTTCATCGAACTTGATAGCCATGTCAAATTTAGCTTTGGCTTCAGGTTCATCGACACATGGAAAGGCTTGACGAGCAAAAGTAGTTTCAAATTGTGTACCGATAATTTGTTTCTTTTCGCCATTTACTTCGTAATATGAAGGATAGATACCCATCATTGAGTCAGTAAGTTTAGCATTGTATGTGATAGTTAAAGTTGTTTCACCAGCTTGTGGTAAATCGATATTGATTGCATCGTTGTCATCATCAGTTGTGAATGGGACATCTTTACCATCAGCTTGAACAGATTCAATATTCAAATACTTTTGGTGGATAGAAATTGATGGCACCTTAGCTTCACCATCAATAACAGTCTTACCAGAAATTTGTTTTGTGCCACGGTTGATATCGATAAAGACATCGTAGCGGCTAGGTTGAAATTTATCATAAAAACGTGTTATTTCAGTCATAAGTTCCCCTTTAATCTTTTTTTAATACACTTCTAATTAATTATAATCTTTAGTTTAGAGTAGTTTCAACAAATTTGAAATGATTTGAATCAAAATAAAAAAGCTCGTTGGGACTAAAAAGGTTCTTTTCTAAGTTAGGTTAGTAGTAATATGCCGTCCTCCATAGCAAAGAAAGTTGTTTTATATCTTTATACAGTTAAACAAATAAGCATCTATTCAGATAATGGCAGTCGTTAATCGACTATATCTGAATAGATGCTACTTTTTGTTCTGAATTACTTGAAATAAACAATATGTGATGTTATTTAGTCGGTAGTGGTAGCTTTGTGGATGCTCAGTATTGACTTAAGAAAGAATCTCAATTAGCTAAACAACTTTTTTAAAAAACGTTCATAGACAAAATATCCTATTGCACCAATAAGAGATATTCCTAGCCATAATACAATTATAATTAATAAGGCCACTATTACTGCTAATCCCTTTTGATCTATAGCGACAAACTGATTCTTTAATTCCACAAATTCATTAAATTCAAAAAATAACTTACGCAATGTTCTCAACAATAACCATGCTACAACAACTGCTGCTGAACGTTTAAAACATGTCCAAAAACTTATTTTTTCCATTATTACCCCCATTTGGAATTTCTTTCAGAGTATCATAATTCATTTGGACACAAAACCTTACTCTAGTTACTCAATTCTTTAACCAAGTTATACCAAGTCTCACCAGCATGTTCTGAATCAGCTACTCCGAGATTTTTAAAGCCATTCTTCAAGTAAAATGATAGATTCTTCTCCAAACTAGTTAAAGAAATACTTTCTCGTTGAGCTTTTTTAGCATTATCTTCCATAGCTTTTAATAGCTTACTGCCGATTCTGTGCCCTCTAAAATTAGGATCAACGGCGATGGTAAAGATAATTTGATTGCCACCGGTTGGTAAGTTTTTTGGCGTATTCTCGTACATCCAGTCTTCCACAAACTTTTCTTTGACAGCCGGTCCTACGACAAAACCTGCTACTTGTTCATCAATGTGGGCTACCAAAAAAGTATCCTGTAATTTTTCAATTCGATCTTGATATTGTTCTTTTGTACCAGCTTCTTTGGGTGTAAAACCTAAGTTCTCTATTTTAACGATTTCTGGCAAATCTTTTAACGTTACTTTAGTAATTTCCATGTGTGACCTCAATTTAAATGATTAATATTTTGATTAATTTATACTATCATAATCATAGAGTTAAAAGAGGAGTGTTGATATTATGGAAACTGAAAAAATGATTAGTTCTCGTAAAGCTGTTCGCCAATATAGCGGTCAAATTACTGACGAGCAACTCCACAAAATTTTACTAGCTGGTAACGCTGGACCTGTTGGTATGGGTGAATATGATAATTACCGTTTGACAGTTATTCAAAAATCTGAAGTTCTTAACAAAATGAGCGGAATTTACGATGCTCCAACTGTTATCGTCGTTTCAGCCAAGAATCCCGATACTATGGAAGATATTTCTGCCGGTGCTATTGTTCACAACATGGAATTAGCCGCTGAAGACCAAGGATTAGGTGCTAATTACAATATGGCTAGCGTCGGTTCAATTCCTAGTGATGTTGTCCCTGATGGTTTTAAAGCAGTCTTTGCTTTAACCGTTGGTCAAACCTCCGAAAAATTTGTTCCACGTGAAATACCTATGGATAGAATTAAAACTAATATCGTTAAATAGAAAAAGTGAGTAGATTGATCAGTCTACTCACTTTTTTCCATTTCTAAATTGTTATTCCTGTAATTTTTGCCAA
Source organism: Companilactobacillus futsaii JCM 17355 (assembly GCF_001435505.1). Lineage (GTDB taxonomy): Bacteria > Bacillota > Bacilli > Lactobacillales > Lactobacillaceae > Companilactobacillus > Companilactobacillus futsaii. The sequence goes on along the minus strand of NZ_AZDO01000076.1, from coordinate 2,649 downwards.
GATGGTTATCCATTACTAAAAGTAATCACTATCCAATTGATAATGGTAATTTTTTAAATGGTAGTTTTATTCACATTACCCCTATATACTGGAATTATAAATATTTTCATGCAAAGGAGCGAACATATGCGTAAATTCACTTCTCTATTAACCATGGCACTATGGGCGTTAGTTGTTGCCTTCATAATTAAAAATACGTCGATCGAACACAATCCTAATAATTTTAATTTGAGTATTTCTATCCATCAAGACTCTTTTGGTTATCTTTTAGTCAGCACTTTACTCGTCACTGCCTTCAATTATATTTACTACCATTTAATTCATTCCAGAAAATAAAAAAGAACGCCTTTTCAGCGTCCTAATTTTGTATACTAAACTTCTTCTTCAACGATTTCTTCTGCTTCAGCTTTCCTAGCAGCAGCACTTTGCATTTTACCCAAAACTCCACGAGCAATAGGTCCGACGATGATCAATTGCAATGGTAAAGCAACAATCAAGTTAAAGATCCAAGTGTGACCATAAGTAGCTAAGATGTGTCCTTGAGCTAACTTTCCTTCAACGGTAATACCGAAGAATGACATCAATGTTACCATTCCTAAAACCATCAAAACTGAGATTGTGATACCGATCAAAACGGTATTTCTCTTCATATAATCATTAATAATGTATTTGAAAGCCAATCCTTTAGCAATTGGTCCAACAATCAATAAATCTAAGATAATAGCAACGATCAAACCTAGTGGATAACCCTTTAAAATTTCCATAACTAGTCCACTACTTAATCCCTGTGCCATTGCGACGTTGTAACCTGTCATTACTAACACCATCAATCCGGCCATAATGGCTGTGAATACAACTTCTTCTTTTAAATTACGTGGCATATATTTCCCACACTCCTATTTTTTTATCAGCGAATATAAATATACCATGTTAAAAATTTCTTCATAAGTTACAATTTGATTACAAATTCAAAAAATCGCTTGCATTTTTAAATGAAAACGTACTCATTCAAATTAAATTGACAAAAGTCATCTTCCAACTCAAACTAAGTATAAATAGAAGAAACGTAGGTACGAAAATGGACAAACAAACTAAGTTCGTCAAATTATCAAATATCGGCTTGGATAACTTGGAATTATATAAGAAGGTAGAAACTGGTTATTTGGACAATGTGTGTTATCTATACACTAACAAAAATAGTCGCAGCGCCTTTGTCGCCATGAACTCAACCCAAAAAGTGTTGGATTTTTACAAATTCTACACCTCAATGGATAAAGATGACATTATTGAGAAAATCAAAGCTATTTTTAGTAACGATGAAGCAACTGATTTTAAAAAGGAATTCGAAAATACTAAGGAATTCACCTTAACAGATAACGTTGTCGTTGAATTACCCTTTGATAACGGTGTGTTCAAACTATAAATATTAAATATACTCAGTTAGAAATTTAAATCTGACTGGGTGTATTTTTTTGACATCATTAATAGATATTCGACATCATTTAAAGTAAAATGATGTCGAATAGGAGTGATGATGTTGAAAACTTTTGATTATAAAACTCTAAACAATTTAGAAATAACCCCAGAAATGACAAAAAAATTAATGGAAATTTCTTTAATGATGGGAAAACAATCTACTAAAAACTTAAAAACAGACTCTACTTTAAAGAGACTTATAGAAGTTGCCAAAATACAAAGTACTGACGCATCTAATAGAATTGAAGGAATTTTTACTAGCGATACTCGTCTTAGAAAAATAGTCGCTGAAAAAACAATGCCCCACAATAGAAGTGAAGAAGAAATTTCTGGATATCGAGATGTTTTAAATTTGATACATCAGCAAAACCAATATATTCCAATAACCTCAAATACGATCCTAACACTTCATAAACACTTATTTGGATTTACGGCCAGTACTTGGGGTGGTCACTACAAGGATATTGATAATGAAATAATTGCTAGATATGAAGATGGACGATCAGAGATTCGTTTTACCCCACCTAAGGCGTTCATTACTCCAGAATTAATAGAGAATCTTTGTACAGCTTATAATGATGCCATTAATGAAGATGCAATTCCTTCATTATTGTTAATTGGGGCTTTTGTTTTCGACTTTGTTTCTATTCATCCTTTTAGAAATGGCAACGGTCGTATGTCACGTTTATTGATGCTTTTGACCATGTACAAATCTGGCTTTGAAGTTGGCAAATTCATAAGTATAGAATCGTTAATCGAAAAGACAAAACCTGCATACTATGTATCATTACAAAATAGTTCACGGAACTGGGCCACTAATAAAAATTCATATCAACCCTTTCTGGATTACTTTCTGAGTATCGTCTTACAAGCATATCGTGATTTACAAGACCGACTGCAACCTTCCGAGAAAAAAATATCTGTTACTAATTCAATAATAAATAACTTACAGGACAAATTATACCCACTCAGCAAACGTGAATTATCCAGTCTTATTCCGGAATATAGTTTAATTACAATCGAAAGAGCTTTAAAAGAATTGCTAGATAGCAAAAGAATAAAAAAGGTTGGCGCTGGCAGATCAACAAAATACATTTTGATTTTTTCAAAATAACACTATCGCAAATTGCAAGAACAAGTTAGCCACTTTGGAAAAATAAAGAAAAGTTAAGA
>NZ_AZDO01000075.1 GCF_001435505.1 Companilactobacillus futsaii JCM 17355 | reverse complement strand
CTTTATGGGTTTTTGTGTCCACTAGTGTTCGGTTATATTTTACAATCTGCCATATAAAAAAAATTGTGGGAGACAATATTATGAAATATGATTTTGATGCAGAATTAAAAAAGAGATATAGTAATGATCCTACATATGAAAAAGTCATAGAGATATTGAATTCGGATGAAAGCAAATTAGGAAATGATTTTTTGTCACTCAGAACTTCCCTTGATATGAGCCAAGAGAAAACAGCAGAGTATTTAAATATTTCACCGCTGAACTATATTGAAATAGAAAGTGGTACGAGTGATCAGTTTATCGAAGAATTAAAATCATATTTTAAAAAGCTACAAGAATTAAAATTTTAATCGTATTTCCAAAATAGTAAGACTTCTAAATCAGAAGTCTATTTTTTTATTTGCAAAAAAGAACATATGTTCGTATAATGGAAATATAAACAAAAAGAGGTGTGAACAATGGATTATCGCAAGGAACCCCATGGAGTTTACTTTCTGATTGATAACAAATCTTTTTACGCTAGTGTTGAAGCGACTTTACGTGGTTTGAATCCACTCAAAGAGTTGTTAGTAGTGATGAGTGAGGCTGACAATGCAGGTAGCGGCTTGATTCTGGCGACTTCTCCAATGGCAAAGAAGATTTTTCGTTTGAAAGCTAATGTTTCCCGTCAACGTGATTTACCCCAGGATCCGCGTTTAATCGTTGTTCCACCTCGAATGAATCTCTACATCAAGCGCAATCTTCAAATCAACAATATTTTTCGTGAATTTGCGGCGGAAAAGGATGTTTGGCCTTATTCGATTGATGAATCGATCATTGATATGACACATTCTTGGAAGTTGTTCGGCGACTCTCCTAAGCAGGTGGCTCGTTTGATTCAAATCAAGGTTAGGAAAGAACTGGGATTATACACTACAGTTGGAATCGGTGATAATCCTTTACAAGCAAAAATTGCCTTGGATATTTATGCCAAGCACAATCCTGAGTTAATCGCTGAAATTCATTATCAAACCGTTCCGGAGAAAATTTGGACTATCAATGAAATGACTGATGTCTGGAGTATCGCTAAACGGACTAAAAAACGCCTTAACCGCCTAGGAATCCATAACATGTATGAATTAGCCCACACTAATCCTTTTTACTTAAAACAGGAATTAGGGTTGATTGGCGAGCAGCTGTTTGCGATTAGTTGGGGGATTGATCGAACAAATTTGTCTGATAATCTCAAACCTAAGAATCACAGCATTGGCAATTCGCAAGTTTTACCTAGAGATTACTTTAACCAAGCTGAGATAGAGACGGTTATCAAGGAAATGGGGCAACAAGTTGCTTCTCGATTGCGTCATCATCATAAGCAAGCTGGATGTATTTCTCTGACGGTGACTTATTCATATTCTGGGGATGACAGTGAACGTGGCGGCTTCAGTGTGGCTCGAAATATTGATGTGACTGATAAGGATTGGGAAATCAACCAAACTCTGATTTACATGTTTGAGAATTATTGGCAAGGACAACCGGTCAGAAATTTGGCTGTTTATTCGTCCAAATTAGTAACCAAAGTTGCGCAACAATTGGATTTTTTCACACCAATCAAAACCCAATGTGCTAATGAAGATAAATTAGCGGTCATCGACCAAATCAGAGCTCGTTACGGATTCAAATCTATCGTTTACGCTAACAGTCTGTTAAAAGGTGGGACTGCCATCAATCGTTCCAGTTTAGTCGGTGGACACAATGGCGGCAATGCTTATGAATAATGATTTGCGACTCATCTTAGAGCGAATCGGACAGTATTTCACTCGGCGTTATCAAACAAGATACTGGTTGCAAGTGGTCAATGATCCATATGACAAAACGTATAATTTCTTCATCAACATTCAACCAAAGGGCCAAAGAGTCCGTTCTATCCCACTTCATACGGTAGAACAATATAATTTATCATATTTAGAAAAAATTATTAATGAAATTCAAAAAAATATCCATTTATCCTTTATGTATGATGGTTTCACCGGTCAAAAATGGCCTACAACACAAGAATTAATTCAGAAAAGGAAACATTACGATGAATAGTAAATACCAAGCGGATCCCGAAATGGTCCAAACTTTTTTCGATAATTATTATCACGACCGTGGCAAAATCAAGTGGCAAGGTTTTTATTTATCTGATCATACCGCTGCCTTAAAAAAGCAAGCTAAGAAAGCTTCCCATCAAAATGATTTACGACCACAACAAGGACTTACAGAGATTACTAAATTCTTGATGCAGTCGTATACCTATAATCAAATAGTTCAAATCCAGTTGAATGTTTTTGACCTAAATGACCATGTCAAAGATGACTTAACTGGTGAAATAAAGGGTTATGACGAAGATTTATTCTACTTGGATAATGGTAAGAAGTTTCATTTAAGTGAAGTCAGAAACGTTGCTATGGTTGCTTAATTATAATTTTAACTGTGGCAAAAGCGTTTTGATCCAAGCAATGAGTTTTTGAGTTTCGTCTGAGGATGCTACTTTGGGATTGATCAAATAAAATTGATTACTGAAGTCGCTCGACAACTGTTCGTAAGGAATCAAAGTGTCTCTGATAGCACGTTTTGAAATAATAGCTTTGCCGATTTTTCGAGTAATGAGATTCAAAATAAGATTGTTGTCGTTGACCTTGATGACCCTGGTTGGACGCATATGATGTTCGTTGAAATACTTATCGCTGAATTCATGCTGTGGTGATCCTGGTTTGCCGATGATCCATTCAGGAGATTCTAGGTTGCCAGCTAAGACGAGTTCGTTAGATGTGAAAGCTGTCTGTTCGATTTCGTGAGTGACAATTGGTTTTTCAATGATTCCGAAGTCGATTTCTCGTTTAGTGATTTCTTCAAGGACTTTTTCAGAGTCAGCCGCAACTATTTCAAAATCAAATTTAGTGAAGTATTTTTTCAAATTGACCATCAATGGTGGCAAAACTAAATTAGAAGTCGTGTGTGAAACGCCGATAACACATTTGATACGGTTGCTGCGATGCTTTTTGACGAGGTGGTTCATGGAGTTTTCCCAACTATTCATGATGATTTGAGAATCACGATAGAAGCGGTTAGCATTTTCAGTTGGAATTAGGCCTTTATTACCGTTGCGCTTGAACAGTTGCACGCCTAAATCTTTTTCCAATTTCTTGATTTGAATCGAAACGCTTGGTTGGGTGACGTATAACTCTTTAGCCGCTTTAGTGATATTTCTCGTTTCGTAGACTTTTTGAAACGTTGCAATACTATTGAACACAAGGGTTACCTCCGTTATAAAAGATATTTATGTACGTATTTATAAATAAAATAACACAAGTAGCTTGTGATTTAATTATTAATTTGAAATTTTATTAGATTGCCGAAAGTATAAATCAAAATAATATGTTTAAGTGAGCATAATATCTATTTCACAATAGGATAACAGCTCATTAGGGCTGAGATTGATTTAACATTAAATTATTTTATGTTAGATTGACATTATAGTAATTAAGAAGGTAACTATTTTTCAATAAAATTGAGGGGTGGATATTATGGACAATAAAAAAATCGTAATTGTTGGGGGCGTTGCCGGTGGTGCCTCAGCTGCAGCTCGTGCAAGAAGATTGGATGAATTTGCCGAGATCACGATGTTTGAGAAGGGACCTAATGTTTCATTTTCTAACTGTTCTTTGCCATATCATTTGAGCGGCTTGATTCCAGATGCGAACAATATAGTCATGATGACTCCGGAACAATTGAAGAACCAATACAATATCGATGCTCAAGTCAATTCAGAAGTAGTCAACATTGATTCTGACAAAAAAGAAGTTGAAGTTAAGAATACTGCGACAGGACAAATCACTCATGCAGCTTATGATGAATTGATTTTGTCACCGGGTGCTGATCCGATTATGCCTAAGAGTATCAAGGGAATCGACCATGATAATGTCTTTTCAGTTCGTAATGTAGCTGATATCAAGAAAATCCAAACTTTCTTAGACGTTAATAAAGTAACTGATGTTGCCGTTATCGGTGGTGGTTTCATTGGACTAGAAGTCAGTGAAAATCTAGCTCAAGCTGATAAGAAGGTTTCTTTGATTGAAGCAGCTGATCATGTTTTGGGAACGGTCGACGATGATATTGCTGAAATGGTTCACATGGATCTATATCGTCACGGCATTAACTTGATTTTAAATGATGGCTTGTCAGAAATTACTGATGAAAATGTCAAGCTAGGTTCTGGTCGTGAAGTCAAAGCTCAAGCTGTCATCGTTGCTATCGGGGTCAGACCTAAGACTCAATTAGCTACAAAAGTTGGCTGCAAGTTAGGCTTAACCGGTGGCATTGCAGTAGATCACAATTATCAAACTTCAATTCCTCATATTTATGCAATCGGTGATGCAATCGAAGTCAGCAGCATGTTGACTAAAAAGAAGACTCGTTTGGCTTTGGCCTTTCCTGCTCAAATGCAAGCACGGGACGCAGTGGATCACATTTATGGTCGCCAAGTTCAAAACAGAGGCGTTATCGGTTCTCAGGCAATTCACATTTTCGATACTAATGTGGCCTCAACTGGTTTAACGGCTGCTCAATGTGAAAAAGAAGGCATCGATTATCGTTCAGTAACATCATTTTTGAAGAGTAAAGTTGGCTTGATCCCTGGTGCTACACCAATTTTCTTCAAGTTGATCTTTGGCTATCCAAGTGGTGAGATTTTAGGTGCTCAAGCTATTAGTAAGTCAGATATTGATAAGCAAATCGATATGGTTGCGACAATGATTACAATGCACGGGAATATTTCTGATTTGACTCATTTGGAAGTTTGTTATTCACCATGGTTTAGTACAACTAAGAATGTTGTCAACATGGCCGGTTTGATGGCAGAAAATATTTTGAATGATGAATACAAGCAAGTCCAAGTAACTGAGATTCGTAAATTAGTTGAGCAAGATGCCTTTATCATTGATGCCCGTGAGCCAAAGGAATACGAGGGTGGCCACATCAAGAATGCCGTCAATATTCCATTGAGCCAGTTCAGACAAAGACTCGATGAGATTCCAACAGATCGTCCAGTTTATGTTCACTGTGTTGGTGGTCAACGTAGTTACAACATGGTTCGTGCCTTGAACAATCGTGGCTATAAGAATGTTATCAACATTTCCGGTTCATTCTTACAATTGTGCCAATATGAATACTTCAAAGATCAAACGACTGATCGTGAGCCAATAGTAACTAACTATTTACTAGATTTCTAAATCTAATCTTGTAGGTTTGAAAAATATATGCTATATTCATAAAAAATCCAAAAGGAGAGTATATTATGACCGCATCCATGAAATTACGTCTAAACTTTTTAAATCAATAATTGAATAACTATTTAAAAAGTCTGGTGAACCATGATAATTTCAAGGGGTGTAGTCTATACTCTTTTATAAATTAATTAGAATTATCAAAGGACAGTCATCGACTGTTCTTTTTTTGCGTTCATCGGCTCCAAAAGGAGTGGATTAATTTATGGATACATTAGCAATAAATCTTTCAAACGTTGAGTTAACTTTAGGTGGGCAAGATATTTTGACTATCCCACAATTAAGCATTTACGAAAACGAACGGATCGGTATAATTGGCAAAAATGGGGTTGGTAAGACTTCGCAAATTGCAAGAACAAGTTAGCCACTTTGGAAAAATAACGCAAATTGCAAGAACAAGTTAGCCACTTTGGAAAAATAAAGAAAAGTTAA
>NZ_AZDO01000074.1 GCF_001435505.1 Companilactobacillus futsaii JCM 17355 | reverse complement strand
TGAAGTGCAATAAAAAAGTTAGACATTTTTATAAGTTTTAAGAAATCATGGATTGTTCCCTGTATTCAACAGGAGACAATCCTTTTCTTTTTAAAGAAATTCGGTCATTGTTATACCAATTAATATATTCATCAACTAATTGCTTTAACTGATCTAAATCAAGAATGTTATACCTGTAAAGACACTCTCTTTTAAGCAGATTGAAAAAGCTCTCGATAGGGGCATTATCGTGACAATTACCTTTACGAGACATGCTTTGCTTAATATTCATTTCTTTTAATATATCTCTATAGTACTTTAATTGATAATGCCATCCTTGATCCGAATGAAG
>NZ_AZDO01000073.1 GCF_001435505.1 Companilactobacillus futsaii JCM 17355 | reverse complement strand
TTTAATATATCTCTATAGTACTTTAATTGATAATGCCATCCTTGATCCGAATGAAGGATTGGATTCAGTGATGGATCTATATTTTGTTTCAATTTATTGAGTGTATCTTTGATCATTAATTCGTTTGGACTTGAGCTTACGGAATAAGATAATATTTCCCCGCTGGCTTGATCCAAGACAGCGGAAATATAGCCCCATTTTCCTTTTTGCAAGCGTACTTGAGTCACATCTGTATGCAATACTTT
>NZ_AZDO01000009.1 GCF_001435505.1 Companilactobacillus futsaii JCM 17355 | reverse complement strand
AAAGTGCTCCCAAAGTTGTTAGATTATGTCTAACAATTTTAGAGCACTTCACAATTATGATTTTGCAAGGTCTTTTTTTGTATACATAATGGCTACACATCAAATAACCTTTTTGAAAGTTAATAAGCTATTATATTTTTTGATAACAGGATATTAATAAAAAGCCTAGCTATCTTTTCAGAAAATTAATTTATATTGTATGTAGTTCAAAGGAGATAAATATTATGAAATTAGTTCAAAAGAGCCTTTTGTTCGCTTCATTATTTGCAGTTGGAATGGGTGCCACAACTATTCCTATTGTTACAAATGGTAATGGTGCTGTTCAAGCTGCCACAGTCGTTAAAGGTACTACTGCTAATGCTTACTTCTTCAAAGTTGGTAAAGATAAATTTGTCAAAGGTGAAGACGTTAAGATTTTAACTAATGACAATCAAACCGATGAAGATATGGTTTCAACTATTGAAGCTAACGATTTTCGCTTGGAAGTAAACGTCCCTAAAGCTCAACTTTACAATAAAAAAGGTGAAAAGATTGGCAAGTGCTTAACTCAAGGAACAGTTTGCAAAATTGGTAATCAAAGCGCCTTCTATGACAAAACCTATTATAAAGACTTTAAAGGCAACATCTCACAAATGAACAACAGCACTCTAGTTTCATAGACATTTCGACAATGTCTCAAAATCACTACTGAATCATTTATGAGTTAAGATATTTTTGATAACAAATTAATCGTTATCATTTTATTACTGAAAGTTAGTTCAAGGAGATAAAAATCATGAAATTAATTCAAAAAAGTCTTTTGTTTGCTTCATTACTATCTGCTGGTGCTTCAGTAACCACCATTATTCCGGCCGTTTCTAATGTAGCCGTTGTTCAAGCTGCCACAAAATGTAGCTCTAGTTCAAAGATTAAAGTTAAGGTAGCCAAAGCTCAACTATATAATGAAAAAGGCAAGAAATTATCTCGTTGTTTAACTAAAGGTAAGACTTGCACACCTAAAGAAAAAACTACAATCAAAGGTCAAAAGTATTACAAAGTTGCTAAAAACGAATTCGTCAAAGTCAGCGATGTATCCCTAGAAAAATAGAATCTCTCAAAAAAAGCCCTGTTGAAATTTTCAACAGGACTATTTTTTGTTGATCAATAAAAAATTCTTACTCCAAATGATGGCTTGAAGCTATTTGAAATTGAATCAATTTTTACGTTAGTACCAGGCTTTAAAGCATTGAGATATTGATTATTGCCAAGATACAAACCGACGTGATAAGTAGCTCCGGCGTTACCCCAAAATACTAAATCACCACGTTCTAGTTGATTGAGTGAAACTTTTGTTCCAACAGATTCTTGGGGAACTGTCCACCCACCAATGTTTTGACCAGTTACTTGACGAAAAACATACTGCATCAAGCCTGAACAATCAAAGTTATTGGGGCCTTTACCATTCCAAACGTAAGGCTTACCTAGTTGTTGCTTAGCGACATTGATAACTTCATTCAGCACTTCACTTCTAGATTTACCATTTAAACTGACTGGACTTCTCTTAACAGATACTTCGCTAACTGCCGTTGAAGGTAACCAACCACCATCACTCTTCTCATACCAAATCGTATTGCCAGTTAAAACTGTTGAAACTACTTGTTCAATTTGACCAACACTAATACTATTATTCGTTGTAGAATTGAAATTACTATCTGAATAAATAGCTGTTTTCTTATTTGCCTTTACTGCAGCATAATTAGGATCCCACACTTGGGCTGATGCTTGAGTAAATTTATCATTATGAATCTTAGTAAAGGCTCCCGAAATCCATTGATCACTACCAATTTCATACCAAGCATCTCCATTGAAATCAATGACCTTGTCAAAGAACTTCCAACTAGTTCCATTGGCTAATTTTCTACCGGTAGCAACTTTATCATTCCCAAAGCCTTGCCATAAATCAGTTCCACTGTCAGGAGCATAGGCAATCGTAGCTGTTCCTGTATTTTTAACTTCGATACCATTGTACTTTGCCGCATCATCGCTGTTGATCCACATGTCAGTAGCAATTTGATACCATGTTTTGCCATTAATATTATCAACTCGACTGTACTTCCACATACTATCTTTAGCCAATTTATTATCAGCTGCGTTATATTTACCATTGTCGTAGCTGTAAACTAAAGCCCCGTTATTTCCAACCTTGACCGTTCCAGTACTGGCTTGTCCGTGTTGTAATTCAACATCACTTGCTTTGACAAATTCATTAGTCGCAACACGGTAGACTGAACCAACACTATTTAAATCAACCTTTTGATCGGTAACCCAAGGCGTATTAACTGCTAAAGCACGATTACTGATCAAATTTCCATCACTATTGTACAAACGTGCCATATTTTTAGTTGTAACGATCCCCTTAATACTGTCAGCTTTAACTGGCTTAGTAAAAGACACTGCTCCTAAGACACTGGCACTAATTAAGAATGTTGTGATAATCTTTTTCTTCATGTTTTTCCCCTATAAAACAAATTATGAAATCACTATTAGTTTAGTATCTTCCTGAATCAAGTACAATCGAAAAAATCTATTCAGACATAGTTCGTTGCGACTAATCTGAATAGATGCTTTTTTTATATATTTTCTTTAACTACTAAATATTTAACGAGAATAGTATTTTTTTCATAAACTTCAATTGATTTTAATTTAAATCCAACTGGTTGATGATTCTTGCTAAAGGCACCGTTAAATACTGGAGTACTATCGGTTGTTCCATCAATGGCAGGGGCAATAACAAAATTAACCTCATCACATAGACCAGCAGAAACAAAACTCCAATTTAGGATTCCACCACCACCTAGCATGACATGCGTCATCTTGAGCTTAGAATACAGTTTTGACAACATTAATTCTAAATCAATCTCAGTAGTTCCACAGATTATGTAAGGGATGTTTTTTTCCCTTAAAAAGGCTTTATACTTATTTGATACTTGCTCAGTAATAACTTCCAGAACATTTGCAGAATGACCATTATAAGCCGTTAAATTACTCTCCCATCCCAATTTTCCAGTACGGTCTAAGGCAATATAGTATCGGTTAGCATTTTGGTCTGGCAAGAAATCGCCACTAGGTACGGGTACATTGTTTTCGGACAGGCTTGAAATTTCGTGAGTAAAGTATGAAAGTGAAGTTTTACTACCATAAAGCCATCCTTGAAAGTGGAAATTTTCGCCATCTTTATCGTCAAAATTCAATTCATTAAAGACTTCTCCGGAATTTTTGGCAGCTGGTGCTTTGCCAAAAGGACCTGTAATTTGACCATCAATGGACATGAGAATATAAAGTGTTACAAAAGGTCGTGTAATCATTCGTTAGATCTCCTCCATATTATTTATATAATTAACATAAAATCGTTAGACGTTAAGCTATAATTTAATTTGGAAATACTCAAATTGCATTTCTGAGCCTCACATATAGCTGTTTAACATTTTAAAAGTATAACGCTATTTTAGTGAATGTAAATATGAACAAGATATTTTAGGATAAATATAATAATGATAAAATTTGAAAATAAAATAAAAAATACCCTATTCGATTGTAACTTTCTAGAACGACTAATTTGCTTTAGAAAATCACTTTTTGTTTGGCATAGCAATTGATAGTTATTTCTATAATAAAAAAAATGGGAGAATACTGATGGAACTAAGAGCGTTAAACTATTTTTACGTCGTGGCAAACGAATCAAATATTACTAAAGCTGCCGAGACATTACATGTCACCCAGCCAACGTTATCACGACAGATTAAGCAACTGGAAGATGAATTGGGTACTAAATTATTTGCCCGAGGTCAACATGGTATAACATTAACAAACGATGGTCGACTGTTACGGCATCGTGCCGCCGATATTTTAGGATTAGTTGAAAAAACTGAACTTGAGATTTCTAGAAATGATCAGTTTATTTCTGGTGAAATCCGTTTAGGATGTGGTGAATTAAAAAGCATGAATCAACTAGTAACTAGTATGTCGGAATTTCGACATCTCTATCCAGAAGTTAGTTTTCATATGCATACTGGAGCTGCAAGTGAAATTAAGGATCGATTGCATCAAGGTTTATTAGACGTTGGCCTACTGATGAATCCAACGGACCTAGGAGATTACAATTCACTTGAACTGAATGAACAGGAGAAAATTGGAGTATTAATTGCCGAAGATTCTCCACTTGCTAATTTGGCTGAGATCCATGCTAAGGATCTAGAGAATGTACCTCTCATCATGATGAACCAACTTATGGTTCGTAATAGTGTCATCAATTGGTTAGGTGATTTTTACAGTTCTAGTAATGTAGTGGCAACTTATAACTTACTTTATAATGCCGCATTGCTAGCACGTACTGGTGTGGGTGTTGCATTTGGATTGCGCCTAGATAGTCATTTTGAAGGGGTTGTGTTTAAACCAATAGCACAAGAGATAAAGAGTAAGAGCTTTTTAGTTTGGGAAAAGCAACGGCAACTATCATCTACAGCGAACGCCTTTATTGAACATGTCAGAAATACAAAATAGTAATATCTAAAAGTTTGATATAAGCATTTAACATTCCTACAGTGTGTCTATATAATAAACTCATGCTTTAAGAGAGCAACTAAGAAAAAGAAAGCTGAAATTTTATTATGGACAATTACATTTTTGAATTAAGTGATAAAGTAACTAGAACCACGGTTTCGTATCCTAACCGATTTGGAATTAATTTGGATGCAGATTTATATTTGCCGAAGGAATTTGATGCATCACAACAACATCACGCTATTCTTGTTGGGGGCCCTTACGGTGGAACTAAAGAACAAGCTCCTGGTATTTATGCTCAAACAATGGCTGAACGAGGATTCGTTGCTTTGGCCTTTGATCCATCCTTTTATGGATATAGTGGTGGACATCCACGTTTCGTTTCATCACCTGAAATTTACGTTGAAGATTTTAGTGCCGGAGTTGATTATCTCGGAACACGTGAATTTGTAAATAAAAATCAAATCGCTGCTATTGGTGTTTGTGGTAGTGGTGGATTTGCATTAAGTGCAGCACAAATTGATCCTCGTATTAAGGCAGTTGTAACTACGAGTATGTATGATATTTCTCGTTACATTCGCAATGGTCTTGGAGACACTCAAACTGAAGAACAACGTAAACAATTGTTAAATGAGATTGCAGAACAACGCTATGAAGATTTTAAAACTGGCCGACCAGTACTTGAATCTCGTAGTATGCAACTCTCAGCTTTAACTGAAGAAAATCCAACTCCAGTAGCTAAAGAATTTGCTGATTTTTATCTTCAGCCACGTGGATATCATCACAATGCATTGGCACAACACACCATGTCAAGTATGCCTGCCTTTATGAATTTTTCACTATTAAATCACGTTGATGATATTGCACCTCGTCCAATCCTATTAATTGCCGGTGAAAATGCCCATTCACGTTACTTCAGTGAAGATGTTTACAAACAAGCTAAGGATCCTCGAGAATTATTCATCGTACCTGGTGCAAATCACGTTGATCTATACGACAAAGTAGACCTAATACCATTCGATAAAATTACTGAATTTTTAACTAAGAATGTATAAAAAAGCACTTTGGATAGGAGTAGCGTTATTAGTTATTGGGATTTTCGTAGTTAGTGCTGAAATCCGTTCTCAACAAATTACCGACTCAATAACTACACAAAAAGTACGCACACATAAGAGAATGCTTAATCTAGAAATTAAACAAAAGAAATTAACGGCAACTATGGTTGATAATTCATCGACACGAGCTTTAAGTAAATGGCTAGCCAATGGTCCTAAAACGATTAAATTAAATGATTTTGAAAGAATGGAAAAAGTTGGTGACTTGGGAGAGAATTTCCCAAGTAATGATACATCGATCACGACTAAAGCGGGAGATCTTATTTTGTATCAAGGAAATAAATTTGTTTTGTATTATGCACCTAACTCATGGAATTTTACCCGACTAGGAAAAATTAATGACATTAATGCTAAGCAATTGAAAGAATTAATTGGTACAGAAAGTGTTACCGTCACACTCTCAATAGATTAGGAGGAAAATTTGTGGAATTAAATGAAAAAGTTATTATGATTACCGGTGCTTCAAGTGGAATCGGTGCTGCAACTGCAAAGCGTCTAGCTAGTGCCGGCTCCAAATTAGTTTTAATTGCTCGGCGTGAAGACAGACTGAATGAAATTCAAAAAGAATTTCCAGAGGCTGAAATACTAATTGAGTCGCTTGATGTCACAGATTACACAGCATTTAAAACTGCTGTTCAAGATACAATCGATAAATTTGGTAGAATCGATGTTTTGTTTAATAATGCAGGAATTATGCCTAACAGTCCTTTAGCTGAAAATCGCCGTAAGGACTGGCAGCGTATGCTTGATATAAATGTTATGGGCGTTCTAAATGGTATTTCCACTGTATTACCAACTATGGAAAAACAACGTTCAGGACATATACTAACAACTAGTTCTACTGCTGGACATAAAGTATTTCCGGGCTTTGCAGTCTATAGTGGTACTAAGTTTGCCATTCGTGCAATCATGGACGGTTTAAGGCAAGAGGAAGCCATGAACCACATTAAATCGACAATTGTTACACCTGGTACTGTTGATACGGAACTGTTCAATACAATTCCTGACGCAGAAGCTCGCTCAGCAGAAGCAGCTCTGCATGAAAATGTTAATAGATCACTTTCCGCTGATCAAGTTGCTGTTGAAGTCGTACACGCAATTGATTCACCCGATAATGTTTCAATTAGTGAAATCAATGTACGTCCTATTGAACAATTAGCCTAATCAAATTTTGATTGCTAGAAAATGTTAGTAGATATTATTAATAACGTACATATAAAAATATAAGCAAATAGCATCTGTCTAGAATATGAATCCAGGTTTGGAACTTATCTTCTAGTACAGATGCTATTTTTGTACATTAAATTTTTAGAAATTTAACAAGGAATTAGTATAAATAGTTCAATTGATATTATACTTTTGAGAAGCCACGAATACTCCTTTGTAATTGGTTTCGACGCCTTAATTATAATGATATGAGTAAACTCATATCTATTTTTATACAATAAAACCCCAGCATGCCGGGGCTATTTAGTTATATTCATCCTTAAACCTTTAGATTTGAACATAAAAATATAGAATTTCTAGTCCGGAATTCCGCGCCGATCTAATTTAAGAAAGTATTCCATTGTTCTATTTATTTTTCACTTTTAAAGCGACTGATCACAAAACCAAGTATCAAACCACACAAAGCCGGTACTACCCAGCCCAAGCTCAATTGTGACAATGGTAAATAATGATTCCAAACTAAAATTTGTTTAATAAAATTACTTTGCATAGCCCTAGGTAAAGCGGCAATTCCAGCAAATAAAGCTGGTATCAAAGTAAATAAAATTGTGATGCCAAACAACCATTTTGACTCACCAATAATTGGATTCAACACCGAAATGATAATCAAAACAATAGCTAACGGGTACAAAAACATCAAAACTGGCGTTGAATAATTGATTAGCTTCGTTAAACCAATATTAGCAACTAAAAATGACAAACCAATTGCAAAGGCTAATACAGCTTGATAATTGAATTTAGGAAACATCTCTGTTGCTGTTTCACTAAAGGCTGAGGTTAAACCAATCGAAGTTTTTAAACAGGCAACAATTGCAATTAAAGCTAATAACAAACTACCAAAAGAGCCAAAATAATAATTGAATACTTGAGCCAAGGTCACTCCACCGTTAGATGCCAAAGGAAATTTATTAACACTCATCGTTCCTATCAAAGCTAAAAAGGCATAAATAACTCCCATCAAAATCACACTGATCAAACCAGATTTAATCGTATCTTTAGCAATCTGTTGGGGATGTTTCACTCCTAGCGATTTGATCGTATCTATCACTACTACTCCAAACGCTAACGAGGCTAAAGCGTCCATCGTATTATAGCCTTCGGTAAAACCACTCAATACTGCATGATCAACGTATTGGCCTTGAGGTGTGATATTTAAACTTCCCATTGGTCTGATAAAGGCAGTTACTACCAAAATTCCTAACAAAACCAAAAATATTGGCGTCAACCATTTTCCAACATAGGTCATCAATTTACTGGGTTTTCTCGCCAACCAAAAAGTTAAACCAAAAAATAGTGCTGAAAAAAACAACAAGACAAAACTTTGATGATTTTTACTAATAAATGGTGCCAAACCTAATTGAAAGGAAATCGTTGCTAAACGAGGGATGGCAAACAGCGGTCCCATCGTCATATACAACAAAATCGTAAAAATATAAGCAAAGGGGCGATTAACTTTTTCCGCTAAGTCAAAAACACTATTGCTACCAGTCATTCCCATACTAGCTACCCCTAAAAGTGGCAGGCCCACTCCGGTTACTAGCAATCCGACAATCGCACCAAAGACATTACTCCCCGCTTGTTGTCCTAAAAATACTGGAAAAATTAAATTTCCGGCTCCAAAGAACAATCCAAATAACATTGAACCGATAAAAAATAAATTTCTCCAAGTTAACTTTTCATTCATAAATAACTACTCTCTTACTTTAAAAATACATTTATTTATAATAAACGAATCCTAGACTTAGGACAAGAAAAAGCCGAGACATTAGTCATCCCGACTTTTAATTAAACGCTATCAACCAAGCTCCAATGAATTTGACCTTGATATTTACCAGCTATATTATCCTGATCATCATGCAACAAAATACCTTTGTCATTAGCCCAGCTTCCACTAACATCAGTTGTTTTAGAGTCAGACGATGGATCTTGGGCAATCAAAACATTTTGATTCAACATTGAAAAATCATTGTCATTCTTATTACGATAAAACATTGGTCCAATAACTTGAGAAGCATCATCCTCTAAAGTTAATTCAGTTCCATTTGCCGTCAATGTCCACGGCGTATCAGTGCTAATTACTGAAACTTTCCAATGTCCTTTTCTTTTAACGTATCCATCCGATGCCACTTTATTAATGTCTTTGAATGAATAATTTGGATCAACATCTAATTTCAATTGCTTGCCTTCAACTTTAATTTGATAAGTAATTGATTGACTGACCCGATTCATACTATCAATCGCATAGACTGTAATTGTATGCACACCTGTACCCAAATAGTCTGCACTAAACTGCGTAGAATTAGCTATATCACTAGCAATATTATAAGAAGTTTTGCCATCCGTTGTTGAGATGGTTGCTTTGGTGGCTGTTTTATCATCTACTTTCGTATACAACGTAACACCCTTTGTATCAAAACTAGAATTATTGAGATAGTTCATGGCTAAATTCAAATTAACTTGATTATTTGATTCATTTCCGGTCTGAATCGTTCCTAAATCCAAATTATCATTCGTCGTTAATTGCAGACGGTCATTGATAATAAATGATGGACTCATAATATCGTCTAAGAAATATAAACTTTGATATGATGCATGCTGACCTTTGACCGTTGTTGGTGTTGTCTGTGCGTCAGCAGTACCGAAGAGTTCAACTTTAATATTTTCATTCTCATTGTTTAAAGCATCTAAACTTAATGTCACCTTATTATCGCTTGTCAAACTGGCTACTGAAATTGGAACAGTTCTATTTTTTGATTCATCGGAAAAGCCAGAATAAATTATCTGTCCGATGTTGTTATCTTCATCCGGACTAAAATCAACGTTTGATGGCAAAGTAATCTTCGTTGTGATATCACTTCCCGTTCCTTCAAAACCTGAAATGTAATTCAAATTATAATTTAAACGTAATTTGTCTCCATTGGCCACGTTATAATCTGGATCCTTGGTGGCTGCTGTAATAGAAACTGGACGTTTATCCAAATCTTTAATTTCACGTCCTAAATTACCATCAGTACCATACTGCGACAAATCATAAAGTTTAGTGGTAGTTTCGATATTAGCAACGTTTGGCATTTGTTGCATGATAATCGCAAACGTTGAAGGTGAAGAATTCTGCGACCCTGTAGAAGCTGTGAATCCCCAGCGAACTTTGGTATTTCCGTTCCGCATAAATTTGCTGATATCAACTGTCACATTAGTCTTTTTATCATAATCAAGGTAGCTTTTTAAGGTGCCATCGTATGCTTTATCATTAAAAATATACGACATTTTGGCCAAAGTTGATCCAGCTGCAGGTGGCGTGTAACTAAGTTTGAAATGATGCCATGAATTATATACATTCGTTGCTGAATCACTCGTATACCCGGTTAAGTACATACTATGAATTACGTCGCGGTGATTTAAACCGTAATAATAGTGATTCTTATATCCTTGAAATAAGGAAAACCAGCTATTATTTTTTCCATAATAAGTATTGGCACTATCATTAGGATTACTCCCCATATTCGCATCGGTATTATTTTGATTGATACCGACATTAGCTGGATAATCCCAAGCCATATGTTGGCCCTTTGCAATCTTTACCCCGCTGTAAGTCAAACCATCAAAATAATCATCATAGTTACTACCAGAAACCGCCGGACTAGAATTTTGCAAAGTATCAAATTCTAAGGCCCAACTGTTTTGAATTGCACCAAGACTTGGATCAATAAAATTGCTTAACGTATTATCACTAGAACTTGCAACACCCCAAACGCCTAAACCCTCACCAAAAGCAGTCTTACCTTCATTAGCTGAGGTCGCAATCGCCTGAGTTCCTCTAGTATCATCCTGCAAGACGAATGCTAAACCATCGGGAAGATTCTTAGCTGTATCGTCACTGGATCCTGAATAAGCGCTTTTATCACCCATATACAGCCAAGCAGATATAACTTGAGGCTTACTGAGATCAAAATAATTATTAACGCTAGAACTACCACCATTATCACCAGATAATTTACCCCAGAAAGAACTAGTCTGCTCTTGACCACCATCACTGCTTAATAATTGATAAATATCAGTCGAATTATCATAAGTAGTGTTACCGGCCTCAAAAAGTTTAGCGTTATTAACCGTTCCATCTTTATAAGTATCGGCCTTTGATACAAAATCCTTCATTGCAATTCCTGGAGGTGTAGTTTGATATACCTCAGATGTGGTGGGCGGTGTGGCAGCCGCTTGGGCCATATTTATTGGCAATAGACTTAAACAAATTGTAAAAGCAATAAATATATTAATAATTTTTAGTAATTTATTTTGCATACGCAATTCCCCCTTCTCCTATTTAAGAATTACGTTTTTGTTTAAAATAATCCCAATATTATTTATATTTATTATACATGTAAGCCTTACCAATTAATATCCATAATTTATTATAAAATATATTAATAATTTGATATCAAAAAAGACATCCCTAATTGAAGGAATGTCTTAAATAAAATCAAATTAAGCTAAGTATGTATCTTCAACCCATTCGTTAGTAGCAACACGGTAGTATGTGTGACCATTGTATGACTTAGTTTGGTCAGTGTACCAAGGTGTGTTATTTGCCAAAGCACGATTAGTGATCTTCTTAGCAGAGCCATCACTGTTGAAAGCTACTAATGGTACATAACTACCATTAGTATTGTTTACACTAATAGTATTGCTGTTAGTTTGTGAGCCACCATTTGTTTCAGCATTACCATCATATTGAGTCAAATTGTAAGTTTGAATCAAGTTGTTCAATGATGAAGCATAGTTTGGAGCTGTTGCATATCTACCTTGTAGCCAAGCAGTAGCATCCTTATATGAACTAGTGTTTTCTTTCCAAGTACCGCTGTAATAACTTGAATTCCATGAAACACCGTTACGAAGCTTGTTACCATTGTCAGCAAATGATTCGTAATAACTTGGGTACTTTCTGAAGTTAGCATTGATTGTATACCAACCTTGAGAAGCACTCCATTCTGATGTTGGCATTGTTACATAGGCGCCATTGTAGTCACCCTTAATACCAAAAAGGTTGTGACCTTGTGTAGCTAAAGTTGAAGTACCCCATGCACTTTCAAGAATAGCTTGAGCCAACATAACTGAAGTATAAACCCCATATTGTGAAGCTGCTTTTTGAGCCATTGGCACAGCAGTATTTAAGAAAGCTTGTTGTTGTGCTTGTGTTACACCTGAAGCAGCTTGAATAATTGCTGTAGTTTTTGAAGCATTGGCTACAGATTCACTGGCTGCTTGAACAGTTGCAGAATTAGCAACAGTTGTATCAGCTTTCTTTTCATTTGATCCGGCAATGATATTAGTTTTATTATCTTCTGATTTATTATTTACTTGTTCGGTACCTGCTTGTGATGCGGCTTGACTTGCATCCTCAGTTGTTGCAGCTGACACTACGGAAGGTGTAGCGGTTGCAGCTAATGTACCAAGTACTAAAGCACTTGTAAGTAGATTTTTTTTAGACATAGATTGGTTACCCCTTAATAAATAATCTAGTTATAGACTACTATTTAAAAAAAGCACTTTCAATAAAACTCGAGATTTGTAACAAGAATTAAACATTCGAAAATAAATTGTAATTTTTTGTCGCTTGACTTTAAGAATTTCTTAAGAATCTAAAGATTTTCTATACCTAATCAAGGAAAAGTACTGAAATATTGCTAAAAATCCCCGAATAATTACAAGAATATTACGAATAATCATTAATAAAATAATCGGTAGTTAGAATTATATTATTTGAAATTTTGAGATAATAAATCTCAAAACACTACAGTCTCAAGCTTTACAAAGCACTTTTCTTCAACCTCCTTTTTTGTGAATTTTTGTACTACCATTAAAATTTTACAATAAAAAAAACCGCCATTCAGCGATTTCCTATAATTTTGAACTTAACTTAACATCTGGATATTTGTTAGCAAACCAATTTTCCGCAAATTTATTTTCAAATAAGAATAGTGGCTTGTCATCCAAATCCTTAACTAACATATTTCTAGTTGATGACATAGCGGGATCTAATTGTTCTGGATCGATCCATCGGGCAATTCTTGAACCGATTGGTTTCATGACAACGTCACAATTATATTCATTCTTCATTCTAAATTGGAAGACTTCAAATTGTAGTTGACCAACAGCACCCAAGATATAGTCGTTAGTAGTATATTTCTTATACAGTTGAACGGCACCTTCTTGAACTAACTGTTGCATACCTTTATGGAATGACTTTTGTTTCATAACATTTTTAGCTTGAACTTCCATAAACATTTCCGGTGTAAATTGTGGCAAATCTTCAAATTGAACAGCTTTTTTACCTGTATAGATCGTGTCGCCAATTTTGAAGTTACCAGTATCATAAAGACCTACGATATCGCCGGCCACAGCTGTCTTAACAGTTTCTCTTTGATCAGACATGAATTCAGTCGCATTGTTCAAACGCATGACCTTGCCAGTTCTTTGTAGCTTAACATCCATTCCACGAACAAATTCACCTGAACAAATTCTGACAAAGGCGATTCTATCACGGTGATTGGGATTCATATTAGCTTGAATCTTAAAGACGAAACCAGAAAATTCTGGGTCATCAGGTTTAACGACTTCCTCACTGTCTTGTTGCTTGTGTTCAGCAGGAGCTGGTGCCAAATCCAAGAATGTATTCAAAAATGTTTCAACTCCAAAGTTTGTCAAAGCAGAACCGAAGAAGACTGGAGTTTGATTACCAGCTTGAATCTTTTCAAGATCAAATTCATTACCGGCTTCTTTGATCAGGTCAACTTCACCTTGAGCTTGTTCGTAAACGCCCTCTTCCTCGATTGGATTGTGTTCGACTAATTGACCTTCATCATTCATCGGTAAGAAACGATCATCGCCATCTTTTCGGTAAAGTTCCAAACGATTGTTGCGAATATCGATCAAACCTTTTAATTCCTTACCCATACCGATTGGCCAGTTCATTGCACAACCTTCGATATTTAGTAATTCTTCAAGTTCAGCAATCAAGTCTAGTGGGTCACGACCATCACGGTCCAACTTATTCATAAAAGTAAAAATTGGAATACCGCGCTTTTTAACAACCTTGAATAACTTCTTAGTTTGAGGCTCGATACCCTTAGCAGAATCGATAACCATGACAGCCGCGTCGACCGCCATCAAAGTACGATAAGTATCTTCAGAAAAGTCTTCGTGTCCTGGGGTATCCAAAATATTGATATCCTTGTCATGGTAATGAAATTGCATAACAGAACTAGTAACAGAGATACCACGTTTTTTTTCGATCTCCATCCAGTCACTAGTTGCAAATTGTCCAGATTTCTTAGCTTTAACTGTACCGGCAGAACGAATAACCCCACCAAAATACAACATTTGTTCAGTAATAGTAGTCTTACCAGCATCCGGGTGAGAGATGATAGCAAAAGTTCTACGTTTATTAACTTCTTGTTCTAATTGTTTTTGATCCATTTTTTAAGAGCGTAAAAAGTAAATTTCTACGCATTTCCTTCCTATATATAATTCCTCGAAAAAAAAGAAATACACTAGTATTTCTCTTTATACATATTAGTAGTTACATTCTTTATTTTATCATCTGGAACTGTCACGATAACATTTTCAATTCGAGAACCATTCAATTCTCCAGAGGTAATCGTAACTCCATCACCTAAGGTATATGATTCAGGATGCTTAGCGTCAGGGATTTCTCCAATCTTCATAATCAAATACCCAGCAATAGTATCGACATCGTCAACTTGAACTTCTTCTTCAAAAAGCTCATCAAAATCTTCAATTGTCATCAAACCAACGACAGAAAACTTATTAGCTCCTAATCTTTGGAAATTTTTAGTTACTGGATCGTATTCATCATCGATTTCACCAACAATTTCTTCTAGAATATCTTCAATCGTTGCTAAACCGACGATCCCTCCGTACTCATCAACGACCATTGAAATTTGTGTTTGCGTACTACGCATTTTCAACAATAATGTATCAATATTAGTAGCTTCTGGAACAAACAATGGCTCGGTCATAATTGACTTCAAATTGATTTTATCAAAACCAACTTCACGCGACTTCTTTAATAAGTCCTTGATATGAATAATTCCAATGATATTATCCTTATCGCCACCATAGACCGGAATTCGAGAATAAGGTTGATTCAAAATGGCATCGATATTTTCACTGACCGAATCATTGATATCGATCATGAAAGTATCCGTTCTTGGCACCATGATCTCTCGAGCTGTCTTATCTCCAAAGCGAATAATTCCTTGTAACATTTGATATTCATCAGAATTAATCGTTCCACTATTACGAGACTTTCTCAAGGTCGCAATCATTTCATTTCGAGTAATTGGTTCATCCCCTTGATCAAAATCAATCGGTGTGATTTTAATCAACAGATTAATCGTTGCCTCCAACAACCAAACAAACGGTTTCAAAATCAAGCCGAAGAAACTAATCATTGGTTGGGTAAAACTAGCAACTTGATAAGGTCGTTGTAACGCTATACGTTTGGGATACAATTCTCCTAAAACTAACGTGATAAATGATAGGATAATCGTTATAACGATAACAGAGATTTCTTTACTCCCTGGGAAGTCCCCAATCAAGATTTCCATTCTAGTACTCAAAGTAGTTGCTGCACTGGCTGATGATAAGAACCCAGCTAATGTAATCGCCACTTGGATCGTTGACAAAAATTTATTTGGTTCATTGATCATATGTAAAATTTTCTTGGCTTTTTTACTGCCATCTTTTACTTTTCCCTCAACGGATGTTTTATTCACGGATACGATTGCCATCTCGCCTGCTGCAAAAAAAGCATTTAATAACGTTAAAACTATTATTAAAATCAGCTGCCCAGAAAGCGACGCTCCAGAAGAGTCACCACTCATTTAACTCGCACTCTCTTTCATATGTAAACTTAAATATAAACAAAACAATTATAACAGGTGTTATTGTATTCAACAATAAGCCTTTTTAATGATAAAATAGGACTATCAGTATATAGGGAGTTTTCTAAAATGTCTAATAAAAAAATTGCGGTAATCTACTTATTTTTCTTTATAATCCCTTACATTCTTTGTTTGTCGATTATTGGCGTTTCTTATAATTCATTAGTTTTACACGCTTTAACTTGGAGAATTATCGTTGGCGGAATTGTCGGTGCCTTTGGTATGTTTGCGGTCAAAGTTATTGCCCAACGTCCCGTTTTGATTATGTATCGCAGTTCAACTCGCAAAATATTAAAAGAATTGCTTTTCTTCTTCATTTTGGAAAGAAGTAAATTAGTTATCGGTGCTAATTTAGCTGTTGATTTTTGTTTATCGGTTCTCAGTATCTACTTGGTAGCAACATTTTTACCATTAACTTTAATCCTTGGTCGAACACTCGGCTGGTTGGTCCTAATCCTAGTCGTATCACTTACTTTGGCATCTTATCTTGAATTTGAATCACTTTCGATTTACTCAGAGAAAAAGAAATAATCCTTGACTTATCAATTTTTTAATTGTAAATTTGAGTCATCTTAATTGCAGGAGGAATTAGACATGTTGAATTTTAATCAAAAACAAGTTGAATCATGTTGTTGTGTAGTAATGAACGAACATTACTATACTTTTTCAGCATGTCTAATACCACTCAATTGATAATCAAGTAGTGCAAACTAAAACTATCAAGCGAAGTTGACATTAGTCAGCTTCGCTTTTTTTGTTTTTCTACTTAGGAAGGAGTTACTTGTGGAACCTATCAAAATTGGAATTCTTAATTTAATGCAAAACAAGCTTGAAACTATGCGTAATTTTCAAATAGCCCTAGGTGATAAAGTTGAAACAAAATTTTATTATTCAGCCACACGCTACGTTGACCGTCGGCTTGATTCAAGAATCACTGACAATATGCAACCATTAGATTTAGATGAAATCAAAGACCTAGACGGTTTTATCATTACCGGCAGTCCAGTTGAGAAATTAGATTTTCCTCAAGTTTCGTACTTTGATGAAATCAATGATTTAATCGATTTACTTGATCAATTAAATATTCCTCAGCTCTATGTCTGTTGGGGCGCCATGGCCGCCTTGAATAAACTATATGACATTGATAAAAAAGTTTTACCGCATAAAACCTTTGGAGTTTTCCAAAATCAAATTTTAATTGACACTCCACTGCTCAATAATATCAGTGATAATTTTCCAGCACCACATGCTCGTAATGCTGAAATGGATCACCAGCAACTGATGGAAAACCCTGATCTAGTGATTGATGCTGTCAGTGAAAATGGTTTGTTGACTTTGGTTGAATCAATTAAAAAACATCAGACGTTTATTTTCTCACATTTGGAATACCAAAAAGATGGACTAGATGATGAATTAAAACGTGAACAAGAAAGTCCTAAGATTAAACATCCCATGCCCGCTACGGGTTATTATTCACCACTAGATCATCAGCCAGTATTTTCTTGGAAACAAACTCAACAGAATTTTTACAATAATTGGCTACAAACAGTCAAAGAACATAAATTAACTACTTGCTAAGGAGAGAATCATTATGACAAAAATTGCACAAAATATTACTGAACTTATTGGAAACACACCTATCGTAAAACTCAACAAAGTCGTCCCAGAAGATGCCGCTGATGTTTATGTTAAGTTAGAATTCTTCAATCCTGGTAGCTCAATTAAAGACAGAATCGCCCTTTCAATGATTGAAGCTGCTGAAAAAGCTGGCAAGATCAAACCTGGTGATACTTTAGTTGAACCTACATCTGGCAATACTGGAATCGGCTTGTCACTCGTTGCTGCTGCTAAAGGCTATCACTTGATTATTACCATGCCTGAAACTATGAGTATTGAACGTCGTAAATTGATGCAAGGCTATGGTACTGAATTGATTTTGACACCCGGTTCAAAAGGTATGGGTGGAGCTATTAAAAAAGCCACTGACTTAGCCAACGAAAATGGTTATTTCATGCCAATGCAATTCCAAAACCCCGCTAATCCTGCCATCCACGAGGCTACAACTGGAAAAGAAATCATTGAGGCTTTCGGTGACACTCTAGTCGATGGTTTTGTCGCCGGTGTTGGTACTGGTGGCACTCTCTCAGGTGTTAGCCACGCTTTGACTAAGGCATATCCCGATATACAAGTTTATGCCTTAGAAGCCGCTGAATCTCCTCTATT
This sequence comes from Companilactobacillus futsaii JCM 17355, assembly GCF_001435505.1. Lineage (GTDB taxonomy): Bacteria > Bacillota > Bacilli > Lactobacillales > Lactobacillaceae > Companilactobacillus > Companilactobacillus futsaii. The sequence goes on along the minus strand of NZ_AZDO01000009.1, from coordinate 3,921 downwards.
AAAAGAAGGAAAAACTGGTGCTCATAAGATTCAAGGTATCAGTGCTGGATTCATTCCTGATACTTTGGATAAGAATTCATATTCAAATATCATTGAAGTAACTAGTGATCAAGCTATCAAGATGGCTCAAGAAGTTAGTCACAAAGAAGGTTTCCTACCAGGAATTTCAGCTGGTGCTAATATCTTTGGTGCTATTGAAATTGCTAAGAAGCTTGGTAAAGGCAAAACGGTCGTAACCGTCGCTCCTGATAATGGTGAAAGATATCTTTCAACTGATTTATTTAAGTTTTAGCAAGACATAATCTTTTTAACAAGCCTTAATTTATGCGAGAATAGTAAATGATGATTTTCTATATATAGGGGGATTTCTAAAAATGAAAAAGCGTATTGCTTTAATATTAACTACACTTGTGGCCTTGATCTTAGTTTTGACAGGTTGCTCAAGTAACAAGAATGCTAGTGACACTAAGACTAAAGGTACACTAACAATTGGTTTGGAAGGAACTTATGCTCCTTACTCATACCGTGAAGATGGAAAATTAAAGGGGTTTGAAGTTGACTATGGTAAAGCTATTGCCAAAAAACTCGGTCTCAAAGCTAAGTTTGTTCCAACAAAATGGGATTCATTGATTGCTGGTTTGAATTCTAATACTTTCGATGTCGTTATCAATAATGTGGCTGAAAATGCTTCACGTAAGAAACAATATCTTTTCTCAATGCCTTACGTCTACTCAAAATCCGTTGTTATTACTAAAAACGGTTCAGGTATCAACTCTGTTGACGATATCAAGGGTCAAAAGATTGCTGCTGGTACTGGTACAGATAACTACAACAACGCCAAGAAATTCGGTGCTGACATAGTTCCTTCGAGTGATTTCCAAACTTCAATGTCAATGATCGATCAAGGACGTGTCAAAGGTGCCTTTAATTCCAAAGAAGCCTTCTTAACATGGAAGAAAGATCACAAGAATACTGACCTTAAGTACATCACTATTCCAGAAAGCAAGCTCAAATCTTCAAAAATTGCTCCAATCTTCAATAAAAAGTCAACCAAGTTAAGTAAAGACGTAACTAAAGCTACTAAAGAACTTTACAAAGATGGAACTATGAAGAAGCTTTCTATCAAGTACTTTGGTGAAGATATCACTAAAAAATAACCATTAAACCCAGGAGGATTTTTATTTCATGTGGCACATTATCATTACGTCATTACCGGAAATGCTCACTGCGATGTTGCAGTACACCATTCCGTTAGCTCTAGTTTCATTTTTCTTCGGATTGATCTTAGCCGTTTTAACAGCTTTGATTAAATTCATCCAACCTAGTGAAAACAAGTTGATCAAATACCCTTGGCTAGTTCTAAGAGCTATTGCTAATTTCTACGTTTGGGTCTTTCGTTCAACGCCATTACTAGTTCAATTGTTCATCATTTTCTTCGGTCTACCTAGTGCCGGAATTCAATTATCACCATTTATTGCAGCGGTAATTGGTTTCTCAATGAACACTGGTGCTTATGCTTCAGAAACGATTCGTTCAGCCTTGTTATCAGTTCCCCAAGATCAATGGGATGCTGCTTTCACGCTGAATTTCACAACTAAGCAAACCTTGATGAAAATCGTATTGCCTCAAGCTGTCAGAATTGCTTTGCCACCACTTTCCAATTCATTCATTAGTTTGGTAAAGGATACGTCTTTGGCCAGTTCAATCACGATTTTGGAAATGTTCCAAGTCAGTCAACAAATCACTGCTAAAAACTATCAACCATTATTAATGTACACCTTGGCTGCTGCTCTTTATGCTGTAATCTGTACTTTGCTTACTTTCTTACAACATTATCTCGAACGCAGAACTTCAAAATATGTTAAGGGGAGTGAAGCTTAATGATTTCCGTTAAAAATATCGTAAAAAAATATGATGGCAAAGAAGTTTTAAAGGATTTGAGCGTCGACTTTCCATCTGGTAAAACTACAGTTATCTTAGGACCTTCTGGCTCAGGTAAATCAACTTTATTACGTTCACTTGATTTACTCGTTCGTCCAGAAAGTGGAATCCTAGATTTTGGTGATATCAAACTAGATTATTCCCAACCTGTTTCTAAGAAACTCAGTTTTGATATTCGTAAGAAAACTAGTATGGTTTTCCAAAATTGGAACCTCTTCCCTAATTTAACAGTGTTGCAAAATATCACTACAGCACCAATTACCGTTTTGAAACAACCTAAGCAAGAAACTGAAGAAAAAGCTCGCAAATTACTAGAACAAGTTGGTTTAGGTGAATATGCTGATCGTTTCCCTAGTCAATTGTCTGGTGGTCAACAACAACGTATCTCTATCTGTCGTGCTTTAGCGATGAATCCAGAATACGTCTTGTTGGATGAACCAACTAGTGCTTTGGATCCAGAACTAGAGACACAAGTTCTTTTGATTCTTGAAGAATTAAGTAAAATGGGACAATCGATGATTATTGTGACCCACAATATGGAATTCGCTCGTTCAGTTGCGGACAAGATTGTCTTTGTTGAAGATGGCGACATCCTCTTTGATGACACTCCTGATAAGTTCTTTAACCACCCTACAACTAGAATTAAAGATTTCCTATCCGGTATTACTTTTAATGACGAAAAAACCACAAAATAAAACCTCAAAAAAAAAATCCGTATCAACTATTTTTAGTTGGTACGGATTTTTTAGTTTACATTGATTGTTTTCAAATAAGTAAATTTCTTCGTCTCATCATCAAACGAAAACTTCAAAATTGCACAATTCCGCATCTCAATATGATTTAGCAGCTCGTCTAACGGTACCCAGTTCTTCAAAAATAAATAAGTTGAGGCTCCATGACCTACTACTAAAACACGATGATGATTTTTTTGAATCATAATTTTTGTTAACGTCCTTACCATTCGGTCTTGAACTACATCAGCTGAATCGCCACCATACTGCACATAACCATCCCCGACAGAGCCGATTTTGGGATTAAAAGGTGGATTTAAACGTCGATTTTCTCCTTCTAAAAGACCAAAATTCCATTCTTTTAAGCCTTTCAAGCGTTGATATGGTTGGTCAGTAACTAATTCTAAAGTATCAACTGCTCGTTCTTGAGTGGAAGTATAAGCATAATCAAATTTAATATTGTTTTGGTGAAAGTATTTATGAACTTTCTTAGCATCAGCAATCCCTTGTTTTGTCAAAGGTGAATCGCAAACTCCCTGGTTCTTGTGTAAAACATTAAAAAGTGTTTGACCATGACGCATTAAATAGAGTGTCTTTGTCATTTTTAATCAGCTTCAACCGTTTCTTCATACTTGAAGACACCTTTGTCATAAGAAAATTTCATAGCTGAACAATTGGGGATATGAATCGTATGGTCTCTGGCCCACTTCAAGACAAATGAATGAATCACACCACCATGACTAACGGCTAAAACATTATTGACATCAGGTTGCTCCATAATTTCAGTCAAAGTTTGATTTACACGTTGTTGAACGTCATCAACCGATTCGCCACCATATTGGACGAAGAAATCTCCATATGAACCAATTTTTGGATCTGGCTTAGGATTCAATCTTTCACTCTCGCCCTCAAAAACACCAAAATCCCATTCTTTAAGACCCTTTATGCGTTGATATGGTTGATTGGTAATCAATTCCAAAGTATCACTAGCACGTTCTTGAGTTGAAGAATATGCATGATCAAAAATAATGCCTTTGTCTTTAAACATTTGTCCAACTTTTTTGGCATCATCTATTCCTTGTTGTGTCAAAGGAGAATCACAGGCTCCTTGAATTTTATGCAATTTATTAAATAAGGTTTGTCCATGGCGCATCAAATAAAGTGTTTTAGTCATTATCTTACTCACTATCTAACCTGAATAATTCATAAAAAAAGCCTTAGACTTTACAATCGCTTAAGCGATTGATGT
>NZ_AZDO01000072.1 GCF_001435505.1 Companilactobacillus futsaii JCM 17355 | reverse complement strand
CACCGCCTTATTTAAAATGGTAAATCGTCATCTGAAATATCTATTGGTTTGCTGTTATTAGCAAATGGATCACCACTCCTTGAATTTGCTACATCACTTTTTGCATTTGCTGCATCGTTTCTACTTTTTTTCGGCGGTTGATGGCTGTAGTCATTGGTACTACTGGAATTTTGCTGTTGATTGTTTGCATCGCTTCTACTTTCCAAAAGTGAGAAATTTTCAACAACTACTTCAGTGACATACACACGCTGGTCTTGTTGATTCTCGTAGTTACGTGTTTGAACTCGTCCATCGATTCCTACAAGGGAACCTTTATGAGTGAAATTAGTGAAATTCTCGGCAGCTTTCCTCCAAATGACACAATTTATAAAATCGGCTTCACGTTCACCTTGAGAATTAGTAAATTGTCTGTTTACAGCCAGATTGAATTGAGAAACTGCATTACCACTAGTGGTGTATCTAAGTTCTGAATCACGTGTCAAACGTCCTACTAAAACTACTCGATTAATCATCTATGCAACCTCTTTGCCTTTTTGGCTAATTTTTCATAATCTCTTCTGCTTATAAATTTATAATCCATATTTCCAACTTTGCGCATTTGTTTCTTGAAATCTCTAAAATCATCTTCAGATATCTCAGTATTCAAATCTCCAAAATTAACAGATCCTAAAAGATGTGGGTAATGCTCTTGTAACCAGTTTTGACACACAATTAATTTCATCTTTGTCCTCCAATAACTACAGTTCTAATATCTAATTTTTCAATCATAGGAACAATGTCATGCTTCTTAAGTAGTCTGTATAGACCCACTCGGCCTTTTTGTGTCCATTTGGTTGTAATTCTAGGCGTACCGTCAACAATCCGAGTAGCTGAACTTGTCCAACCACGGTTATGATATTTTGAATATAAGAACCATTGGCCACCAAGCTTATATTGAACTTTCAACTTATGAAGCACCTTGTTAAATTCCTTCGCACTCATTCCGTAATCTTTAGCAATAGCGGTTGTGACCATCAATGACTTATTAGCAATTAACTGATCATAATAACTAGCCTTGGGCTTCATAGTATCAACTTGCTCTTGAAGATCAGCGGCTAAAAGTAGAGCTCCTCTGTAATCATCAGGTACTTGATAGCCACCAACATTTTTGGTGGAATATCCTTGTTTCAACTCATTTTCCATATTGTTAAAGGCTTCGATATATTGCGTTTTGAATTTCAATGCTTTCTTACCTGTGAACCCCATTGCAAGTAATGTGAAACCGTCTCGATTCATGTAAAACGCTCTTCGTTTTCTACCGTATGTATCAGGCAAATCTGTTATTGAAAACATCTGCGCAAAATTGCGCACATCTTTTTCTAAATCATCAATTGCTCTTAATATGTCTCGATGGTTTTTATTAAATGTCTCTGCTACTTGTAAACTGCTAGTTACTGCTTGCTGATCTTTCATAATTACTAAATCGTTCATTTCGTCCACTCCTCAATCAGAATTTCAGTACGTGGGTGCTCGTCGTAATTCTTTTCAGTGTCGTGTTTCCAAATTTGCCCATCATCGAACCAAGCCTTTGCTAAGCCATCAAAAATAGCTTTTTCATAGTTGTCCAAGTCGGGCTTCACAGTCGGCTTTACCTCATGATTAGCACGCCTCTTATGCTCTGCTTTGGATAATCCTTTTTGGATTCTTCTGTAAAATCGAATATGTGCAACCAGAGGAACACCTTTTTTGAAAAGCTGTTTGTTATGATACTTATCCCAGTACAGCGTTTTGATTCCGTTTTTGTAAATCCGATATTTTTTGTCTGTATATCCCCGCTTCTTGCCACCTAGTGAGCTAAAACGAGGACGTGAGGCGGGTACTGGTTCACCGTCAATCACTAATTTCAGTTGATTAGTCAAGTTGCACGTCCAAAATATGTGGATTAGCATCAACAAGCTTTTTATCAATACGTCTTTGAATATGATTAATCAACGAAGCAGCTAAAATGATATCGTTATTAAGTTCTACATTGCCTTGATAAATTGAGCATTCATCGTCTAAGGCTGTTAGATTCTCAAGAGTGCCATATAATTGGCTATAAGCTGATTCAGCAACATCACTGGCAACAATCAACGTTTGATTCAAGTTATCGATGCTGTCACGTGAATAGCTTCGACTTGTAGGAAGTAGAAGCATTTTTAGTTCCGGTGTTAATTCCATATTTTTTTGTTTTAGCATTTTAATTTCTCCTAATTATTTCTCATGTCGCCACCGCTAAATTTAATTGTGTTAGCGGCTTTTTTTGTCATTAAGCGACTAATAATTTTGGGATCGTAAAGCTGTTGTAGCTCACGCCCTGTATTGTTTGTGGTGATGATATTTGTTTTATTTTTTCGATAATCTGCAAAGCGAAATAAGATTCGTTGAGCATAGTTAGTTGCTTCATTCATTTCGGATCTTAACGATGATTCGCTGCCCAAATCGTCAATGACAAGCACGTCACAGTTCTTAACACACTCTTCAACCTTGTAGTTGTCTTGTTGTAAGAACTTATCTTCAAACGCCATTTGTGAGTTATTAACGAACATCGCAAAACTCAAGAAGTAGCATGATAATGTGGTATCTTGGCTATTCAAACCGTTCAAAATACTAACAGCCAACATAGATTTACCAAGTCCTGGCTCACCAGTAAAAAGAAAGTTACCTGTTTCACCGACATAGATCCTATTAGCAATATTCTTAGCCTGTTTAAGCTCACTTGCTTGATTAGGTGTATCAGTCCTAAAATCTGCAAAATTGTATTGTAGGTCGCTGAAATCACTCACTAAAGAGCTTCTAAATATTCCCTCACGCTTAACTTGAATATTTTTTTTAGTGAATTCGATAGATCGTTGCTGTTCTCGTTTATCACGCTCAGAAATAACTTTTTTGAAGTCAATTCCTGAATAGTCAACACCGTGTTTTAAGGCTATTTCACGGGAAACTTTATCCAATCCAAACATTGATTCCATAGCTACCCCCTAGTACGGCAAGTCATAGAGTGGTTTTCTACCACCCTTGTTGCCATTAAAATTATTTGGTGCGTCTGCTTTATCTATCAACTTGCCAAACTGCTTTCTAAGTTTTGAAGCAGATAAGATATTGTTCTGCCAAAAACTGTCTTGTTGACACCATTCAATAATTCGTTTGATATCGTCGTAAGAACGTGCATCACGTTCGTGCATTAGTCTGATGTCATTAGCCCATTTCTGTGTATCAGGTGGGTTCTTGGAATCAGTCGGATAGATGCTAGAGTTACGTTCACGTATCTTAGTTAGCAAGTAATTGGCTAGTTTCAAATTAATATCGTCCGGGTCGTAAACACGCTTTGCGGGTTTCGAGTCGTGACTATCTTTATTACTTTTATTTACTTTACTTTTATTTACTTTACTTTTATTTACTTTACTTTCCTTGCTATCCGTATGAAGTGGCATTGCTTTAGTATTGCTATTTTGATCTGATGGCTTTGCCATAGAATTGCTATCGTTTTCACGTGGATCTTTATTAGCCCATCGCTTTTGCGCACCCTTTTTGCCAGCCTCAGATCGTCGTTTACTTTTTTCGTCCTTAAAGGCCATTCTTTTGTTGAATCCTTCAGAGTAGAAGTACTTACCATCATCGGTAAAGACAAATAACCCAAAATCTTCAACAACCGCTTTTATAATCGAAGCGTCAACACGAAGGTCAAAGGCTATTGCGTTATAATCTTTGACACTCTTGTAGTCATCTTCATCACGAAGCCGTTCAAGAAGCATAAAATAAATTCCGTAACCTTCAGCACCATATTTCATACGAACTTGTAACATTTTGCTAGAATTTCTGGCATTACTGTCATGGGAGAAGTAATTATTCATGTTCATCCTTCCATTTCAAATATTCAGCAACTGTTTTATCACGCTTTTGTCTATTACAATGACGACACGCCGTTACTAAATTATCTAGTGTACTTTCGCCGCCCCTTGAAACGGGAGTCATATGATCAACTTCTAAAATTCCACCTGTTTGGTCACAGTAGAAACAGGTATAATGATCACGTTCAAGCACCTGATGACTCAGTCTTTTCCAAGAATCAATATCAATATCTGACAATCTATTCTTAATATACTTTTCGTAATACTCCGACCATTCGGCTTCAATATCATTTACGTAATTAATTCGTTGCCGTGCAGCAAAACGAACAAACGATTTATAATACGGTTTAGAAATGCTTTTTATTCTCTCATTCGAATTAATGTCCTTTTTAACATCAACCGTTAGAGCATGTTCATACCAATCTTTTGGAATATCAGCCATTTCTACCTCCCCTTTTCTATTCTATTAAGTCATCCATGCTGACAATCTTTCCTAGTTTTGCGGTTGACTTACAATAATCACATTTACCACATCTTGCTGGCTCAACACGTCCAGCTTTAACATCTTCAATATGGTTCTGGAACTTATCGATCTGCATTGCCGCCTCTTCTAATCGATAATCAGGAATTGAAATAACCATTTTATC
>NZ_AZDO01000071.1 GCF_001435505.1 Companilactobacillus futsaii JCM 17355 | reverse complement strand
TACCTTGGTACCCACACTATGCGCAAAACTGGGGCTTATCGCGTTTATACGCAATCAAATTATAATATTGGCTTAGTCATGAATTTGCTAAATCATTCCAGTGAAGCAATGACTTTAGCTTATTTAGGCTTAGACCAGGCTAGTACTGAAACGATGCTGGATAAAATTGATTTTGGTTAGGAGGCTGGCTTTATGGATTTAGATTTTAAATCAAACAAGTATGATCTTTTTGATGATTGGCATCAAAACAAGACTAAACAAGAGTTTACACAAAAGTTGCAACGGCAAGCTCAAATTGAAAAAACACACCTGCCAAAATTATTGTCGCGTGAAGATTTAAAAATTCGTTGGCAGATGAACTCTCGTCAAAGTGTTCATCAAGTTGCTAGTAAGCCTGATTTTCCGCAACCCGTTTTTGCTTTTAATCATGGTAAGACGCCACTTTACTTAGCAACTGAAATTCAAATTTTCGAAATTAATCACCCTTGGGTAATAACTCCCGGTGCTCGTCTTGCTTATAGTCATTGGATCCTTCGTAATGTGATTGATTAATCTTGAGATTTGGCTCTAGGCTTTTTATCGTTGGCGCTAGCCTTCTAATACAAATAATACCCATCGAAATGGGTATTAAATCTACCCTTGACAAGTGTCAAGGGTGTAAGTGCGCATTGACCTCGTTTCACTCGGTCTGCTGATAACCATACAATCAATTTTTCTCGTTATTTAATTGAGCATATTTTTAATTCAATTTATGTTTGCACCTAAACTAAGATTGTTATGTTTTAAATATTTAAAAAGTGTTGCGGATTACGCTGTTTTAAGCCAATTTTTTTAATCGTTCTGTGTAAAGAATCTTTATGATTTTTGTAACAAATTTGGAATAACGGTACTGTAAAATCTGTAAATCTAAACTGAAAGTATTATTTTGATGTTAGGAGTAATCAAGATGGACGAAAAGAAAGTATTAAAACCAATTGATAAAATGCTTGCTGATCCTTGGCAAGTTGATATTCAAGAATTGTTTGAAGCTTCTTTCAATGAACCTGACGAGATCAAAAAGAATTTGTATGATTCCCTGTATACTTATGTTTTGCAAAAAAGACAAGAAGATATTATTAATCGTCCTGGCTTCGTTATTTAGCCCTCTAAAAGCCTGTTGAGGGCTTTTTGCTTTTGCTTTGGTATAAATGTATATGAATGGTCTTAAAATCGCTAGAAACGAGAAATAAGGCCCTTAAAAAGGAATATAGCAGTTAGATTCTTGTTAAGATTCAAAAAAACTAACTGTTTGCTGTCAATGGTAGCGGACGAGCAAAGCGTGGGAGCATAAG
>NZ_AZDO01000070.1 GCF_001435505.1 Companilactobacillus futsaii JCM 17355 | reverse complement strand
ACCCAATCTATTCATAGAATAGTAAATACAGTAAAGCAGGAGTCAAGATTGTGAATTTTTACAATCTTGACTCCTGCTTCTTTAAACTTTGAAAAAATATTGTGTCTAAAGTTTCCTAACGCGATTTTAGAGCAGACTACTCCCTTGGAAGAACTGATTTTTTTAAAAAATTAAGTTCTATATCATTTCGATCCGTTCAAGGACTCTCCAAAACAGTCGATCGTAAACATTGAATCGACTTAATTGAATGATCTTGGAACGTGAATGTCGTATTATTTTTGCCGGTATTCTAAACAATTGTAATCTTAAAGTGTTGATTTGCTTGCAACTTTCAGTTGCTGGCAAAGCTAAACACTTCATACTTTGAACTATATTAAATGCTAAGGAACTCAGTATGGTTCTGACAGTGTTTACTCTAAAACTGTGGCTGTCAGTTTTATTCATAAAGAATCCATCTTTGATTTCCTTGATACTATTTTCAACTATACCTCGATTGTGATACATCTTAAATACGTCTGTAATGTCTATAGAGTAAAGGTTTGTAACCAAAAATTCATAACTAAAAAATAGTTCGCCTGCTGGGCGAACCGCTTTAAGAACGACACGATAGGGCTTCGCCCAAGTGTCTGGCTGATATTTTAATTCAAAATATTGAATCTTTGATGATTCCACTATGGGTACATTTCCATATTGAACATTATGTTCAGCCATATTTTGCAGCTTTGTATTTGCCTTTAGTTTGATCAAAAATTTACATTTTTGATCATCACATGATTGATATAATTCTCCTGATGAAAATCCACTATCTCCTCTAACAAGGATATTCATGTCACAACTATGGTTGCGGTAATGTGAAAGAATTGGATTTATAAAATCGACAATTCCATTAGAAGTATAAACATTCCCTGGACGTAGCTTTGTCGCCAAAAGCATTCCAGTCATTCCATCGAATGCAATGAGAGGATGATAACCATTAGTTTGATAATGAGCATTAAAATTGGCATTTTCTTGATAACCGTAAGTATCTGTGTGAGTTGAATCTACATCAATTATCATTTCCTGTTGATTGTTTTTTTTCAAAGACAAGATCAACTAGATATTGAATGATGTCACTAAATTCCGTTATGTTGTCCTGCGTCACACGTTTTAAAAAACGTGACACAGTCGGTTGCGATGCAAGCTTTTTTTTGTTAAAAAGTACTTTCAACGCTGGGTCATTTTGTAAAAAATTAGCAGACGAATCATTTTTATATCCAGCAATTAACTGAAAAAGTATTTGTAGAAGTATATCTGAATTAGAATGTTGATTAAATTTACGTGAATCATCGAAGTGAATTTGATGATTTATCAACTTTGAGAATCCTAATTTATCAAGGTATTCGGATACTAATGATAACCCACCATTTGCCGTAAAATTGCCGCCGTTATTAATAATTTGTATGTTATGGTTGTTGTGTAATCTAGTTTTATGTAAGATTGTCATTAGGAACTCTCTCCTTGATTATTGTATTGTTAGGGGTAACTTCACAATATCATAGGTGGAGTTCTTTTTGCACCCATTGGGTGTAAAAGAAAAGCCTTAGACATCAATCGCTTAAGCGATTGTAAAGTCTAAGGCTTTTTTTATGAATTATTCAGG
>NZ_AZDO01000069.1 GCF_001435505.1 Companilactobacillus futsaii JCM 17355 | reverse complement strand
ATCTTAACTTTTCTTTATTTTTCCAAAGTGGCTAACTTGTTCTTGCAATTTGCGGAGGAATATTTTTTTGAAAAGGAGAGTCATTTTTTCTTTAATACCGTTGTTATTTATTTCTTTTCTCTTAGTGGGGTGCTCACAGACTAGTAATAATGATTCAGAAGTATTGTCCACTGCGCAGATAAAGAAAAATATCGGTTCGAAGCTTGTTAATACGCGTGAGGATAAACAGGCTTCATTAACCAAAACTTACCAAAAAGTTGTTAAGAATAAAGATTATACTTTGGATGATCCATATATTAAGGTCAATCCCTATAAGTCATCGCCACTAACTGCTTTAGTAATTTTCCAGACTGATCAAAAAGCGAAAGTTTCATATACTGTTGAGGGTAAAACTGATCAAACGGATATTACTAATACGGTAAATGGTAGTTCCACAACGCACCAAGTACCAGTTGTAGGTTTGTATGCTAATACAACGAATACCGTGACGATCAATGTTACATATGAAGATGGCACGACTGACCAAAAGACAATTCAAATTAAGACTGGTTCATTGCCTAAGTACATCAAAAATGCCAAGATAACTGTTTCTAAGAACGATAAATCAAAGATGGATATCGGTGACAATAAATTAACTATCGTCAACCGTACAACCAAAGAACCATTTGCAATTGACGCTGATGGTGAAGTCCGTTGGTATTCAACTGATTATTCACAACATACGATTGAACAAATTTCCAATGGTCACATGTTGGTTTTGACTAAGAAAAATCAAGATTCACTAGTATACAATGACTTGATTGAAACTGACGTTTTAGGTCGAGTTTATAAGGAATATACTTTTAGTACTAAAACAAAGTCAAACGACTCTGGTAATGCCAAAGACGAAACAACTTTAATTCACCACGATTTAGTTGAATTGCCAAATAAGGATATTTTAGCTACTGTCAGCGATGGTTCGAAGTACAAAGAAGATATTATGGTGCAGATTTCTCATAAGACCGGTAAAGTAGTCAAGGTCATCGATTTGAAGAAGATCTTACCTAGCTCAATGTACAAGAATTACAAGGCAGGTTCTGACGGTAAAGTCGATTGGTTCCATCAAAATGCCGTTGACTATGATGCTTCCGACAATTCGATTATGATTTCAGGACGTAACCAAGATATGATTATGAAATTAAATTATAAGACTAATAAGATTATCTGGATTTACAGTGGTAAAAAGAAATCAACCTGGCCTAAGAAGTACCGTAGTAAAGTTTTGACACCAACTAAAGGAACGACAATTACTGGTGGTCAACACGGATTGTATCTTTTGAGTAAGGATAAGGATTCAGAAGATGTAATCTTGTATGATAATAATATTGACGTTACAAATGGTGATAAGAAGACGAGTGGCAAATATTCACAAGCCGTTCAATATCACATTGATACGAAGAATATGACCATCAATCAAACTTGGTCCTATGGAAAAAATTTAGGTAAAAATAATTTTACAAGTATTATCGGATATGCTGAAAGAGAGGCTAACGGTAATACCTTAGTTGATTTTGGATATAAGAAAAATGGTAAAGAAAGTAATATTATTGAAGTCGATTCAGATGGTAATCAAGTTTTCAACGTAACGATTGAAAATGCAGCTTCGAAAGCCTATGTTTACCGGGCTTATCGAGTTCCATTCTATTCAAGTTCTTACACATTTGACGTTAACAAATAAAAAAATGCATTCAACATCTTCCTTTTGGAATTGTTGGATGCATTTTTATTAGCCGTTATATTTAGAAAGTTTGAATTCAACTTTGTCTTTGTTATGTAATTTCTTCTTGTCAGCTGAAACATTAACTTGTTTCTTGTTGACGGTAAAAGTCCAGTAAATTTTTTTCTTAGTATTTTGTTTGTGACCATCGATTTTTGTGATAAAGCCATCTTTATCAGTAACTTTCCAGGCTTTTTTCAAACCCTTAGAAACAGTGGTATTTTTCTTTAAAGTAAGAGTTTTCTTGGCAATTTTTTTCTTATTTTTCTTCAAAACGTAAGTTACCTTGATATTCTTAGTTGACTTAGCTTGAACAGGTGTTGCGGCTGCTGGAGCAAATACTCCAAGTAACATTAAAAGTGTAGCTAAAAATGCAGCAATTCTTTTCATCGATAAATTCCTCCTCATAAATTAAACACGATTTTTATTATAAGGCAGATTGTAAAATATAACCGAACACTAGTGGACACAAAAACCCATAAAGG
>NZ_AZDO01000008.1 GCF_001435505.1 Companilactobacillus futsaii JCM 17355 | reverse complement strand
GGTGTTTTTTTATTTATTTTTTCTTAAGGTGGCTAACTTGATTATAAAATTCGCCTCAAAAATAATAAATAAAAAAATATAAAATATATTTGATTTGATTTTATATTTATTCATAATAAACACCTCGTATTCAAGACGTTTTGTCATTATCCAATCAAAGTGTAACAGGTTTGTGAATTTTAGTCTTATTTTTAATATAAAATAATCATTATATTATGATATAAAATATATAAAAAATAAGATAAGTATTTTATCACTTATCTTATGTATTTAAATAATTATTTATTGTTATTTTTGTTTATCCAATTTGTTGAAACGTCCATAGCACTACGAGTGACATTAGTTTGATCAAGACAATTAACCATAACAAAATCGTGAATCATACCTTGGAAACGTAGGTGTGTTACCGGTACTCCAGCTTGACGTAATTTTTTGGCATACATTTCACCTTCATCGCGTAAAACGTCAGCTTCACCATTTAAAATCATTGCCTTAGGTAAATCCCTTAATTCTTCCAGACTGGCTCGCAATGGGGAAGCTGTGATTTGAGCACGATCTTTTTCATTAGTTGTGTAGTTGTCCCAAAACCATTTCATGCCAGTTTTAGTTAAGAAGTAATTTTCAGCAAATTGATTGTATGACTCTGTTTCGAAATTGGCATCAGTAACAGGATAATAAAGTAGTTGTTGATTAATCTTGATACCGTGACGTTGTTTAGTTAGAAGCGTCATAACGGTCGCCATGTTACCACCTACAGAATCTCCAGCAACGGTTAATTTAGTTAGGTCGAATTTTTTGATGGCAGCTAGATCAACTAGCTTTTGCAAGACAGCATAGTTTTGTTCGATAGCTGTGGGATATTTGGCCTCTGGAGCTAAAGAATATTCCGGAAAAACAACTATACTGTTGGTTCTAATGGCTAATTCACGAACAAGTTTGTCATGAGTATGAGCATTTCCAAAAACCCAACCAGCACCGTGAATGTAAAAAATAACGGGTAGAATTTCTTTATTTCCAGCAGGACGAATGAAACGGACATTGATGTTACCCCATTTGCCAGTATTAAAAGGAATATCGTCAATATCAACGTCAAATTTAGTGACGGGTGAATCTTGGACTTGATTAAAGATTGCTCGTCCTTTTGTCGGATCAATCTCATAAATACGGGGATGTGATTCATTGGCAATGCTAAATTCTAATGCTTCTTTCTCTAAAGAAATACGATCTGTCATAATAAAATTCCTCTTTCGTAATTTAATTGTGCACAATCGTTTAGAAGACTGTTTAAATATATAGTTTTCAATTATTTTTGTCAACAATTAAATTGCATCAAATCAAATCATTTACAATTTCTTTACAAAGGAATAGAATATGGACTATAAATTAATAATAAGGAGGCCTGATTATGCCTGATATCAACGTAAGTCGGCCAATTCCTCTAAATGATCACTTGTGTTTTTCTTTGTATGCAACTTCGCGTGCAATTCAAAAGTTGTATCATGATGGATTGAGTGAAAATGGATTAACTTATCCTCAATATTTAGTCTTAGTTGCTCTGTATGAATATAAAGAATTAACAGTTAAAAAATTAGGAGCATTGTTGTCTTTGGATTCCGGAACTTTGACGCCACTTTTGAAACGTTTGGAAAAAGAAAACTTAGTAATTCGTGAACGCAGTAAGTCTGATGAACGAGTAGTTAATGTTCATTTGACGGATGATGGAGTTAAAAAGCGCGAATCTGTCAATGATCTTCCTAAGATTATGATAGAGAAGAGTGGTTTCACTGATGAAGAGTGGAATACTTTGGAAACTTTGTCTAAAAAAATGTTCAAAAATATTACCGAATAAAAAATAACGTCACTCCATGATGATGTTCATTTCTTAAGTTAGGTTAGAGTAGAATGTCATCGTAAGTGAAGCTTTATGGATGCTGGAATGTACTGAGCATCTACAAAGCTGCCACTACCGACTAGATAACGTCATTTATGGTTTATTTCAAATAATTCAGAGTCAAAAATAGCATCAATTCAGATATAGTCGTTTGCATTAACTATTATCTGAATTGATGCTTATTTGTTTGATCCCGAAAAAATTTGATTGCAGGAGTAACGTTATTTTTATTTCAATTTTTTAACTTTGTCAAAAAGGGAACTGCCATTAGGTGTTTTATTGTCGCCAGTTCTTCCGATATCGTAATCAGAATCTTTCATGGCTTCAACTTTACCCATTAAGTAACCATTACCAACTTGTGAAAAGAAGTCATGGTTGCTGGTTCCAGTTGAGATACCGTTCATAACGATAGGATTGACATCTTCAGCGTTGCCATCAGGAAAGAGTGGCTCTTGACCAAGATTCATCAAGGCTTTGTTAGCGTTATAACGCAAAAAAACCATTACTTCATCGACCCAGCCAACTTCTTTATAGAGGTCACGGGTATATTTTTCTTCATTATCATAAAGCGTATAAAGTAAGTCGTACATCCAATCTTTCATTTCGGCTTTTTTATCGTCGCTCAATTCGTTGAAACCAAGTTGGAATTTATAACCGATATAAGTTCCGTGGACTGATTCATCACGAATAATTAACTTGATTATTTCAGCGACGTTGGCTAGCTTGTTATTTCCAAGATAGTACAAGGGTGTGTAGAAACCTGAATAGAATAAGAAGCTCTCTAGGAAAACACTAGCAACTTTCTTTTGAAGTGGATCACCGTTTTGATAAATGTCATTGATGAATTTAGCCTTTTTTTGTAGGTATTCGTTATGATCCGTCCAATCAAAGATCTCTTCAATTTCTTCGGCACTGTTCAAAGTACTGAAAATAGAAGAATAACTCTTAGCGTGAACGGATTCCATGAATTCGATGTTGTTGAAGACAGCTGTTTCAGCTTGGGTTCTAACATCTTTTAACATGGCTTGGATACCATCTTGAGATTGTAAGGTATCTAGTAATGTTAAGCCACCAAAAACATGACCAACAACGGTTTGTTCAGCAGGACTTAGTGTACGCCAATCATCCAAATCGTTAGAAAGAGGAATTCTCGTATCGAGCCAAAATTGTGAAGTTAATTTTTCCCAAGTTTCCTTATCAATCTGGTCTTCAAGTTTGTTCCAGTTCATTGACTTGTAATATGTATCAACCATTAAAAATATCCTCCTAGATTGAGCAGCTTTCACATTCGTTACTGCCGATTTCGTCATTGTTTTCAGTGAAAGTTCTGACGTAATAAAGCGATTTGATGCCCTTGTAGTAAGCATAGTTACGCAAAATACTTAGGTCACGAGTTGTTTGTTTAGTGTCGTTAGCATCTTTCCAGTCGTAAAGGCCAGCAGGAATTTCAGAACGCATGAATAAGGTCAAACTCATTCCTTGATCGATATGTTCTTGAGCTGAAGCGTAAGTATCAATAACTTTACGCATATCAGTGTCATAAGCTGACTTGTAGTATTTGATCGTGTCGTTACTCAAGAAAGGAGCTGGGAAGTACAACTTACCATTTTTCTTTTCTTGACGTTCTTCAACTAGACGAGTTACTGGTTGCAAGCTGGCACTAGTGTTGTTGATATAAGAAATAGAACCAGTTGGAGCAACAGCCATACGATAAGCGTTGTAAAGACCATCTTTGGCAACTTTGTCCTTCAAATCTTTCCAATCAGCTGTTGATGGAATAAAGATGTCTTTGAAGAGGGCCTTAACTGTATCTAATTTTGGAGCGTAGCTGTTAGCTAAATACTTGTCGAAATATGAACCGTCAGCGTATTTAGATTTTTCAAAATTAGCAAAGGTTTCGTGACGTTCTTTAGCAATGTTATTACTTTCAACCAAGGTCCAGTAGTTAAGCAACATAAAATAAATATTGATAAATTCAATAGCTTCTGGTGAACCGTATTCGAGATGATGGCAAGCTAAGAAAGTATGCAAGCCCATAGCACCTAAACCGATAGCGTGGCTGAGTTTGTTTCCATTTTCAACTGGAGGTACAGCAGTGATATTTGAAGCATCACTGACAAAAGTAAGAGCCCGTGTCATTGAACGAATTGATTTACCAAAGTCAGGACTTTCCATCATATTCAAAATATTAGTTGAACCGAGATTACAGCTAACATCAGTACCTAACTTCAAGTAGTCTTGAGCATCATTTAATTCAGAAGGTACTTGAACTTGTTGAATTTCAGTACAGAGATTACTCATGATAACTTTACCGTCGATTGGATTAGCGCGATTGACAGTGTCGATATTCAAAACATAAGGATAACCAGATTCCTGTTGAAGTTTACTAATTTCATCTTCTAACTCACGAGCAGGAATCTTATATTTCTTGATTCGATCATCGTTGACTAAATTGTCATATTCTTTAGTGATATCAACGTATGAGAAAGGTACACCGTAGACTTTTTCAACTGAATAAGGGCTAAATAAATACATATCGGCGTTATTACGGACTAATTCGTAATATTTATCAGGGACGATCACACCAAGAGATAAAGTTTTAACACGGACTTTTTCGTCGGCATTTTCTTTTTTGGCAGATAAGAAGTCGATAATATCAGGGTGGAAGACGTTCAAATAAACGGCTCCGGCACCTTGTCTTTGTCCCAATTGATTGCTGTAACTAAAACTATCTTCGAGTAATTTCATGACTGGCAAGACACCAGATGATGAATTTTCGACACCTTTGATTGGTGAACCAGATTCACGCAAGTTAGATAGAGTGATTCCAACACCACCACCGATACGTGATAGTTGTAGGGCACTGTTGACTGTCCGACCGATACTGTTCATGTCGTCAGTTACTTGCAATAGGAAGCAAGAAACATATTCACCACGACGTTTTCTACCGGCATTCAAAAATGAAGGCGTAGCAGGTTGATAACGTTGAGCAATCATTTCTGTAGCCAAAGCTCTAGCTAAATCTTGGTCGCCATTAGCATACAAAAGAGCATTAAAAAGAATCCTCATTTCGTAATTTTCCAAATAGAGGTCGCCATCATTTGTTTTGAGAGCATACTGGTTGTAAAACTTATAAGCCGCCATAAATGATTGGAATTGGAAATGTTGGTCTAACAAGTCGTGGTAAAGGTCTTCAATAAATGATAAAGGATACTTATCAATGACCGGCTTTTCGATGTAGTCATTATCAATTAGAAAATCAATGTGGTCTTTGAAAGTATCAAATTTTTTCGTATTAGGTTGAACATTTTCTTTAAAGAAGGCTTGAACAGCTTCTTTATCCTTGTTCAAAGGAATCTTGTCATCAACGGGGATGTTGATTTCGTTATTCAATTTGAAATAACTGAGTTTGGTTGCATCGAGGTTATTTAATCCCAATTTCATTCACTACTTTCTTAAAATTTTCGACATCTTTAGTCGTTCCATTGAATTCAAATTGAAAAATAACTGGAACGTTTAAGGCAGCGGCGATGTCTTTAGCTGTATGGTTATAAAGAGTATTAAAGTTACGATTTCCTCCACCAGCTACGCCGACGCAATTTTTGGCATTATCTTCATATTGAAGAAAATCAATCACCGGATCCATCATGTCGTCGTCATAAGAAGGCACGATGAGAATAAATGACCGCCCCATTTGATAAAACGGATCGGCATCGGTTATTTCATATCCATCTATTCCCAACTTCTCGACGAAACGCTTAGTCTGGCCAGTGATAGAGTAATAAGCTAAGTTCATTTTATCCAACTAGTTCCTTCAAGCTGTCTGGACGGAAACCGACGATTGGGTCCATTGCTTCATTCATAACGACAGGAACACTTTGGAAACCTTGTTTTTTAAGAGTATCAAGATATTGTGGGTCTTGATTGATATTTCTTTCTTCAAAGGGTACATTATGTTCTTTTAGATATCTTTTAGTCATGCGACATTGCATGCAATTGTTTTTGCTATAGACGATTATGTTGTTCATAGTATTACTTCCTCTCATATTCTCATTTAGTATAATCATAAAAAAATATAAACACAATATATTGTGCTCGTTGTAACGAATGCATACACGATATAGCGTGGTTATACCGTCATTACAAAAAACGCGCAAACCAGTATGCACACACAATTTGTATCGTTTTACATCTCTATTTCAATTATTTTTTCGATTCGTGGTAAAATTAGCGTAATGACTATTATAAAGTTATGAAGTGTTTAAGACAATTAATTTTAGTTGGGAGAAAACTATGAATTCTTGGAATTTTGTAGGAATTATAGCGTGGATCATTGTAATTGCGCTCTTAATTTTTGTTGTATTCAATATTAGAAATCGTCATTTAAATATTTTAGTTGTTAAAAAAGGTAAAATTACTTGGAAAACAATTTTGACGGATTTTTTAGAAATTGTAGTAATAATTTTAATGGTCAGTGGACTTTTGTATACTAGTCTATTTACAAGAGTTGATTTAACTGACAAAGAGGCTGTGTCAGTGTCGTATAAGTACGATCCGATGATTGTTCAGACGACTGATGATGGCCAAGGATATTATGTAAAAATCGATAAAAAGCAATCTAACTCCAGTACTGATGTGTATCAATATTGGTTGAACAATACGACTTATACAGTATCTAGTCGTGATTCAACTATTTCAGATGCTACCTTGCCATTTACAGTTTCTGGTATCCACTTAGATTGGCCAATGAAAAAGATTAAAAAACTAGATTCTAAGTATCAATATGCTTATGTAATCACTGTGCAAGCTAAATATAAAAATAATTTCATCAATGGTTTAGGTTTGAAAGCTAACCGTTACGCAATGGAATATCGTGTTTTGAGAGTTCCTGCTAGATCATTTATTGAAGTTGAAAAATAATTAAGAAATCCCACTAGGATATATTTGTTCTAGTGGGATTTTTATTCGATTTTGATATAAACGATTATTTATGGTAAAAATTGCCACACCTCATGCTAGACTAGTTTTTATCTTAGGCAAAGGGGATTCTTATGAAGAGGTGGGGCTTAGCAGCAATACTTGTAGTATTTCTTGTTGGGGGATGTTCTCAAGTGAAACACCATCCTCAAAAGAAGGTTAATACTACTAAAAAGAGTGTTGTGAAGACTTTAAATTTTACCAAAGGAATTCCTGATCAACTTCAAAATACGTATTATCAGTATTCGACTAGTGATTCTTCAAATGAAAGTGATCAATTGTCGGAGTTAATGATCAAGTCGAATGAGATATTACTCAATGACTTAACTAGTGGTCAAGAAATTGACTATTTATCTGATGTTTCATATCGTCGTTTGAAAAAGAATACTTATGTACTATACAATGGAAATCTGTTTCAGAAGATTCATTTATTGGATAATCACGATTTAGAATTATTTGATGATAGTAATGATTATCAAACGGCTCTAAAAATTTTAGATAAACAATTGTATCATTCGGGTTCTTTGCCAGATGATTTGCGCGCGTCTCCAAAAGATTTAGATGGTAAATATTACGTTAATAGTTTGGACTTTCGTAACTATATTAGTTTTAACACTGGAATTCGAAATTCTTATGAGGCAATAGTTCAAAGTAATGGGTTATTGCAGTTTTCACGATATTTTCATCCAGAAATTTTGATTAAGAATGGTAAATATGCGTTAAAAACATTGGATCTTAGTGACGCTTCAGCTGAACATTACGTTACTTTTTCTAGAGTATCGGCCACTTGTTTGAAGGATGATACGACGAATCAATTGTATTATTTGGAAAAGAATCCTAAACAACAAGCTTTAAAAAAGATGGGGATTGAAGAGCCAATTACAAAATATTACCAAAAATCAAATAGCAAGATAGAATCTAAGACGTATGATTTTGCAGACGACCAAGATGACGATTATTATGATACTTATGATGATTTTAATTTAAACGAAGGCGACTAAAAAAGCAGCATTCCCAAAATGGAAACACTGCCTAGATATTAATTACTTAGCTTGTTTGATTTTCTTGATACTGACAACGATTTTGTTGTTTAATTCCATCTTGTTGGAGTTGTCTTTAGGATCATTTTTAACAATTTCCATCAAAGCTGAATGTTCATAGATCTTTTCAACTTTACCTTGGAATGGATAATCCATATCTTCATCAACGGAGCAATCGTAAACATTACCAACTTTTAGGTCTTCAATTTTCATATGTAAAGTCTCCTCGGATTAATTAATTAACAGATTAGTATAATAATATAGTAGAAGAAATATTTCAAATTATAGGAGTCCAAAATGGATAAAAAGATTATTGTTATAACGGGTGCCAGCGGAACCGGCAAGACTACCATTAGTAAATATCTGCAAGATACATATCGTATACCAAGTGTTATCACTCACACTACTAGATTACCACGTGCAGGCGAAAAAAGTGGGGTTGACTACTATTTTGAGACGAAAGAAAGCTTTTTAAATAATCATTACCTCGAAAAAGTCGAATATAGTGGCAATTGGTATGGTTCTTCAGAGGAAAGTCTCAATAAAACTTGGGAAAAATATGACGCTGCTAGTATTGTTGTCGATACTAAGGGAGCTATTTCGTACAAAGAGAAGTATGGCAAAGATGCAGTGGTGATTTTCTTAGAAGTCGATTTGGAAACTGTGACAAAGCGTCTGGAGAGTCGTGGGGATGAAAAACACCGACTCAAGGCTCGTATTAACAGTGATGAATTCCAACGAGATCTGCAAATTCCTAGTGAATTATCAGGCAAATGCTATAAGATTATTAACAAAAACATCGAAAAAACCAAAGAAAACGTCAATAAAATACTAAAAAACGAAAAAATTCATAAAAATTAATTTCACAAGAAAGCGCTAATCATTGATATATCAGTGATTAGCACTTTTTATTTTGTGAAGAATAAAGTGTAACATTCTTATTCAATTGTTGTAACAATTCTGCAATATTCATAGAGTATTATAGTCATCGTTGAGTGATAAGAAATTAATAATTAATAAAAACTTAAAAATTAAAAAAGTAAACCATTACGGGGGATTTCAATTTTGAATACAAACGTTAAAAAAAGTCTAGTTTCATTTACAGCAGCTGCAGCATTGGCAGTTACAGGTTTAGGTCTATCAAACGCTACTACAACTAAAGCCGCAACACAAATTGTTAAAGACAACGTTCCTTCAGTTGTAACAACAAAGAACATGTCAATGCTTTATACATCACCATCATCAGCAGCTAAGAGTGCCGGTCGTGCTTTGGCTTCAAACAGCTCATGGCGCGTTGGTGAAGCTGCTAGAGATGACGAAGGCAACATGTGGTACCTTGTAGCAACAAACGAATGGGTTAAGGGTAGTGATGTAACTGCACAAACAGCTACTACACAAGCTGCATCAAATTCAGATACAACTTCAGCTTCAACTACTGATAGTGTTATCAGTACTGCAAAACAATACTTAGGCACACCTTATGTATGGGGTGGTAAGACACCTGCAGGATTTGACTGCTCAGGTTTCACATCATATGTATATCAACAAGCAACTGGTAAGAGTATCGGTGGTTACACAGTAGCTCAAGAATCTGCTGGTACACAAGAAGCTGTTTCTCAAGCTTCAGCTGGAGATCTATTGTTCTGGGGTAGCAAAGGTTCAACTTACCACGTAGCTATTTACTTAGGTAACAACCAATACATCGCTGCACCACAACCAGGCGAATCAGTTAAGATTTCAACAATCTCAGGTTACTTCATGCCTTCATTCGCTGTTAAGGTTCTATAATATAAATTCAAAATTTAAATCATTCGCATTGGATCATCCGTTTGGGTGATCCTTTTTTGATGGATAAATTCCGTGGGTAATCCGTGAAGTTAGGCAAATGCTCAACATCTAAACGTATCTCTCCACTTAAACGGGCTACGAGATACAGATGTCTGTGCTTTGCTACACTCTGAAAATCACCCACAAACCCAAAATCCGTGGGCAATTCCCAGAGCTGGGCGATGCTCAACATCTAAGCGTATCTCTTTGCCCTCTCTTTCAAGAATTCTTCACATTTTATTACAAATTTATTCGTATTTGTAAGTTATTATTTAACCATAGTCAAAAAGCAAAGAGGTGACCGGATGGATAGATAACCCCCAATAGAGATAATCCTTTTAAAAAGATAATTATTGAAAACAATGAATAGAAGATAAACCCTTAAAACATATATTTAAAAAATTTAATCCCCTAAAAATAAACTTCAGATATCTCCCCCTAATAGATATGAAGTCAATTATAGAGTTATTCCCCGTAACTCTTAAAAAACAAAAAAGCCAATTATGGCTTTTTTTTTATGAATTATGTGGTTTATCTTTGGTAAGCAATAGAGCTACTATTCCACCAATAGCCAATAGAGAAGCAATTACTATTCCTGCTTGGTGCATACCTTGATTAAAGGCACTATAAACTATCGATTTTATTTGATGAAAAATTGGTAATTGTTGGAAATTTTTAGCTCTAGGGTCTGTAAAGATCTGTTGTCCAGCAAAGGCCCCAGCTTTATGGAGAATCGCTGTTAATTTTTCATTAAGTGTAGAAGGTAGTTTAGTTAAGAGTGCCATACTACTGTTTACTTTACTTGTGTAACCATTAGTAATACTTATTCCTAAGATAACAATTCCAAAAGAAATACCTACTTGACGAAAGACATTAATTATTCCGGATGCCATACCAATTTGTTTAGTTTTAACAGAACCCATAGCAGCATTTGAAATAGGAGGGTTTAAGGTGGCATTACTGATTCCTAAAAGGATAAAGCCTGGATAAAGAGCTGTCCATTCGAATGGAACTTTTAGCATTGAGTTGATCAATAAAATTCCAGTCATACCAATGAATAATGCAATGCTAATTAACCAACGATTGCCGACTTTATCTGAAAGCATACCGGTAATTGGTCCTAGAATCAATGTAAAAATACTGATAACTAATAGCTTTAGTCCTGTTTCAAAAGCAGAGTAACCCATGTAATTTTGCATTAGAATTGAAAGATATGTAAATACACCGTATATTCCGGCACCTAAAGTAAATGCAGCAATATTAGCACCGATAAAAGTGGATGATTTAAATAAACTTAACTCAATTAATGGATTTTTGACTTTTGATTCTGTGATTATAAATAATATTAAAGCAAGTAGGGCGATGTCAAACCAAACCAATATATTCCAATTTGTCCAAGCATAATTATAGTGTGATTCTTTTTGCATGAGACCAAGAATGATACTAAATATTAATAAGGCACTTGTTATTAAGCCAATCCAATCTAAGCTTGTTGTATCCGTATGTTTGTTATCTTTAATAAAAATTAGTCCCATTACAATAGCAATCAAACCAATAGGGACATTGACCCAAAATATAGAACGCCAACCGAGACTATTGACCAAAATACCACCGACTAAAGGTCCAATAGAAACAGCTAGACCAACGGCACTACTCCAAATACCTAAAGCCAGTCCCCGTTGTTTATTTGGAAAAGCGGCAGTAACAATTGAAAGAGATAATGACATCATAGCTGCTCCACCGGTACCTTGAAGTCCTCGAGCTATATTAAGCCAAAGGTCGTTGATTGCCAGTCCATCGGCGATTGAACCAATGATAAAGATGAATAAACCGCCTAAGAAAACTTTTTTGCGTCCAATTCGATCTCCTAGTTTAGAAACTGGTAATAACATTACAGCATAAATCAAGGTATAAGCATTCAAAACCCACTGTAAAGCCGAAAATGTTACGGAAAAACTCTTTTGAATATCTGGTAACGCAACACTCACTATGGTGATATCCAACATAGCCATAAAGACAGCTAAACTCACTGTTCCTAAGGTCCACCATTTAGTTTTTGATAGTTGCATTTTAATCGCTCCTTTAGTAAAGAAATATAATCAGGTATACCTGATTAAATCTCATTATAAGGGGGACCTTACTAAAATACAAGTAATATCATCAGGTGGACCTGAATTTTATTCAACGTGCGCGTATAATATAAAATGGAGGTGTTAATTCAATGACAGATTTGGTTAACCAAGGCAAAACAGCAGGTAAGATTATTGAATTTGAGATGTTACAAAATATTGCCGAAGATGATAATAAACATGAAAGTGATTATAAAATGCTATTTCAAGGTCAAGGGAAAATACTTTTAGCCTTAATTGATAGTGATAATTTGTCGCAGAAAGAATTAGTTGAACGAATTGACATGACTCCACAATCAACAGCAGAATTTGTTCGTAAACTTGAAAAAAGAGGTTTAGTGACACGTAAAAAATCATCATCTGATAAGCGTGTTACCGTTGTTAGTTTAACTGATAAAGGACGTTTAGAAATTCAAAAAAGAACTCGTTCGATTCCTGAATATTTAAGGGTATTGGATGATGAAGAATTGGAACAATTTAATAAAATTTTGGATAAAATAAATAATCAAATGTATCTCGATATCAAAGAAGCCGATCCATCATTGCAAAATAGATACCATCAATTTATGTTAAATCATGTTCTAAATAAAGTTCATCCAGATTGAGTAGAATTAAAAGAAATTTTTTAGTCTAATTGATAGAATGTAACTGAATTAAATAATAAGGAGATTATTATGGAAAAGTTGATTGAGGCAGCTTTAGAGATGATCGAACCAAAGATGACTGTTAGCTTTGGGGGCGGACGAACAGTTGGGCGTTTGATTAAAGCGGTTAAGGATAGTCAATTAGACATTAAACTCGCTAGTCCTTCAGAAGCTACTAGAGCGCTTTGCAAGGAATTGGAATTGCCAGTAACTTCATTGGAAGAAGTGTCTACTTTTGATTTAGCTTTTGATGGTTGCGATAGTTTGGATCATAATTTAAATGCTTTAAAGAGTAATGGTGGGATTCACGTTTTAGAAAAGGTCTACGCTAATTTATCGAAACGTTATGTTATTTTGGCTCCAGAAGCTCGTTTTACTAAAGTTTTAAATCCAGATATTCAATTAACTTTGGAAGTTTTAGATTTGGCCATGCCACAAGTTATTGCAACTGTTGAAAAACTCGGTGGTACGGCAAAAATTCGTCAATCAAGCGATATTGCTGGGATGGTTCGCACAAAGAACGGTAACGGTCTACTAGATTGTCATTTTGATGATTGGTCTTATATTGATGAAATTGATACTGAATTAGGATCAATGGTCGGTGTGATGGGAACTTCTTATTTTAAAGATATTGTGACAGATGCACTATTAGCAACTGATGATGGTGTGAAGCACGTGAAAAGAGAAATATAAAAATAAACCGAAAAAACTCTTATTTGAGTTTTCTCGGTTTATTTGTTGTGTTCTTGATGCCAATTTTTTATGTAATCGAGTCGTTGCTTAAAAAGTTTTTCGCGCCCTTGTTCAGTCGGAGCATAATATTGGTGCCCCAGAACTTCATCAGGAACAGTTTGCATCGTAGTTAATTTATCTTGATAATCATGGGCCAATTTGTAGTCCTTACCGTAACCAAGGTTTTTCATTAATTTAGTCGGAGCGTTTCTAATTTGTAGAGGGACAGGAAGATTGCCATACTTTTTAACATCCTTTTGAGCTTTGAGAAGAGCTTTGTAAGCGGCATTTGATTTCGGAGCAACTGACAAATAGATTACGCACTCAATCAAATGGACGTTGCACTCAGGCATTCCTAGGAACTGGCAAGCTTGAAAAGTATTAATAGCAACATTTAAGGCATTAGTATCAGCTAGACCAATATCTTCAGAAGCAAATCTAACTAAACGTCTAGCGATGTATAGTGGATCTTCGCCACCCTCTAACATTCTAGTAGTCCAATAAATGGCCGAGTCAGTGTCACTGTTACGCATGGATTTGTGCAAGGCTGAAATGATGTTATAGTGTTCTTCACCATTTTTGTCATAGCGTAGTGATTTTGTATTGAGTAGTTGACGAATATCATCGATATTGACGGTAACCTTATCATCTTTAGTTTGAGAATTAATAACAGCCATTTCTAAAGTATTCAAGGCCACTCTGGCATCACCATTAGCGTAAGCAGCAATTAACTGTAACGTATCATCTTGAATATCGATTTCTTTTTTGAAAGCTTTAGGATTATTCAACGTGTTATTCAGTAATTCGACTAAATCATCTTGTGTTAATGATTTTAAAACGAAAACCTTACAGCGTGAGAGTAAAGCCGAATTGATTTCAAACGAAGGATTTTCAGTTGTAGCGCCGATCAAAGTGATGCTGCCTTTTTCCACGAAAGGTAAAAAAGCATCCTGTTGAGCTTTGTTGAAACGGTGAATTTCATCAATGAAGACGATAGTTTTTTGTCCCATTTCATGATTGAGTTCAGCCTCTTTCATGACTTTTTTGATGTCATTGATTCCACTGGTGACCGCACTGAAGGTGATGAAATTAGCTTTAGTCTTTTTAGCAATTATTTCAGCTAGAGTAGTTTTTCCAACTCCAGGGGGTCCCCAAAAAATAAGTGAGGGGATTTTGTCTTGATCGATAATTTCTCGTAAGATTTTTTTGTCGCCAATCAAATGCTTTTGACCAACAAACTCCTCTAACGTTGTCGGTCTGACCCGATTGGCTAGGGGAGTATTGTTGTTATCGTTATTTTGATTGGCAAAGAGAGATTCTTGTTGCATATTTGCCTTCTTTACTTAATTGCTTGAATAATTTTCTTTTCATTGTATCCCAATAAAATTAAAAACATGATGACGTATAAAATTAAGGGGATTAAAGCGTAATTTAAATTGATAGCGGAAATTGTGGCAGTGGTTTGAGCTTTATTTGAAACATACCCAGAAATCTGTAATGATTCAGCAGTGATCAAACCACCCAGTCCTAACCCTAGATTAACACCAAAGTCGTCAGTTGAAGCTAAAACACCCTCTGCTTGGATTCCCATAGCAGTTCCGTAACGAATCGTATCGGCAATCATGATTGAAACCAGTCCGATGATAAAACCTCCACCGATACAATTAATGAAGATACCTGTGAAGAGAACTGGTAAATTAGTCGTATAAGCTGCAAAGGTGATAATCAGTTGACCGACAAATGCGGTAATAATACCTAGTAACATCGTGTTTTTCTTACCTAGTTTGGCTGAAACAAAGTAAATTGCTACAACACCAATTAGAGCGGTGAAAGTAAAACTGTTAGCGATAGAAACTAAATTTTCATCATGGATAACGTATTTAAAGTAATAAATTGTCGTTTGATTTTTAATTGAAGTCGTCAACCAATACAAGAAGATAACAATAGAAATAACGATCCAAGGTTTATTTTGCTTGAGCATCTTCCAAACTTCTGAAATTGGTTGGTGACTGATTTCTTTGTTAGTATAACGTTCTCGAACATGAAAGAATGTATTCAAAATCAAGACTAACGAGATGAAACCAAAGAGAATGATAGTGCCTAAGAAACCTTTCTGTTGGTTTCCCTGGCCAAATAAGTTGACTAGAGGAATCGTAAAGACAGCCACGATAATTTGAACAGAACTACCGCAAAACTGTCTAATAACGCCTAAGAGAGTCGTTTCTTGTTCATTGTTAGTCATTGTTGGCAAGATTGAAGTAATTGGCAAGTTAACGGCTGTGTAGAAGAATCCTAAGCCTAGGTAAGTAACGTATGCCCAAATAAGTTTCCCAGAGTGTGGAAGGAAATTAGGCGTAACAAAGGTCAAAACAGCGAATACTACATAAGGAAATGAGTACCACAAAAAGAAGGGACGACTTTTGCCCCATTTAGAGTGGGTGTTGTCGATCATGACACCAATAATTAAACTTTCAAAGACGTCAGCGGTTCTAGCCACTACAAATAGGATGGCCACTTCATTAGCAGTCAATCCAAAAACGTCAGTATAAAAGAATAGTAGATAAGTAGTCATCATTTGAAAGACAAGGTTATCCGCTGCATCACTTAAACCATAACTGATTCGTTCAGTTAATGAGGTTTTCCATTTATCCAAAAGTAACCTACTTAGTTAGACGACGATATAGTTCACGGCCGACGATATCGTTGGTCCACATCCAAGCAATGTGACCGAGAGCTTCTGATATGTGTTCTTCAGTTGGTTGATCTTTAGGACTAGGAACAGTCTTCATCATTGGCATAATTCCGATGTGGAAGGCTACCCAAATGGCCAAACCAAAAATAGCACCAGAACCTTTTCTAATGAATGGTTTGTATTCTGATAAAACTTCATAGATGATAGCAAATGAAGTAGAGAAGCCAAAGTGCATCAAAAAACTAGCCCAAGGCATCTTTTGTTCTGAATAAGTGTAAGTGCCACGAGTGATCTTCTTAGGAATGCCGAATTGTTCCATTAAAGTTTGAGGAGGGTTTACGGCATCACGTTTAGGAGTACGAGGTGGCAAGACGTTTTCCCATCCTAGTTTGACAAAGCCAGAAACGATACCAGCAGCTGTCCCCGCAACAATGGCTGCCTTCAAATCGACTTTTTGAGCTTTCGTTAATTTCATAAAAATCCCTCACTTTATTATTATTTTAATTTAAGTATAAAACAGCTTAAATGCTAATTCAGGTAATTAGTCTTGAGATAACATCATAATTTCTTCATAAATTATTATAAATTAATTCTTGGTTTGGCAATTATTACTTCATAAATCCTCGCTATTATATAAGCATAGTCAAATAACAAAACAACAAAGAAATTTGTTCTTAGTTATAAGATTATTAAAAATATAAATTATGAATTCCCCCCTAATAAAGAATTTACTTGAAAGAAGTGACCGGATGAAATTGGAGACCTCTTGTAAGATATTATTTTCTTAGATAACTCACTTTACACATGAATAGAAATAAACCCCTATATAAATACTCTATTTTAAATAAGTTTAATCCCCTTATAAACACATAGATAAAAAACTTTTTCAAATATCTCCCCCCTAAAGATATAAAAAGTTAATTTCCTAAAAAACAATTTGATATTTATTCCCCGTAAATATCACAAAAAAGAAAACTCGTCGAAATGGCGAGTTTTTTGCTTTCCATAATACTAAATGTCGATTTTTCTTCACAATTACTTACGATTTATTTCTTAAAAACCCAATTGTTACTTCATATTTAGCCGTTATTATATAAGCATAGTCAAGCAACAAGAGGTGACTCAATGACTATAAAGAAATATTCAAAATAGATAATTAAAAATTTAAAACATGATATTTTTCATATATTTATCCTCCCCCTTAAATATATAGAATTTGAACAGAAAGAAGAAATTGCTTATGACAAATACAAATACAAAAGGAGCTAGCCATTTGGCTAGCTCCTTTCCTTATGTAAAATAATATTTGTTTGGTATTGGATTTGGATTTTGTCGAATAGACTAGGAAATGTCTGCACTCATTTTCTAGTCTATTTTTGATACTTCTTAGCCTCTTCGTCACTGCAATAGAGGAAGTGGCCAGGTAATACTTCTTGAAGTCTTTGATCGTCTTTAAAAGGACTTTTATGGTCGAAGTCAATTCTAGTACGTTTCTTTTCCACTTCGGGATCAGGAACGGGGATAGCTGACAAAAGACTTTGTGTGTAAGGATGTAATGGATTGTTATAAATTTCGTTGGATTCAGCTAATTCAACGATTTTACCACGATACATAACAGCGATTCTGTCACTGATGTACTTAACCATGGAAAGATCATGGGCGATGAAGAGATAAGTTAGTCCTTGTTTCTTTTGGATATCTTGCATCAAGTTAACGACTTGGGCTTGGATAGAAACATCAAGGGCTGAGATAGGTTCATCGGCGATGATGAATTGAGGATCAACGGCCAAAGCACGAGCGATACCTATACGTTGACGTTGACCACCAGAGAACTCGTATGGGTAACGAGTCATATGTTCAGGGTTTAAGTTAACCATGTCGAGTAATTCACGGACTCTTTGGTCACGTTCTTCTTCATTTTTAACTAAACCGTGGACATCAAGACCTTCAGCGATAATATCCTTAACTTTCATTCTTGGGTTTAATGAAGCATAAGGATCTTGGAAAATCATCTGCATTTCACGACGGAATTCCTTCATTTTAGGTCCATGGGCTTTGATAGTACTAATGTCTTGGTCGTTGAAGAAAATATGTCCGTCAGTTGGATTGTAAAGTCTGATAATACTACGTCCAGTAGTACTCTTACCAGAACCAGATTCACCAACGAGGCCAAATGTTTCACCTTTATAAATATCAAATGAAACGTCATCAACAGCTTTAACTTCGTTAGGCTTGCCAATGTTGAAATATTGTTTTAGATGTTTTACAGATACGATTACTTTTTTTTCATCTGCCATTATTTAGCATTGCCTCCTAACTTTTGAAATTTTTCGAAACGTTTTAAGATGCCTGCAGGTGGGGTAACCTTTGGTGCATCTGGATGTAGCAACCAAGTGGCTGCATAGTGAGTTTTAGAAACTTTGAAGAAAGGTGGTTGCTCTTCTTCGTCGATTTCCAAAGCATATTTGTTACGTGGGGCAAACGCGTCGCCCTTTGGGGGATTCAAGAGGTTTGGTGGGGTACCAGGAATTGAGTTCAAACGAGCTGATTCACTAGTGTCTAGAGTAGGCATGGAATCAAGCAAGCCCCAAGTATAAGGGTGTTGAGGGTTGTAGAATACCTCGTTAACGGTTCCGTATTCAACAAAGCGTCCCGCGTACATAACAGCAACACGATCAGCAATGCCTGCAACAACACCTAAATCGTGGGTAATGAAGATGATTGAAGTACCAATTTTTTGTTGCAATTCTTTTAATAGATCGATGATTTGAGCTTGAACAGTAACATCAAGGGCTGTTGTAGGTTCATCAGCGATAAGAATTTCAGGATAATCAACGATAGCAATCGCAATAACGATACGTTGACGTTGACCACCAGAGAATTGGTGAGGGTAATCATTCATTCTGGCTTTAGGATTAGGAATACCAACCAAACGAAGAACTTCTTCAGCACGTTGAAGGGCATCCTTTTGGGAAACGTTGTTGTGAATCAAGAGTGGTTCCGCAACTTGTTTACCAATTGTCATAGTAGGATCAAGTGAGGTCATGGGATCTTGGAAAATCATTGAAATTTTATTTCCACGAATTTTATCCATGTCTTGATCACTTTTTTGAAGAAGGTCGTCTCCATGATAGAGAACTTCTCCTTTAGAAATTTTAGCATTTGAAGCCAATAATTGTAGAACTGCACGAACTGTAACGGACTTACCAGAACCAGATTCACCAACAATAGCTAAGGTTTCACCGGCATTTAAATGGAAATCAACACCACGAATGGCATGGACAGTACCGTTATAGGTATCAAAGTCTACATGTAAATCTTTTACTTCTAGAATTTTTTCCATTTCGATTTCTCCTTAGTTAATGATCAGATGATTGTGGGTCAAAGGCATCACGTAGACCATCACCAAGAAGGTTAGTGGCAATCATGATAATACTCAAGATAATAGCTGGAGCCCACATTTGATAAGGTAAGAATCTGAAGGCTTTTTGACCATCTGATAAAAGTGTACCTAATGATGCGTTTGGTGCGGGAATACCAATACCAATGAAACTTAAGAAAGCTTCGAAGAAAATGGCATTCGGAATTGTAAACATTGTTTGAATAATAATTGTTGAAGATAGGTTAGGAATCAAATGCTTTGTCGCAATCTTAGTTGATGACTCACCAAGAGTTCTAGCGGCCAAGATATATTCTTGCTCCTTTAACTGGAAGGTCTGAGCACGAACCAGACGCGCCATTGTAACCCAACCAGTAATCGCAATCGCAATAACGATAGATGTTAGACCTGGTTTTAGAACGATCATCATCAAGATAACAACGATCAAGTTAGGAATTGATGAAACAATTTCAACGATACGTTGCATGAATGTATCAGTTTTGCCACCTTTCCAACCAGAAACGATACCATAAGGCACTCCGATTAGAAGGTCAACTAATGTAGCAAGTACGGCAACGACTAATGAAAGTCTAGTACCATAAATGATTCTTGAAAGAAGATCACGGCCAAGGTAGTCAGTACCTAGAAGATAGAAAGCATCTTTAGGGGCACCAGCTTGCTTATAAGCATCAACCATATGACCACCCATGTTTTGATAACCATTGAATCCAGGGATGTTCAATTGACCTAGCTTAGGAGGCAAGTTAGACATCGTAACTTGTTGAGCATTAGGATTGTGTGGCGCAATGATTGGGGCAAAGACAGAGATCAAAACGATAATTGATAACAATGTCAAGCAGACAACGGCGACTTTGTTTTTGAACAAACGACGACGAACATCTTGCATGTAAGTTAGTGAAGGAGTACCAATTTTTTCTTGTTCTTTGTTGTTATCATCATGAACTAATTTAAATTTTTCCTTAGGAATTTGAGGGATTTGTTCCATTATTCTTTACCTCCGTTTCCTAGTCTAATTCTTGGATCGATTAGTCCATAAAGGATATCGACGATCAAGTAAACTATGATTAATAAGAATGAATAGAAGATTGTAAGCCCCATGATAGTAGGGTAGTCGTTTGTAGTGATTGATTTAACGAATTGTTCACCAATACCAGGAATTGAGAAGATATTCTCAACAACCATGGAACCAGTCATAACAGAAACTGCCATTGGACCGATGATAGTAACAACTGGAATCAATGAATTACGTAGAGCGTGTTTTGTAACAACCTTCCAGTTAGAGTTACCTTTTGATTTAGCTAATTCGATATAGTCACTACTCAAAACGTCCACCATTTCGGTTCTCATGAAACGAGCAACAGTACCTAATGGCAATGCGGCTAAAGCAATTGTTGGAAGGACACTTGATTGGAAGTTGTCCCATAGAGCAACTGGGTAAATCTTCCATTTGTAGGCTAGGTAGAACTGAAGTAAAACAGCTAAAACGAAAGATGGAATTGATAGACCAAGAATTGAAACGAATGTTGCAAGTGTATCAACCCATGTGTTTTTACGAATAGCTGCAACGGCACCAAGTAAGATACCGAAGATAGTACCAACGATCATAGCTTGAGCACCAATTTGCATTGATGGAGCAAGTCTTTGACCGATTAATAATGTAACGGGTTCATTGTTGAATTGGAAGGAAGTACCAAGGTTTCCTTGTAATAACCCACCAAGATAACGAACATATTGAACAAATACTGATTGATCCAATCCATATTGGGCTTTAACGATCTTCAATTGTTCCGCGGACATACGGTTCTGATTAGAGAACGGTGTACCAGGAAGCATCTTCATCAGGAAGAAAGTTATTGTCGCAATGATGAAGAGGGTCAAGAATAAATAAAAAATTCTTCTGAGAATATATTTAGTCATTATTTAATCTCCCTCACCTTTAGTTATTTTTTGTAGACAGTGACAAGGTTGTAACTACCATTTGGTGTCATACGGTAATTTTTGACGTTAGTTCTAGTCAAGTTAGCTTGATATGATTGATACAAAGGAACGACCCCTTGTTCGTCAGTCAAAATCTTAGTTGCTTGAAGAAGGTCTTGCCATCTAGCATCTTCATCAGTAGCATCAGTTGTCTTAGATTTGTCGATTAATTCATCGTATTCTTTATTAGAATATTTACCATTATTTTGTGAGTTGGTTGTTGTGAATAGATCCAAGAATGTAACAGGATCTGGATAGTCGGCATTCCAACCAGTAACAACGATATCGAATTGACCATTAGTTGACTTATCTAGACGAGATTTAAATGGAACGTTTTGAAGCGTGATCTTCAATCCAGGTAAGTTCTTTTCTAGTTGACCTTGAAGGTATTCGTTTTGTTTCTTAGCACCATCAGTATCATCGCCTAGAAGGGTAAAGCTGAGATCTTTTTGACCAGTTTCTTTGATACCTTCCTTCCAAAGTTTCTTAGCTTCGGTTGGATTGTATTCAGTATATTTATTTGAAGATTGAAGTACCTTTTCTTTAGTAAAATCGACCTTAGTTGTAGGATTATATGACATACCTACTGGAACCATTGTGTGTTCAATACCACCAGTTTTACCAAGAACGTTGTTAGTTAATTGATTACGATTGATAGACATTGAGATAGCTTGTCTGATCTTAGGATTCTTAAAGAATTTGTATTTCTTTTGATTAAATTCAAGATAGAAGTTACCTGTTTGTTTATCCATTGAGAAGGTCTTATAGTTTGAAACTTGACGAGCAGTGTCACCACCAAGTTTTTCTAGACGGTTGATACGGTTAGTATCGTAAAGGTTCAAACCAGTATTAGCATCCTTAACAACGTAGTACTTTAATTTCTTTAATTTAACAGCTTTAGCGTTCCAGTATGAGTTGTTCTTAACTTCAGTCCAACTGTTACTTGAAACAGACCAGTTAACTAGTTTGAAAGGCCCATTGAAGACCATTCCTTTACTCTTCAAACCATATTGTTTACCGGCTTTTTCTACTGCAGGTTTGTATTGTGGGTAGAACGTTGAACTAGCCATCAAAGTATTGAAGTATGGAATAGCGTCTTCCAAAGTAACTTGAAGAGTGTATTTATCCAAAGCTTTGATACCTAAAGAATTTACAGGCTTTTTACCAGCACTGATTTGGTCAGCGTTTTTAATACCAGTATAAATGTAGGCATATTGTGAAGCAGTCTTTGGATCAACGGTTCTTCTCCATGCATAAACGAAATCGTTAGCAGTTACGGGTTTGCCGTTTGACCACTTAGTATGTCTTAGATTGAAAGTGTAAACCTTACCACCATTAGTGGGTTTAACAATTTCTTTAGCTATAGCAGGTTGTAAATCTTTACCGTCGTATCTGTAAAGACCTTCCATAGTGTTAGTTAAATTTTGAGCTCCGATAACATCGGTGTTCATAGATGAATCCATTGTTGCAATAACATCACTGGAACTGATTGAGAGGGAATCTTTGCTATCTTTTTCAGCAGAAGAGCCACAGCCACTCAGAACTAATGCGAATAGAAATATCGGTAACAATGCAAGTAAATACTTCTTCTTGAATTTCATTGTTTAACCTCCCTAAATTAATTATTCTTAGAATAAACTAATGAATATTAAAACACAATGCCCTTAATTAGAAAAATTCTAATGTTTATAAAATAATAATACATTATGGACAAAAATGCAAAAAAAAACAGAAATATCTGTTATTCAGACATCTCTGCTTTGATATATTTATTAAACTTTTTTAATTCTGTGGGACTTAAATTAGCAGTAATCAAAGAACCGTCATTAGTGAACTCTTTTTTGAGTACTTGGGAGGTTTGTAAAATTTCTTCGGTAACCTTTTGATTGCTGTAAGGTATTAGTAAATCAGCTTTTTGATAATTATTGAAGATTTTTAGTTTGATTAAGTCGACTAATTTTTCAATCGATTTTTTATCAATGGCTGAATAATAAATATTATCGCCTTCGATAGTAGGGAATTGTTGTCCTGCTTTTAGATCAGCCTTGTTGAAAGCATAAATCATTGGTTTATCTGTCACGCCAATTTCTTTCAAAGTTTTTTCTGTGACATCGATCATGTTCTTCCAATGTTCATCGCTGACGTCAATGACTTGTATCAAAAGGTCGGCTGCTTGGGCTTCTTTTAAAGTAGTCTTGAAAGATTCAACTAAGTTGTGAGGTAGCTTGCTGACAAAACCAACGGTATCGGAAAGTAGAAAACTTGTATTGTCTTCCAAGTCGATTCGTCTAACGCTAGTATCCAAAGTGGCAAAAAGCATATTTTTTTCAAAAACTTTGCGGTCTTGAGAATCTTCTTTGTTAAAGTTCAATAGACCATTCATAGTAGTTGATTTACCAGCATTTGTATAACCAACTAAGGAAACTAATGGTAAAGAAGTATTAGTTCGACGTCTACTTTGAACGTTAATCGTCTTATCGACCGTTTTAAGTTCGTTACGTAAGGCGGTGATTCGTTTTCTGATAACTCGACGATCAAGTTCTAGCTTTGATTCACCAGCACCACGGTTAGCTAAACCACCAGAAGCGGATTGTTGGTCCAAAGGATTACCGGATGGGTGAATTCTTGGCAACTGATATTGAAGTTTGGCAATTTCAACTTGAAGTTTAGCTTGCTTAGTTTGAGCTCTAGTTGAGAAGACTTGTAAGATCAATTCGGTCCGATCCATAAAACTCAATCTAGTTTCTTTTTCGAGGTTACGAATTTGTGAAGGTGTCAATTCGTCATTTAAAACGACAATTTGTACGTCATCCGCATTGGCGATTTCTTTGATTTCGTGGACTTTACCTGAACCAAAGTAGGTAGCTCCACTGACAGTATCAGCGTTTTGGATAATCTTATCAGCGACTTCCATATTGTTGGCTTCGACTAGTGAAGCGAGTTCTTGCATCGTATATTCAAAATCAGCTTGTAAATGACTGACTCCGGCAATGATGACACGTGTTTTTTCAAAAGTTAAGTTAGATTCTTTCATTCTTCCTCCTGGTGGCACTAATTACCCCAGGGTAACAATGCCATTTTTTTATAAATTATTTGCAATGATATTAATTTTTGTGCTCATGATGAAATACCATCCTTTCAGTAAACTGTTTAAATAATAACATGGAAGACCTTTTGAAGCTATATAATAGGTAGAAATAGATTTTTACATTAAAGGATTACGGTCGTTTTCTTTTTTGGGCTTTGGTTTGTGAAATAGACTTAGTAAAAAGAATACTACTGCAGCGATGATGAAGATGGCATCGACTAAGAGCCAGGTTGATTCAGTCGAGTGGTCGATAAAGATAATACCGACTACTAGCATAGCAACGCCATACCAAAAATTGATTGTCTTATAAAATTGTTTGTTCATAATTTCTCCTGATAATTAATAAAATGTATACGTTTTATTATACACCAGACAATCGTACAAAAATGGTATCTATTCTAGCCAAAATCAGTTATATTAATATACGGGTGAAAATACAAATGGATAATTCAAAGCAAAAATTATTGCTGTCGTTGTTAGTTGAATTCGAGAAATCTTTTAGCAAACAAATTAATGAATCAGTAATTAATCAAAAGATTGAGCAGTTAGTTACTGACTCAGTTCAAGAACTTTCCAATAAACAATATCGTGGTTCACTCTTTGACAAGCGAGTTAACGAATTGATCAAATCCGTCAACCATGCTAAAAATGATGAACATTTAATTTTTAATGATTATTCGAGACGTTTGTGGGAACAAATTTCCCAGATTTCTCAACGAACAACTAGTTTCGAGACAGCCTATTCTTTAATAGATATTCTTAATTCAAAAAATGCTTCCCTACGATTGTAGGAGAAGCATTTTTGTCATTCATTAATAAATTTAAGATTTTCTTCCGATAAATTGATTTTCGAAGTTTTGAACCTATTTAAAAATAATTTTAATTTGGCGATGGTAGTTTGTGGATGTGTGAAGTAGTCTTTAGAGATATCCAAGTGAATTATAGTTTTGTCATCCAAGATAATTTGGATTTTGACGGGATTGTTGATCATCAAGAACAGTCCGTACATCAGACTACCTTCTTCAGCGGCAATAAATTGAGCGGTCAAATTAGTATAAGCTGGCGGTAAACCGATAACTTTGATTTCTTTGATATTATTTTTATCAATTACGTTCATTGGAAGTTTAGCTGGAAAAAACATTGCGATAATTCGGCTAGTGATTTTTCTCGTATCGCTATAACGAATGAATCTTGGACTTGATTCCCAATAATTGAAGATAGTTGGTAGAAAGAGAAGATAATGTCCAAAAAACATAACGCTGAATATAATGCTTCCAACCTCGATGCCAAGAATTAATGAAATATTGGAGCCAAATAAAGTCCCAACTGCTAGTCCCGTTAATAAGCTCAAACTTAGCGGTCGGTAGGTAACTTTTTTTCCAAATTTTAACATGATACATCAGTCTTTTCTATGTATCCATTCCCAATTTCAATGTTAATATAGCATGATTTTTGTTGAATGTTATAAATATATCGTGGACAAATTGTAATAGAAAATAAATAAAAGCAATCAACATCGAGTGGTTGCTTTTTTCTTTTATCTGTTATACTGTATTAGTGTACTAGAACAGTAAGAAGGTGAAAAGATGGAATATATCGACAGCATACCAATTTATTTACAGATCAAGGATATTCTGTATCGTAAGATCATCAGTAATGAGTATGAACTAGGGTCACAGCTTCCTTCTGTTAGACAGTTGGCAGTTCAATTTTCTGCAAATACTAATACCGTTCAAAAATCATTGAAGGAAATGATGGAAGAAAAAGTTATTATTCCACAGCGCGGTAAAGGTAATTTTGTAACAGAGGATGAACAGATTATAAACAAATTAAGAAGCCACATTGTTAATGAAATGTTTGATGCAACGTATGACAAATTGCATTCATTAAATATGAACGATCAAGAAATCATTGATAGCTTTAAAAACTATGTCAAACAAAGGGATGAAGGCGATGAGTAAGGTACTAGAAATTAAAGATCTTCGATATAAGAAGAATCACAAAGTTATATTAGACAAGGTCAATTTAAGTTTAGACAACGGCAAAATTGTCGGCTTACTCGGAGCTAATGGGGCTGGTAAAACAACTTTGATGAGGTTGATCGTTGGCTTGAATTCTAAGACATCTGGACAGATCACCGTTGCTGGAGTTGAAAGTAAAGAAGCTATCAAATCTTGTGTTAGTACGACTTATTCACTCAAAAGTGCCTTTAAAGATGTATTCGCCAATAGCTGGCTTGAACGTACTCGTATTAAAGATATTGTTAAATTTTACCAAACAGTTTATCCAGATTTTTCTTTAGATAAATATCAAGAAATGGCAGACTTTTTAGCACTTGATAGTCGTCAAAACTTAAAAAATCTTTCAACTGGTGAAACTGAAAAATTAACGATTGCTTTAACCTTAGCACGCCAAGTTCAACTTTATTTGTTAGATGAACCTCTAAATGGAATCGACATCATGACACGCAAAAAGATTATTAAAAGCATTATTCAATGGAAAAACGAAGAAGCCACAATGATAATTAGTTCGCATTATGTTAAAGAAATCGCTGCATTATTAGATGATGTGATTATCATTAAAGACCAGACAATTTATGAAGTAGATTCAGTTGAAGAAATTCAAAATAAATACCATTTAGGTGTCGAAGCCTACTATGAGCAAGTTTACGGAGGAGGTAGTGCTGATGAGTAATATTAATCGAATTAATAAAGACTTATTTCGTCAACGTGGGAAATTAGTCTCAATAATTTTAGGCTTTCATATTTTAGCTATAGTGTTGATGATGTTGTACAAAAAAGTTTTTAAAGTTACTGATCCAACGAGTTTAACTGGTGGTGTTTTAATTGCAATTATTACTGGCATCGTACTTTTGGTAATATCAGTTATTTATGTTTTCGATAGCAGCAAATATCGTCTGATTCCAATCAGCAGCAATGGTCTTTATTTCAGCAATATTTTATCAGCTTTTTTTGCCATAATTTACTTACTAGTTGGTGAAGCAATTATCTATTTTGGAGCAAATGCAATCTTTCCAAATCCATATGATCAAATGATGATTAGGGATTTCAATGTCAATCAATATTGGTTCCAAATTAAGCTTGTTATAGCTTTTATCTTAGGAATTATGTTGATTTTGGTTGGTAGTGTCGTAATTCGTTTACTAGTTTCTTTGATAGGAGATCTTTTACCAATTAAAAAGCAAACTTTTGCGACCGTAATTTTAACCTTGATTGTAATTTGGGCCGTTATGGTACCGTTCAATGTCATTACTGCCAATACTTTGATCCTTTTGGGAGTGCAAGAAGTAACCACTAGTTTCAGTAGTATCGTGAGAATGCTCAACATGAGTTTATTCATATTAGTAGCTTGGAACGTTGTTTTGACGTTTTTGAATTTATATTTATTGAATAGATGGTCAGAAGCAACTAGGTAAAAGGAGGAGATAAGATGACTGAATTACTAAAGATAACTAACTTAACTTATAAGAAAAACTACAAAACCATTTTAGATAATATCAATTTATCAATTGGCAATGGCAAAATTATCGGACTCCTCGGAGAAAATGGAGCTGGTAAAACAACTCTAATGCGGTTGATTGCTGGTGTTAATTCCATTAAAGAAGGCGTTATAACGGTAGATGATAAAACTAAAAAAATTGATATCAAAAAGAATGTCAGTTTAAGTGATGAATTAGGTGGTTTTGGGCGCAATACCAAAGTCAGTGAGATGGTTGATTTTTATCAAAATGTTTATCCTGATTTTTCAATGGAGAAATATCAAGAAATTGCTCAGTATTTAGACTTAGATGAATCAAAACGACTATCAAGTCTTTCAACTGGGACCCTTGGTAAGCTGGTGATTGCTTTAGCCTTAGCACGAAATACGAAGTTGT
Organism: Companilactobacillus futsaii JCM 17355; assembly: GCF_001435505.1. Classification (GTDB taxonomy): domain Bacteria; phylum Bacillota; class Bacilli; order Lactobacillales; family Lactobacillaceae; genus Companilactobacillus; species Companilactobacillus futsaii. Next base: position 2,322 of record NZ_AZDO01000008.1, on the reverse strand, counting down.
ATTTGTTAGATGAACCAATGAGTGGAATCGACAGTATGTCTCGTAAGAAAATTATCAGTAGTATTATTCGTTGGAAATCGGATGACTCCACGATTATTATCAGTGATCATTACGTGACAGAAATAGCTAGTTTATTGGATGACATCGTAATTATTAAAGATAAGACAGTTTATGAAATGCGTTCAGTCGAATCGATTCAAGAAAAGTATCATTTGGGTGTCGAAGAATACTACGAAAAAGTTTACGAAGGGGGTCTACCTAATGAATGATTTTGCAGGTCTAAGTAAGAATCTGATTCGAGAAAAATGGAAGTTGATGAATTGGATCGTTGGTATTGATATTTTAGCCTTGATTGTTTTATTCATCATGCGACTCATTTCTAGTGGCTTTAACACTACAATCGATTTCTTCTTTGAAACCTTTGTTGTTAGTGTGACGATTGTTAATTTTGTCAGTTTCATCATGTTGTCACGTAAAAATGAGCATATTTATACTAGTAACAATTATCGTTTGATTCCGGTCACGGATACGACTCTATATATTAGTAATTTGTTCACTACCTTTGTGGCTTTTGTTTATTTACAAATATTAGAAGTCATTATTGCCGTTATATTATATGCAATTGGTAATTTTGGTGGCATCGATTCTAGTAATTTTACTAATTCAAATATTGGAGCAGGTTTAACTTTTGGCGTAATAATTTTTATGATCTTAGTAACTTTAGTAACGTGGAGTGGAATTACTTTAATTCATTTTCTAATTAGTTGGATCAAAGGATTCTTACCATTCAAATCGCAAAAATTCGTGACCTTTATTCTTTATCTGGTAGTAATTTGGGCTGCATCAATAATCTTTGATAGTGCAACAGGTTACGTTTATCGCTTGATTTATACAGCAGGATACATGGGGGCACAGACGCTTTCACAGTTTAGTAACGCTATTTGGATCACTTCAGGAATTATGTTTGTTTGGTTAGTAATTTTTAGCCTTATCAATATTTATTTAATGAAACGCTGGGTAGAAACAATACGTTAATAACAACACGTTTATGATGAAAAATCGCACGTTCATGACAAATTTGGCACAAAGAAATAATTCTCAATTAAACTAAAAGTAAAAACGGAGTAAAGAAGGGGATTGTGTGAGCTTCAATCGAAATTTTTACAAAGTAAAATATTTTTGGATAGGTATTTTAGGATTATCTTTTTTAATGAAATTTCCTTGGGAAGATGTCTGCAGCATAAAAGGTATCGCGTTTTTAATTATTGTTGTAACTGGATTGGTTTCGGTAGTGGGATCGGTGTTTAATTTTTCTAAGTATTTTTCTTAGAAAATCAAACCTTTTTCTTTTGCTCAATAGTGGCATATCATTGAGTTAAAAGGTGGTGCACTGATAATGACGGAATTGATTGGAATAATTGTAATTATTATGGGAATTTATCAAATTTATGTTGGCCGGAAAACTTATTACAACATCAAAGAAAAAGTAAAAAATCCTCAACCATACGTATTTATGGGCGTCTATTTCTCCTTGATCATGGGAATAATTTTTCTAGTCGTAGGTGCATTTTTGATTAAGTAAGCGCTATATACTAAAAAATGGTATTCTTAAAGGAATGAAATTTTTCGAGGTATATTATGAATTTGGAATTTGGACGAAAAGTCAGTTACAAACCGCTATTAGTCATTGTGGCGGTTAGTTTGATAATTGGAGTTTTTATTTATACTTTTTCTGACAGTATTATGATTGCTGGAGCGTTTGCAATTTTGTGTTTAATCATTGGGCCATTTTTGTATTCTATTAATCTCAATGACAATTATGGCTATTGGGAAGTAACTGATAAAGGAATTTATTTTTACGATTACAGTACATTGGAACGTAAATTATCAGCCATTATCGTGCCTTCCAAAACGAATCAAGAATTCTTGGAGTTTTCTCGGATTGCTAAGGTTTCGTTAGTTAGTGGCAAAGGAATCAAGGTTCCGGATAATATTGTTGGTGGAGTATTTTTTAACGTTTATGCACCACAAAAATTACTAATCAATTTAGCGACACCGTTTTATCTTGAATTAAAAACGACCGATGGATTTGAAGTCATTTTGGATTTGTCAATGGACGCTACAGAGGATAAAAAAATCGAGCAAGCCTTGAAACAAATTACTTCTAAGTCAGGACAGGATTTAGAGTTGCTTGAACAAACAGTATAAAAAAGTTATTCAGTGCGGAAATTTCTTTCTTAAGTCAAGTTAGTAGTAATATGCCGTTCTCCATAGCAAAGAAAATTTGGCTGGAATGCACTCTGCCTTGTCAAGTTGACATTT
>NZ_AZDO01000068.1 GCF_001435505.1 Companilactobacillus futsaii JCM 17355 | reverse complement strand
CGAGTTCTAGGACGTAGTATTGAAGAACGCCCTGATTATGTTGATGACCGTTTAGAATTTGGACACTTTGAAATTGACACTGTAGTTGGTAAAAGGAATGGTCATGAGAGTGTTGTTCTTACGCTGACAGAGAGAAAAACTAGATTCGAAATAATGCGATTGATTGATGGTAGAGACGCTGACTCTGTGGACTATGCAATGGATGAAATAGCAGAATCATACGGAGATACCATTAAGTCTATTACTGCAGACAATGGCCCAGAGTTTGCTAATTTGGAAGATACAATGTCAGGAACGTGTGATGTTTATTTCACTCATCCATACACATCTAGTGAACGCGGTACTAATGAAGTTCATAATAGAATGATCCGTCGTGACTTGCCCAAAGGGCTGTCACTAGATAGTGTAAGTCCACAATCAATCTCACTCATTAACTCTCGTCTAAACAATCTACCTAGAA
>NZ_AZDO01000067.1 GCF_001435505.1 Companilactobacillus futsaii JCM 17355 | reverse complement strand
GTTCAAAAATTAAAGTTTAATCATTGGTCATTTGAAATAATAGCTCACATTTTATCTATATCTACTAAGACTCTTTACAATTGGTTTAACAGTGGTTTATTAGATTTGTCCTACAATGATTTACCAGATAAGGGAATTCGGCGTAAAAGGAAAAAAGAAACTCGTGGAAAGTATTCGAATGGTCGCTCCATCGAAGAAAGACCATCAGAAGTGGATAGCCGTAAGACCTTCGGTCATTACGAGGCTGATACAATCTTATCTGGTAAGACAAAAGGACAAGCTATAGCCACAGTTTCTGAAAGATTCAGTCGTATGACAATTGTAAGGAG
>NZ_AZDO01000066.1 GCF_001435505.1 Companilactobacillus futsaii JCM 17355 | reverse complement strand
ATGGAAAATATTAAGTTTTAAAAAATGTTCGGTTATTTCTTGCAATCTGCCAAATAAAAAAATTAAAATTACTAATTTTCAGTGTATCATTACTTGCTCACCAACTATAATTACTGAATAAAATATAGTTAGGAGTTTCGATATGACATACAAATTAATTGCCATCGATATTGATGATACTTTATTAACTAGCGCTAAAACTATTTCCAGCCAAACTAAAGCACAGATCCGATTAGCTCTAGAAAGAAATATTAAAGTCGTCCTTTGTTCTGGTCGTCCCCACAAAGCAATGTACAAATACGCTCAACAATTAGGAATCTACGGAACAAATCAATATATGATCACTAACGGTGGCGCCATCATCGAAAATCTCAATAGCGATATTATTTTTCAAAATACCTTACCAAATATCTTTTACCATTATTTCGTCGATTTTGTCGATAAAAATTCATTGTCTTACTGTGTCTTTGATGTGAATGGCAATATTTATACTAGCAATCATGCTGATATTGATCCTTTTACTATCGCAATGGCTTTTGAAAATGGTGACGGTTTACATATCAGAAATCCAGAAGAAATGCCCAGTGATTTTGAAATAACTAAGGCTGTAATCAATGGTAACGAAGAAAAAATCAATCGCATTACTAATTTTATTAAGTCTGAGTTTAGCGATTACTTTGTTGTCAGGACTGGTATTGGTTATTTGGAGATTTTTCCCAATAATGTCAATAAAGGAACTGCCTTAAAACATTTAGCTAATCATCTTAATATAGAACTTAGTGAGATCATCGCCTTTGGTGACCGTGACAACGATATCCCTTTACTAAAAACTGCCGGATTAGGAATTGCAATGAAAAACGCCACTGTTGGTACCAAAGCTGTTTGTGACTACATTACTACTGACAACAATCACGATGGCGTCGGTAAAGCATTGGCAAAATTTGTTTAAAAAAAGAGAATTGAAGCTGAAGTGCAATAAAAAAGTTAGACATTTTTATAAGTTTTAAGAAATCATGGATTGT
>NZ_AZDO01000065.1 GCF_001435505.1 Companilactobacillus futsaii JCM 17355 | reverse complement strand
AATCCATGATTTCTTAAAACTTATAAAAATGTCTAACTTTTTTATTGCACTTCAAATATCGGATTTCCTTTTTTATTCTTTAGCAATTTTGGGTAACAATGTAAATATTACAAGTCCTACTAAAAACAAGACACTCAAGGAAGCAGCACCGATAGTCGATTTACCAGTCATTTGGGTTACGATAGCAACAATAAATGGACCCATGACAGCAGAAAACTTGCCTAAGATATTTAAAAAGCCATAAAATTCACTACCGGATTCCTTAGGAATAATTTGACCAAAATAGGATCGACTCAAGGCTTGTAATCCACCTTGACTAGTTCCCACTAAAATTGCCAATACCCAAAAGTCAAAATTAGTTTTTAACCTTAAAGCGTATAAACAGATCAATAAGTAAACTCCAATTCCTAGTAAGATACCTTTGCGTGTCGAAGTCTTATCTGCCAACCAGCCAAACATGATTGAAAATGGCACGGCAATCAATTGTACGACTAACATGACGATCATTAATTCTGTCGTTTTAATACCAATATCCAAACCGATTGCTGTTGCCATTGTAAAAATGGTATCAACGCCATCAATGTAGAAGAAATAAGCTACTAAGAACCAAGCAACTTTTTTATATTGACGAATGTGTCTGATAGTTGCAAATACTCGTTTAAAACTCCCTGACACTGGTGATTTAGTAGAAGTTACTGAATATTTTTGTATTACATTTCTTTGAAGTGGCAGGTAAAAGATCAGCCACCAACTAGCCGCAATGATAAAACTCATTTTAGCAATACCAGTTCCATCCAACATCCCAAATCCACTCGTCAACTGCATAATTAGGAAAAGTATGAATGCAAGTACTCCACCTAAATATCCAAAGGCATATCCATAAGTCGATATTTTATTCATCTGCAGATCATCAGCAACATCAGTCAAAAAGCTATCATAAAACAAATTACTGACGGAATAACCGATTGCCGAAAAAATATAAATCGTCAATAACAACTGCCACTGATTCGCTGGTACAAAGGCCAAGCCGACAGTCATTACTATCCCTAACCAACAAAACATACTCAATAGTCGTTTTTTAAAATTAGGATAATCTGCCAAAGCCCCTAAAAATGGTGCTAACAACGAAACTAACAACGTACTAAAACTATTTGCATATCCCCAATATGCTGTCGAACTAGCGTTAGAAATCCCAGAACTCGTTGCAACCGATTTGAAGTAAACTGGCAAAACTGCCGTCGTGACGATAATTCCATAAGCAGAATTGGCCCAGTCATACATAATCCAACCCCACTGCTCTTTATTAATACCCAGTTTAATATTATTATTTTTTAAAGAAATCATAATTCCCCATCCATCCTTTAAATTCACCGAAATTGTAGCATTTACAACTCGATTGCCGATATAAAAAAATCCAATTAATTTTTCTTGTTTTTATCCCTATAAATACTGATTTAACAGTATTATTAGCAATTAACAAAAAAATAAATATCGGTTGTATTATTATAGACTGAAAAAACTGGGAATTAATATAGCCAAAACTGAATAAAAAATCACAAAAAAAATGATGTAATTCAGATTTTACTCCGAACTACATCATTTTTATTTAATGAAGCTTATTTTTCGATTCCTTTTCCAACATAAACATCTTCAAGAACTTGTTTCAATTCAGAAATCAAAGGTTCTTTAGGGTTAGTGAATGAGAATTGATCACCAAAGGTTGCTTCAGCTAAGTCATCCAACTTACTATCAAAATCTTTCTTATCAATAAAGTTGTCTTTCAAGCTTAACTTAATACCAACGGCATGAGCAAGATCAACAATCTTCTTCACTAAGGCATCTTTCAAAGCACGTTCATCTTTACCACTCAAACCAATGTAACTAGCCATAGCAGCATAGTCTGAATCGGCTCTGAAACTTTCGTATGCAGGCCACATAGTCATCTTAGTTGGTTGTTCGAAGTTATAATTGATGACTTGTGGTAAAGCAATAATTGATGCTAATCCATGTCTGATACCATAAACATTTGTCAATACATCAGTAATTGAGTGAGCCACACCGGCAAAGGCATTACCATATGATAATCCAGCTAGAGTTGATGCATTGTGCATTTCAGCTTGAGCATCTTTGTCTCCGGCAACAGCTTTCTCTAAGTTATCAAAGACTAATTTAATAGCTTGAAGTGCATATGGTCTTGTGTAATCTGAGGCCATATTTGCAACATATGATTCAACAGCATTAGTCAAAACATCCATACCAGATTCAGCCATGATGTCTTTTGGCATTGTTTCAACAAATTGTGAATCAATGATAGCAACATCAGGTGTCAATGCATAATCAGCGATTGGGTACTTAGTACCAGTCTTAGTATCGATGATCGAACTAAATGGTGTAACTTGGTCTCCGCCGCCAAATGTTGTAGGGATAGCAACAAATTGAGCTTTTTCTGGCTTAGGGAACTTGTAAGTACGTTTTCTAATATCGATGAAGCCTTGTTTTGCACCAAACAAATCAACATCTGGATGTTCGTAGAATAACCACATGTCTTTGGCAGTTTCCATTGTCGTACCGCCACCTAAAGCAATGATCGTATCTGGCTTGAAGAGGTTCATTTGTGTAACACCACGTTTAACAACATCGGTAGTTACAATATTATCAACGTCTGAGAACATTGAGTATTCAACGTTAACTTTGCTACGTTTCAACTCATCAGTGATCGTATCAACAAATCCTAATTGAACCATAACTGGATCACAGACAATGAAGGCTCTCTTCATTCCTTCAAGATCCTCTAAGTAACGAACTGAAGTTTTTTCATAGTAAACTCTTGGTTGTTTAATCCATTGCATATTATTTCTCCGTTTAGCGATTGTCTTAATATTAAGCAAATCAAATGATGAAACGTTGTGAGAAATAGAATTCTTACCCCATGAACCAGTACCAAGTGTAAGTGATGGAATCATTTCGTTATAAAGATTACCAATACCACCGATAGCAGCAGGAGTATTAACTAGTACACGACTAGCTTTCATCTTGATACCAAATTCAGTAGCCAAATCTTCATCCATTGTGTGGATACCGACTGTGTGACCTAAGCCACCAAAGTGTAGCAATTCATCAGCTTTTTCGAATCCTTCTTTGTGACCAGCAACCTTGAAGACCGATAGAACTGGTGAAAGTTTTTCAGCTGAAAGTGGTTCGTCTGGACCGACCTTACTTAATTCAACACCTAAAACTTTAGTATCAGCAGGAACTTTGATGCCTGCAAGTTTAGCAATGTTCAAAGCAGATTGACCGGCGATAGGACCTTTAACTCCACCTTCTGGTCTAAACATAGCATCGGCTAATATCTTGTAATCAGCTTTCTTGATGAAGAAGACTTTGTTCTTTTCAAACAATGACTTAACTTCGTCATAAATATCTGCATCAATAATGGCACTATTTTCAGCGGCACAAACCATACCATTATCAAAAGTCTTAGAAATCATAATATCGTTAACAGCACGTTTGATGTTAGCTGTCTTTTCAATGTAAGCAGGACCATTACCAGGACCAACACCCAAAGCAGGTTTACCAGTTGAGTAAGCAGCTTTGACCATACCAGGACCACCAGTAGCAAGTACTGAAGCAACTCCATCGTTATTCATCAAATATGAAGTAGCTTCAATGCTTGGCTTTTCGATCCATTGGATAACATCTTCAGGTGCACCTGCATCAACAGCAGCTTTCAACATAACTTTAGCCGCAGCAACTGAACATTTTTGAGCTTGAGGATGGAAACCAAAAATAATTGGATTACGTGTCTTCAAGGCAATCAATGATTTAAACATTGCTGTAGAAGTAGGGTTAGTTACTGGAGTAACACCGGCTAAAACACCAAGTGGTTCAGCGACTTTGATCAAGCGGTGTTCCTTATCGTCTTCGATGATACCAACGGTCTTATCGCGTTTGATTGAGTGCCAAATTTCTTCGGTTGAATACATATTCTTAATAACTTTGTCTTCAACTAAACCACGGCCAGTTTCTTCATAGGCCAATTTAGCTAATTTAAAACTAGCATTCAAACCAGCAATAGCCATTTGATGAACAATGTGATCAACTTGTTCTTGAGTGAAACTGTCCATAATCTTCAAAGCCTTTTGAGCTTTAGCGACCATTTCATCAATAACAGGTTTTACTTCTTCTTTTTTATCGGTTTTTGCAGCAGTATTTGTATCTTTGGAACCTTTCAACATCTGATTACCTCCAAGAATAAAAACTATATTTGTTAACTAATTCACGTTTTATCATATCACTGTGTTTTTTTTGTTCAAGCATTTTAATCCAAAAAGTCAATGTAAACGTATCCACGTTGATATATCAACACGTAACAGATAATTGTTTGTTAGTTAATGAATTTCACATCCCAATAATTTTGATTTTTATTGTGAATATTTCTTCACAAAGTTTGTATTATGGGGCTTTTTTAATTCACAAAAAAAGTAGATTGAAGTGATTTTCAACCTACTTTGTGAAATATTTTATTTTCAAATGAACTTCTCCGCTCTCTATACTAAACGGGTTACACAAGCCAATTCTTTCCGGTTTGTTCCACCCTCTCTAAACGAGCTACGAATGACAAACTTCTGTGCTTTGCTACACTATGAAAATTGTCTTCAAGACCAAGTGACGCAGCCAATCCTCATAGTTAGGCAAATGCTCAAAGTTTAACCGTCATTCTCCACTCTCTCTATCTAAACATTGTCTTAGTAGCACGAGCCATTACTTTTGGATCTTTTTCATAATGGTGCATTGGTGTCATTTCTGATAATGGGATGTTCAACAAGGTGTAAACAGCACGTTGAGCAGCGCGGAATGAATATTGTTCTGTAAAGACCATATCAAATGGTTGTTCACAGAATTGACTGATAAAGGCTAAGTTTCTACTGTGCTTTGGCACTACATCAGGACGGTCGCCGACGGCTCTTTGATTGAACATTGCTGAAGCATATGGCAAATGAACCGGAATTACGTTGACAATACTGTCCATGATTTCTTCAGTATGATTCTTGATATTGTCTTTACTTGGATCAGTTGCAGCCAAATTACCGAGCAATTCTTCAAGCATTTCTTTACCAGTCATTTCCATAACAGGTTTTTGAACGTAATCACCATTTCTTCTTGGATACATGAAGTAACCCCAGAATGTTGATTCATTAGGCTTTTGTGCCTTGAAATGTGGTTGGTGGTGAACAACGATTGACAACAATGGCGTACTTTCAATCCAAGTGTTTAAAGCATTACCTGGCTCTTGTTGTGTGATACGTGAAATTTCGTTGACTAAGAAGTGGTTGTTTGTCGTAACTGTGAAACTTACCCACTCACTTTGTGTACGATCACCAAAGAATTTGTCAGGATTACCTAGTGAATAGAACTTCTCGGCAGCTTTCTTCCAAAGCGTAGCACTAGGAGCATAATCCATATTTTCTTTGAATGGAGTATTGAAGTCACCAATTGCTGAACTATCAGTGATTGAACCATTAGTATCAAAGACTAAGTCGTTTTCAGCAATATCGATGTGACCTTCTTTGTTGTCATTGTCGACTTCTTCATACTTCAAGCCGGTTACGACAATATCATCTTGCAAAGGTGTGTTTTTAAACTCAAGTTCTGTAACTTTGCGATTGTTGATAAAGGTTACGCCACGGTCTTCCAAGTATTTGCGCATTGGCAAAATAATACTTTCAAATTGGTTATAAGGACTTCTTGTAACACCTTCCAAAGTATTGATACGACTGAATTCTAGAATCATACGATTCATGTAACGACGCAATTCAACAGCTGAACTAGCACGTTTGAAAGCAAAAGTAGTTTGCCACATGTACCAGAAGTTCGTTGTGAAGAAGTGAGGACTGCTTGCAAACCATTGTGCAATACTAATGTTATTTAGTTTTTCTTCGTCCTTTTCAGGCATCAACATCAATTTCGATAACAAGTAACGATCTTTATTATCAAATTGCATGTGTTTGTAATTGTCTTTGCCAGGATTTACTCGTGGTCCATTGTGATCAATCAAACGTCCCACATCATGTGTTGGATGGGCATGGTCAAAATTCAAAATATCATCGGTAACAGTTTGTCCAGGATGATCAAGCGATGGTACTGAACGCAAAACATCCCAAAGGTTTTCGAAAGTCTCCTCATTGAGCATTCTTCCACCTTTTGCTAGAAATCCTTTGTTATTAGAAAGTGCTTGGTTACCATATTCGTTTTCATAGTCTTTTACAGCGGCGCCATCATTAGCACAGTGGTCTTCAAGTCCCATCATAGTGATTTGATCACCATTAAATCCACCATCACGAATCAAATAGATACCGGCTGCTAAATTACCAATACCAGTACCAATCATGTAGGCTTTTCTTGTCATAATAACTGACCTCCATTCAAATCTTACTGTTCATCTATACAAATCAAATATAGCAGTTTTTTCAGCAAAGTAAAGGCTTACATTTTGAATTTTGTATCATTTTTCTTCTGATTTTTGGAATAAAAAAAAGATTCAAAACTAGTTAAATTAGTTTTGAATCCCTGATTATTAATCACTATATTTTGTTAAACGGATGACGTCACGAACAATCATTAGCTCTTCATCAGTTGGTACAACTAGAACTTTGACAGTTGAATCATCCGTACTGATCAAGCGAGTGCCTGTACCATTTTCATTACGTTTTTTATCAATTTTTACACCCATATAGTTAAAACTATTGGCAATATCTGCACGTATTTCAGCACTGCTAGCTCCAACACCGGCTGTAAAGATAATTACATCAGTGCCTTTGAGCATGGCGATATATGAACCAATATATTTTACGATACGGTTAACGAAAATTTTGATAGCTAAATCAGAACGATCATTTTCTTCACGTGTTGCTAATAAATCACGCATATCTGGTGAAACGCCAGAGATACCTAATAACCCAGACTTAGTATTCAAAATTTTAACCATTTCATTAGGATCAGTAATTTTTAATTTTTGCATTAGGTAAGCAACTAGTGAAGGATCAATATCTCCAGAACGTGTGCTCATTGTAATACCGGCTAGTGGTGTAAAGCCCATTGAAGTATCAACTGACTTACCATCTTCAATTGCATCAATTGACGAACCACTACCCAAATGGCAAGAAATAATCTTCAAATCATTCAAAGGTACGTGTAAATAATCAGCTGCAGCTTGTGAGACATATCTATGGCTAGTACCGTGAGCTCCAAACTTACGAACACCATATTTTTCATAATATTCGTAAGGAATACTATACAAGTAATTAACTGGATCCATTGTTTGATGGAATGAAGTATCAAAGACAGCTACTTGTGGCACATCAGGCAATATTCTTTCAAAAGCCTCAATACCAGCGGCTTGTCCTGGATTATGCAATGGAGCAAATTCAGACAAGTTCTTGATTTGTTGAACTACTCTTGGAGTTACCACCGCAGAGTCTTTAAAGATACTGCCACCAGCGACTACTCGATGACCAACACCTGTAATTTCAGAATAGTCATCAATGATCTTTAAGTCGATCAATTTATCGAGCATCTTGTTGACAGCAGTTGTGTGATCAGGAATATCACCCATTTCACTGATTTTTTTACCAGCAAATTCAACTTCAAAAACTGAATCAGAAAGACCAAGACGGTCAACCATTCCTTTTGCAACAACTTTTTCATCAGGTACTGTGTATAGTTTCCACTTCAGTGTAGAGCTACCAGAATTAACGGCCATGATTTTAGACATTTAATCTCACCTAACCTTTAAAATTTTTAGCCCAGTCTTGTAACTGGTCTTTAAATCCTTCAAACAACTTGGGATTATTGGTGTCTGGAATTGTACCCATCAAAACATTTTCCACTTGTTTAGCATTGCCACCGTGCTTTTGCAAAACAACAACTGCTTTTTGCGCCTCTTTAGAAGCAAACAAATTAGCAGGTAAGTCTAAGACAGCCTGCAAATAAACGCTAGAAACCATCCACTCAGACAATTTCTTAGCTTGATCGGTTTGGAAAATTTGTGATGGGACGATAAAAATACCCAGTCCACCATCATTCAAATTATTCATTGTTTGTTCAATCAACAGATGATGAGCATAAGAATGGCCCGATTCAGCACTAGTCTGGAAATTCTTGGCATTTTCGTCAATTGGATAATATCCAACTGGTAAATCCGCTACTGCCATATCAATATCAGTAATATCCCAATCTGCCACACTATCTTGATGATAGGCATCCAAATTAAGATTCATAACTTCACTAAATGCCTTGGCTAACGCAACTAATGCATCGTCATTGTCCAAAGCCGCAGCGTTGATATGGAATTTGTCAGTCATATTCAATTGTTCGATAACTTCAATCAATAAGTTTCCTGTTCCGACCGTCGGATCAACTATGTTCACCGTTTTCTTGTTTTGAACGTTTAGTACCTCATAAGCAATAAGGCTCGCAATCAAACCAATGGCATCCGGAGTCATTAATTTATTGACTTCTGCTTTATCATCTTTTTGAGCTTTAATAACAGCAACAGTGATAGCTTGCTTTAACTGTAATGGCGTTAAGTTTAATTGTTTTAGTTCTTGATAAATTGCCTCTAATTTAGCAACTGTATCTTGATCAGGAACTGAATTTTCTACATAAACTTTACCATCGGAAATATTAGTTAAATTCTCGGCAAGTGTATCGATATTACTTACTTTCAAAGACTCCTTCAATAAAGAATTGGCTTTGTTTAGCTTATCAAAATATGATTGCATATCTTTTTCTGACATAGTTAACCTCTTTGCTTCATAATAAAATTTTAACGTTGGAACCGATTTTATTCAAGGATTCCTAAATTCACGATAGTCTATTTTATTACTTTTATTAAATTTCTTGTTAATTTGTTGCTTGTACAACTCGTCCAATTTCTGGTAATCATTGATTTCTTCAGCCAAATAAGAGCTGCTGTAACCAATGACCATAATTGCGACCATTAATACTAATATACTATTTAACAGGACAGTTGCGCTATGTTTTTGATTTTTTTGCAACCAATTATTCATCATAAACTAAACACATCGTTGATTTTTGCTGAGCTTTATTCTCTGTTGTAATAATAACTAAATTTCCATTTTTTTCAATATTAATTTTTTGCAAATCAGTCATAATCGTTTCATGCCCTCCATTTGAAACCGTGGTCGCATGTAGCATTAATATACCTTTAGCCCAGTATTTTTCAATAACTCTTTTATCCTGTTCATCATTTTTTAAATAGACTATTCGTTGATTCTTCAAATCGATACTTTTACTATTTTGCAAAGTTTCTTGTAATTTCTCTTGGGTAATATGCCATCTAACTTGTTCTTGAAAATCTGTTTGCTGAACAATTTTTAAAATTTGTAAGCTTTGTTGCAAAATCCCTAAAGTCATAATCGTGACCATCAAAGCAATTATTGTTTCATATAAAATAAATCCTCTACGTGGTTGGTTTGATTTGATAAACATTTTTATTGACCGTTACCTGATATCCATCATTAATAGTTTCAAAAAAATATTTTTTATTTTTAATGATCAAAGGATTGGGGACATTATTGCTATATAAATTTAACAAAATAATTTTATGAGCATTGACCCTTTCTTCCCAATGATCGATCACCTTAAATTCTTCTTTGACACAATAAGTCAGGGTAAAAATTATTAAAACCGAAATCGATAATGCCACTAATGATTCTGCTAGAACAAAACCTTCACGATTCTGTTTCAACGATTTCACCCCAATTCATTTGAATTTTATATAAGATTTTTTTATGATTCAAACTTGATTCAATAATAATTGTTGCTGCACTAGCTTCTCCAGCTTTGTTGATCGTATAATTTGTCCTTGCACCTGAAGTAATCTTCAAAGATTTTGGTATTTTTTTACTTTGAGTTTGAGTCCTTGTACCTTCTGATGTATGAAAAATAATTTTCTCTTTATCAAAGACCATCCTTCCACCAGTATTATGCAAATAGCAATAATTAAAAGTACTTTTAAATGAATCTTTGAACCACTCTAAATACTGGCGTTCCTCAACTCTAGCTTGATAATCTTTGAGGTTACAGATTGAAAAAATGGTTAAGCTGCAAAAAATACTTAAACTCACGATTGTTTCCAATAATGTAAAAGCCCTTCTAACTGGCATCAGTCTTATCTTTTTCAACTAAATCATTAAGATTTAAATCTTTTATCTTTTTCGCTTTTTTAGCTTGAGCACCAGTTATGTAATTTTCTTTTTGTAAATTATCTATTGAAACCGTTGGATCAGCCGGGTGATTTTCTAAATACAATTCTGCTTGAGTAGTCAAAGTAGTTTTGAAGGCCTCTTCGGATTTAGCATTTGCATGATCTTTTTGGGCGACAATATTTGGCACCATAATTAACATCAACAACGAAATAATAAACAAAACAACAACCATTTCAATCAAAGTAAAACCTTTTCTTATTCTTTTCATCATGACAGTCCTCTCATCATTCCATATATTGGCATCAAAACAATCAAATATGTCACAACGATTACAATTGCGATAATGCCAAACAGGATAGGTTGAATTAAATTCAAAAGTTTTTTTAATTCTTGTTTAGTTTCTTCAAATTTCAATTCCGAAATCAATAACAAATCTTGAGCCAATTGTGGCCCGCTTTCTCCAGCTTGAACAATTATTTGCAACTGATTCGGTAACAATGGTTCTTCTTGGATCATCTGTTCTAAACTTTTTCCTTGTTGTAATTCTTGAATAAATTTATTACCTAAGTAGCGCTGAATTGATCCTTTTTGAAAGCGATTGCTAGATTCACAAATTATAAAAAAATTCATGCCACTAGCCAATTGCATTCCTAGTCCTTGTAAAATTAAAAATTGAAAAAAGTGCAAATAAATCTTTCCAACCAGCGGCAATTTCACAAGTAATAACGAACGATGATATTCATCTTTACGTCGTAAATCAGCAATCAAAAAAATTATTCCGCTTGCTAACAAAATCAAACTGATCAAGATGATTCCTAAAAATAGATCGATTGATTTCCCACTACCAGCAATAGCTAATTGAGGTACAATATAAATCTTCATTCCAATCAGCATCGTTAATAGAAACATCAAAATAAAGCCTGGATAGACTAAAAGTTCTTTTAATTTATTTTTTTGTTGTGCCTGACTTTTTAATAAAATCCCAGTTTGTTTTAACGTTTGATCGATTTTGCCGTGATTCTGGGCAATAACAATCTGATTAAAAATCACATTGGGCAATTGCAAATGACGTAACGCTTGTGAAATCATTGCTCCATTTTGTAAGTCTTGGTGAATTTTTTCGAAGACATCATGTTTGTTTTCAAGTAAGCGCAAACAGTTGATTGACTGATTTAGTGAAAAACCATTTCCCAAAAGCTTACTAATAATCAACAAAAAATCTGCTTGTTGCTTAGAACTTAACTTCTTATCCGTTGACAAATTCTTGGTAAACATTCTCATCTATTCGACCTGCTTGATAAATTTTACGGATTCCCTGTCCCCAACGATCATCTTTAAGATTATTCTCTAAATATTCCTTAATCTCTTCTGTATTCAAAGTATCCAAAAAAATTTGTAAATCATCATAGGTTGGAATCAACCTTTGATATGAGATCAAATTGACGGCATTGATGATTTCTTCTTCACTAACACCAAACTGTTGTAGTCGTTGAATCACTGAATATTTGGATTTACCGTGAATCGTCGACATGACAGTATAACCACAAATTGCTGCACGAATAGCTTGTTGAGCAGTCTTAGCATCCCTAATTTCTCCAATAATCAAAATACCTGGACGATGACGCAAAGTTGTTTTGATCAATTCTTCGTATGTCATCCCCGCTTCCTCATTAACTTGCAATTGCAAAAAACTGTCTTCAACAATTTCAATCGGATCTTCGATACACATAACTCTCTTTTCATAACTAAGATGCCTTGCCAAAGCATACATCAATGAGGTTTTCCCTGAACCCATCGGACCAGAAAACAACATCATCCCTTTTTGTTTAACGATTGGTAACAAATTGTCGACGATTTCTTCTGACACCGGGGAAATCAATTCTTGTGGATAAATCAAACGAATGACCATTGATTCTCTATTTTTAAAGTCTCCTACTGCTGAAACACGGATAAATATTTGTCTATTTTGATACATGAATCCAAAAGAACCTTTTTGAGCTCGACGTCTCTCTGAAATATCTAACCCAGAATTAAATTTAAGGTAATTCATGATCATAGTAGTTTCTTCACTTGACAGATCCGCTACTGTGTATGATTGAAGTGCATTGCGTGCTTCGATATGATAATGCTCATCTCTTGGCAAAAAATAAATATCTGAAATTTTATTTGTACAAGCTTCAGTTAATAAATTGTTGACCATAGTAATGATTGACATATTAACGACCTCCTTTACAAAAAAAATTACGCAAAAAAAGACCGCAAACTGAATTGTTTACGGTCTTAATTTTTTAAAAATTATTCGTCGTCTTCATCTGCAGCAGCAGTGTAAACTTCTGAAACATCATCATCATCTTCAAGTTGATCGATCATGTGTTGGAATTGTTCCTTCTTTTCTTCAGGAACTGGTGTTGTATTTTGAGGGATCATTGTCAATTCTGCATCGGCAAGGTCATATCCCTTTTCAATCAAGCCATCACGAACTGCAGCGAATTCTTTTGCTTCTGTATAAATTTCAAAAGCATCATCTGATGTTTGTAGATCATCTGCACCAAGATCCATGATATCCATTAATACTGTATCTTCATCTTGTGAGTTCTTTGTACGATCCAAAACAATGTAACCTTTACGGTCAAACATGTATGAAACTGAACCAGTTGAACCCATGCTACCTCCGTTACGGGTAAATGCAACACGTACGGCAGAAGCAGTTCTGTTCTTGTTATCTGTCAAAGCTTCTACTAAAACTGCGACTCCACCTGGAGCATAGCCTTCGTAAGTAACTTCATCATAATGATCTTCACTGCCGCCATCAGCCTTGTCTAAGGCACGCTTGATGTTGTCCTTTGGCATATTGGCTGCACGAGCTTTATCTACTATTAAACGAAGGGCAGCATTATCGTTAGGATCGGAGCCACCCGCCTTAGCTGCCATAAATAATTCACGAGACAGCTTTTGGAAGATTTTACCACGCTTTGCATCCTGGGCACTTTTTCTACCTTGGATGTTATGCCATTTTGAATGTCCTGACATTTCTGTTTCCTTCTTTCATGATTATTGTAAACCGCATATTATTTTATCAAAACAACTTCGTTATTTCAATATTTGCAGGTTAAATAACCATCAAAAAAGTAGTTTTTATTAATCTAGTGACGAACTTTTCTGATATCGATTACACCTAGCGTCAAAACAGCAATCATTGCACCGAGAATTTTCATAAATGTGCCACTGTCATTGCCTGTTTGTGGGAAGGTTTGGATACCACTTTGATTAGTTGGGTCGTAGCCATTTTTATGTAAATTAGTTGGTGTTACTAAGACACCTTTAGATTGTCCTTTAATTCCCGGAACGTAGTAAACACTGCCTTCCATGACAATTTTAGATTGTGACTTATTGTTGACGGTTGGATCTGTTGGGCCTGTTGGATCCTTTGCATTATCATTTATCACATTGTTAGAATCACCGGCATTATTATTTGAAGAGTTATTGGTATTATTATTAGTTTCTCCATCAGAATTGCCACCAATTTCATCGTTATTATTATTTGGATCTTTTTCATCAGGAACTACCGGTTCAACTGGCGAAACGACTGGGGGATCTGTTGGATCTGTTGGATCTGTTGGATCTGTTGGATCAACAGTACCACCACTATTAGGATCAGCTTCTACAGTTAACTGGACTGTCTTACTTTGACCATCAGATGTGTTCAATACAACATCATACGTACCAGCTACATCTAAATTAGCTTTGCTCAAATCAACGTTAACATCCAAAGGATTACCATTAACATCAGTTGCTGAAGCTTGAAAGTCACTGGCCATTGGTGTTGGATCTCCAATGTGCATCGTATAATTGCTACCAACTAAACTTTGTTTGTCAGCAGTAATTGTTAAAGTACCAGGAACCACTGTAATTACATAATTAGGATTTTGACTTTCATCGACAACTGCATTGATTTTATATGTTCCGGCAGTTTCTCCAGGGTCCCTAACGATTGTATAAGCCGGATCATCACCATCGACTATGTTAGGCATGGAAAGTTCAACATTATATGCAGGATCTTTGCTTCCGGCCACTTTAGTTGCGTTATCAACTGTTATCGTGATTGGTGCCTTATCAATTATTAAGCTACCACTTTGACCTGCAAACCAATCTATATAGGAGCTTTGAGCCAAGTTATTGATATTGTCAATTCCTTGTTGAGATAAAATAACTTGATAAGTTCCAGCATTTTTAGCATCACTTGCTTCAGAGAAAACCAAATCACCATTTTGAAGTGTATAAGTTGAGCCATCTGACAAGTTAACTGTGTAATCATTAAGATCGATATTTTGATTTTGACCATTGTAAGTTACTTCTTGATTACCAGTTATATCATACGTACCAGAGCGTTTGTAGACTTGAACTGTGACAGTACTCGATTCACTTCCATATGAGTAAACGACTTGATAAGCTCCAACTTTAGTCGTATCGATACTTTGTCCCCTTGTTCCATCTGGTGCAGTGACTTCATAACTTATATCGCTAAATGGAATCGTTGAACCATCATCCTTTTGCGCACTAATAAAGTTATCGCTAGCTTGCCAACTTGTTCCCGCTGCAACTTTGGAATCAATTGCTTTAATAACTGGATTATCCAAAATGACATCATAAGTACCACTATATTTATCAGCACTTGGCAAAGCCCAATTGAAAGTAAAACTATTAGTACCAGTCGGAATATTGAAGACACCATTACTATAAGTTACACCGTTACTCAAATCAGATATTACCAAATCATTTTCATTTACTCCTCCGATATCAATATTGAAGTAATCAGAAATTTTATTGTGGGCAGAATCAGTAAAAATTGCTGCTAATTGATCAACTATACCATCCAAGTTGACATTGTCTAATGAAATATTTGGCAACAAAACCGTCGTGATGCGGTTATTACTAAAAGCATTGGGACCTACTTGAAAATCAGAAGCATTAGATGAAACACCAGTCATTTGATTGTTGCTAAAAGCTGAATTTCCGATGCTTTGAACTGAATCAGGAATCGTTAATGTACCAGTCAACTTATTAGTTGAAAAAGCACCTTCACTGATTGTTTGTAAATTATTATTAAGTACTAGATTAGAAATATTATTACCAGCAAAAGCATACTCTCCAACTGATTGTAAATTAGCAGGCAAAGTAATCGTTCCTTGCAAATTAGAATATTCAAAAGCGCCAGTACCAATCTTCGTTAAATCCTTAGCATTTGAAAAATCTAGACTACTTAAATTGTCATTATAAGTGAAGGCCTGATAGCCAATTGATTGCAAATTTGGACCAAACTTCATTGAAGTCAAACCAGTATCAGCTAGAAAGGCTTGATCACCGATTGTTTCCAAACCATCTGGCAAAGTTACTGATGTTAAACCATTATCATAAATAAAAGCGCCTTTACTGATAGTAGTTAATTGATTATTTTGACTCAAATCTACCGAAGTCAAGGCAGCATCAGTGGCAAAAGCTTCTTCACCAATATTTTGTAAATTAGTAGCTTTTGAAAAATCGACACTTGATAATTTAGTATTACCAGCAAAAGCTTGATAACCAATCGATTGCAAATTAGCTGGCAAAGTGACCGAGGTCAATGCGTTATTGTAAGAAAAAGCCGAATCACCGATAGTTTCAACTGAATCCGGCAATTGAACTTGTTTGATTTGATCACTGGAAAAGGCTTGTTTGCCAATATTTTGTAAAGTTTTATTATTAGATAAATCAACGTCAGTTACTTTGGTATATGCAAAAGCATCATCGCCAATATCAGTTACGCCATCGTTGATTTTGACAGTATTAATGGTTTGATTGCTGAAGAAGGCAGCATTCCCAATCGCTGTGACATTATAGTCGGTACTAGCATTAGTATCCTTATTGGTGACGGTAATCTTAGGTGGAATATTAATATCCGTATCGTCAGCAGTTAAATTAGAATTAGTTCCAGTTAAAGTAGCATTGCCATCATCATCAGTACTCCAATTGAACTTATTAGCATCAGTATAGTCACCATCTGAAGAGATTGTATTAGCACTTGTATCTACTGGCGTTAATGTGGTTGCTTTAGTGTCTGTCGTATCTTTATCAGGAGTCGTAGCAGTTGTGTCAGTCGATGCTGGCGTCGTTGTAGCTGCCACTGAACTTGTCGTATCAGTCGTTGTAGTTGATTTAGTCAAATTAGTCGTTGCAGGCTGAGAAAGACTAGTTGCAGACTTATCAGTACTAATATTATTGTCAGTTGTAGCTTGCGTTACAGTATTTGTTGTTGCTGCTTTTGGTGTAGTTGTCGAGCTGCTATCTGTAGTAGCAGAAGCTGTTTTATTGTCGTCATTAGTTGTTTTCTCGGTGGCATCAGGATCAGTCTTAGTCTGGGTTGATGTCGTATTTGAAGTAGTCGTTGTTGCATCCGAAGCCGAAGGTTCTGAACCGGTAGTTGTTTTAGAAGGTGCAGCAACCGAACTAGTATTATCAGCCGTAGCCGCGTGAACAATGACTGAGTGACCTGCACTGGCTCCTATTCCCAAAGTCATTGCTGCACCAGCGGCAATTAATAATTCTTTTTTATCAATTGTTAATTTCTTACTCGTCATATTAATAAACCGTCCTTGCTGGGATGAAATAAAAATCATAACCTGTCTAAACATCTCAATTAATATAATACAACTTCTATTTTTAATTTCTATTTTTATGCCTTTAACAGGTTTTTCTTAATAGATTCGATAATTAATCGTATAGCAAAAAAGACGACCGTCTAAGTCGCCTTTCGTAATTAATATTTTATGATTTTGAATCATATTTTTTGGCGAATTTTATAATCAAGTTAGCCACCTTAAGAAAAAATAAATAAAAAA
>NZ_AZDO01000064.1 GCF_001435505.1 Companilactobacillus futsaii JCM 17355 | reverse complement strand
CGAGTTCTAGGACGTAGTATTGAAGAACGCCCTGATTATGTTGATGACCGTTTAGAGTTTGGACACTTTGAAATTGACACTGTAGTTGGTAAAAGAAATGGTCATGAGAGTGTTGTCCTTACGTTGACAGAGAGAAAAACTAGATTCGAAATAATGCGATTAATCGACGGTAGAGACGCTGACTCTGTGGACTATGCGATGGATGAAATCGCAGAATCATACGGAGATACCATCAAGTCTATTACTGCAGACAATGGGCCAGAGTTTGCTAATTTGGAAAATACAATGTCAGGAACGTGCGATGTCTATTTCACTCATCCATACACATCTAGTGAACGTGGTACTAATGAAGTTCATAATAGAATGATCCGCCGTGACTTGCCCAAAGGGCTGTCACTAGATACTGTAAGTCCACAATCAATCTCACTCATTAACTCTCGTCTAAACAATCTACCTAGAA
>NZ_AZDO01000007.1 GCF_001435505.1 Companilactobacillus futsaii JCM 17355 | reverse complement strand
TTTTTTATTTATTTTTTCTTAAGGTGGCTAACTTGATTATAAAATTCGCCAAAATAACACTATGTTTATCATGAACAAAAAATAACCCTAGTAAATTGCAATATTTTCCATCACGATTCATTAGGGTTATTATTTTTAAAAACGAGTTCAATCAAAAATTTCTTTCCCAACTAGTGGGCCACTGAATACTTCCTTTTGTGTAAAATCATGAGTACTAAGAAATTCCTCATTTTCAAAAGGATTAGCGATTTTCTTTAAATAAACTAATTCCCCAAACCGTCCTTGGAAAACATCGTATTCTAAATCTTCAGCTTTTATGCTTTTGGGAACCGAAATTTTTCTCATTTTACAAATCCTCCACGACAAAAAATCATGCTAATAACTTTATTAACATGATTTTTTGCTTATTTTAATTTTCCAACTTCATTTAACTTAGCTAAAACTGAATGCTTATGTGGTGCGTGATTAATTACTTCCGAGAGATCTTGACCGGCAACATTTCCATGGTGCTTTCCACCTTGCCAAGGACCAACATCAGTAACATCATAGATAATCCCATCAATTGCAACATAGGCAGGTCGACCTTCCTTTCCATCAAACTTCTTTAATTCGTCTAACGTCATTTGCTTATCTGGCACATCTACAACCTCACTTTCCTTCTATTTACATCCTTATTATTACACGTTCCTATCCAAGCGACATGTTATATGCTCATTCAAATTCAGAATGGGAAACGTGTTCTGGATAGAAGGCTTCCACCTGATCACGTTTTTCTAGTAAGTTCCAATAAACTGGGGCAATTTTATCTGGAGTCATCTGATCTGATGAATTGATGATCCCCTGAATAGTTACCAATCCCACAAAGATATCATCTAGAGCAACTTCTTTATGCAAAGTATAGGCATAACTTCTCAAAGCGGCCTTAGTCAAAGATAATGTTGAAGCTTTATCCGACGGTCTAATAGCTGCTCCACCACCTGTAAAAATAATTGAACGTGGCAAATTTGGATTCGTACTCTCAATAAAGGATTTAGCCGCATTGATTGCACTCAAAACGTTAGTCTCAAAAATATCACCAATTAATCCTACTGTACTGGATAATGCATTATCTAAATGTTTATTGCCAACATTAAAGACCAAATTATTAATTTTCCCATCTCGCATAATTAATTGTTGAATCATTCTATCTGTACCCGCAAAGTCGTTGACATCACAAGCATAGTTGGCGGCTGCAATATGTTCTTTACGTAATTCTTTAGTAGCAGTATCTAACTTCCCTTGATCACGAGATACTAAAATTATCTTTTGACCATGTTGCCCATAAACTCTAGCAATTTCTAAACCAATACCGCTATCTGCACCGATTACTATTGTTGTCATAATATTGCCCCCTCATCTCGATTATAATTATAAAACAAAAAAATGGCATCATTACAATGTCATTTTATTAATTATAAATATATATTTATCTCTATTAACCTTGTCCATTCATAAATGCCGGATAAAGTGTCATTCCACCATCGATAAATAATGTTGTTCCTGTAACATAACTTGATTCATCAGAAGCTAACCATGCAGCACCGGCAGCCACTTCTTCAGGTTTACCAATTCGATTCATTGGAATCATAGAAACAGTTTGATCATATTGTCCTTTATCCGCAAATTTCTTAGCATTAATTGGCGTATTAATAGCACCAGGTCCAATAGCATTGACACGAATACCATCTTTAGCATATTCCATCGCAATTGTCTTAGTAAATAACTTTACTCCACCTTTAGCAGCTGAGTATCCGGCAAATGTTGGCCATGGAATTTGTTCATGAACTGATGACATGTTGATGATGTTACCTTTTTTATTATTTTTCTTAAAATAAGCTAAAGCCGTCTTGGAACCTAAGAAGACACCAGTTTGATCAATGGCAATCATCTTGTTCCAGTCATCAAGTGATAGTTCATGAGTCGCTGATTTAATTTCCATACCAGCATTGTTGACCCAAACATCCAAGTCACCAAAATTGTCTAAAGCAGCTTGAAGTAATTTTTGATTACCTTTTTCGGTTGAAACATCAGCTTGAATGATAACAGCCTTACCACCATTTTTTTCTACGGCTGTAGCGGCTTCTTGAGCACCTTTTTCATCACTGTGATAATTGATTACGACTGACATATGTTCTTTACCAAATCTTTCAGAAATGGCCGTTCCAATTCCTTTTGAGCCGCCAGTAACTACAGCTACTTTACTTTTCAAGTCTGTGTACATTTACAATTCCTCCAAACTTTCAAATATCAAACCTATCGACATTAATTATGAAATATAGGTTTCCACGTGAATATTATAACGATTCTGTTAATTGATGATTCAAAAATTGCTTGTTAGTTCTGCGAGGATAACCTTTTTTGTAGATACGAATTATCATTATGCAAACTTAAATGATTTATTTTTTAGCTTTTAATTCTTCCGCCTGATTTTTAGCTACTACAAAGAAATCTTCAACTTTTTCGTTTGAATCTAGTATTCCTAAGGGATAAAGTACCTTCAAATTAGCGACCTCAAAAAAACGTCTTAAATTTTGAACTTGATCATCGAAGTCATCAGTTTTTGACACCCAACCTTCCATTGACATTTTCCGATAAGGAAATTTTCGGGCCAATGTTATTTCTTTTTCATCTTCTAGTTCTTGGTTTACCTTGACCAAACGTTCGCGATAACGAGACTCTAAATCATTCCAAATCTTTGCAGGAATACCCAAAACCAATTCCAGTCTTTGAGAAACTTCGGGAGTTAATTCCACTTTACCGTTTATCAAATGGCTAATATGTTTTTCACTCATATCCATTCTAATTGCAAATTCTTTTTGTAACATATGACGATTTTTTAATTGTTCCTTTATAGTTGCCCCTGGTGGAACAGCTATTGTTTTCTTACTGTGTGAATACATGCCAAGGTCCTCCGTCTCTTCGATTATTTACCTCTGAGGTAAATTTATTTTAACGCGAAATCAATGTCTAATCTATTAATTAGATTTCTACACATCTAGCGATAAAGAACTGCAAAAAATCCTACTAGATTAATTTCTAGCAGGATTTTTAATTACTTCAACTTAGCTAAACTTGAACCAAAGATTTGTTCAATCGTAACTGGATCACGGTGGTCAAAGAATTGACTCTCATTTTTATCCAAGCTACTCATAACTTTCATATCATCAGCGCTCAATTCAAAATCAAAGACGTCGATGTTTTCCTTAATTCTAGCTTCGTGAACTGACTTAGGAATAACCACGATACCACGTTGTAAAAGCCATCTAAGGATTACTTGACCATTAGATTTTCCATATTTCTGAGCAATTTTAGCAATCGTTTCGTTAGTAAAAATGTCATGCTTTCCTTCAGCGAATGGTGCCCAGGCTTCGACACGGATATCTTCTCTATTAGCAAAGTTTACTTCTGAGGGTTGTTGATACCAAGGGTTAACTTCAATTTGGTTAACAACAGGTTTGATGTTAGTTGTTAGTTCCAAATCCTTTAATTGATCAGCATAGAAGTTTGAAACTCCGATAGCACGAATCTTACCTTCTTTTTGGGCCTCTTCCAAAGCTCTCCAAGCACCGACAGTATCGCCGTATGGTTGGTGTAATAAATACATATCAAGGTAATCTAAACCGAGATTTTTTAATGAAGTATCGATACCTTTTTTGGCACGGTCATAAGTAAAGTCTGAAACCCATAACTTAGAAGTGATAAATAAGTCTTCACGACTAACGCCTGATTCTTTGATAGCTTCACCAACGGCCGTTTCATTTTGATAGGCTGCGGCTGTATCGATCAAGCGATAACCGTTTTTGATAGCTGTTAAAACTGCTTGTTTACATTGTTCCAAGTCGGTTATTTGAAAAACTCCAAAACCTAATTGGGGCATTTCCATTCCATTATTTAATTTAACGTTTTGCATTTTTCTACCTCTTCTTTTAGCTGATGACTACATTTTATAATCATGGTTATCTTTTGAAAATTACTTGTTTGATATGCTACTATACGTCCAATGTATACTGTGAGGTGCAAAATGATAGAAAACTACTTATTAGAAGAACTCGTCACTTTTAAAAAATACGGTACTCTAGCCGCCACGGCTCAACACTTATTGGTGACTCAACCGA
Organism: Companilactobacillus futsaii JCM 17355; assembly: GCF_001435505.1. Classification (GTDB taxonomy): domain Bacteria; phylum Bacillota; class Bacilli; order Lactobacillales; family Lactobacillaceae; genus Companilactobacillus; species Companilactobacillus futsaii. The sequence continues at coordinate 33,014 of NZ_AZDO01000007.1, read as the reverse complement.
CAGTTACTCGAGGGATGCAAAAACTAGAAGATGAATTGGGTGTGCAAATCTTTGACCGTCAACCTAATCGGATTACTTTGACCAAAACTGGCGAATTGGCTGTTAAGGAAGCTCAAAAAGTCATCGATCGAAATAACCAATTAATCGAGACAGTTCAAAAATATGATTACAATCACAAAAATATCACGGTTGGTTCGGTTGCCCCAGGACCTTTGATTTTATTGAAAAAACTACAGACATCCAAACTAGCTGATACCAATCTCGACTTGGACCACAAGCTAATGGATACAAAAGATGTTTCTGGAAAACTTTTGAATCACGATTACTCATTCATTTTGACTAATCAAGAACTCATGACCGACGAAATTGAATCATTATACATTGGAACTGAACGTTTATCTGTCAACCTCAACCAATTCACACTCTTAGCCAATAAAAAGTCAGTTTCATTTAATGATTTGAAAGGCCTGAGTTTTATCGTTCTATCAGATATTGGTGTTTGGAAAAAAGTCGCCGAAGGCAAGATTCCTGGTGCTAAATTTCTCTATCAAGAACAACGTGAGGCCTTTTCTGAAATTACCAAGTATTCTGATTTTCCTTACTTTACAACCAACATTTCCAAAATTGATTCTGACAATATTTTCTCTGATTATGACCAAATCAACGTTCCTATCAGCGATGAAGCTAGTAAGATGGACTTTTACGCTGCTTATTTGAAAAACAACAAAAGGCAAGTTGCACCTGTTCTTAAAACAATGTCTGCTTCTTGGAGTAATTATTTAAGCTAGTCTTTTAAATACTTATATCCCATTATTAACTATAATATTTTATTATGAATATAAAAGAGCCTTGCATTTTCAATAAAGTTGGGCATGAATCCCACGAATTCATTCGTGGGAGGTAAGCCCTTTTTTATCATAATTGTCATTTCATCTTCTGGGATAGAGGTGATTGAGCCCTTGAATTTTTTCCATGTAGTCATATTATCTTCCTTTCCGATTATACCAATTCACGATTTCATCATACAGAACATATGTTTTGTAAACAAGCAAAAATGCAAAAAATAAAAGCTCCCAGACATAACAATCTGAGAGCTCTCTTCTTATCTAATTTCAATCATTAGCGTGGACATCAAGAGCATTCAACAACATATCTTCAACACCAGGTGCATCAGGATCGTGCATGCCTTTACCATTACGGTCCAAGGCTCTGATTGAATCCATCTCATCTGAAGTTAATTCAAAATCAAAGATATCTTTGTTAGATTTAATTCTTGCTTCGTGAACTGACTTAGGAAAGACGATCACACCTTCTTGATGTTCAAAACGTAGGATAATTTGTCCAACATCTTTACCATATTTCTTAGCTAGATCATTCAACAATGGTTCGCTGAACAATTCCTTACTACCTTGGCCAAGTGGACCCCAAGCTTCTAGAGTTACGTGTGCTTTAGCCATAATTTGACGTAGTTCTTTTTGTTGGAAATATGGGTCAAATTGAACTTGGTTAACGCTAGGCATTGTCGCAAACTTAGGCACAAATTCATTCCAAATCTTAGGAGTCATGTTGGAAACACCGATTGAACGAATCTTGCCGGCTTTTTTGGCTTCTTCCATAGCCTTCCAAGCTTCATCAACTTTTCCATATGGTTGATGAATTAAGTACAAATCAATATAATCTAAGCCTAATTTTTTAAGTGAAAGATCAATCGCCTTTTTAGCGTCTTCATAAGCATAATCTTGGAGCCACATTTTTGAAGTCACCCAGATTTGGTCACGAGGAATGCCGCTGTCTTTGATAGCTTTGCCGACTTCTTGTTCGTTGAAGTATGCGACTGCAGTGTCAATGTGACGATAGCCTAGTTTCAAAGCATCGCTGACTGCCTTGTAAGTAGTTCCATCTGCAGGAATTTGGAAAACGCCGAAACCAAATGATGGAATTTCTGTGCCGTCATTTAATTTGAATGTAGGAATGTTTGTCATGTAATTACCTCTTCTTGTTTATTCGTTGTGATTAGTATAAGACGTAATTCATGATTAAAAAATTACTAAAATGACATGGTAGTATACGTTTAATGTATGCTATTTTTTCTTTCTAGCATCATCTAACGAAATTATATTATTATCTTCACCTCTCATGGCGAATAACAGCTGATTGGCTTTTTGTGGAGAAATTCTTTTATTATCAGCTTGAATCCTAATCACACTAGTAAATAATTTTGTGGCTTCTTTATTTCGTCCTCTAGCTTGATTATCACGAGCCCACTGTCCAAATTCTCTCCAAGTTGCTGGTGTCCATTCTTTAGGTGTTTGTAAGTGTTGTGAATAAAGCGTGTCCTCTAATTCAGCAACGGTACCAACTAGTGATACCACATCAATTCCCGCTGGTAACTCGTACTTATCTCGGTCACGTCCTAGCCACATTTTAATACCATCTTTAATACCTTGAAGATGAACTGCTTTAGCTTGTTTAATACTCCATTTTTTATTATTAAGTTCGACTAAATGATGGTCTCCCAAAAAATTCGTCTCAAAATCAGGATCAACAGCTTGAGAAAATGATTCTAGAGTAGCTTTATCAGTTAAAATTGCGGCCAATTCACCATCAGTGAAATTTCTGGCTTTATTAGGTTCATCGTCTGGTAACAAACTATCGATACCACCATTTTCATTCAAATTTTGAATGAATTTCTCAACTTCTTCATCATCATCGATATCCACACCCTGTCTTTCCATTTCTTTGTAAACTAATTTTGCAGGTCCTGCTTTTGTATCATCGTGTGACGCTTCAATCATCTTCTCTTCACCAGCTGCTAAGTAACGTTTATAATTAGCTGCTTTTTGTGCATTGATCCAGCCGTTTTCTGCCACAAAATCAATAAACGCTGACATTGCTGGAACGATTAGACGGTAGTCTTCATCTTCTAAATCCATATTAGTTATAAATTCATTTTCCATGACACCATTCAATGCTGTTTTAGTCCAAGTTTTGGGAGTTTTTCGATAAATATTATAGACATATTCAGTCATTGAAAACATTAATGATGAAAGAAAATCTTCCGTTACACCTTTTGGACGTTTAGCCCAGTCAGAACTTTCAACATATGCGTCAATCCACTCACCCATATAATTGGTAATATCATTTGCAACATATCGACGCCATCCTGGTAGAGCTGGATCTTGGTAATTTGGTTCACGTATTCTTTGGAAACTATTTAAGCTAAGTTCAGAATCAATAAGATTAAACAATTGATTTAGTTCAAAAAGAGGTATTTGTAACTTATTTTTCGATGCCAAAAAACGTAAGACCGCTTTTAATATATCGTAAATAACGATTGCTCTCGTAGCATCTTGCGCAGTACTATTGCCCAACTGATCAAATAATGAAAATACTAACGCAACTATAAAATCTGCATCCCACTTTGTATAATCACTATAATCATCATCACTAGTTGTATCAGCGATTGTTTCAAATACATCAGCAACCTCTGATTTCTCAAAGTCTGTTAAAATTTCAAATTCTTTACTCTGTTTAAATTCAGATTCAATATCTGTTATTTGTCTTTTTTTTGCCATAGTTTTTCTCCTTAACAACAGAATACCTGAAAATATCAAAAAAAGATGGAATTTAACTTAAAAATCCCATCTCTTCCTGTTTAATTTTCTATTTTGGAAAAATCATATCCACTATCTTTTTGTTCTAATTCGATTTGTTTAAGATCATCACGATATTGAGCCTCCATATTAAGCCAAAAAGTAGTTGGTATACCCAAGATTTTGGTCAATTTGTTTGCAATCTCAGGTGTAATTTTTATTTTTCCAGTAAATAGTTTTTCTGTATCTTTTTTGTCCATACCTATTTGTTGAGAAAAATCACTAAATGTGATTTTTCGGTCTACTATTTGTTCGTAAATCGTTGCCCCCGGTGCTATGGCGATTGTTTCTTTCCCATATGAAAACATCTTGATTCCTCCGACTAATGATAATCTACTATTTCTATAATACATACAGTCCTACTTACACTATTAACTTTTGTAAAAACCATTCTGAATGGATGTACTAAATCAACTGCGTTTTCTCCCGTTCTACTTCCACGCAAAGGATGACATCTTCCAATAGAAAATTCAACTAATTGCTCTACTGTGTCCGCTGCTTTGATTTCAACAATTCTTTGCTTAATTTTTAAAGACATTTTGATACCATATCTTCGTGTTGTAATTTTTGGATTCAAGCACTCATTTTCTAGTTTCCGATTCTTAAAAATAATATTCATCTTTAAACCTATCATATTTAGTCTTCTTAACTAAATTACGATATATTTAATTGAATTATTTTTAAATTCCTATGATACTATCCCAATTCCACATCTTGCGATTCAATCAACTTCTGAAAATGTAATTGTGAAGCATTATTAGTCACCTTTTCTTTGAACGGAAATTGTGCATCAAAGGCATCCACTTTGGCTTGGTCCACACCATAAACTTCATCTTCAACGTATCTACCCGCACAATCCTTTAAAGCACCTTGGTACAATGGCGCAACTTGTAGAACTGTCGCAAACTTATCATTAGCCATTCTAATATTGTAATTCTTAGCTGGTTCAAAACCTTTTCTACTATAGTAATTAGGATCTCCATACAAAATAATCCCGTTATAACCTAATTTCAAAGCCTGTTTTTTCGAATGTTCAATTAGTCGTCCACCGAGGCCATTTTGTTGATACTCTGGTGCTACTGCCAAAGGTCCTAAGCACAAAATAGAATGTGTTTTGCCATCGTCACCTTGGATTTTATCTTCCAAAAAGGTGGCACAACCGACGATTTCATCACCTACTACTGCCACCGTATCCAATTTTGATACAAAACGGGGATGATTTCTAATCTTATTCATCAAATAATGTTCGACACAGCCTGGTTGAAATTCATTCCAAAAAGCGTTACGCAACATGATTTCTGTTTTCTTATGATCTGATTTTGTTTCTAGTCTTAATTTAATTTGTTTAGTCAATTTTTTATATTCCTTTTTAATTAGTAAATCACCTCTCAGAATACAAAAAAAGTGCAGTCAACAAACTGCACTTAAGGACTTTTATCAAAATATTTTGATAATATCTGTAAGGCAATTTGGGTACAACAAAGAAAGCTATTTTTCTCTGTTCAAATTTTATGATCCTTACTTAGATACAATCATCAAGCATTTCTCCTGAATTTTTATTATCTTAAAGATAACACGTTGCTCTAGATTTTACCACCGAATACTGGATAAGCACTGGCATCTCCATAATTCATTTGATCGATTTTTGCCAAAGTCTTCATATCTTCAGCTGAAATTTCAAAGTTGATATCAGCGTTTGACTTCATGTGATCTGGGTTAGCTGTCTTTGGTAGAACGACAACATTTAATTGCCAGTCATAGCGAATGCACAATTGTGGAACAGAAACATTATACTTGGCAGCCATTTGTTTGATCGTTTCATCATTCATAGCGGCACCGTGAGCAATTGGTGAGAAGGCTTCAACAACAATGCCGTTATCTTGAGAATATTTAATCAAATCACTTGGTGTATCACCGATGTGAATTTGGATTTGGTTAACAGCGGGTTTAGTGTCAGAATTCTTGATCAAATTGTCCAAGTCTTCTTTTTGAAAACTAGAAACACCGATAGTCTTTAACTTACCAGCTTTAACAGCATCTTCCATAGCATGCCAAGTTTGTAAGTTACCCTCAAAGTGACGATCATTACCTTGGTTTACTTCTTTCCAAGGTTGAGGATTGTGAATAATCATCATATCCAAATAATCTAAGCCCATCTTTTCCAAAGTTTCATCGATTGACTTCTTAGCTTCGTCATAGTTCTTGATTTCAGCCGCAACTTTAGAATTGACGAATAGTTTGTCACGTGAAATTCCAGCGTTTCTTACACCCTCACCGACACCACGTTCGTTGCCATAAGCTTGAGCTGTATCGATGTGACGATAACCAACTTTAACTGCAGATTTAACCGCATCGGCTACCTTATCATCAGGGATTTCCCAAACTCCTAAAGCTAATCTTGGAATTTTAACTCCATTGTTCATTGTGAATGTTTCGTCAAAAATTGACATAAAATTTCTCCTTTTTGTATCGTTTTCATTATATATTCTATTAAACTTCTTGTCCTGTAGGACGAATTACCATTTCATTAACAGCCATATTCTTTGGTGTATCAATGACAAAAGCCACTGCTTGTGCGATTTCTTCTGGATCTAAGGCCATCATTTCAGCACCGGGTTGTTTCATAGCATCCTTTAAACCATTTCTCACTTCTTCATTATTGATTGAATCAAATAATTCTGTCTTAACAGATCCTGGAGCAATGATAGTAGTCTTAATGTTATTTTGGTGTTCTTCTTGGCGAAGTCCTTCCATGATTGCTCGAACAGCATACTTAGTTCCTGAATAAGCAGCATAGCCCGGCAATACTTCATACCCTAAAACTGAAGATGTTGTAATGATGTGGCCACTCTTTTGCTTTTTCATAACTGGTAGAGCAGCCGCAATTCCATTGAGAACACCTTTAACATTGATATCGAGCATGTTTTGCCATTCATCTTGCGCAATTTGGTCTAAGTTGTTTACTGGCATAATTCCCGCATTGTTGTAAAAAGCATCAACACGACCGAATTTAGCAACGGTTTGATCGACTACATTTTGAACTTCTTTTGCCTTAGTAACATCAGCTTCAACCGCCAAAATATCACTGTCAGGATTTGCTTGTTTTATTTCTTCCAAACGATTCATTCTTCTAGCTGCAATCGTTACTTTAGCACCTTTGGAGGCTAGTAATTTAGCTGTGGCAGCACCGATTCCACTTGAAGCACCCATAATTACTACCACTTTATTTTGCAAACTCATTAATTTTCTCCTTTAATGGTTCTAATTATCTGTGCCGGCACACCACCGACGATGGTATTGGCTGGAACATTTTTAGTAACTACTGCTCCAGCTCCGACAATCGAATTTTCACCAATAACGACTCCTGGAGTAATTGTGACATTACTTCCTATCCAAGCATTGTCGTGAATGTAGACTGACTTCAAATCCAAATGACGTCTTTGCACAGGATCGACCCGATGATTGACTGAAGCAATCGTGACATTCGGTCCAATCAAGACGTTATCTCCCAAGTAAATACCACCCATATCAGTGAACATCGAACCCGAATTGATAAAAACATTTTTACCTATATGTAAGTTGCGGCCAAAATCAGTCCAGAAAGGTAATCTGATTTCAGTCGATGAATCAATTGTTTCATTAATGATCTGGCTAACGGCTTGACGAATCTCATCGCTAGTGTGAGCACCAGTATTTAATTCTTGAACTAATTTTTGATTAATAGGAACAATTTTCTCAATTTGTTCATAGGCTTTTGTACCTAGATTCATTTGCGATTCCAATAAAACACCTCGCTTTTCTTAATGCTTGAATTCATTATACGAAGTGATTATTATAATGTTAAATACTCATTGATAATGGTTATCTATAACATTTAATTATAATGGAGGCGTGACAATGGATATTAGAGTTTTGAGATACTTTATCAAGATTGCTCAAGAACAAAATATGTCAAAAGCTGCACGAATGTTGTACGTTTCCCAACCGGCTTTGTCCAGACAGATCAATGAACTAGAAACCAGACTAGGTACCAAGCTCTTCATTCGTGGAAAAAGACAATTACAACTGACACCTGATGGCTATTACTTATTCGAACGAGCTCAAGAAATTTTGGCTTTAGTGAATAAGACAACTGACAACCTTCAAAAACAAGACGTCGTCAGCGGCACACTCGATATTGGTGCTGGTGAAAGTATGGCATTAGATTGTGTCATGGAAACTATCAAAGATATCATGCACAAATATCCCGAAGTTCATATCAACTTCAGAAGTGGTGACGCTGAAACAATCCAAGCTGATTTAAGTAGTGGAATTTTGGAATTCGGTATCATTATGGGACACCGTCAACTCGACAATTACCACACCTTACAATTACCCGCTGAAGACCGTTGGGGAATTATTATGAAACGTGATGAACCACTAGCCAGTCATAAAAGTATCTCTCCAAGTGATTTAATTGGTAGGCCACTGTTGGTTTCTCGCCAAGTTCAAGGTAAGAAGATCTTCCAAGATTGGAGTAACGGCCTAATTGAACAATTCAACTTTGTTGGAACTTACAATTTGATTTTCAACGCTGCCCTACTAGTAAAAACTGGTGCTTGCATGGCGCTGACTTATGACAAATTAATCGACACGACCTCACTCGATGGCTTAGTTTTTCGTCCGTTAAGGCCACAATTAACTGAACCCAATACAATTATTTGGAACAAAAATCGTAACTTACCAACTGTTGGTAAATTATTTCTAGAAACATTATGCAAAAATATTACTAAAAAGGAAATTTAATAATGGATTTTAAAAAAGTACTCAATGACCGTCATTCTGTCCGTGACTTCAAGGACACACCGGTCAAAATAGATTTAATTAAAGAAATTGTTCAAGAAGCTCAAAAAGCTCCTTCATGGGTCAACTCTCAACCTTGGAAAGTTTACGCTGCTACTGGTAAAACTTTGGAAAGTATCAAACAAGCTTATTTAGATAAAGACTCTCAAAAAGGATATCCTGATTTTCCCGTCATGCACCGAGAAGATTGGAGTGAAGCTGCTCAAGCTAATATGAAACAATGGCGTCACGAAATAGTACATCACTTCGATGATTTTTACCAAGCCCATGAGAAAATGAGTTTCGCTAGTTCTCACTTATATAGCACTCCTGCTATGCTCTTTATCACGATTCCAAAAGATTCTTCAAAGTGGTCAATTTTTGATGCCGGGGCCTTCAGTCAAACCTTGATGTTAGCTGCTCAAAACAAGGGACTCGACACGATTCCTAATTACACCAGCGTTCGTTTCCCTGATGTCGTTAGAAAATTTACCGATATTCCTGAAGATGAAACTTTGGTAGTCGGTATCGCGATTGGGTATGCACAAGATTCAGTCATCAATACTTATCGTTCAAAACGTGTTCCTTTAGATGATGTGTTGAAAATCAAAGACTAAAAAAGCCTTGCTAGATTGTAGAAAAACTACATTCTAACAAGGTTTATTTTTTAACTTAACATGAATTTTGTTGCAATGTTCAAAACTTCTTGACGAGAATTATTAATCCCAAACCCGTGATCTGCATCATCCAACAAATGCAATTTATCGTTGGTATAACAATCATCGTAACGTTTTGAAGCAATATTATTTACTACGGTATCCTTCAAACCGTGAACCAAGCAGACTGGTCCATGGTATTGACTAGCAATTTCATAAATTGGCAAAGTTTGAGCTGTTCGTAAGTAAAAGCCACCCAAAGTTAGACCTTTTTTGATAGGCAAAGTATCAGGAATATTTTTGGGATCATAGGTATATCCTTGAGTATCACCTTTTAGAGCATCATCTTTTAACGTTGCGGCTGGAGCTAACAAGGCTAATTTAGCTATTTTTTCAGGATAATAACCAGCCAACATACTAGCCACAACTCCACCTTGGGAATGTCCCAGTAAGTAAATATTTTCGACACCATCAAGACTACGAGCGTAATCCAAAATAGCTTTGCCGTCGGCAATTTCATTCAAAACTGTCATATCTTGAAAACGTCCGTCACTTTCTCCATGACCATTGAAGTCAAAACATAACGTACCTAACCCTTCAGCCACGAAACGTTGAGCTAATTGATACAATAATTGACTAGGCTCGATCCCCCGATTAGAAGTAAAGCCATGCATCAAAATAACTAAATTAAATTTAGCAGTTTTTGGTTTAACAAAATCCCCTCGTAAAGTTAAGCCATCTCGTTTAATCTCTACTCTCATTTTTCCAACTCCTTTTGATTATTTTAATACTAAAAGATATATGATAGAGATAAAAATAATTGTATTGAGGTGGGATAATGGAAAAATTTCTGATTATCGGTGGAACTGGTAACATCGGTTTTCCATTGATAGAGTTCTTAAATAAACAAGAAAATATTCAAATCGTAGCTGGATCACACAATCCTGACAAAGCTCAAACTAAATTTCAGAATATGGATAACGTAGTAGTTAAGAAATTTGATTTTTTAGATAATACTACTTTTGCGAATGCTTTTGACGGCGTATCAAAAGTCTTCTTCGTACGTCCCCCACAACTAGGACACCCTAAGCAAGATATGTTGCCATTCTTGCGCTATGCTCAAAATCAGTCAATTGACCAAATAGTCTTTGTTTCGCTATTAGGTGTCGAAAAAAATCCTATGACACCGCACCACCAAATTGAACAGATGATTCTCGAATTGAACATCCCTTACACGTTCATTCGTCCAAGTTTCTTCATGCAAAATCTCGACACGACACACTTATACGACATCAAAAATCATCATGACCTCTTCATTCCGGCAGGTAATTCTCGAACAAGTTTCATTGACACTCGTGATATCGGAGAAATTGCTGGCATCACGATGCTTGACGATAAATATCTTTTCCAAAAACTCAATATCACTGGTCCCCAAGCCTTGAATTATCATGAAATTGCTCAAGTCATGACTCAAGTTTTAGGCACCAAGATTACTTATAGCAAACCTAGTCTGTTGAAGTTTCGCAAAACGATGCTAAAACGTGGTCTCAAAAAAGATTTTGTCAACGTGATGGTGATGCTCTACTTAATTACCCAATTAGGCAATGCCAAAGAGGTTACCGATACTGCTGAAAAAGTCCTCGGACACAAACCTAGAAATATCAAGGATTACGTCGAAAATTATCGTGATTATTTTATTTAAAACTATATTGAAATATTTATAAAATCCACCTATGATTAAACTATCCGATACTTAGGAAAAAATTATAGGGGGATTTTTTTATGAAATTTGGAAAATCAGCTACAATCATTGCTGCATTGGCAATGGCTATTACTGGAGCTTTAGCAATGTCTCAAAAAGATGCCGAGGCTGCCGGGGTTGCCACGGTTTCAGCAAACAAGATAGCCAATTTATATACTGCTAACGGGAACTTGATTCACAATCGAGCTTTAGCAGCTAATTCAGCATGGGCTGTTGGCAAAATTATCGATATCAATGATGAAATGTACTACCAAGTAGCTACGAACGAATATCTAAATGCTGTGGATGCTTCATATTCTGTTAACGTCCCAACAATTCAACAAAAATTAGCCGGTAAGATCATCGGTGGTAACGCTCAATTATACCGTGATGATACTAATTCAATGTCCAATCGTATTTTAGCTAACGGTTCTTCATGGCTAGTCGGCAAAATCATTGTTAACAAACTGGGACAATACTTTGCTCAAGTCTCAACACACGAATATGCCGACGGTTTAAATATGGCTTTCAATATGCCAGTTCCTCAAGCTACTTATGTTGCCGACTTTGGTATCAATACTCAAAACAATACAAACACTAATACCAATAATAACAACACATCAACTAATGTTGACACTAACAACGATAACAATGCTGGTTCCAATCAAAATACTTCTGACTATCAACCTAATCTAAGTCAAATTAACAAGTACTTCGTTGCCTATCTAAATGCCCTTCACAAGGCTAACGGAACAGCCCCAGTCCAACTATCTCAAGACTTGATGAGCTATGCTACACAACGTGCTCAACAACAAGATGGTCTTAACCTTGATCACTCAACAGCTGACAGAGATATGTCTGAAAACCTTGAAGGTGGTGGCTTCGACTACATGAAATATGCCGGCGTTAAATCTGACAAGGATGCTGCCTACTTCATGCTCAAGAGTTGGTACGATGAAGACAATAACTACTCTACACCTGGACAAGTCGGACATTTCGGTCACCGTGCTGCTTTGATTTACAGTGGTCCAAACGTTGGTCTTGGAATTACTGATAAAGACGCTGCTTTTGAAGCTGACTGGAATTACGGTACATTAGACCAATTCAATAATCTTTACTATTACACAGGCTCAAATCCTAATACTAAATTCATTTCAAAAGATGCTATCTAACTATAAACACCTGATTGGCGTGTCTTTTAAATAAATGATACAATTGTCTTACAGATAAATATAACTAGGTTGAGCGCAAGCTTTCAAGATAACACTTCCGAGGGTAAGGAAGTTTCTTGATGCTTGCGCTTTTTTTCGGCCTAAAATTGAAAGGAATGAATTTATGAAGAAGTTTTACCAACAAACCAAAGATGAGGTGTTAAACAAACTCCTAGTCGATGAAAATATTGGCTTAACTAACGAACAAGTCCAACAAAATCGAAAACTCTATGGAGAAAACAAATTACCCGAAAAGAAAAATGATCCTTATTGGAAGATTTTTTTGCGTAGTTTCAAAGAACCCATCGTCATCGTTTTATTAGGTGCTGTAATTTTATCATTTGCTAGTTCCATCTATGCTTTCCAGACTCAACCTGATCCCCAACATGGTTTTGAGTCATTATATGAAGCTATAGCTATTTTAATTTTGATCATCATTAATGCCTTTTTAGGATTTTGGCAAGAAATCAGAGCACAAAAGAGTCTTGATGCTCTAAAGGAAATGAATGACCGTTCAGCGACTGTCTTTCGAGATGGTGAATGGCAAAGCATTTCCACTAGTGACATCGTAGTCGGTGATTTATTAAAAGTTCAATTAGGAGATTTTGTCGAAGCGGACGTACGTTGGCTTCAAACCGATGAACTCCAAGTAATCGAATCACATTTGACCGGTGAAGCCGATGCTATCCAAAAAAATATCGACAAAATTGACCAAGATGCCCAATTGGGAGATCGTTACAACATGGGTTATTCTGGGTCAACCGTCGCTAACGGCCAGGGTGTCGGAATCGTAGTTGGAATTGGTGCTAATACTGAATTAGGTAACATCGCTAAATTAATTGAATCTGTTGATGACAAGGTTTCCCCACTCCAAAATACTATCAACAAATTAACTAAAACTTTGATGAAAGTCTCCGGCGGAATCGTTGTACTGACATTCATCATTGGAATCATTCGAGCTGGAGAATTAAGTATCAACTCCATAACCTCCGTTTTATCCACCTCTATCGCTTTAGCAGTAGCTTCAATTCCCGACGCATTGCCAGCAGTTTTATCAATCGTTCTAACTATCGGTGCCAGTAAAATGGCCAGAAATAAAGGACTCATTAAATCCCTTGATAGTGTCGAAACTCTCGGTAGTACTTCCTATATTTGTTCTGATAAAACTGGAACTCTAACTCAAAATGAAATGACTGCCACGAAATTTTACGACGGAAATGCTGTTTTTGATGTTTCTGGATTAGGCTATGCTCCAACTGGTAAAATCACTAATCCTGACGACATTAAGCCCACCAATTCAGCTTTCTTGACTGGTGCGGTTCTTTGTAACGAAGCCGTGATCAAAGAAGAAGACGGTGAATTCAAACCTTTCGGTAATCCGACTGAAATTGCGTTGAACGTCTTAGGGCAAAAAGCTGGAATCACGAAAAACCAGTTATTAGAAAATAGTGAAATTATTCGAACACTACCCTTTACTAGTGACCGCAAAATGATGAGTGTTGTTATAAAAAATGACGACGGTTATCAACTTTATACTAAAGGTGCCCCTGACGTACTACTAAAAAACAGTCAAGATATCATTTTAAATGGTGAAAAAGTTTCTGGACTCGATGCCCAAAATGATTTTATGGAAATTGTGAATTCATTTGCCCATCAAGCCTTACGAACTCTAGCCGTGGGGATTAAGCCTTTATCAAAGAAACAAGCCCTCAGTGCCACGACTGAAGAATTGGAAATCGACTTAACAATTGTTGGGGTGGCCGGTATCATCGATCCTCCACGTCCTGAAGTTAAGCAATCTGTTAAAGAATTGCACGATGCCAATATCGAAGTCGTGATGATCACTGGAGACCATGCTAATACTGCCCGTGCTATCGCTTATGACCTCGGCATCATTAAGTCAAAAGATGCGCCGGTAGTTAATGGTAGTGAAATTGAAAAAATGTCTGATGATGAATTGTTCCAAAAGGTTCTCAATACTAATATCTATGCTCGAGTATCACCAGAACACAAACAGCGTATTATCAAACAACTTCAAAAACACCACCAAGTTGTAGCTATGACTGGTGATGGTGTCAATGATGCGCCAGCTTTACGAGTAGCTGATATCGGTATCGCTATGGGAATCAATGGTACTGAAGTTACTAAGGATTCTGCTGATTTAATTTTATTAGATGACAAATTCACTACGATTGAAAAATCAGTCAAAAGTGGTCGAACGATTTATGCCAATATCAAAAATTTCATGCGCCACGAATTAACTACCAACGTAGCTGAAGTTTTGGCTTTATTGTTAGGCTTACTTTTATTTGGACAAACAGTCGGGCAAGTTCCTGCTGGTACACCAACTTTGACAGCTTTAATGGTCCTTTGGGTAAATATGGTCAGTGATGCTTTACCTTCATTTGCTTTGGGTTATGATGTGGCTGAATCAGATATTATGAAAGAAAATCCCCGTGACCCTAATGAATCCGTCTTGGCTAATCACACTTGGTCTCGAGTATTGATTCGAGGGACTATCATGGGAGCTATGGTTTATCTTGGTTTCTTATGGGCTGCCAACTTTGGTTTAAACAGTAACGAAGCACAAACAGTTGCCTTCTTAACACTAGTTTTTGGTCAATTGTGGCACGTCTTTGATGCTAGAAGTTCGCATACCCTATTTAGAAGAAATCCTTTCAGCAATCCCCGCCTTCTTGTAGCAGTGTTGTTTGCTGGAGTGAGTTCTGTTTTGGTAACTATTTTGCCATTCTTCAATTTAGTTATGGGGACAGCCACTTTGCCAGGTTGGATCTATTTGGCAGTAATCTTCGTGCCTGCTTTGCCAACGTTGATTTTGTCTGGTTTGAAAGAAATCTTTAAGATTAAAATTTGGTAAAAATAAGCTGATAGATAAATTTCTATCGGCTTTTTTAACGTAAAAAAAACCATGTCAATTAAGACATGATTCTCAAAAATTAATTTTTATACCAAACGGATGTGTCTAGATGGACACCATTTTCTTGTTTGACCCATTCATTTGTAGCGACACGGTAATACGTTGAACCATCGTAATCGATTGCTACTTTATCAGTGAGCCATGAGGTCTTCTTTTCTAGAGCACGATTGCTGTTAGCATTCTTTTGAATGTCATGAAGATTGTAATAGTCCTTTGTTTCATCAACGTTAACAATCATTTGTACATCTTTAACGAAAATAACATCGTGTGAATCGATCCATTCGCCAGTCGCAACTCGATATTGTTTGACACCAGTACGATTGTTGACACGATATTGATCCGTTATCCAACCAGAATCTTCAGACAAAGCACGGTTTTGAATCGTTTCGTTAGCGTGGTTATTCAAAGAATAATACTCTTGTGTTTCTTTAGTAAGAACTACACCAGGATCTTTGTAATAAGTCCACTCATCTTCGGTATTATTGCCATTATCACGGAAGTAGACATCGTTAGCATCAATCCATTCGCCAGTCGCAACCCGATATTGTTTAACGCCAGTACGATTGTTGACACGGTACTGATCCGTTACCCAACTAGAATCTCCGGACAAAGCACGATTTTGAATCGTTTCATTAGCGTGGTTATTCAAGGAATATGTTGGTTCTGTTGTCTTAGTTGTTACCACACCAGCATCTTGATAGTAGGTCCATTCGTCTTCAGAATTCGTATTTGTTGATGAACCACTACTATGATGTTGATTAACGGTTATTGTACGCATAAAGGTAACCGTTGGATTTTCAGCATCGTGATTTACTGTTCCATTCAATGAATCAAAATCATAAGCGTAGTCAGCATTATCCGTTAATGGAACCGTAACTTTTTGATAGTAAGTTCCAGCTTTAGTAAAGTTACCGTTCTTATCTACAACGTCAGATAACTTATTGCCATCCTTATCATAAAAACCATCAAAAGTTGGATCTGATTTAATAAGGGATGCATTATCTTTACCAGTTAAAGCAATATCAGCTGGATTTTCAACAGATTTGGACGTTGATGAAGTACCGGTGGTCGTTGAAGCATCCTTAATATCATCGCTTGGAGTTAAAGCTGTAGCGGTAATTTTTTGATCAACGGTTACCGAATTATCATCTGAACTTACATAGCCTGGCAATTTACTAAAGTCATAATCTTCAGGTACACCTGCCAATAAACTAAATGTAACCTGACGATAATAAGTTCCTGGTCTCATAATCTTATATCCAGAAGCATAATCCGATTTTTCGCCAGCAGTTCCATCAGAATTTATATTGTAGTATTCAGGAGATAATAAAATCCCATTATTGTTCTCTTTATCAACTAAGCTTTTTGAGGCAGCGTCTGTTAAATCATAACCTTCAGTATTAGATAAAGCACTATCATCGTCACCAACTGTTACATCTACGTTCAAATTCTGAATATTATTTCCCTTATTTGAATCGTCCGTCCAGTTTGCTGTACTCTTTTTATTAACCGTAATCGGTTGAACATAAGTAATAGTACCATCTGAATTTTTAGTAATATTAGGATCATTGAACTTATAGCTTTCAGCAGATAAATCCGTTGGTTTAAATGTTATAGCACGGTAATAAGTTTTCGCCTTATCAAAAGTATCGCTTTTAACAGGAGTATTTAAATTGCTATCTTCATATACGGTATCAGATTCAACTTCTGCATGAATAGGTGTATCATCCTTCATTTTCAAAGCATAATTAGAACTATCAGGTAACTTACTGATAAGATCCTTTATCGTAATCTCTGGCACAGTTGCTGAATCTACTTTAGCAACAATTGGATCAACAGTGATTTTTTGAATATATGTGACTTCATCATTTTCTGCGTCTATTTTTTCAGCATTTGGAAAACTATATTTATATCCATCACCTTCATTGAGTTTGAAAGTAATAGTTCTGTAGTAGGTACTCTTAGTCAATCCTTTAGTGGTGTCAGCAGTCTTGGATTTATCACCCTCTAAAGCATCATTTTCTTTTTCATAATAGTCTCCAATTGTTACATTAGATACAATTGAATTAGGATTACCCGAATCAGAGACATCCTTTATATCATAAATTGTAGAATCATTTAATTTTGTTCCATCAATAGAAGCGCCATCACTTGGTGTCCCAGCTATTACGGTTAAAGCATTAATATTCTCTGATGTTTCTTTAGGTTCAGAAACTATTACTGGTTGTGCATAATAATAATAGCGTGTTCCACCTGGTATTACTTTCATATTGTCACTATCCGATTCCAATTGATAATTATATGCACCTGGCATTATCGTATTAGTTATTCTAACAACACGATAATATGTTCCAGAATGAACAAATTTGCCATTTTCAATAATATTTGTTGAACTAGGACTACCATCCAAAGCATTTTCTTTATTAACAAAATAATTATTAGTATTGTATCCAGTATTATCACTTATAAAGGTGATAACAGGATCAGTATGATTTAATTCTTTATTATTTGCTTTTATTGAAAGGCCAATATTTTCATTACTTACTGACGAGTCATTAATACTTGTTCCTAAAGGTATTTCTAAAGGATCAACCGTAACTGTAGCTATCATACGATTAATCTTAACTTTTTGCACATAAGTCACGGTATTTCCATCAGTAGTATACCCGACATCATTTTCTGTTTTAGGAAAAGTATAGTAACTAACATTCTTCGGTAAAGTGTAAGTTACCGTTCTATATTTATCACCAATTGAATTATATACTCCATTCTTTACTATTGTTTCTGGATTAGTTTTTTCAAGAGCATTTTCAGCACTACCGTAATAAGAAGTTCCTATTTCCACATTACTACTAATTATATCTCCATTTTTTGTACTGATTTTTAATTCATTAGTATCAGTATTAACGGGATCCATATAATAAACATTAACATCGGGGATATCTACAGTTACATCTATTTTTTGTGTAGGATCACCTATATGAACCTTTTGAATATAAGTAACTGTATTATTATCAGTATTCAACACATAATCTTTATTTTCTTCCGTACCAAACTTATTTGTATCAACAGAACTAGTAATCAAATGAAATGTTATTGTACGAAGATAATTTCCTGATTGAATAAAATTTCCATTACTATCAGTTACATTAACCGAACTATCTTTATCGTTGTTCAAAACCTCACTTGGATCAGTATTTTCAGAATAATAATTATCACCAAAGGTAATTCCCCTATTAGTGTCAGAATCATTTATTAACGAATTTCCTACTCCATCAGATAGCGTATTACCTGCTACAATCTCTGAGGAGTACTTTGTTTCACCAACGTTTGTCTCTTGATTTACAATATTCTTTTTTACTCCATTGTCTACAACGTTAATTGGCCGAATAATAGTAATCATGCCAACAGACTTATTG
The DNA here is from genome assembly GCF_001435505.1 of Companilactobacillus futsaii JCM 17355. Taxonomy (GTDB): domain Bacteria; phylum Bacillota; class Bacilli; order Lactobacillales; family Lactobacillaceae; genus Companilactobacillus; species Companilactobacillus futsaii. The sequence continues at coordinate 14,575 of NZ_AZDO01000007.1, read as the reverse complement.
TAAATAAAATCAGTACCTACTGTTGCCTCAGTATTACTTCCGTTTATAAATAATTTATATAAATTAACTTTTTGACTTGTTTCTGGATCTACAGAATCATTTAACATTGCTTCAATAGCCTTATCATTTCCGTTATCCAACTTATATGATACTGTTTGATAGTATGTTCCAGGTTTTGTGATTTGATTGTCAGAATTTAAAACTCCTGAAGGAATATTTCCACTATCCATAGAATCTGGATTAAATTGAGAACTGCTAGCATAATCAGCAGCCGCCTTTTTCCCTTCGTCTGTACCGGTAAACAAACTTTTACCATAAATAGGAACCCTTTGTCCATCACCATTGGTAACCGAATAATTATCAGTAACCTTCAATGAATTATTATTGACCAATGCAGAGTCAGATAAACTGCTTCCTACTACTACATTAGGTGATGTAACTTCCTTAGTTACATCAAATCTACTCATATTAATCTTAAACTTTTTGTAAATCATGTCTGAAGTAACGCCTGGTGTCTCTAGAGAGGGTGGGGTATATGTTCCATATCCATCCGATGGATTCGTTGATGATACCATTTGTATTTCAATTGTAATAGGAAATGGTATTTTATTATTTTTAAATTCATCTTCTACTCTTGAGTAATCATCGGCACTTTTCAATATAATCTGATTTTGATTTGCATCAGTTAATTTAAGAGAGCCTAAAACATCACGATAATAATCATTATTACCATTAGCAAGAGGAAAAGTATTTTTCTTAATTTTTAACATTTCCACAGCAGGATCCCTTTGTAAATCCAAAACATGCGCCGGATTATCAGGATCAAAATATGAATATTTACCTTCTACTATGTAAGGATACTTTTGCTCTAATGCATCTACAAACACTTGAGAATTTGACACATACTGATCACCAAATTGACTCATAAAATCATTAAGAAAAGTAGTTATTGGTAAGTCAGATGGTGGATTATAATCAACCCCGTCGGCATTAACAACAATTTCACTTGTGGGTACCATCATAGAAATCACGACCGGAGCTCCAGCAGCTAACAATGCCACTGCAATTGCACTACCAATATATTTAACATTCTTCTTCATAGAAAAATCCCTCCGTTTTCCAAAAAACTTTAATTAATCTCAATAACATATATAAAAATTAAAAAAGTTACTTCACTTGAAGAATCCGAATGAAATAGCCTAATTATCATAACGACAAATCTTAAAAGCATTCTAACACCTTGATAATAACACTTATTATGTAACTGATTACAAGTACTTTATAACTTTATAAATAAAATAAATCATAAAAATAATGTACAAACATCACTATGATATATAAAAATTTAAAAATTATATCCAACAAAAAGCCACTCAATTTTCAAATATCAAAATTGAGTGGCTTTATTATTTTTCATATGTTAAATATGCGATACCATTTACTTTTTTAGCTGTTACTAAATTGAATTCTTTAAACTTAGTTTTATCTGAAAACAACGGAATACCTTTGCCTAAAACAATTGGAACGATGCCGATTTGATAAACGTCAATTAAGTCGCTATTAACTAGTGGAGCAATCACGCTGCTGCCACCGACGATCCAAATATCCTTTTTCGACGCTTCTTGTTTCAAGCCCCGAATCAAATCTTCCACATCTTCATCAATAAAGTGAATATTACCAACATCGTCCCCGGGATGTCTTGTCATAATATAATTTTCAAAACTATCGTATGGATAATCATTGGGAGATAGCTTGTTAGCAACTTGATCGTAAGTCTTGCGGCCCATAACTACTGTATCGATATGTTTGACTAGCCTCTCATACTCACGATCTTTCGTTTCCCCCGAAGTAAAATCATTATCAATCAAATAGTCGATATTGCCATTTTCTTCCGCAATATATCCATCTAAAGTCTCCGCAATAAATAGAATAACTTTCCGTGCCATAACCCAATCCTCCAATCAGCTTTCTTAAACATAATTATATAGCCAATTGAATGATTATCCGATAATTATTTCTTTACATTCCGTATTTTAATCTTTGGTAAAATGCAACGAATAATCAATATTCAGTTTATCAGCTGACGTTTTAACAAATTTCTTAACGTCCGTTTGATTATCTGGTGTTTCATCCTTTAATTTAACTAAGATCAAAGCCTTATCGCTCTTATTTTTCTCTACTAATTGACCAATATAAACTTTCTCTACCGCATCTGGATATTCTTTGGTAATTTGACTCTTTAATTTCAACAGATTCTTATCGCTACTACTTGTAGTCGATTGAGTAGTACTGCTCTTCTCTTGGTCGACATACTTCTTGAAGGCATTGACACTCAAATAATTACCCTTCGAAAGTTGCTGGAATTGTAATTTATAATCACCTAATTGATAGTCGCTCAAACGATTATCCAAGCTACTGATTTCTGACTTGTTCAAATCATCTCCAATAACGACCAACTTGATTTTTTTATCCTCAAATTGCTTATTGACCACGTACAAACCAGGTATTTCATTATCGATAAAACTCGTCAATTGTGTCTCATTGTAAGTTTTTTTGACCAAAGTCGAGGCAGAAATCAAACTAGGAATCGTAATAATAATCGCCGCAATGATAATTAGCACTTGATTTTTTATAGGAATTCCACTGGCACGGTGTTGTTTAAGGTTAAAGACTAATGTTCCTAACATCGTTGCTAAAGCGATAAAGAAAGTATTAATCAAGAATAAATAACCGGCACTAAAGACTATCGACCATTTAAACTGACTCAAGCCATAGCCCACGGTCGATAATGGTGGAATTAGAGCTGTCGCAATCGCAACTCCAGGTAAAATATTTCCGGGATCTTTTTTGGCAGAACCGATAATACCGGCAACACCACCAAAGAACGCTACTAATACATCCCAAATGGCCGGTTGAGTTCTAGCAATAATTTGTTCACTGGCATCTTTAATCGGCGAAAGTGAAAAGTAAATCGTTGCCGCAATTAAACCAACAATCACTTCAATCAAATAAACCATGACAGCTTTTCTCAACAGCTTCGTATCACGGATCCCGACACCATAACCCATTCCGATGATAGGATCCATAATTGGTGATATCAGCATGGCACCAATAACTATCGCTACTGAATCCATATTCAAACCAATACTAGCAATTATCGTCGCACAAAATAGCACCGCAAAATTCAACCAGCTAAGATTGAGATTCTGTCGGACGTGCTTGTCAATAATATCCGACTTTAGTAGTTGATCTTCTCCATCCATATCCATTGTTATCCCTCACAAATGTTTAATTAGTTCTATTTTATTACATTCACGAGAATATTAAAAAAGGAATGCCGGCAAAGACATCCCTTAATTCTAATTATTTTCTTTAATAAATTGCGCAGCTTTACGTCCTTGATGAACGATACCAGAAATAGCTGTACCTGAACCTGGATAATAAGGTCCAATCCAACCACCGGCATTCAATCCAGCAGCGAACAAGCCACTAATTGGTTGATTAGCGTTATCCAAAACTTGGCAGTTAACGTTGATTTTCAAACCACCGATAGCACCGAGGTTAGCTTCTCTATTCTTATGAACATAAAATGGAGCGGCCAAAATTTGGATACCTGTTCGACGACCAAATTCGGGATCCTTGCCAGTAGCGGCATTAGTGTTCCAAACATCTAACGTATTTTGCAAGTTAGCTACCGGTACATCGATTAATTCAGCCAATTCTTCAATTGAATCAGCTTTTTGAACGTCACCTTTATCCAAATCTTTTTCTAATGATTCTTTATCCCAAACGCTACCTTTAGCAGAAAGTGATTTCTCGTCAAAAATCATGTAAGTTGAACCGCCAAGTTGAGCTTCTTGTTGGAAAATTGCTCGATAAGTATAAGCATACGTAGCGTCTTCACAAACGAAACGTTGTCCTTGACTATTAACAAAAATTGAAGGCATCGTTGGAACTCGGTCATCAGTCGCATTACCAGTCTTGTTGTCAAAATCAATCGTTCCACCCATACCAGCAACGGCGGCACCGGCCATTTGACCCATCTTGATTCCGTCACCAGTATCAGTCACCGTTGAAAGACAAGCGTGGTCTTGTAAATCGTGATATTGTTGAGCATTCAAGTCATGAGCCAATTCCTCATTATGGTCGATACTTGCGGTAGCCAAAATCACACCTTTGTTAGCTTTGACGTAAATATCACCAGTTTGAGTTTGTGCCACAACACCCTTAACTTCTTTAGTACCAGCAACTTGGATCAAAGAAACGACCGGAGCTTGATACTTGATTTTAGCTCCATTGTCCAAAGCAGTCTTTAACAAAGCTTGAGTCAGAACAATTCCTTGACCCATACCGCCACCGCCATCATAGACGTGGATTCTATCGGCGAAGTCTTCATCTTTAACGTAAGGAATGTGGCAGTGACCATAAATTGAACTCCACTTGATTCCTTGATCAGCTAACCATTCGATATTCTTAGGAGCACCGTTAGCTAAATCTTTGACCAATTCTGGATTAACACGATTTTCACCAGCAGCTAACCACAAATTAGCGTGTTTTTCAGGAGTATCGTTTTGATATTTGGTAAATTCTTTTTGATATTTAGTTCCAGCGGCTTGAATAACACCGCCAGAATAGTTGGTTGTCCCACCAGGAACCCCGGCTTTTTCTAAAATCAAAACTGATAAACCATCTTGAGCGGCTTGTGCTGCAGCGGCCAATCCAGCCCCACCTGAACCAACTACTACGACATCAGCTGAATCATCAAATTTCAAACCGTCACTGCAATAAACTGGTCCTCTAGCAGGTGAAGGTTTGGGACGATTGATAGATTTATCCTTGCCACCATCAGTTGGTGCTAAGACATTAACGTCCAAAGCATCTTCTTGTGATAGCTCGCCACGATAAACTGCCAAAGCTTTTTCGACAGCTTTTTTAAAATTACTAGTACTGGATGAAGCACCAGAAATGGCATCAATATCCTCAGTTTGTCCAGATGTCATTTGGTTTTGCATACTTTCAATTGCTAGTTTTCCAACAGTATTAGGAGCGATATTGTCACTCTCAACTTTGGAAATCTTTCCGTCTGTAACTGTAACAATGGCAGTCACTGGTCCATGGAAACTTTGAGCAGTTCCCTTGAATGTTTGTACCTTACTCATAAGCATCATCCCCCATTTTTGTAACCGATTACTTAAAATGGTAGCATAACTTTTCTTCATAGTGTAATCGGTATTGCTAAATTGCGCACAAAAAATACCCTTGAATTTAATCAAAGGCATTCCCTAATTATTCGAATAATTAACTAATTTCTTACCAGCATCATCGCCATAAACGATTTCCTGAACATTCTTAGCAATTTCTGCAATTCTTGAGAAACCACTCAACCCACTTTGGTTGTGACCATCAGTCATGATAACAAGAACGTATTTTTGACCGTTTGGTAAGGTAACAATAGCCGCATCATTGTTAGTATCATCAAGAAAACCAACTTTATCCTGAACAGTTGTACCTGAATTGGCCTGTGCTACACCGGTTGGAATTCCTGTTCGATAAATTTGCTTGCCCATGAGATTGAGTAACTTTTGTTGATCCGATGAATTCTTAAATGAGCCTGTTCCATTTTCCAAGTCTCTTAACAATAGTTCCAAACTATAACTAGTAGTCTGAGCTGCTTGTCCTTCTTGGAAGACATTGCCGTAATAGCCTTGTTTTTTCAAGTAAGAACTGATTGTATCAGCACTATAATTATTAATTTGTTCTTCAGCGAAATCATTTTCACTATTAACAATCATTTTGTTGAAACCAGTACTATTTTCACTAGTCCAGCTAAAATTGCCGTTTTGCTTTTGACCCATCAAGAAAGCTGATAAGTATAACTTGTACGTACTAGCAGCTGTTTTGATTGTCGAAGCATTGGATTCAACTTCTAAATTACCTTCTTGATAAACTTGATTGTACTTACTATTAGAATTACTATCGTCATTTCCTAAATTGTAAAAACTGACACTAGCTGTTCCGTCAGCAGTCACAGTATTTAAATAATTAGTTAAATTAGTTTTGATAATTTTGCGTTTCTTTTTAACAGCTTTAGTTACTTTAGAATTGTCACTACTGCTTATCGAAGCTTGTGAATTGTTGTGATAGTAACCAAATCCGACAACCAATAAACAAACCACTAAAAATAAACGTAAATATTTTTTGCGTCTTCTCTTTTGAACTCTTATGAGATTACCTCATTTCCTCAACTACAAATCTTTCAGTAGTTCCATTATACGAGCCATTTTGAGAAATAATTTATACGTTTTCTTTACGTTATTTTTACATTCGGGCGTTTTGTTATCGATTTGAAATAAATGTATAAGTAACAAATGGAATTATGTGTTATTTGTCTACTTCATTAGAATCTTTAGGCTTTTCAACAATAGTAGCTTTGATTTTCTTAGGTCTTTTTGAATGTAGAACCAATTTCTTAGAAACTTTCAAAACCTTATTAGCTCCCGCAGCTGTCCCTTGGCCGACTTTATCAAACAAAGCTTTCGTGGATTCTTTGCGAACTTGTTTCTTATGAACGGAATCTGCTAGGATTTTTTGACTTTGTTCCAAACCTTCACTATCAAGATAATAAATCTTAACAAAGCCCCCAGCTGGCAAAACAGTTTTAGGTTTAGGAACTGTCTTCAAGACTGTGTCGACTTTGGTGGACACTAATTTGACATCTGGATCGACTTTTACAAAGGCATATTTAATATTTATCGAATCAAACAAATCTTTCGTCTGATCCAAGCTTAAACCACTGATATCTGGCAGTTTAATATCAAATTGATGGCGTTTATTACGTTCGTCTATTTGATGATTTGTAACTTCGGCTGTAGAACTGATTATATTCCCAGCAATGTCTATCGTTTTATTTAAAGTCTTGCCTAGTTTTGAAATCCCTTTGGAATCTGTTAATTTGTCTACTCCTTTAATAAATTTGTCCATTTTACCATCTTTTGCTGACATAACCGTTCCCATCCTTTCAAAAAGATATAGTGTATTTATCTATATTTAATTTTAACAATAATAACCGAAAGCAGAACAAAAAGCATCCCTGAACTTAATCAGAGATGCTTTTAATCTACGGAATATTATTCCCACTCAATAGTTGCGGGCGGCTTAGAAGTAATATCATAAACTACACGGTTAACATGATCTACTTCGTTTACGATTCTTACGGAGATCTTTTGCAAGACATCCCAAGGAATCTTAGCGAAGTCAGCTGTCATACCGTCGATTGATGTAACGGCACGGATACCGATTGTGTAATCGTAAGTTCTACCATCACCCATAACACCAACTGAACGAATACCTGGTAAGACTGTGAAGTATTGCCAGATTTTTTCGTCTAGGCCGTTTTTAGCGATTTCGTCACGAAGAATCCAGTCACTATCACGAACGATTTGTAACTTCTCTTCGGTAACTTCACCGATAACACGAATTCCAAGACCTGGTCCTGGGAATGGTTGGCGCCATACTAATTCGTGAGGCATGCCTAGTTTTTCACCTAGTTCACGAGTTTCATCTTTGAACAATGTACGAAGAGGCTCGATCAACTTGAAGTGCATGTCTTTTGGAAGTCCACCAACATTGTGGTGAGACTTGATTGTTTGAGCAGTACTTGTACCACTTTCGATAACGTCAGTATAAAGAGTACCTTGAGCCAAGAAATCAATTCCATCAAGCTTTTGAGCTTCGTCATTGAAGACTTGGATAAATTCATTACCAATAATCTTACGTTTCTTTTCTGGATCAGTTACACCAGCAAGTTTGTCTAGGAAACGTTTTTGAGCATCAACTTTAATGATGTTCAAACCGAATTTGCCTTCCAAACTATCCATAACTTGGTCGGCTTCGTTCTTTCTTAGAAGACCGTGATCAACGAAGATACTTGTTAATTGTGTACCGATAGCTTTGTGTAGCAAAACACCAACAACAGAAGAATCAACACCACCTGATAGTCCAAGAAGAACCTTCTTGTCACCAACAGTGTCACGAATCTTTTGAATTTGTTGATCAATAAAATCATCCATTGACCAGTTAGCTTCTGCGCCACAAACATCAAATGCGAAGTGTTTCAAAATTTCTGAACCGAATTCAGTATTTCTAACTTCAGTATGGAATTGAACACCATACATTTTACGTTCGTCATCAGCGATTGATGAAATAGGTGCATTTTTACTTGTAGCTACTACCTTGAAACCAGTAGGTGCTTCCTTAACAAGGTCACCATGACTCATCCAAACAAATTGCTTTTCTGGTAAGTCTTTGAATAATACAGCATCCTTATCAGTAACTTCAATATCAGCACGTCCGTATTCACGGTTATCAGCTGATTCAACTTTTCCGCCAAGGTTATAAGACATCAATTGCATACCGTAACAAATACCTAAGATAGGAATACCTAGCTTGTAAATGTCTTGGTCGATTGAAAAGGCATCCTTGTCGTAGACACTCATTGGTCCACCAGAAAGGATAATACCCTTAGGATTGATTTCTTTAACTTCTGCAGCAGTAATAGTGTTTGGTAGTAATTCAGAGTAAATTCCAATATCTCTGATACGACGAGTAATCAATTGGTTATATTGACTACCATAGTCTAGAACGATGATGCTATCAGCATCAGGCCATTGCTTGCTCAAATCAATTTCCCCCATTTTTTTATTTATTCTATTGTATACGAAATCACGTTCCATGTCATATATTGTATACGCTTAATATTTTCTTAGATAAATTTTATCGATCTGATGGTCCTCAGATTTGTGCAAAATAAGATCTGCTCGATTCATTGTTGGCTTAATATAATCGCGCAAATTTGGATAATTGATCGTATCCCAAACGTTCTTTGCCATATCCATAGCTTCTTTTTCCGGCATCTGGGTAAATTGGTAATAGTAACTGTTAGGATCGTTGTGAGCTAAATCCAATAACGTTTCAAAACGATTCAAGAACCATTCTTCAATATCTTCTACTTCCGCATCGATATAAATTGAAAAATCAAAGAAATCACTGACATAGATCTGTTCGTTCTGAGGCAATTGTAATACATTTATCCCTTCAACAATCAAAATATCTGGATTGGCAGTTTCTTCATACTTTTCTGGAATAATATCGTAAATGTTATGTGAATAAAGTGGATACTTGATGCGGCCACCCTTAGTTTTGACATCACCTAAAAACTTCAAGAGTTTACCCATATCATAAGTCTCTGGAAAACCTTTTTTGTTCATCAAATGGCGTTCTTTCAAAATTTTACTAGGATATAAGAAGCCATCAGTTGTCATCTGTGACACGTTGTATTGCGGATAAGCCCGCTCCAACATTATTTTTAATAATCGGGCTGTGGTACTCTTTCCAACTGCTACTGAACCGGAAACGCCAATAATAAACGGAACTTTTCGAGCTTCTTCACCCAAAAATTCAGTTTTTAATTTGGTCAGTTTGCGATAATTTTTCAAATAAATATGAAGTAAATGGCGGATTGGCGCATAAATCGAACGAACATCGTCAATTGAAATTTCATCATCCAATGACTTGATCTTACGCAATTCTCCATCAGTAATCGCTTGCTTGGTATATTCACCGTGGAAGTTTTCCCATTGCTTTCGAGTAAATTCATCATAGTTAGCTAAACTTTGCATATTGTTAAACCTGCTTAATATAATAATTAACTTTTATTAGATTTCTGGTATTCTAGTATAGTATAGAACTTTTTTGAAAAAGGAAACAATATATGAAGAGAATAGTATTATTTGGGGACTCGACCATGATGGGTTTTCGTGATGGCAAAGCTAGTGATATCTTGGCTAAACACATCCGAAAAGACTTTCCTGGTTATGAAGTCATTAATATGTCAATTTCCGACTATAAGACCAATAATGCTATGACACGTGTTGATCGAGTTAAACGTCTAAATCCTGCCGTGGTGATTTTAGGATTTGGCGTCAACGATATTTCGACAGACGATGAAATCAAACCTGGTAAATTTGCGGCCAATTTGACTAATATAATAGAAACTTTAGGATCAAGCAAAGTTATTTTATTATCTCCTCCTTATATTGACTGGATCAAAGATCCTACTAGACCTTGGACCCGCCAATTACAATTCGAGTTGGTAACAGAACATTTGAGCAAGCAACTAGACGTATCGTATATCGACTTGCTACATGACATGGCTAATTGCGATAATCTTAATGACTTGCTACAAGCAGACGGTTTGCACTTTACCAAGCAAGGTTATAACCTCTTAGAAGACGAGTTAATACCAGAAATTAAAGCCACATTAACTAACAATCAGTTAGTGTCGAACTAAAGGAGCACTTTATGGATTTAAATATTCCTCAAAAATATTTTATTTTATCGTGTAACGAAAAAGGTAGTATTCGTATTTTTAAGAATACCAGACGTCGTGCTTATTTAGCCGAAAGTTCATTCTTTGATTTAGCGCTAAATGACATTATCGATTTGACTGACAACAGTGTCATCATTAATAAGGTTTTGCCGGATGACAAAAAATATTTGAACGAATTTTTCCAAATCATCAATAAGAATCAAGGTAAAAACGTCACTCACGTTTTACGAGCCATGGCTACCAACGAAAAAATCACTCAAGTTATTTACAATGAAATTGGTGATTCACTAGTTGATAAAGTCGACGTGACTAAAGCTGTAACTGGTTTAGTTTTCAAAACTAATAATTACTTGCCTGATAGAAACATCAAGCGTGAATTAGTTTCTGACTTACGTAAAGAAATCCTGACGGCGGATAAAATTTCACCAGAGGCTTTCGCATTGTTAGCCACACTTTATGGCAATCACGACTTGAAGTTTTACTTCTCACAATTTGAACAAAAACAACTCAAAGCTAAGATGGCATTGTATAACAACGACCCTACTTATGAGAAATTGTTTGAATTGTCGAAACGTTTGAACCGCGTTACTTTGACACTTTTGAGTTAAGGAAAAATCAATGGCATCCTCTTGCGAGGGTGTCTTTTTTTATAAAAGGAGAAAATCATGAACTTCACTCGACTACATTATTTTTGTGATGTTGCCCGTCTACATAGTTTTTCAAAAGCCGCCGATGAGAATTTCATATCTCAAACAGCTATCAGTCAACAAGTCGCAAAATTAGAAAAAGAACTCAATGTCACATTGATTGACCGTAATAAATTGCCAATCGAATTAACTAGAATTGGTGAAGTAGTCAATCGGCGTTCCTTAATAATTCTTGAGCAATACGGTGTCTTAAAAGGTGAGATAGCTCAATTACGTCAAACTCAAAATACTTTAACCGTCGCTTATCCTAATGGTGCTGTAGAACCTGTTGAACAATTAGTCTTACCCAAAATTCAAACGGTAGATGATTTAGAACTATATTTAGTCAAAAGTGATTTGAATGATATTCAAGATAAATTACTAGATCAAACTGTCGACTTGGCAATTACCTTTGATTCAGAAATCACTGACAAAAAGCAATTGTCCACGATTAATCTTGCCAAGGGAAAATATGACGTTATAGTCGGAACCAATCATCCCTGGTATCAAAGAAACACCATTAATCCTGAAGAACTGCTTAATGAAAGAGTCATTTACATTGCCAATCGTCCAAATACTAATTCATATTTAAAAATGCGTGATCATGCTAAACAGGACAATGTTCCACTTAATATAGTTGCGACAGTTTCTGACATAGATACTGCCTTTTTACTGGTCCAGCTGAACAAAGGGATCACCTTCATGCCCGATTATAAAAAAATTTCAAGTGAATTCAATAATATTCATCGCATCCAAATAAAAAATACCAAACATACGTATAAAATCTGTTTGGCTTGGCGAAAAGATAATACTAATCCTCATTTACAAAAAATTATTAAGTTATTCCATAGTTAGAAGTATTTGCTTATACCATACTTCAATTCCATATTAGCTATTGTTAATTTATTCACATAAAATAGACTTAATAATTAATCAAAGGTGGTATTGAACTATGGACAAATATATTTTTACTGGTGTAGATGGTAATTTCGGTGGTATAGCCGCAGAAACAGCTATTAAATTACTCGACAAATCTCAATTGATTTTCACCGCTCCTACAGAAAAAGGAATCGCAAAATATCGTAACCAAGGCTATGAAACACGTGTCACTGACTTTAATGATCCTGATGGTTTAGCCAAAGCCTTCCAAGGAGCTAAAAAAGTATTACTCATTTCCATGCCTTTCGTTGGTGAAAAACGCCGTCAAGCTCATAAGAACGTTATCGATGCTTGTGTTGCTAGTGGCGTTCAACAAATAGTCTATACTTCTTTAGTTAATTCAACTGATCCAACTAACCCAAGTATTGAAAAATTAGACCATGCTTGGACAGAATCTTACGTTGAGAACACTGAACTAGATTATATTTTCCTACGTAATTCCCAATATGCCGAAGCAATGATCACTAACTACTTCACAATGGCAAAAACTGGCGTCTTAGCTAATAACCAAGGTGATGGTAAGATGGCTTACATTTCTCGTCAAGACTGTGCTATCGCTGCTGCTTACGCTATGGCTTCAGACTTAGAACATTCAATTTTAAATATCAACGGGCCAGAATTAATGACAATTTCTGACTTAGTAAATATCGGAAACAAGGTTACTGGTAACGATGTTAAATACCAAGAAATCACTGATGAACAAGATTACGAAGTCTTTGATAAAATGGGCGTTCCCCGTACTACCGATGGCAAATTCAAGAAAGACAGCTCTGCTCCTTTCTCATCTGATGGTATGGTAACTTTTGGTAAAGCTATTCGTGAAGGTAAAATGGGTACTTTCTCTAAAGACTTCTTTAAATTAACTGGTCAGCAACCACGTACTGTCCAAAGCATGTTTGAAAGTTCTGATGAATATCAAATTGGTGCACGTCACTCAGTCGATGCATAAAGATTTTGCGAGGTAGAAAAATGAATGAATTACAAACTGATATTGTCGTTGTTGGCGCTGGGGCTTCAGGAATCGGAGCTGCCCTTGCCGCAGTAGAAAATGGTGGAAAGGTTGTTTTACTAGAAAAAGGTGACAAATTCGGCGGTGCCGGTATGTTTGGCGCTCAAGGATTATTCGCTGCTGGTAGCAAATTGCAAAAGCAGAATGGAATCGACTACTCTTCTAGTGATGCTTATAAAGAAATGCTTAATTATACTCACTATCGTTCTAATACCCGTTTGACAAAAGCTATCATCGACAAATCAGCTGATACAATCGACTGGTTAGCAAAAAATGGTCTACAAACAGAATTAGTGAATAATACTCAAGAAGTTCATCAAGGACATCCTCGTGTTTATCATCAATATATTGATAAGTTTGATGGTTTTCAAAAATTAATGAATAATTTCACTAATAATGGCGGACAATTACTGACTAAAACTGTTGTCGAATCGATTAATTATTCAAATGATAGTTTAATAAAATTAATTATCAATCAAGATGGCGACAGCAAACAAATAACTTGTTCTAAAGTGATTTTCTCCGATGGTGGTTATGTTGGAAACCAAGAAATGGTCGATAAATATTTAACTATCAACAGTAAAGATCTCTACAGTATGGGTGAACGTAAAGCTACCGGCGATGGGATTAAGATGCTGACGGAATTAGGTGCTGACAACAGTGGACTAGGTGTTTTTGAAAATCACGCTGCATCAGTCGTTTCTAAAACTGACCCTAAATGGCATAACAACACCATCTTCTCTTTAACTAATTTACCTTTCTTATGGTTGAATCGTCGTGGCGAAAGATTCGTTAATGAAGATATTGTCTACGATTTCGCCTTGTGGGGCAATACCACTTACACTAACGGCGGATACTATTATTTCGTACTCGATCAACCAACAATCGACTATTTGAAAAATAACCAATTAAATTGGACTGATTCTTTTGAACGAACTTTCAAAACCCTTTCGCACGATCCGATGACTCATGCCGTTGGTCCTTTTAAAAATATTTATTCCGACCTCCAAGAAGCTATTGATCAAGATGCTGCCGTTTGTGGCGAAAGCATTGAAGATCTAGCTAAAAAATTAAATCTTGACCCTACTATTCTTGAAAAGAGTTTTGAACAATACAATCATGTCGTATCAAAAAAAGATGATAGTTATTTTGGTAAAGATTCTGAATTTTTGAAATTTAATGTTTCGAAAGCTCCATTCTATGCCATCAAAGCTCAATCAACTACTTTGGGGACTATTGGCGGAATCTCAGTCGATGATAAACTACACGCTTTAAAGACTGATGGACAAGTTTTACCTAATTTATTCGTTACCGGAAATAATGCTAGTGGTATGTATGATACTTCTTATCCAACTCTAGAAGGTATCAGTTGTGCCTTTGCTTGGAACTCTGGTCGAATTGCTGGTGAAACAGCTGTTAATGAGCTAAAAAAATAAACTTCAAGTTGTTCTAGTAAACAAAACGTTATAATATGTAAACGAGGAAATGACGGTCAGACTGCACTCTGCCTTGTCAAGTTGACATTTCAATGAAATTAAAATTATAAAATATATT